>JAGBFR010000041.1 GCA_017936375.1 Clostridia bacterium
ATTTATTCGCCACTACGAGGTTCCTGAAATGATTAGGATTGCTTCTCCGATTTATCTTAAAACCGGTGGCTCTGTAGCGGCAACCCATTCTTGGGACTCGACGGAAGATGATGCAAGAAAACGTGCTAAACAGTGCAGTTTAGTAAAAAGGATGATTGACGAATACTATCCTGAAGCAATTTGGAGTCCTAAAGGGAACCTTGTATAAGATTAAAGAAAGGATAAAAAGTTTATGAGACATCATATGTATAATCCAAACTTTGAATTTATCGTTGAGCCTGAATCGTTTAACAAATATACAGATCGTGAACTGTTGCAATATTGTTTGGGAGCCACTATGTATATGCCGGGATTTAAGGACTTCACGCCCAAAATACTCAATCACTCGCTTCCGGGGCTCACAACAATGGTTCTGTGTTTCGAGGATGCCTGCCCGGAAGAAAAGGTTTCTGAGGCAATGGAGAACGTACACTATTTACTTGCGACAGTTACAGAAGCAGTAGAAAGTGGAAAGCTCAATTCAGACTATGTTCCGCTGATTTTCGTTCGCGTTCGTAATTTGGCACAGTTTAAAGCTTTTGGTGAAAAACTCACGAAGCAAGAAGTCAGGTCTCTGTGTGGCGTTAATTTTCCGAAGTTTAATGCTGAGAATGGTTATGAGTATTTCGCATATCTGCAAGATTTAAATGATCGTTTTGGTGAAATTCTATATGGTATGCCGATTATCGAAGATCCTGAGGTTGCCTATAAAGAAAGCCGTATGCCTGAGCTTTTAGGAATACGAAGAATCCTAGATAAATATAAAGACCTTGTGTTACAGGTGCGCGTCGGCGGTACAGATTTCAGCTCTGTCTTTGGCGTAAGAAGAGGTGTAGACTATAGTTTATATGATATTATGACTGTCAGAGAATGTTTATCGGATATTGTAAATGTTTGCGGGCGTAATAACGATTATGTGATTTCCGGTCCTGTCTGGGAATACTTCCGAGCACCTAAAGAGCTAATGTTTGAGCAACTTCCCAAGCATGGTTTTGAGGACTATTTAATTCGCCGCAAGCCTTTGATTAACAATGAGATTGACGGATTGATGCGCGAGGTTATTCTGGATAAAGCAAATGGTTTCGTTGGACGCACTGTCATTCATCCTACACATATTAAATTCGTTAATGCATTAATGGCAGTTACTAAAGAGGAATACGATGACGCTTGTATGATTCTTGGTACTGACGGCGGGGTAGTAAAAGGTTCAGGCGGCAATAAAATGAACGAAATTAAGCCGCATACGAATTGGGCAAAAAAGATATATAACCGTGCCAGAGCATTTGGTGTCATAAAAAACGAAGGTGCATACCTAAAACTATTTGCAGTTAACGAATAATCAGAGAAGGCGAAGAGGTAATCATTGTGGTAGAATTAAATACCCCTGTATCAGCGAAAGATATTTCAAATTTACATGTCGGCGATATGGTGGAGATCAGCGGATATATCTTATGCGGTCGTGACGCAGTTCTTCCCCGCGTAGTAGAAATGATTCAAGAAGGAACTGTCGATGCTCTCGGGGTTGAATTGGAAGGTCAGATCATTTTTCATACTGCAGTTAGTGTTGCGGGCGTAGGTCCCACCAGTTCCAACAAGTTGGAAATCGAAAACAGTATTGAACCGCTTAGCAAAGCAGGGATAAGACTACATTTGGGAAAGGGCGAAATCCGTCCTGAAACCATTGCTGCTCTTGATGAACATAATGCTGTATATGCCATTGTTCCTCCGGTGACAGCCCTGCTTAGTTCTAAAACAAGTGAAGAAAAGATCATTGCTTTTCCTGAATTGGGGATGGAGGCACTTCATCTTATAAAGGTAGACAAGTATCCTGCCATCATTGGAGCCGCACACGGGAGGAGTATTTATGAAAAATGATATAATATCTCTTGTGAGTGATGGACTTATAAGAGCCGGGAGTACATTTAGAGAGGATAAAAAGCAGGCTTATCGTCAAGCTATAGAGAATGAAACAAATGAAAGAGCTAAATGGGTTCTCAAAACAATACTTGAAAATGCCACAGTTGCAGAAAAGGATCGCTCACCTTTGTGTGATGATACAGGAATTCCTCATCTAGTATTGGAAGTGGGACCCAATCGTGCCATAACAGGTCAAATGCTGGATGATATTAGAGAAGGCGTTCGTCAAGGTCTTAGAGGTCTGCCAGGAAGACCTATGGGCATTATGGGAAATGATGGACAGAGAATCGATCAAAGCGGTGGATTGAATACGGATTCTGCAGGTGTTGAGCCTGCCCCGATTCTTTTGCGGCAATGTGATGAGGATGTTATAAGATTGCATATTTTAATGTTTGGAGGCGGACCTGCAATCCGTGGAAAAACATTCAGGATTTTCCACAAGCATAACACAAATGTTGTTTTAGATGAAATTGTAAACTGGGCAAAAGAAGGAGCTGCGCAATTGGGCTGTACCCCTTGTACCTTAGCGATAGGTGTTGGCAGGAGTCATTTCGAGGCAACCTCTATGATGCTTCAAGCACAAGTTGATGGTAGATATGATGTGCAGTCTGAATTTGAAAAGGAAATCACCCGTCGTGTGAATGAAGCAAATATCGGTCCTATGGGTCTTGGCGGGAAAACCTCAGTGCTGGCGACATTTATGAAAGTGGGCCCACAAAGAGCAAGCGGCGTGAGAATTGTATCAGTGCGACCAACTTGTTGCTTCGAGCCGAGAATTGCCACTGTTGAGCTATAAAGGTTTTAGTTACCTCGTTGGGAACGCAGATCTCCTGCCTTCTCAACGAGGTTTTATACTGATCTCAATTAAAAATGTCTCTTATCCACTTGCGTTGAGTAATGCTCATGACGGTATAACGAGAAAGGTGGTTGATTGTCATGCAGAGACGGTCTAGCCTCTCATTTTCATCCCCCAAGAGCATTATACCGGAATCCTTGAATTATGCCAACTCTATCTGAGATTGGTATTACTTATTGTTATTGCATTATTTCTTGCTGGTGCATGAGGAATTGAACCTGTTCCAAACTAATCGACCAATTCCAATTTAAGCGAACTGTAAAGGACGTTTATAGTGTTTACATGCGATGTACAGAGCAAAAAAGCCAAGCCGCGGGATGCAGCTTGGCTTTTATCTGTTCATTGTCTTCGACTGATTGACTTATTTCAGCACCACATTTTTCGCGCCGAGCATGTCGCTCAGCTCGTCGATGAGCGCCTGCGTCGCTGTGATGCACAATTCGCGCGGCGCGCGCAGCGTGGTCTTCGTCTTCTCGATGTACAGGACGACCGCCGTATCGCCGCCATGGCGCTTTAAGACCGGGCTGACCATCGGGATGGCGCTGTCCGTCGGCAGGCGCAGGTAGAGCGTTGAGCCGGGGAGGACAGACGCGCTCTGCACGGTCTGCGGGGTGACGGTCTTCATTTCGCGGATTTCCGCATCGGAGGCCAAGGGCTCGACGGTATCCAGCAGGAGCTTTGGCTCCTCGTCCTCGCGGATGGAGAGCCTGCCGGTCAGGATGACTGCCGTGTCCGGCGCGAGGTCCGGGCTCACGCGCTCGAGTACCTTGGGGAAGACGAGCGCCTCGATCGTGCCCGTCAGGTCTTCCAGCGTCGCAAAGCCCATGAGGTTGCCGGCCTTGGTCGCCTTCTGGCGGACCTCGGTGAGCATGCCGCCCATGGAGACCTTCGTGCCGTCGTGCTCCAGTC
Organism: Clostridia bacterium; assembly: GCA_017936375.1. GTDB lineage: Bacteria > Bacillota > Clostridia > Christensenellales > Aristaeellaceae > Ventricola. The sequence continues at coordinate 3,722 of JAGBFR010000041.1, forward strand.
CGCCGTCAGGGCCTTCAAGCAGCTCGGCGATGCGCGCGGTGTTCATCCGCAGGCGGGAGAGCGCCGTGCTGTAATCGCTGAGCGGGTGCCCTGTGATGTACAGGCCGGTGACGCTCTTCTCATGGCTCAGCCGCGTGCGCAGCGGGAATTCGGGAATATTCGGCAGCGGGGGATTCGTGAGCTCGAGCATGCCGTCGCCAAAGAGGGACATCTGCCCGGCGATGTTGCCGCGGCGGGTGCGCACGGCGCCCTCGAGCGCGGCCTCGTAGACAGCCATCAGCTGCGAGCGCTTTGCGCCCGTGCAGTCGAATGCGCCGGAGAGGATCAGCGCCTCGACGACGCGCTTGTTGACCTGCTCGTTGTCCATCCGCTGGCAGAAGTCGAAGATGTCCTTGTACTTGCCGCCCTTCTGCCGCGTGCGGATGATGGAATCGATCGCCTTCTCGCCGCAGGACTTGATCGCGCCGAGGCCGAAGCGGATGCCCGGGCGGCCGGATGCATCCGTGCCGACGGAGAATTTGCGGCCTGACTGGTTGATGTCCGGCGGGAGGAGGGGAATGTCGTGCTTGCGGCAGTACTGCGAATACTCGGCGACCTTGCCGCTGTCGGAGGAGACGGAGTTGAGCAGCGCGGCGAAGAACTGCACTGGGTAATGGCGTTTGAGCCAGCCCGTGCGCACGGCGACGACGCCATAGGCTGCCGCGTGGGATTTGTTGAATGCGTAGGAGGCGAAGGCGGTCATCTCGGCGAAGAGCTGATTCGCCACGTCCGCCGGCACGCCGTTGCGCACGCAGCCGGGGACGATGACCTCGCCATTCTCGACGAGGCCGTTGATGAAGATCTCGCGCTCCTTCTCCATGACGTCGTGCTTCTTCTTGGACATGGCGCGGCGGACGAGGTCGCTTCGTCCATAGGAGTAGCCCGCCAGATCGCGCACGATCTGCATGACCTGCTCCTGATAGACCATGCAGCCGTAGGTGACCGAGAGGATGGGCTCGAGCTTCTCGTGCAGATAGTGGATCTGGCCGCCGCCGTTCTTGCCCTCGACATAGCGGGGGATGGAGTCCATCGGGCCCGGGCGGTAGAGGGAGATCGCGGCGATGATGTCTTCAAAGTTCTGCGGCTTCATGTTCGCAAGGAAGGCGCGCATGCCGCCGGATTCCAGCTGGAAGACGCCGTCTGTCTCGCCCTCGGAGATCATGTCGTAGACCGCCTTGTCGTCCAGCGGGATCTGCTCCGCCTTCATGTCGACGCCCGCCTCGCGCATCAGATCCAGCGCGTCGCGGATGACCGTGAGCGTGCGCAGGCCGAGGAAGTCCATCTTCAGCAGGCCGAGCCGCTCGATGGTGCCCATCGGGAACTGGGTGGTGATGACCTCGTCGTTGCGCTGCAGGGGGACGTATTCGGTGACGGGCTTGTCGGTGATGAGTACGCCGGCCGCATGCGTGGAGGCATGGCGCGGCAGGCCCTCGAGCGCCCGGCTCATGTCGATGAGCTTGGTGATGCGGTCGTTCTCGGCGTAGCCCTTCTTGAGCTCGGGGCTGAGCGTCAGCGCACGATCAAGGGTCATGCCCAATTCAAACGGGATGGATTTGGAAACGGCGTCCACCTCGGCGTACGGATAGCCCAGCACGCGGCCGACGTCGCGCACGACCGCGCGGGCGGACATCGTACCGAAGGTGATGATCTGGCTGACGTGATCCGCGCCGTACTTGCGGGCGACGTAGTCGATGACCTCCTGCCGGCGCTCGTAGCAGAAGTCCACGTCGATATCGGGCATGGACACGCGCTCGGGGTTGAGGAATCGCTCGAAGAGCAGGCTGTACTTGAGCGGGTCGAGCTGGGTGATATGCAGGCAGTAGGCGACGATGGAGCCTGCGCCGGAGCCGCGCCCCGGGCCGACGACGATGCCCTGACTGCGGGCATAGTTGATAAAGTCCCAGACGATGAGGAAGTAATCGATATAGCCCATCTTGGCGATGACGCCGATCTCATACTCAAGGCGCTCGCGAGCCTCCGGCGTGATGGGGTTATAGTGCTCGGCGAGGCCCATTTCGCACAGGCGGCGGAGCATCTGCTCGCTCGTTTCGCCGTTCTCGGTGGGGAAGCGGGGGAGCTTCGTCTCGCCGAAGACGAAATCGACCTTGCAGCGCTTGGCGATTTCCTCCGTGCGGGCGACGGCTTCCGGCCACTTGTCAAAGAGCTGGAGCATCTCCGCCTCGCTCTTGAGATAGAGCTGGTCGGTCTCGTGACGCATGCGGTTGGTATCCTCGAGGGTCTTGCCCGTCTGGATGCACATGAGCACCTCCTGCGCGGCGGCGTCCTCGCGGCGCAGGTAGTGACAGTCGTTGGTGGCGACGAGGGGGATGCCGGTCTCCTCGCTGACGCGGATGAGCTGGGGCAGCACGCGCAATTCGTCCTCAAGCCCGTGGTTCATGATCTCAATGAAGTAATTGCCCTTGCCGAAGACGGCCTCCATCTCGCGCGCGTGCGCGCAGGCGGCTTCAAAATTGCCGTCGAGCAGCAGGCGGTCGAGCTTGCCGGAGAGGCAGGCGCTGCAGGCGATGAGGCCCTTGGCGTATTTCTTCAGGCAGGCCATGTCCACGCGCGGGCGGTAGTAGAAGCCGCGCGTCCAGCCCTCGCTGACCAGATGCGTCAGATTCTGATAGCCCTCCTGCGTCTCGCACAGCAGGATCAGGTGGTTATAGCCGCGCATGCCGCTGCCGGTTATGCTGTGGTCGTCCATGTTTGCGCATGTGTAGACCTCGCAGCCGATGACGGGATGGATGCCGCGCTTCTTGGCCTCTGTATAGAAGTCGACCACGCCGTACATCACGCCGTGATCCGTCACCGCGCAGGCGTCCATGCCCAGCTCCTTGACGCGGTCAAGGAGGGGGCCGATGCGGTTTGCGCCGTCGAGCAGGCTGTATTCCGTATGAAGATGAAGATGTGCAAATGCCATGGAATGCTCCTTTTCGCGCAGGGGCTTATTCGGTGAAGGTGAGGGTGGCAAGGATGGGCAGCGCGTCGTCCGCGCTCATGCGGGTCTCAAAGACGACCTGATGCGTGCTGTCCCACGTCTCATAGGTGCGCCAGATTTCGATCTGATTGCCATTCTGCACGGCGGCGGTATAGTCAAGGAAGCGGCGGCCGCCGAGCGTGCGCAGGCGGACGTCCTGCGCGCCGGCCTGCATGTAGTAGCTGACCAGTTCCTTCTCGGTGTAATCGGAGAGCTGATCGCCGTTCTCGTTGGCGTAGCAGTAGATGTAAAGCTCGTTCTGCTCAAGAAATGCACAGCCGGAAAAGAGCGCCGTGCCGCCCTCGGCGTGGTTGTTCGCCGTGTAATTGGCAAGGCTGTAACCGTCCGGGACGGTCAGCGTGAAGCCATATTCGGTAAAGTCAATCGTCTGCCCGCCTGAAATGGGGGTGATCGCCTCGTTTCTCGCATCAATGATATGCAGCGCGAGCGCCGCGCCGCAGCCTGCGAGGAAGCACAGGACGAGCAGGAGAACATATTGCAGGGTACGCTTTGTGTTCATGGGGCTCCTTCCGCCGGGACGCCCGGCTTTGGCGCATAGTTTTCTATCTATCATTGTATGCCCTCGGGCATTGGATGTCAAGAAGGACGGGAAATGCCTGCGGAAAAAGGAAAGATATATCCGATAAAACGTAAAATATAGTTGACATGCAAAGTCTGCTGGCCTATAATGGCTCATGAGGATGCACAGCGGGGGAACCGCTGTGGTTCTCACCTATGCGAAAGGAGGCGTCCTGCGTGAAAAACCTTCGGATGAAGGCAGCGCGCGTGAGCTGCGACCTGTCTCAGGAGGATCTGGCGCAGCGCGTCGGTGTGACGCGGCAGACCATCGGCATGATCGAGGCCGGGCGGTTCAATCCGTCGCTTGCGCTCTGCGTGGCCATCTGCCGTGCGCTTGGAAAGACGCTGAACGATCTGTTCTGGGAGGAGGAATCGGTATGAAGCTTCATCCCGGGATGAAGAAGAATGTGCTCGACGAGCGCGAGATGCAGGATATGTACCGCATCGAGCACACCGGCCTGTGGGGGATGTACGCGCTGCTGATTGCGGCGATCGTCGTGCAGCTGCTCATGGGCGCGCAGGCTGCGCAGCTGGCGGGCGAGGTGATCGTCGTCGCCGTGGTGAGCGTGGCGCTGTTTGTCGCCTATGCGCGCAAGGGCATCTGGGACGCGCATGACCGGCCCAGCCGCCGGGGGAATGCCGTGCATGCGGCGGTCTCCGCCGTGGGCGTTGCGGCGGTGGTACTCTGCGTGCGCATGAATGTCTGGACGGCGGCGGCGGCGGGCGCGGCGATGTTCCTCGCGTGCTATGCGCTGCTGGAGGTCATGATGCGCTACGTCGCCGCGAGGCAGGAGGCACAGAGCCGGGAGCTCGACGACGAGTAATCAGGTGAGTGAGGATTATTCAATTCAGAATCAAACACGCGTATCTGCGGATACCGATGAAAGAAGGAGAACAACATGAGTAAGCAGAATCAGGCAAACAAGCCCAAGTATCAGGATATCGGCGGTCAGGCCGTCATGGAAGGCGTCATGATGCAGAGCCCGGCGAATGAGTCCATCGCCATCGCCGTGCGCAAGCCGAACGGCAGGATCGTCGTCACCTGCGAGCGCCGCGTCCCGCTGGCGAAGAAGCATAAGTGGATGGGCTGGCCGGTCATCCGCGGCTGCGTGAACATGGTGACCATGCTCAAGATGGGCATGGATACGCTTGATAAGAGCACGCAGATGCTCGGCGTCCTTGAAGAGGAGCCGACCAAGTTTGAAAAGTGGCTCGCCGAGAAGCTCGGCGCGAATATCGATAAGGTCGTCATGGCGGTGGCGATGGTGCTGGCCGTGGTGCTGAGTCTCGGCCTGTTCGTCGCGCTGCCCACGGCGGCGGCGACGCTGGCGGGCCTGTTCACCGACAGCCGCCTGATGATCAACCTCATTTCCGGCATTGCGCGCATCGCGATCCTGATCCTCTATATCTGGGGCGTCGCGTTTATGCCGGACATCAAGCGCGTATTCATGTATCACGGCGCGGAGCACAAGACCGTCTACTGCAACGAGGCCGGCCTTGAGCTGACCCCGGAGAATGCGAAGAAGTTCTCCCGCCTGCATCCGCGCTGCGGCACGGCGTTCCTGTTCCTGGTGATGTTCATCTCCATCCTGATCGGCTCCGTGGCGGATCAGCTGATCTACCTGCTCTTCGGCGTGGAGAAAATGGGCTTCCTGCTGCGCTTTGGCCGCAGCCTGCTGCTGCTGCCGGTGGTCACGGGCGTGTCCTATGAGGTGCTCAAGGCGCTGGCCCATGGCGGCGACAGCCTGATCGTGCGCATCCTACGCTGGCCGGGTCTGCAGCTGCAGCATCTGACCACCCGCGAGCCGGACGATAAGATGCTTGAGGTTGCCATCGCGGCGATGAAGGCGGCGAAGGCCGGCGCAGCGAACTACAAGGACTGCCTCGACAGCGGCGTCTACGTCTACAATGAGAAGACGCAGAAGGAAGAGGAAAAAGAAGAGGAAAAGGAAGCGGAGAAGCCTGAAGAAACCGCCGAGGCTGCGGATACCGATAAGGCTGAAGACGCGGCGCAGGAGCAGGCATGACCATCCGCGAAGCATTGAAGCGGGCGCGTGCGCGGCTGGAGGCCGCCGGGGTGCCCGATGCGGCCTATGACGCGAGCCTGATGCTCTCGCTCCTGCTTGATGAAGATCGCCTTCGCATGCGATTTGACGACCTGCGGGAGGTCGAGGCGGACACGCTTGCCCGGTATGAGGCGATGTGCGCGCGCAGGGAAGCGCGCGAGCCGCTGCAGTACATCGTGGGCGAGACGGAGTTCATGGGCCTTCCCTTCCATGTGGAGCCGGGTGTGCTGATCCCGCGCTATGACACGGAGGTCCTCTGCGAGGAGGCGCTGCGCCTGCTCGGGGAGAGCGGCGGACGCGTGCTGGATATCGGCACGGGCTCCGGCGCGCTGGCGGTATCCATCGCCAAGCATTGCCCTGAGGCGCAGGTGACGGCGGTGGATGTGAGCGATACCGCGCTGCGCATCGCCCAAGGGAATGCTGAAAAAAACGGCGTGCAGGTGCGCTTTGTCAAGAGCGACTGTTTTGCCGCGCTGGCGGGGGAGCGGTTTGACATGATCGTCTCCAATCCGCCGTATATCCCGCCGCATGAGATGGCGGAATTGATGCCCGAGGTGCGGCACGAGCCGGAGCTTGCGCTCGCCGGCGGGGAGGACGGGCTCGTCTTCTACCGCAGGATTGCGCGCGAGGCGGCTGCGCATCTGTACGCGGGCGGCCATCTGCTCTTTGAGATCGGCTGGCAGCAGAAGGACGACGTGTGCGCGCTGCTCGATAGCCATATCGGCACGCCGCGGGCGCTGCGCGACTACGGCGGGAACTGGCGCGTCTGCGCGGCGCAGCTGAGATAAGAAATAAACCATACAGAAAGAATCAGCCTGAGCGGCGAAAGGGGGGAGAGCGGTGCTTGATAAGCTTGACTGGGTGCATCCGCGCTTTGAGGAGCTGGGCGTGCTGCTCTCCGAGCCGGACGTCGTGCAGGATCAGGAGCGCTGGCGCGCGCTGATGCGCGAGCACAGCCAGTTGGAGCCGCTGGACGCCGCCGTTCGCCGGTATGAGGCGATGCTCGCCGGGCGGGAGGAGGCGCAGGCGATGCTGGCCGACCCCGACATGGAGGAGATGGCCAGGGAGGAGCTTGACCGCCTCGCGCGGGAGATCCTGGATACGGAGCGCGAGATTCAGCTGCTCCTGCTGCCCAAGGACCCCGACGCGGATAAAAATGTCGTTATGGAGATCCGCGGCGGCGCGGGCGGCGAGGAGGCCGCGCTCTTTGGCACGATGCTCATGCGCATGTATGCGCGCTATGCGGAGCGCCGCGGCTGGCGGGTGGAGATGATGGACGCGAACATGACCGAGCTGGGCGGCGTGAAGGAAGCCGTCTTCTCCGTCGTGGGCGCGGGCGCGTTTTCCCGCCTGCGCTATGAGAGCGGCGTGCACCGTGTGCAGCGCATCCCCGTGACGGAGAGCAACGGCAAGCGCCAGACCTCCACGGCGACGGTCGCTGTGCTGCCGGAGGCGGAGGAGGTCGACGTGAAGATCGACCCGAATGACCTGCGCATCGACGTCTACCGCGCGTCGGGCCATGGTGGGCAGTACATCAATAAGACGGACTCCGCCGTGCGCATCACGCACCTGCCCACGGGCGTGGTCGTGACCTGCCAGGACGAGAAGAGCCAGCTCAAGAACAAGGAAAAGGCCATGCGCGTGCTGCGCGCGCGGCTCTATGAACGCCTGCAGAGCGAGAAGGACGAGGCCTATGCCGCCGACCGCCGCGCGCAGGTGGGCACGGGCGACCGCAGCGAGCGTATCAGAACCTATAATTTCAATGAAGGCCGCGTGACGGACCACCGCATTGGCAAGACGATCTACTCGATCGACGCCTTTGTCGACGGTGAGCTTGACGAGATCCTTGACGCGCTGATCTTTGCCGACCAGCAGGAGCAGCTGCGCAGGATGAACCTGACCTGAGACGGCGGGAGGCCCGCACGGGAGAAGAGATACCATGAACAAGACAGAGACGATTGTAAAGCCGGCGACACCGGAGGCCATCCGCGAGGCGGCAAAGATCCTTCGCGAGGGCGGCCTTGTCGGCATGCCGACGGAGACGGTGTACGGCCTCGGCGCCAATGCGCTTGACAGTGCCGCCGTGCTGCGCATCTTTGAGGCGAAGGGGCGGCCGGCGGATAACCCGCTGATCGTGCACGTCTCCTGCGTGGAGGAGATCCCGCCGCTGGTGCGCGAGATCCCGCAGGCGGCGCGGCGGCTGATGGAGGCCTACTGGCCCGGCCCGATGACGCTCATCCTCCCCAAGGCGGACTGCATCCCCGCCGAGGTCAGCGCGGGGCTTGATACGGTGGGCATCCGTCTGCCGGCGAGCGAGACGGCGCGCGCGCTCATCCGCGAGGCGGGCTGCCCGATCGCCGCGCCCAGCGCGAACAGGAGCGGAAAGCCCAGCCCCACGACCGCGCAGCACGTTTATGAGGACATGAACGGCCGCATCCCGATGATCCTTGACGGCGGTGCCTGCGAGGTCGGCGTGGAGTCGAGCGTCATCGACGCGACGGGGGAGATTCCCGTGATCCTGCGTCCCGGCGGCATCACGCCGGAGATGGTGGAGGCGGCCTGCGGCGCTGTGCGCGTGGACGAGCATGTCATGAGCCCGCTGGCGGAGGGCGATATCGTCCGCTCCCCGGGCATGAAGTACAAGCACTACGCGCCCACGGCGCGGACGATCATCTACGAGGGCGAGCGGGAGCATGTGATTGCGGCGATCTGCGCGCGCTATGACCAGGCCGCTGCGGCGGGCGAGCGCGTGGCGATCCTAGGCTTTGACGAGCATGACTTCGGCGGGCGCACGCGCATCAGCCTCGGCAGCGCAGAAAACCCGCAGGATGCGGCGGCGCGGCTCTTTGCCGCCCTGCGCGAGCTCGACGAGATGGGCGAGACGATGGCGCTTTGCGAGGCGGTGGGCCTTGAGGGCATCGGCCTCGCGGTGATGAACAGGATGGGCAGAGCGGCGGCGTTTGACATCCGCCGGGTGTGAGATGCTGTGCCAATGCTTTGAGCCGGTGTATGCGCCGCAGGCGCGGGTGCTGATCGTGGGCTCGATGCCCAGCGTCAAGTCCCTCGCCGACGCGCAGTACTACGCGCACCCGAGAAACGCCTTCTGGCCGATTCTCTTCGACGCTTTCGGCGAGGCATATTCGGGCGACTATGAAAAGAAGAAGGCGCTCGTCCGCGATCACGGCCTCGCCCTGTGGGACGCGGCGGCGGCCTGCCTGCGCGAGGGCAGCCTTGACAGCAAGATGCGCGAGATCGTCTACAACGACTTTGCCGCGCTCTATGCGGCCTGCCCGGGCATCCATACCGTGCTGTGCAACGGCGGGACGGCGCACGGCCTGTTTATGAAGGCGGGCGCGGCGGGCGGCAGGCGTGTCATCCGCATGCCGAGCACGAGCCCGGCATACACGATGCCCTTTGACGAAAAGAGAAAGATCTGGAAAGAGACGCTTCTTTCCGTGCTGTGACCCCTTTGACATGATGTGAGGAGGCGACAGGCATGAATATGGTGGAGATGATCCTTAAGAAGAAGGAGGGCGGGGCGCTCTCGCCGGAGGAAATCCGCGCGTTCGCGCGTGGCGCGGCGGACGGGAGTATCCCGGATTATCAGCTCTCCGCGCTGCTGATGGCGATCTGCTGGCGCGGGATGACGGCGGAGGAGACCGCCTGCCTGACGATGGAGATGATGAACTCGGGCGACGTGGTTGACCTGTCCGCCATCGGCGGCGTCTGCGTGGATAAGCATTCCACCGGCGGTGTGGGCGACACGACGACGCTCGTACTCGTGCCGCTGGCGGCCGCCTGCGGGGCGAAGGTCGCCAAGCTCTCCGGCCGCGGACTCGGGCACACCGGCGGCACGCTGGATAAGCTTGAGTCCATCCCCGGCTGCTCGGTGGAGAAGACGGAGGAGGAATTCGTCCGTCAGGTCAAGGAAATCGGCTGCGCGGTCATCGGCCAGAGCGGCGATCTCTGTCCGGCGGATAAGGCGCTATACGCCCTTCGCGACGTGACGGGCACGGTCGGCAGCATTCCGCTGATCGCCTCGAGCATCGTCTCCAAAAAGCTGGCGAGCGGCGCGGGCGCGATTGTGCTGGACGTGAAGACCGGAAGCGGCGCGCTGATGCAGACGGTGGAGGAGTCCATCGAACTGGCGAAGACCATGGCGGACATCGGCGCGCTGGCCGGCAGGCCGATCCTCGCGCTGGTGACGGGCATGGGCCAGCCGCTTGGCACGCATGTGGGCAACGCGCTGGAGGTCAAGGAGGCCATCGATATCCTCTCCGGCCGCGCGGGCGGCGATCTGCTTGCCGTCTCGCTCGAACTGGGCAGCCGGATGCTGATCGCCTCCGGCATCGCTGCGGATGTGGAGGACGGCAAGGCGCGGATGATGGAGGCGCTCCATAGCGGCGCGGGCCTTCGCAAGCTGGCGGAGATGATCGCCGCGCAGGGCGGCGACCCGCGCGTCTGCGAGGACACCGCCTATCTGCCGCATGCAGCGTATAAGATCAGCGTGCCCGCGCTGGCGGACGGCTACGTCGCCTCGATGGATACGACGGCGATCGGCTACTGCGCGCAGGATCTGGGCGCGGGCCGCAAGGAGAAGACGGACGTCATCGATCCGGCGGTCGGCCTCGTGATGGACGTGCGCCTGGGCGATTATGTGAAGGCGGGGCAGAGCCTTGCTACGCTCTATCTCAATAAGCCGGAGCTGGCCAATCCTGCCGTCCTGCGCATGCAGAGCGCAATTGTCCTGTCTGACGAAAAGCCTGCGCCGCAGCCGCTTGTCTACGCTGCGGTATCCCATGAGGAGATCCTCCGATTTGACTGACACGCGGCCGGGTAAAGCCGCCTGACCATTCAGCAGCATATCCGGGCTGCCCGGGGAAGGGGCAGCCCGCGTGCATATCCTGCGGACAGAGGAAAATATGAGCAAAAGAAGCAACGAAAACAAAAACAGCAGACGGACAAAGCTCCTTCTGCATCATCTGCGCCCGGCAGCGACGGCGTTTGCCATCGGCGTGGGCGCGTCGTTCGCGGCGACGCTGCTGCGGACGGTCTTTACCCAGGTCATCCGCTACACGGTGGACGGCGTGCTCCTTGGCGAGACGGCGGGTCTGCCTGCGTGGCTGGCGGCGCTGGAGCCGGGGAAGATGCTGGCTGCGGCCTGCGCGCTGGCGGCAGTGGTGGCTGTGCTTGAGTTTGTGGTGGGCTTTATTCACGATTCCAGCCTGCCCAAGGGCTCGGAGCGCTTTGTCAAGTCCCTCCGCGATGCGCTCTACAGCCATATCCAGCGCCTGCCCTTCAGCTGGCATGCGAAGAACCCGACCGGCGACATCATCCAGCGCTGCACATCCGACGTGGAGGTCGTGCGCGCGTTCATCGCCGATCAGGTGGTGGAGTTCGTCAGCACGATCTTCCTGATCGCGGTGTACATGACGATGATGTTCACCATGAATGTGAAGATTGCGCTGCTGGCGTGCGCGTTCGTGCCGCTGGTGGTGGGTACGTCCATCCATTACCACGGCAAGATCGGCAAGAGCTTTACGGAGTTTGACGAGTCGGAGGGCGCGCTTTCCTCGATCGTGCAGGAGAATCTGACCGGCGTGCGCGTGGTGCGCGCCTTTGGACGCGAGCGCGACGAGCTGGATAAATTCCGCGCGCGCAACGGCACGCACACCTCGCTCTGGATCAAGATGGGCCATATGATGTCCAATTTCTGGACGTTCGGCGATACGACGAGCTTTGTTCAGCTCTTCCTGGTTATCATCCTCGGCGTGCACATGTGCGTCAGCGGAGAGATCACGCTGGGCACCTATCTGGCCTTCATCAACTACACCAAGCAGATGAACTGGCCCGTGCGCGGCCTCGGACGCGTGATCACGAACATGAGCAAGGTCGGCGTATCCATCGACCGCCTGCTCTACATCATCGAATCCGAAGAGGAGCATGCGCCTGCGCAGCCCGTAAAGGCAGATATGCGCGGGGAGATCCGCTTTGAGGACGTGAGCTTCGCCTATGAGGAGAAGCCCGTGCTCAGCGGCGTCAGCTTCAGCATTCCCGGCGGCTCGACGCTGGGCATCCTCGGCGAGACGGGCAGCGGCAAGAGCACCGTCGCGCTGCTGCTGGCCAGGCTGTATGATCCGCAGGCGGGCCGCATCACCATCGGCGGTGTGGATCTGCGGGATATGGACCAGACGGAGCTGCGCCGGGGCGTCGGCGTTGTGCTGCAGGAGCCGTTCCTCTTCTCGCGCACGCTCCGCGAGAACATCATGATCGCCGCGCCGGACGCCTCCGCCGAGCAGGTGGACGAGGCGGTGAAGGACGCCTGCCTCTACACCTCCGTGCAGGAATTCAAGGAGGGGTACGACACGATCGTCGGCGAGCGCGGCGTGACCCTCTCCGGCGGACAGAAGCAGCGCACCGCCATCGCGCGCACGCTGCTCTCCGGCGCGCCGGTGATGGTCTTTGACGACTCGCTCTCCGCGGTCGATGCGAAGACCGACGAGGCCATCCGCACGCGTCTGCGCGGCGCGGCGGGCGGCTCCACGCTCATCCTGATTGCGCACCGCGTGTCCACGCTCATGCAGGCGGATAAGATCATCGTCCTTGAGAACGGGCGCGTCGCCGAGGAGGGCACGCATGAGGAGCTGCTCGCGCTGGGCGGCATCTATGCCAAAACTGCGGCCATGCAGAGCGCAAGAGGGGAGGCGATGAGCAATGGCTGAGCAGAAGACATACAGGGCGTTCTCCCTGAAGCCGTGGCTCAGGCTCATTCCCGTGACGAAGCGAGCCTGGCCGGCCTTCTGGCTGTCCGTCATCTCCAATGTGCTGCTGGCGTTCATCGACTTCTACCTGCCGCTCTACCAGAGCCGCGTGGTGGATGATTACATCGCCAAAGGCTCCCTGGAGGGCTTTGGCGGGTACATCGCGCTCTATGCTGTCATCGGCGTGGTGCAGCTGATCCTCATCGTGCTCTATTTCAGGGGCTGCATGCACTGCGAGGCGCTCTCCTGCGGCGATCTGCGCGATGCGTGCTTCGTCAATCTGCAGCGGCTGAGCCTTGATTATCACAACACGACCTCCGCCGGACACAACCTCTCCCGCGTGATGAGCGACACGAGCAAGATCGCGGAGATGATGGCGTGGACGATCTCGGACACCATCTGGGGCTTTGCGTATATCTTCGGCGTGTTCTTCGTGATGGCGCGCCTGTCGCTCAAGCTGGCGGCGGCGATGATGATCATCGCGCCCATCGTCGTGCTGCTCACGTTCTATTTCCAGAAGAAGCTGATCGTCCTCAACCGTCAGGTGCGCGCGGAGCATTCCAAGATCACCGCGGGCTACAACGAGGGCATCATGGGCGCGAAGACGAGCAAGACCCTCGCGCTGGAGGACAAGCTCTGCGGCGAGTTTGAGGAGATCACGGGCCGCGCGGCGAAGGCCGGCATCCTGCATGCGCGCATGCGCGCCATCTATGTGCCGCTGATTGTGCTCTGCGGCACGCTCGCGGCGAGCTTCACGCTCTACCGCGGCGGTCACATGGTGCAGCAGGGGGCGGTCACCCTCGGCGTGCTCAGCGCGTTCATGACGTATGCGACGGGCCTGTTCCAGTCCTTCCGCTGGCAGGCGGCGCGCATCAGCCAGCTGATCTCGCTTCAGGCGAATATCGAGCGCGTCAGCGACCTGATCCATGAGACGCCGACCGTCACCGACAGCAAAGAGGTCGAGGCGAAGTACGGCGACTGCTTCAACGCGAAGCGCGAAAACTGGGAGGGCATGACCGGCGAGGTCGTCTTTGACGACGTCTCCTTCACCTATCCCGACGGCGGGGAAGAGGTGCTCTCGCACTTCTCGCTGCGCGTGCCTGCGGGCTCGACGATCGCCATCGTCGGCGAGACGGGCGCGGGCAAATCCACGCTGGTCAACCTCGTCTGTCGCTTCTATGAGCCGACGGCGGGCCGCGTGCTCATCGACGGCGTGGATGTGCGCGAGCGCAGCCAGCTCTGGCTCCATAGCCATATCGGCTATGTGCTCCAGTCCCCGCATCTGTTCTCCGGCACGATCCGCGAGAACATCCGATACGGCAGGCCGGGCGCGACGGATGCGGATATCGAGGCGGCGGCGAAGGCCGTGAGCGCGGACCGCGTTGCGGCAAAGCTGGAAAAGGGCTATGACACGGACGTCGGCGAGTGCGGCGACAAGCTCTCCACGGGCGAAAAGCAGCTGATTTCCTTCGCCCGCGCGGTCATCGCCAATCCGCGCATCTTCGTCCTCGATGAGGCGACCAGCTCCGTCGACACGCAGACCGAGCAGATGATCCAGCAGGCGACAAGGACGCTCATGCAGGACACCACCTCCTTTGTCATCGCGCACAGGCTCTCCACCATCCGCCAAGCGGATCTGATTCTGGTCATTGACCATGGCAAGATCGTCGAGCAGGGCACGCATGAGGAGCTGCTCGCGCGCGGCGGCGCGTATCACGAGCTGTATACCACGCAGCTCAGCGCGCAGGAGAGGCAGGGCGCGGCGCTCTGATTTATCCGGGGCTGGCTTTATAAACCGGCTTGACAAATCTGGCTTTGCGCGATATACTGTCTGCATCTGAAATGACGAAGAAGAGTAGCCCGGCAGGGAGGCCCTAAAGAGAGATGCGTCGTCGGCTGAAAGCGCATCGGGCAGACGCTGGGTGAAGACCACCTTCCGATCGGGTCGCGAGGCGCGCGATACAGCGGCAAAGAGCACCAATCAGGGTGGAACCACGGGCAGATATTTTCCGCTCGTCCCTCGAAAACACGCGAGGGACGAGCGTTTTTTCGTCCCAAATAAGACTGGGAAAGTGAGGAACCCATCATGAAGATCATCTACAACGATGGCAGCGTGGCCGAGTGCCCGCAGGAAGAAGAGCTGCATGTGCTGCGCCATACGGCGGCGCACATCCTCGCGCAGGCGGTCAAGAATCTCTATCCGCAGGCGCACTTTGCCTATGGCCCGGCGACGGAGAACGGCTTCTACTACGACGTGGATCTGGGCGATATGAAGCTGGCGGACGGCGATCTGGCGAAGATCGAAGCCGAGATGAACAAGATCGTCAAGCAGAATCTGCCGATCAAGGCGTTCACCCTTCCGCGTGCGGAGGCCATTGCCCTGATGCAGGAGCGCGGCGAGATCTACAAGGTGGAGCACATCGGCGATCTGCCGGATGATGCGGTGATCAGCTTCTATCAGCAGGGCGATTACATCGACATGTGCGTCGGCCCGCACCTGTGCTACACGAAGGCGCTCAAGGCGTTCAAGCTGACGCAGGTTTCCGGCGCGTACTGGAAGAATGACCGCAACAACAAGATGCTCATCCGCATCAACGGCACGGCCTTTGCCAGCAAGGATGAGCTCGCTGCGCATATGGCGGCGATGGAGGAGGCCCGCAAGCGTGACCACAACAAGCTGGGCCGCGAGCTGGAGTATTTCACCACGGTCGATTCCATCGGTCAGGGTTTGCCGATCCTGCTGCCCAAGGGCGCGCGCGTCATTCAGCTGCTGCAGCGCTGGGTGGAGGATGAGGAGCAGAAGCGCGGCTATCTGCTCACCAAGACGCCGCTGATGGCCAAGCGCGATCTGTACCGCATTTCCGGTCACTGGGATCACTATCTGGACGGCATGTTTATCCTGGGCGATCCGTATGACGAGGAGAAGGAGTGCTTTGCGCTGCGCCCGATGACCTGCCCGTTCCAGTATCAGGTCTATCTCAACCGCATGCGCTCCTATCGCGATCTGCCGATGCGCCTTGGCGAGACGAGCACGCTCTTCCGCAATGAAGATTCGGGCGAGATGCACGGCCTGATCCGCGTTCGTCAGTTCACGATCTCCGAGGGCCATCTCGTGCTGCGCCCGGACCAGCTAGAGGAGGAGTTCGCCGGCTGCCTGAGCCTGGCGAAGTACATGCTGGAGACCGTCGGCCTCGCCGAGGACGTCTCCTATCGCTTCAGCCAGTGGGATCCGAACAACACCGCCAAGTACGAGGGCACGGCCGAGCAGTGGAACGAGGCGCAGGATCTGATGGAAAAGATCCTCAAGAAGCTCAATGTGCCGTACTCCGTGGGCATTGACGAGGCCGCCTTCTACGGCCCGAAGCTGGATATCCAGATCAAGAACGTCTTCGGCAAGGAAGACACGCTGATCACCATCCAGATCGATATGCTGCTGGCGAAGAAGTTCGGCATGGAGTATGTCGATACCGACGGCCAGAAGAAGACGCCGTACATCATCCATCGCACGTCCCTGGGCTGCTACGAGCGTACGCTGGCGCTGCTGATTGAGAAGTACGCCGGCGCGCTGCCGACCTGGATGGCCCCGACGCAGGTGAAGATCATGACCATCACCGAGAAGGGCGACGAGTGGGCGCGCGAGGTGGAGCGCGAGCTCTTTGCCCGCGGCATGCGCGTGGAGCTGGATCTGCGCAATGAGAAGATCGGCTTCAAGATCCGCCAGGCGCAGCAGGAGAAGGTGCCGTACATGCTCGTCATCGGCGGTCAGGAGGCGGAGAACAAGATGGTCGCCGTGCGCAACCGCAAGGAAGGCGACTGCGGTGTGATGAGCCTTGAGCAGGTGATTGCCAAGCTCGAGGAAGAAATCCGCACCAAGGCGCGCTGAAAAGACAAAACCGGGACTTGACAAACAGCGTCTTTTCTGTTAACATGGTCTGGCTTTGTGCGGGATGAGCAATCGCCCGCCAGAACTTCATAACAACCTTATCCAGAGTGGTGGAGGGAATGGGCCCTGCGAAACCCGGCAACCGGAGACAGATCCGGTGCTAAATCCCACGACAGCAATGTCGGCAGATGAGGTGTGGTAAAGAAACATTGCCGCTCTGAGTTTGCGCTTGGAGCGGCTTTCTTTATGCCGGTCGGCTGACCATGCAACCAACAGGAGGAACGATTTACATGAGAAAGCTCTTTACGTCCGAGTCCGTTACCGAGGGACATCCGGATAAAATCTGCGACCAGATCAGCGACGCCGTGCTCGACGAGATCCTCTCCCAGGATCCGAATGCGCGCGTGGCGTGCGAGACCTGCACCACCACGGGCATCGTGATGGTCATGGGCGAGGTGACGACCACCGCGTCCTACCGCGTGGACGATATCGTTCGCAAGGTCGTCTGCGAGATCGGCTATGACCGCGCGAAGTACGGCTTTGACGGCAGCACCTGCGCCGTCCTGACCGCGCTGCA
Source organism: Clostridia bacterium (assembly GCA_017936375.1). GTDB lineage: Bacteria > Bacillota > Clostridia > Christensenellales > Aristaeellaceae > Ventricola. The sequence continues at coordinate 20,607 of JAGBFR010000041.1, forward strand.
CGGCCAGAGCCCGGATATCGCGCAGGGCGTCGACGCCGCGCTGGAGGGCCGCTCCATCGGCGATAACGACATCGGTGCGGGCGATCAGGGCATGATGTTCGGCTATGCCTGTGACGAGACCCCGGAGATGATGCCCATGCCCATCGCACTGGCGCATCGCATTACCCGCCGCCTCTCCGAGGCGCGCCGCTGCGGCGAGCTGCCGTGGCTGCGCCCGGACGGCAAGAGCCAGGTGACCGTCGAGTACGAGGACGACAAGCCCGTGCGCGTGGACACCGTCGTCGTCTCCACCCAGCATGCGCCG
>JAGBFR010000042.1 GCA_017936375.1 Clostridia bacterium
CACCAACACGATGGAGGCCGGAGCAATCGAGCTGAAGAAGAATGTCGACACGGCGAATGCGCCGGAGCAGACCTTCACCTTCGCGCTGGAGCTCTCCGACAAGACGATCAGCGCGACGTACAGCGGCGTGGCCTTCACCAACGGCGCGGCGACTGTGACGCTCAAGGCGGGCGAGAGCCTGAAGATTGAGGGCCTGCCGGTCGGCCTCGATGTGAAGATCACCGAGGCTGCGGCGGGCGCGGGCTGGACGACCAAGGTCAAGGCCGGCGCGGCTGACGCTGCGGCGGCGATGGAAGCGACCGTGACCGTCGTCAAGAACGAGACGCAGGTCGTCGAGTTCATCAACAGCTATGCGGCGGACGGCGAAGTGGCGTTCGGCGGCATGAAGACGATCGAGGGCCGTGACCTTGCGGCTGGCGAGTTCAGCTTCGAGCTGAAGAATGAGGCCGGCGAGGTGATCGAGACCGTGCAGAACGCGGCGGACGGCAGCATTGCCTTCAGCGCGATCAAGTACGAGCTCGGCGACGCGGGCAAGACCTTCAAGTACACGGTGTCCGAGGTCAAGGGCACGCTTGCGGGCGTGACCTACGACGAGACGGTCTACACCGTCGAGGTCAAGGTCGAGGACAACGGCGACGGCACGCTGACCGCGACGGCGACTGAGAACGCGAAGAGCCTGAACTTCGTGAACAAGTATGCGGCGGACGGCGAAGTGACGTTCGGCGGTATGAAGCTGCTCGAGGGCCGCGACCTCAAGGAGAAGGAATTCTCCTTCGAGCTGCGCGACGAGGCTGGCAATGTGCTGCAGACGGTGACGAATGCGGCGGACGGCAGCTTCACGTTCGAGGCGATCGAGTATGACCTTGAGGACGCCGGAAAGACCCATACCTACACCTACAGGGTGTCCGAGCAGAAGGGTACGCTGCCGGGCGTGACCTACGACGAGACGGTCTACACCGTGACGGTCGAGGTCGTGGACAACGGCGACGGCACGCTGACTGCGACGGCGTCTGAGAATGCGAAGAACCTGATTTTCACCAACAAGTATGCGGCGGACGGCGAAGTGACGTTCGGCGGCGTGAAGACGATCGAGGGCCGTGACCTTGCGGCCGACGAGTTCAGCTTCGAGCTGAAGAATGAGGCCGGCGAAGTGATCGAGACTGTGCAGAACGCGGCGGACGGCAGCATTGCCTTCAGCGCGATCAAGTACGAGCTCGGCGACGCGGGCAAGACCTTCAAGTACACGGTGTCCGAGGTCAAGGGTGCGCTTGCGGGCGTGACCTACGACGAGACGGTCTACACCGTCGAGGTCAAGGTCGAGGACAACGGCGACGGCACGCTGACGGCGACGGCGAGCGAGAATGCGAATGAGCTGAACTTCGTGAACAAGGCGCTTGGCAAGCTCAGGCTCAGCAAGTCCGTCACCGGCGAGGGCGCGGACAAGACGCTGTCCTTCGACTTCACCATCGGCCTGAAGGACAAGGACGGCCAGCCTGTGACGGCGACCTACTTCGGCAATGCCTTCATCGGCGGCCAGAACGTGACCGCGCAGGTCAATGTGACCGACGGCAGCGTGGTGATCGCCCTCAAGGACGGCGAGTGGATCGAGATCAGCGGTATCCCGGTTGGCTACACCTACGAGGTGACCGAGTCCCCGGTTGAGAACTTCACGTCCAGCGCGACCGGCGCGTCCGGCATGATCACGACCGGCGTCGTTGAGGCGGCCTTCATCAACAGGTATGAGATGAAGCGCGGCGGCCTGATGGTCACCAAGAGCGTCGTCAGCCCGAATGCGGCGGACCTCGAGCGCAAGTTCACCTTCACGGTTGAACTGGGCGATGAGACGATCAACGGCACCTATGGTCAGATGAGCTTTGAGAACGGCGTGGCTGTCTTCGAGCTCGGCGACGGCGAGTCCATCTACGCCTCCAACCTGCCGGAAGGCCTGGCCTACACGGTCGAGGAGGAAGCGATCGAGGGCTTCACGCCCACGGTCATGAGCGGTGAGACCAGCGGCGTGATCGTCGCCAATGTCGAGCCGAGGATCGCCTTCGTCAACACGAGGGAGATCGAGTACGGCAGCCTGACCGTCAAGAAGACCATCACCGGCGACGCTGCGGACAAGACGAAGAAGTTCACCTTCCGCGTGACGCTCGATCAGCAGCTCACCGGCGAGTATGGCGAGATGACGTTTGAAAACGGCGTGGCGACCTTCAAGCTTGGCCACAACGAGACCATCACGGCGACCGACCTGCCCGAGGGCGTCGGCTACACCGTGACCGAGCTCGACTCTGCGGACTATGTCGTGACCTGCACCTATGAGACGGGCACGATCCAGGCGAAGAAGACCGTGACGGCGACCTTCATCAACAACCGTGAGAAGGGCACTGTCCCGAAGACCGGCGACGACAGCCATCTGGGCCTGTACGCTGTGATGCTCGCCATGAGCAGCGCTGCGATGCTGTACATGGCGCTGCGCAGGCGCAAGGCGTAATGCCTGACCGGCGCTGAGCCGTCGGACCATCAGTGGCATAACCAAAAGACAAAGACCGCCGCATCCCGAAAACGGGAGGCGGCGGTTTTTCTATGCAGGGCTGCGTCGCAGGGCTACAGATCCCTGGCGACGGCGACCAGATACTTGTGAATCTGCAGCTTATAGCGCTCGTAGAGGCCAAGATCGATATAGAGCTGCTTATAATACTTGAACAGGGAAGCCTTCGTCGTCAGGATGGTCATCGGGCTGACAGAGCTTGTGAGCGAACCGCGCCTGCGGCGGACGTAGTAATACACCGGCGTGCGCAGGGCGAAAAAGCGCTCGGCGTAGCGGATGTACTCCAGATTGAAGAGCATATCCTCCGACCAGCTGATCTCCTCGCTGCAGCGGATGTGATGCTGCATCACCAGATCGCGGCGATAGAGCTTATTCCACATGACGCCGTAATAGAAGCTCGCGGGCTCCTCCATCAGGTGGCGGGCGAAGGCGGGTTTATCCATCAGCGTATCGGGCGGGAGGAAGCTGAAGACCTGCATGTTTTCCCCCTGCTGAACGGAGCAGTAGCTGGCGATGACCAGATCGGCCTCGTTTTCCTCGGCGGCCTCGACGAGCAGGCGCGTGGCGTTGAGATCGAGATAATCGTCGGCGTCGACGAACTGCAGATACTTGCCCGTCGCACGCTCGATGGCGGCATTGCGCGTATCGGACACGCCGGAATTGGCCTTGTCGATGATGATGATTCTGGGGTCGAGGCGCGCATACATGCGGCAGATTTCCAGGCTTGAATCGCTGGAGCCGTCGTTGACGAGGATGATCTCCAGATTCTGATATTTCTGGCGGTGGATGCTTTCCATGCAGGGCACAAGATCGATGGCGGCATTGTAAATGGGCACAATGATCGAACAGAGCGGTTGCGGCATGGCGGCTTCTCCTTTGCGTACTTTTTTCCATTATAGCACATCGGGATGGCGAGCATGTGAATACAGGATGGCGGAGCGGGGAGGATTTGCAGCGGGTCAGTCGGCGGCATGACGCCGATCGGATTTATTCGGGGCTGAAGGTCTGCGAATAGGATGCAGGATGGATTTGACAAAACGTGCGCATGGGAGTATGATTAGAGCCTACGGATACGATGAAAAGCGAGGGGAGCCCATGGAGACAATCGCCTATTACAACGGGAAGATCGGCCCGCTTGACGAGATGATGATCCCGATGAATGACCGCGCCTGCTATTTCGCCGACGGCGTGTATGACGCGATGTTCACCATCGATCACATTCCGCTGGCGATTGACGACCATCTGCGCCGCTTCTATCGCTCGGCCAAGAAGATCGATATCGAGATCCCCATGCCCTTTGACGAGCTGCGCGCGATGGTGCTGGATTTCTGCCGGCGCATCGACAGCCCGGACGCCATGGCCTATGTGCAGGTGACGCGCGGCGTGGGCATGCGCGCGCATGCATACAGCGGCGCGCAGAGCGGTCCGAGCCTCTGGGTCTGGGTGAAGCCGGACGTGCTGGACCCCATGGACAGGGAATACAGCTGCATCACCATGGACGACACGCGCTATCTGCACTGCGACATCAAGACGATCAACCTGCTGCCTGCGGTCATTTATACCCAGCGGGCGGAGGAGGCCGGCTGCGAGGAGACGATCCTGCACAGAAACGGCCGGGTGACGGAGTGCGCGCATTCCAACGTGCATATCCTCAAGGACGGAGCGCTCAGGACGGCCCCGTGCGACAATCTGATCCTGCCGGGCATCACGCGGGCACACCGCATTGCACAGTGCCGCGAGATGGGCATCCCGGTGATTGAGGAGGCCTTCACCGTCGAGGAGATGATGGAGGCGGACGAGGTCTTCTTCACCAGCGCGAGCGCGCTGTGCTGCCGCATCACAAAGATCGACGGAAAACGCGTCGGCGGGCGCGATCCGCAGCTGCTCGGGAGGATCATGAAGGCCGCGTGGGACGAGGCGCTCTCTGAGGTGCGCGCCCTCAAGGCATAAAAAACCCCGTCAAGCCGGGGCATAATGATAAAGAACACGGCCTCTCATGCAGGCCGGAAAGGCGGCAATGATATGAAGAATATTGCGTACTACAACGGCAGGACCGCGCCCATCGAGGAGATGATGGTCCCGATGAACGACCGCGCCTGCTACTTCGGCGACGGCGTATACGACGCGACCTGCGCGGTCAACCATGTGCCGATGGCCTTTGACGACCATATCGACCGCATCTACCGCAGCGCGAAGCTCATCGACATCGACATCCCGATGGAGAAGGATGAGATGAAGCGCATGCTCATGGGCCTCATCGAGCAGGTCGAGGGCGACTATCTCTTCGTCTACTGGCAGGTGACGCGCGGCGTGGGCATGCGTGCGCATGCGTACAGCGGCGCGGGCGACAAGCCGAGCATCTGGGCCTTCGTGCGCCCGTGCAAGATGCGCGATCCCTACGGCGCGTACAAGTGCATCACCATGGACGACACGCGCTTCCTGCACTGCAACATCAAGACGATCAACCTGCTGCCGGCGGTCATCGCCAATCAGCGCGCCGAGGAGGCGGGCTGCGACGAGACGATCTTCCACCGCGGCGACCGCGTGACCGAGTGCTCGCACTCCAACGTCCACATCATCAAGGACGGCGTGCTGCGCACCGCGCCCTGCGACAATCTGATCCTGCCGGGCATCACCCGCGCGCACATCCTGAAGATCTGCGCGGAGCAGGGCATCCCGGTGGTGGAGGAGCCCTTCACCATGGCGGAGATGATGGAGGCGGACGAGGTGTTCTTCTCCAGCTCCAGCGCGCTGACCTGCCGCGTCAAAGAGATCGACGGCGTGAGCGTGGGCATGAAGGACGAGACGACCTTTGCAAAGATCCGCGACGCCTATCAGGCGGAACTGAGGGCCGAGTGCCATCTGGCGTAAATAAAGGAGGGACGCGGCTGCGTCCCTTTTTCTTTTGAATCTTTCTGAGCCTGTTTGCCTGTGGGAAATTCCTCCGATGCGGTTGACAAGCGGATAGAACGGTGAGAGAATATAGCGTTGTGCGCGCGATGATGCGCGCGGATTGCCGCCCGGACGCGGGCGAACGGAGGAATGGCTATGCCTGATAACGAGCGAGATATGATGAATACGACGAACGAAAGCAAGCCGCAGGAGAACAAGATGGGCGTCATGCCCGTTGGCCGCCTGCTTGTGAATATGAGCCTGCCGATGATGCTGTCCATGCTGGTGACGGCGCTGTACAACGTGGTCGATTCCATGTTTGTCGCGCGCCTGAGCGAGGATGCGCTGACGGCGCTCTCCCTGGCCTTCCCGGTGCAGAATCTGATGATCGCGGTGTCCGTCGGCCTTGGCGTGGGCATCAATGCGGTGCTCTCCCGTGCGCTGGGCGCAAGGGATGAGAAGGCCGTGCGCCGCGCCTCCGTCAACGGCATGGCGCTGCTCTTTCTCTGCGCGCTGATCTTCATGCTGGCGGGCGTGACGCTGGTGAAGCCATATTTCATGGCGCAGGGTGCGTCCGAGGAGATTACCCAGGCGGGCATTACCTATACGCAGATCGTGCTGATCGGCTGCATGGGCCTGTTCATGCAGATCTTCTTTGAGCGCCTGCTGCAGAGCACGGGCAGGACGGTGCATACCATGATCAGCCAGGCGACCGGCGCGATCGTCAACATCATCCTAGACCCGATCATGATCTTCGGCCTGCTGGGCTTCCCGGCGATGGGCGTGGCCGGCGCGGCGCTGGCGACGATCACCGGCCAGTGGATCGGCGCATGCCTCGGCCTGTATATGAATGTGAAGATGAACCCGGACGTCTCCCTGAGCCTGAAGGGCTTCCGTCCGCATGGCGAGACGCTCCGCAGGATTCTGGCGATCGGCGTGCCGTCGGTGGTGATGCAGTCCATCGGCTCGGTGATGACCTTCTGTATGAATCAGATCCTGATCGCCTTCTCGTCCACGGCGGTGGCGGTCTTCGGCGTGTACTTTAAGCTCCAGAGCTTTGTCTTTATGCCCGTCTTCGGCCTGAACAACGGCTCTGTGCCGATCGTCGCCTACAACTACGGCGCGCGCAGGCCGGATCGCATGACCCGCGCCATCCGCCTCTCCGTGACGGCGGCGATGAGCATCATGGTCGTGGGATGCCTGATCTTCCAGCTCGTGCCGGATAAGCTGCTGGGGATCTTCGACGCATCGGAGGAGATGCTGCGCATCGGCGTGCCTGCGCTGCGGATCATCTCCATCAGCTTCCCGGTGGCGGGCTTCTGCATCGGCGTAGGCTCCGTCTTCCAGGCGCTGGGCTACAGCGTCTATTCGATGGTCAATTCCCTCGTTCGCCAGCTGATCGTGCTGCTGCCCTGCGCGCTGGCGATCGGCAGGCTGACGGGCGACGTCACGATGGTCTGGTGGGCGTTTGTTATCGCGGAGGTCTTCTCGCTCCTGCTCAGTGTGATCTTCCTGCGCAGGATCAGCGAGCGCGTGATCAGGCCGATGACAAAATAATCATGGATATGAAAAAGCCGGTCGGCGGGAATTTCCCTGCCGGCCGGCTTTTTGTGATGCGGGATAATCAGGCCTTCTTCTCGTGCTCCTTGTGCTCGTACTCTTCCAGATGCTTGGACTCCCAGTGGATGAGCAGGGTCAGGGCGACGCGCAGCACGATGATCGCGCCGACGATGATGATGTCGCTGAGCTCGTGGGCGATGACGGTGCGCAGGATCTCGCCGCCGAGCATGAACTCGAGCGCGAGGGACAGGGACTGCGCCAGATCGAGGCGGACATTGACCTCGCGGCCGGTGAAGTAGCAGACGAAGTCGCGGATCGCGCCGACGCAGATGATGGTGATACCCATGATCTCCAGCAGGTGGATGATGATGGTGACGCCGGAGGTGAAGAGGGTTTTAAAGGCATGCATAATACAAAGTCCTCCTTTGTGTGATTGACTTTCCATATTATAGCGGAAAGGCACGCCTTTGTAAAGCAGGACAGGCCTGAAAAAGAAATTGCCCGCCGCGGGGGCGGGCGGGTCTCAGAGCGAGGCAAGCAGGCCGTCGAGCCGCTCCTGCCAGCGGGCAAAGTCCATGTTGGGCACATAGAAGGTCTCCAATTCGTCGTGCAGCTGTTTGGCCTGCGCGAGGGAGGCGGAGGCGCGCTTGAGGCCGAGCGACGCGGCGGCGACGCCCTGCTCCAGCGCGCACTCATGGCGCAGGAGCGCGGCCTGCGGCAGGCAGGTCTGCAGGTCAAAGGTCTGCTCGGAGGGGAGCGCGTCGCCTGTGGTGACGAGCAGGCCGAGCGCAGGCACGCCGACGTGCAGAAGCCTGCCCGGCATGGCGGGGCAGAGATGCTCCTCCGCGCTCATCCCCGCATCCAGCGCGGCGCGGCTGACGGCGCGCAGCACGGGCGTCGCGTCCATCGCGGGATGGAGCACGAGGCGAATCACCCGCGCGGGAGCAGCCCCCTTGAGGAGCGATATTTCGCCCTTGGGCGTGACGGCCTCCGTGATGACGGGACGTACGGCGGGGGATTCCTCTGCGCCTGTATGGCCGCATAGGGCGGCGCTGACGAGGGACTTTGTCAGCCGGGCGAGCTTGACCGCATCCATGGCGGAGGCGATGAGCGCGGCGTTGTCCCGCGCGGCGGCGCAGGCGCTCTTCATCCATGCGACGGCGCGGCGCGTGCAGGCGGCATGATCCGTCATGCAGGAGCGGATGTGCGGCAGGCGGGGGCGCATGGCGGCCTCGTCGAGGCATTCGCCGAGGTTGATGATGCTGTCCCGCGCGCCGGGGATGGCAGGATCGACGACATGCGGCGCTGTGCCGTCGAGGATGAGCAGGCCGGCATGAGGGATGGCGACGGCGTCCAGGCTGTCCGGATCGCCGGAGCAGAAGTAGAGCGTGGAGGGCTGCCCCTCCGCGCAGAGCGCGGCATGCACCCGGCGCATGAACGTCGATTTGCCCACGCCGGGGCCGCCCTTGAGGATGATCTTTCTACGCAGATCGGCCTCGGGCATCAGATGATCAAAGCAGGAGATAAAGCCCTCCGGGCCCATTGCGCCGGGAAACAGGGATCTGGCAGTACTCAACGGCATCCCTCCTGAAGAGAATCCAAGATTCGGGCGTGCGCCCGTCTCCTCAGGATATGAAAAGCGCGCCCGCTTCATGCGGACGCGCTCTTGAATGATTTCTTACTTTTTGCGAAGGACGAAGAAGATCACGACGAGAATGATCAGCACCAGAAGAGCGATGAGCAGGAGCAGCCAGTTGAAGCCGCTGTCCTTCACCTCCGGCTCAGCGGTCGGGGCGGCGGTGGGCGCTTCAGTGGGGGCCTCGGTCGGGGCCTCGGTGGGCTCGGCGGTCGGGGCCTCGGTGGGCTCAGTGGTCGGGGCCTCGGTGGGCTCGGCGGTGGGCTCGGCGGTCGGGGCCTCGGTGGGCTCGGCGGTCGGCTCTTCGGTGGGCTCAGCGGTCGGCTCCTCGGTGGGCTCTGCAGTCGGGGCCTCGGTGGGCTCAGCGGTCGGCTCTTCGGTGGGCTCTGCAGTCGGCTCCTCGGTGGGCTCGGCGGTCGGGGCTTCAGTGGGCTCGGCGGTCGGGGCCTCGGTGGGCTCTGCGGTCGGCTCCTCGGTGGGCTCTTCGGTCGGGGCCTCAGTGGCCTGCACGGTCTCGGCCGGGGTCGCCTCATCGGACTCAGACGGAGTTGCCTCATCGGACTCAGCCGGAGTTGCCTCGTCGGATTCGGCCGGGGTCGCCTCGCCAGACTCGGCCGGGGTGGCCTCGGTGGGCTCCGGCGTGGGCGTGGGCGTCGGGGTGGGCGTCGGAGTCGGAGTGGGGGTAGGCGTCGGAGTCGGCGTCGGAGTCGGAGTGGGGGTAGGAGTCGGGGTCGGCGTGGGCTCCGGCGTGGCAGTCAGCTCGATGAGCTGCAGCTCCAGCGCGCGATTGACGGCGGCTGCCTTCTCAGGATCGGTGACGACGAGCATGCCGCCGTCCTGCTCGATGAGGCGGAGCGTGCCGTCCGCGATGAGCGCGGCGATGGCCGGGTCGGCGGTCAGGTCGACGTCAAGAGCCAGCATCTGGCTGAGCTGATCCTTGAGCGCGGCCAGCGCCTCGGCGTCGGCCGCGTCGCCGGAGAGGGAGAGGGTCTTCAGGCCGTCCTCGCCGATGAGCACGAGGCTCTGATTGAGCGCGGAGGCGAGAGCGTCGGTCTCCTCCTGAGAGAGGATGAGGTAGGTGCGGCCGTCCTTTTCGACGGTCTGCAGATCGGAAACGGCGTCGCCCAGCAGATCGTTGAGGGTGAGCCCATTGGCCTGCAGCGGGCGCATCTTGTCAGCCAGCGGGCTGATGGTTGCCTCCACCCCTGCCTGATCCTGCGCGGTGAGGCTGACGCCCATGACGCCGGTTTCGTCAAGGATGTAGATGTTGTGATGAAGCGCGGCGTCCAGCCCGGTCGTCTGCTCCGGGGAGAGGACGAGCGCGGCGCCTTCGGCGGTATCCGCCGTCTGATAGGCGGAGGCGGTCTCGCTGCCGAGCACGTCGGCCAGATCAAGACCGATTCGGCTAAGGTACGCGAGCTTCTTAGCCGTCATGGCAGCAGCCTCGTTGTCGCCGGAGAGGGTGACAGCCTGCTCCTTGCCGATGACGATGATGTTCTGATTGAGCGCGGCGTCAAGCGCGGCGGCCTGCTCGCCGGTCATGGAGAGGATGGCCGCGCCGTCCTGCTCATAGGCGGTATACGGGGCGTCGCTGCCGATGAGGAAAGCGGCGTCGAGGCCGAGCGCCTTCAGGCTGGCGAGCTTATCGCCGAGCGCGGTCAGGTCGGCATTGCCGGAGAGATCGAGGGTCTTGACGCCGTCCTCGCTAAGGACGATCAGGCTCTGATTGAGCGCGGCGTCGAGCGCTGCGGTCTGCTCCGGGGTGATGGAGAGGATGGTGCTGCCGCCCTGCTCGAGGGCCTTGTACAGCTCGGCGAGCTCGGGGCTGCCCAGCGCGGCGGCGGAGCCGGCGGGCACGCCGATGGCCTGGAGGCTGCCCAGCTTGCCGCACAGGGAGGCGAGCGCCTCGCTGACGGTATCGCCGTCGGCGGCATTGGGCAGCGCCTGCGCGCCGTCCTTTCCGAGGATGATGACATTCTGGCTGAGCGCCTCATGGAGGGTGTCCATCTGCTCGGGCGCGATATTGAGCATGGTGCTGCCGTTCAGGCTGGTGATGCCGAGAGCGTTGGCGCCCTCCTCGGAGCCGACGACGGTCTCGGGCATGGCCTCCACGCCGAGGGCGCGCAGCTGCTCAATCCTGCTGATGAGGTCGAGCATGTGCTTGCCGGCGGCCTCTGCGCCGGCGGAGAGGGCAAGGGCCTGCACGCCCTTGTTGTTGTAGATGACCACGGACTGGGAGGCCTCGCCGTCCTCGTCTGCGAAGGCGAAGGGCTCGGCGGCCTCTTCGGTATCGCCGGAGGCGATGATCTGGCGCATATCGCTCAGGGTCAGCGGCTCGGGGATGGGCGTGGGCTCGGCGGTCAGCACGACAGCGCCGGAGGCGACGGCCTCGCTGAGCGCCTGGGCGTCGACAGCCTCGCCGGTCGCCTGCGCGATCAGGGCGCGGAGCACGTCGTCGCTCAATTCAGCGTTGGGAGCGATATAGAGCGTGGCGCTCTTCTCATCGGGCTTGAGCGGGGAGACGGCGGTCGCGCCGGTGGTGGCGTCGGGTTCGCCGGTCTTGCGGATGGCGGTGCGGATGAGGCGGATGAGCTCCTCGGTGGTCAGCCCGCTGTCAGGCTGCAGGCGCACGACCATGGAGCCGTCCTGCTGGGCCTCGGCGGAGAAGACGGTCTCGCCCGCGGAGGCGGTGGAGGGGGCCATCTCCGGCAGGATATCCTCGACGGACTGCGGAATGCGCTCGATCTCATTGCCCGCCGCGTCGTAGAGGACGACGTCGCCGTTGGTATCGATGAGCATGGTGCCGGGGCAGGCGCGGTAGGTATAGGTCGTCGCCGCCTGGGCATAGCCGTGGATCTCCCTGGCGGTGAAGACGACGGTGCGCTTTTCACCCGGGACAGCCTTGCGCGGGAACGGGACGCGAAGCGCCCATGCACCCGTGCCGCGCACGCGCGCGACATACTCGCCGCCGGCGTGGACGGTCATGTACAGATAGTAGGAATCCGGCTCATAGCGCGTGGCGGCGCTGACGCTGACGCGCGCACGGGCGGAGCCGGGGATGAGCGCAGGCATGCCGGAGAAGGCGTACTCCGCGTCGGTGCCGGCGCCGTTGGAGGTTCGGGTCAGGGCGAGGGAAAGGTGGTTTTCCCCGCGGACACGCTCCATCATCTCCTCCGCAGTCAGGCCGGACGCCTCGGGCGCATCGGCGGACGCGTCGCCGACGCCGTTCTTCGGCGCGAGGACGGTGGAGGAATTGACGGACTCGAGCTGCCAGTAGCAGTTCACGGCCGCCTTCGCCGCAGAGCCGCACGCGGGGAGCATGCAGATCAGCAGGAGCAGCGCGAGAATTCTGGCGAATGATTTCATGACGGTATCCCCTCCGCTTGTCAAAAAGTATATAGATTATTATCTCATGGAAGGGATAAAAAAGCAAGGTGTCGCCACACAAAATCTGCGATCTGGGGGCGCGCGGAGGAGCCTTTTGCAAAAAACTCGAATTTAGGACTAGTCATGGGTGTGGATTTAAGCTATAATATGATCAGCAGAAAAACAAGAAAGGGAGGGATTGACCGTGATCCAGATCATCTTTGGCAAGAAGGGTTCCGGCAAGACCAAGCGCATTTTGGATATGGCGAACGCCTCGGTGAAGGAAGCGAAGGGCAACGTTCTGTTCGTTGACGACGACAAGAGCTACACCCTCAGCCTCAAGCCGCAGGTTCGTTTTGTTGATGCGAGCGAATACAATGTGAAGGGTGAGCAGTCCTTCTACGGCTTCCTGGCCGGCATTCTCGCGTGCAACTACGACATCAGCGTGATTTACGTCGACGCTTTCCTTAAGCTGGTCAAGGCCGACGCGAACGACCTGGTCGACTTCTTTGCCAAGCTCGAGCGTCTGGTGGAAAATGCGGGCTGCGACATGATCATCAGCTTCAGCGATGACGCGGCGAACGTCCCGGAGTGCATCCGCAAGTACCAGATCTGATTCTGCTGACTCAGTGCCGCTTCCTTCGCACGATGATGGGAGCGGCCTTCTTTTATTGATTCATCAATGCAATAACAGCAAAACTGTTGTTTTGAAATAGATATTCATGCGGGGCCGCAGACGGCCGCCGCCGCGCGGCGATACAGGCCGCGCCACATCTTTCAGGGGGGATAATCATGCAGATGCTTTCCACGCGCGGCGCAGCCGCGGTCACGCCGTCAAAGGCGATTCTTCGCGGTCTTGCGCCGGACGGCGGCCTCTATGTGCCGTCCGAGTTCCCGGCGTTTGCGCCGGAGGAGATTCAGGCGCTGGTGCCGATGAGCTATCAGGAGCGCGCGTATGCGGTGCTCAGCCGCTTCCTGCCGGATTTTGAGGAGGAGGAGCTGCGCGGGGCGATTGCCGGCGCATACGGCACGGGCTTTGACTGCGAGGCCGTCGCGCCGATGGTGCGCGTGGGCGGCCGCGCCCATTCGCTGGAGCTGTGGCACGGCCCGACGCTCGCCTTCAAGGATATGGCGCTGCAGCTGCTGCCGTATCTGCTGACCCTCAGCGGAAAGAAGCACGGCGAAAACCGCGAGGTCTTCATCCTCGTCGCCACCAGCGGCGATACGGGCAAGGCCGCGCTGGAGGGCTTCCTCGACGTGCCGGGCACCCGCTGCTGCGTGTTCTATCCCAACGGCGGCGTCAGCCAGGCGCAGCGCCTGCAGATGGTGACCACCGGCGGCAGCAATACGCATGTCATCGCCGTCAACGGCAACTTTGACGACGCGCAGACCGGCGTCAAGCGCATCTTCTCCGACCCGGCGTTTGCCGCGGAGATGGACGCGCAGGGCCGCGTGCTCTCTTCTGCGAATTCCATCAACTTCGGCCGTCTCGTGCCGCAGATCGTCTACTACTTCTCCGCCTATGCGGACATGATCGCCGACGGCACGATCAAGATGGGCGAGAAGGTCAATTTCTGCGTGCCGACGGGCAACTTCGGCGATATCCTCGCCGCGGACTATGCCAAGAAGGCCGGTCTGCCCGTGGGCAGGCTGATCTGCGCGAGCAATGAGAACAACGTCCTCGCCGACTTCATCAAGACCGGCGTGTACGACATCAGCGGAAGGGCCTTCTACAAGACCATCTCCCCGTCGATGGACATCCTGATCTCCTCCAACCTCGAGCGCCTGCTGTTCGACCTGTGCGGATGGGACGGCGCGAAGGTCGCCGCGCTCATGGAGCAGCTGAAGACCGAGCGCCGCTATGCCATCACGAAGGAGATGCACGAGGCGCTCATGTCCCGCTACGCCGCGGGCTATGTGGACGAGGCCGGCATCCGCGAGGAGATTCGCCGCGTGTGGAATGAGGAGCACTACCTCATGGACACGCACACCGCCGTCGCCTCCGCCGTGCTGCGCCAGTATGTGCAGGAGACGGGCGACACGACCCCGGCTGTGATCGTCTCCACGGCGAGCCCGTATAAGTTCGGCGCGTCCGTGCTGGAGGCGATCGAGGGCAGCGAGGCCGTCGCGGGCAAGGACGACTTCGCCTGCTGCGACGCGCTCTCTGCGCTGACCGGCACGAAGCAGCCCGCGCAGATCAAGGATCTGCCGACGATGCCCATCCGCCACACCGGCGTGTGCGAGAAGGACGCCATGGCGCAGGCCGTGATCGACGCGGTGAAGTAAGCAAAATAACAGGAACCCGGATAAGCATCGGCGCTTGTCCGGGTTCCTCTTATTTTTGGGAAGGTGCTTCGCCGGCCCCGTGGCGCAAAGGCGCGCAGGCAGCTTGGGCGGGCGGGTGGGGACTGACGAGGCAGGCGGCGCAGCCGCCTCGCAGCCCCGATAGGATGATTTGACGTGCATCTGTCATGCCGTTGGCTTACACCTCGTACACCGCCTGCGTCGGCTCAAAGTCCGACCGGTAGGCGATGACCCTGCGGAAGGCATTCTGCGAGGCGATGCGCAGCATGTCGCTCTGGGTGCAGTGCACGCCGTAGCGGATGAGCTGCGCGCGGCCGGCGTGCATGAGCGCGGCGGCATGGGTACGCGGCTCGACGGTGCCGGTCATGATGACGCGCCCGCCGCACAGGAGAATCTGCTGCACGAGCGCGCGGGAGGACGGCCTGTCCAGCTGAGGATCGCTGAGGAAATACACGCCGAGTGCGACGAATTCCTCCGGAATCGGGCGGACGAACACATCCGCAAGGCGATCCATCGCGCCCTGCTGCACCCACATGGCGGAGGCGTCCAGATGCGCGAATTCCTCGATGAAGCGGTCGTCGCCGAAGACGTCCGCATCGGGCAGCTGCTCGGCGATGTAGGAGAGGATGCCCTGACCGCGGCCAAAGAGCGGGACGGGGAGCACGACGGGCCTGCCGTCTGCGAGGGCGTCCCGGATGGCGTCCAGCAGCAGGCCGGACTGGATGCGGCGGGAATTGCCGCCCGCGGATGTGCCGTAGTCGCAGTCGAGTACGGCGAGATCGGCGCTCAGACCCTGAATGGGGTCCGCCGTGTGCACGCGCGCGCTGTCCAGATAATCGCCGGAGAAGAGGATGGAGCGCCCGCCAAGCTCCATGCGCAGCCAGACGGAGCCGGAGCAATGCCCGCTGCGCCCCCATGTGACGCAGAGGCCGCCGGGCAGCACAGCCTCAGCATAGGGCAGGCAGAGCGCTTCGAGGAGGATCGGTTCATCGAGCGGGACGACGAGCTGGCGCGCGGTCTCCGTCGTCAGCACGACGCGGCCGGAGAAGCCGCTCTGCATCAGATGGAGCAGGCCGCCCGCCTGATTCTCATGAGAATGGGTGAGGAAGAGATACTGCGCCTTGCGGATCTGTTCGCCCGTCAGATGCGGCAGCTCATCGCCGGCATAGCTGCGCTGATAGCCGCAGTCGACGATGAAGGAGACGTTCTCCCCCTCGACGTAATAGCAATGCCGCTGCTGGCTGCAGGGCTCGCCCGTCAGATATAGCTTCATCCATGATCCCCCTTGATCTGATTGCGATGCTCAGTATGAATGGTGGATTACAGTATAATACAAATGAGGCCGCGCGTAAACCGGGAAAAATGACGTTTTCCATACGGCAGGATGGGGCAGAATGCTTGAAGCGCGGCGGACATTCGTGATAAAATGAATTGATTGGCAGCCCCAAAATGCCTGCGTGCGGGAAGGCTGGGGCCTGCTCGTCCGTCATATGAGTAAGGATATGGGCGGCGGGCTGCCGTACAGAGCAATGAGGACGGGATCGGTATGAGGATCTGTTTTGATAAAGGAAGAAAGATCGCGGCGGCGCTGTGCCTGCTGCTTCTTGCCCCTGCTGCGCAGGCGGCTGTGATCGACGGCGGCGAGGCGGGGACGGTCCTGCGCGCCCAGCCGGACGAGGGCGCGGCGGCGCTGGGCCGCTTTTACAGCGGCACGGAGGTGGAGATCCTTGGCGACGCGGGCGGCGGCTGGACGCAGGTGGCGATCGGCGCGGGCTACGCCGGCGTGAGCGGGTATCTGCCTGCCGCGTCTCTCGCGGATCACGCGGCGGGCTGGGGCAGGATGATGTGCGTCTGTTCGCCGTATGGGACGCAGTCCGTCGTGCTGCGGGACAGGCCGTCCGATTCCTATTCCGCGCTGGCGATGCTGGAGGTCGGCACGCAGGTCTGTGTGATCGGCACAGCGGACGCGTACTGCTATGTCTGCCTGGACGATGGCAGCGTGGGCTGCCTCTCGGTCAGGGAATTGGAATAAACCATCGTTAGCCCGGCTTGCCAAAACGCGGAAGCCGCTTGGGCGGGTGGGGACTGACAGAGCAGCCTGCGCAGCAGGCCGTAACCCCGTCATGCCCGGGATGGAACTCCCATAAAAGCAACAGCACCCCGATGACGGGGTGCTGTTTTTTGATGCGGATTTATCGGTTGGGATACTCCGCCTCGACGAAGCGCTTGAACGCCTCCAGAGAGCGGACGACCTTCTCCGTGTCCGTGCAGTAGGCGATGCGGAAGTAGCCCGGCACGCCGAAGGAATTGCTCGGCACGAGGACGAGGTCATACTTGAGCGCCTTCTTGCAGAAGGCGACGGCGTCCTCCTCCAGCGCCTTGGGGAACATATAGAACGTGCCGCCCGGGCGGACGATCTCAAAGCCGAGCGCGGTGAGCGCGTCATAGAGCAGGTTCATGTTCGTCTCGTAGACGGACAGGTCGCTCGTCATGTCGCAGACCTCGGCGGCGGCGTACTGGATGAGCGAGGACGGGCAGTTGTGGCCGATGCCGCGGGAAATCTGGCCGCACATGGTGACCAGCATCTTCGACACGCCGCTGGCCGGATTGACCGCGACATAGCCGATGCGCTCGCCCGGCAGAGAGAGGCTCTTGGAGTAGGAATAGCAGGAGATCGTGCGCGGATAGAAGTGGGAGACATACGGCGCGTCGCCGCTGTCAAAGACGATCTCGCGGTAGGGCTCGTCGGAGATGAGCCAGATCTCGTGGCCGAACTCCTGCTCCTTGGCGGTCAGCACCTGCGCGAGGCGGGTAAGCGTCTCGGCGGAGTAGGCGATGCCGGAGGGATTATTCGGCGTATTGACGAGAATGGCATGGACGGAGGGCGTGAGCATCTGCTCAAAGGCCTCAAAGTTGATCTGGAAATCCGCCGTATTCGCCGGGACGACCTTGAGCACCGCGCCCGTCAGATCGACATAGGGGTGATACTCCGGGAAGAAGGGCGCGAAGGTCAGAATCTCGTCGCCCGCCTTGGTCACCAGACGGAAGGCATGCGCCAGCGCGCCCGCCGCGCCGCTGGTCATGAAGATGTCGTCCATGGTGTAGTTCATGGCGAAGCGGCGGTTGAGGGACTCGGCGATGGTTTTGCGCACGGAGGGCAGGCCGAGGCTCGGGCTGTAGCCGTGCAGCTCCATGGAGGTCTTCGTCTCAAGGAGGCGGATGATCGCCTGATTGAACTCGGCCGGGACAGGGACGGACGGATTGCCGAGGCTGTAATCAAAGACGTTTTCTGCGCCGATCTCGGCGGCGCGTGCGGTGGCGTATTCGCTCAGCTCGCGGATGACGGATTTGCCGCCGAGCATGGCCTTGTAGGTTTCGGAAATCATGGGGGTCACTCCTTTGTGCGGATGGATTTCGGGATGTTCAGGAGATCTTCTCGCCTGTTTCGGGATGGACGAAGGAGATCTCGAGCTTCAGGCCGAGGGCCTGCGCGATTTCTCGAAGATCGCTTTCGTGGAAATTATCGCGTTTCATTTTCCCGTGAAGGCTTTGCGGTGAAATACCAAGCCTGCGGGCAAGTTCGGATTCGGAAAGATTGCCGCATCTCACGAGTGCAACGCGGATGGCTTCAGTCATACTCATTGCAGTCACCTCTTGCTGAGATTTTATATGAATTATTTCAATCTGTCAAAGTCAGGTTTATAATTTAAGCCTTAGCGTTTATGCTTATGCATTGACATGATAATGATATAGAGGTAAAATATAAATGAAAATGTTTAAGTAATAAATATTTGGAGGTATTATATGGAAGAGATGGACATGATCTGTGAGATTGCGCTGATGTACGCCGTGGCGCGCGGAATCACGGCGATGCTTGACGAGGAATGGGACAGGGTGAAGGTAACCAGCAGCCTTGAGGCCAACGCAGTCAGCATGGGCGCGCTGTTTCTGCAGCAGGAGATTGCGAGGATCTGGATGATGGAAGGAGAGCGGAAATAAAAAACGGCCCGAAGGCCGTTGATTATGAGGGATTAAGCCCAGCGTGCATGGCGGCCATGAGGCTGCCGTCTGGATCGCCGCCGTACTCCCAGCACATCAGGCCCATCAGACCCTCGGCGCGGACATATTCGCCCTTGCGCAGGATGGAGCGCGGGCTGTCATGCGTCGCGAGGACGGAGCCGCGCACGGAATAGGCGGCGCAGGCGGCCTCATCGTAGGCAAGCGTCCATCCATTCTCCGGCGTGAGCTCGCGATAGCGCGCTGTGTCAAAGCCGGCGCTGGGGGAATCGGCAAAGAGCACGGGCGCGCCGCCGTCCATGGAGGCGAACAGGCGCGCGTAGAACGCCGAGCCGATCATCATCTTCTCTTTCGGGATGCCGGCCTCGCCGTAGACGCGCACGGCGAGATCCGCGCACATCGGGCAGCGGGGATTGGCGCTGTAGAGCGCGGTCATATGACTGACGACGTGACCGGTCTGGATGTCGTAGGTCATTAGATTGACCTGATCGAGCAGCGCGCCGATGGCGGCGCAGTCGGT
Source organism: Clostridia bacterium (assembly GCA_017936375.1). Taxonomy (GTDB): domain Bacteria; phylum Bacillota; class Clostridia; order Christensenellales; family Aristaeellaceae; genus Ventricola. The sequence goes on from JAGBFR010000042.1 coordinate 18,847, forward strand.
ATTCTCCACCAGAGAGGGAGACGCGCCCAGCGCGGCGGCGAGCAGACGGGGCTTCCCGTCTATGGAAGCGAGGGCGTCAAGCGCCGTGCGCAGCTCGCGCAGCAGGAGGGTGAAATTCTCCCTGTCCTGCGGGGAGGCGGCGATGCCCGCCGCGTCGGAGCAGGGGTATTCCCAGTCGATATCCATGCCGAGGAAGCCGTGCGCCTGCATGAGCTGCGCTGCCGTCTCGGCGAAGAGGCGGCGGCCTTCCGCCGTCGCTGCGGCCTGCGAGAAGCCGTCCGCGCCCCAGCCGCCGACGGAGACGACCGGCAGGATGTGCGGATGGCGCGCGATATAGGCCTTGAAGGCGTCGATGTGCGCCCAGTGATCGCCGCTGACGCGGCCGTCCTTCACGAGCGCGAAGGAGTAATTGAGCTGGTCAATGTTTGCCGCGTCCTCATCGCAGAAGACGAGGCCGGGCCGGTCGAAGACATAGGCGGCGGTGACAGGGCGCTTGATGCTCATAGGGGCCTCCTTTTGATGGGGGATGGTGCACGCAGGCACGGGGAACCTCATCCGTCACGGCTTACGCCGTGCCACCTTCCCCTCACAGGGGAAGGCTTTTGGGGTTACGGATAGGTGGAAGTAAAGCCGAGTTCTTGATTGATGCGACTGCAAACATCGCTGAAGTGATGATCTACTTCGCTGTCTGTAAAGTGCAGAACACGAAGTCCAATGCTTTTGAAATGTGCATCGCGGGATTTGTCGCGGAGGATGCCTTCTTCTGTGAAATGGGGAGCTCCATCCAGTTCGATAGCAAGGTTTGCACTGCCGCAGTAGAAATCCACAATGTATCGATCGAATTGCTTTTGTCTGCGGAATTGACATGGATGGTCTTTGAGAAAGTCATACCAGAGATGGTTTTCCTGCTTGGTTGCATGCCGACGAAGCTCCTGTGCTTTCGGTTTCAGGCTTTTGTTGTATTTGACTTGCAGCACAGCAACCACCTCCTCTTCTATGTACACTTATTCGACACACTTATGTCAATGCCTTTATTTGCTTTTCTGCAAACAAAAAAGCCTTCCCCTGAGAGGGGAAGGTGGCATTGCCGGAGGCAATGACGGATGAGGTTCCCGCCCGCAGGCGTGGTAATCCCGAGCCTTCCCCCTGTGAGAGGAAGGTGGCATCGCTGGAGGCAATGACGAATGAGGTTCCCGCCCACAGGCTGGGTGGCCCCAAGCCTTCCCCTGAGAGGGGAAGGTGGCATTGCCGTAGGCAATGACGGATGAGGTTCCCGCCCACAGGCGGGGCAGCCCCAAGCCTTCCCCTGGGAGGGGAAGGTGGCAGCCCAAAGGGCTGACGGATGAGGTTCCCGCGCCGCAGCGCGACGATGTCCCGTTTCCATAAAGCCTTCCCCTGGGAGGGGAAGGTGGCATTGCCGGAGGCAATGACGGATGAGGTTCCCGCCCGCAGGCGAGGTCCCCCATGTTTTCTCAATCCACAAACTCCACTTTCCTGCTGTGTTCCAGTACGGGCCTGAGGAACTGGCCGGTGTAGCTCGCCTCGCAGGCGGCGACCTCCTCCGGCGTGCCCTGACAGACGAGCGTGCCGCCGCCGTCGCCGCCCTCCGGGCCGAGATCAATCACGTGATCGCAGGCCTTGATGACGTCGAGGTTATGCTCGATGATGAGCACGGTGTTGCCGCCCTCGGCCAGGCGGCGCAGCACGCCGACAAGGCGCTCGCAGTCGGCCATGTGCAGGCCGGTCGTCGGCTCGTCAAGGACGTAGAAGGTGCGGCCCGTCTCCGCGCGGGAGAGCTCGGTGGCGAGCTTGACGCGCTGCGCCTCGCCGCCGGAGAGGGTGGTCGAGGGCTGGCCGAGGCGGATATAGCCAAGGCCCACGTCGTAGAGGGTCTGCAGCTTGCGGGAGATGCGCGGATAGGCCTCAAAGAAGGACAGCGCTTCCTCCACGGTCATGTTCAGCACGTCGGCGATGGACTTGCCCTTATAGGTGACCTCCAGCGTCTCACGGTTATAGCGCTTGCCCTTGCAGACCTCGCAGGGGACGTAGATATCGGCGAGGAAGTGCATCTCGATCTTGAGGATGCCGTCGCCGGAGCAGCTTTCGCAGCGGCCGCCGCGCACATTGAAGGAGAAGCGATTCTCCTTATAGCCGCGGGCCTTGGCCTCCGGCGTGGCGGCGAAGACCTTGCGGATCATGTCAAACAGGCCGGTGTAGGTCGCCGGATTGGAGCGCGGCGTGCGGCCGATGGGGCTCTGGTCGATGGCGATGACCTTGTCGAGCTGGTCGACGCCGTCGATGCCGTCGCAGTCGCCCGGGCGGGTGCGCGCGCGGTTCAGATCGCGCTGGAGGGTCTTGTAGATGATCTCGTTGACCAGCGAGCTCTTGCCGCTGCCGGAGACGCCCGTGACCACGCTCATCACGCCCAGCGGGACGTCGACGGTGAGGTTCTTGAGGTTATGGGTGCGCGCTCCGCGCACGGTCAGATGGCCGGTGGGCTGCCTGCGGCGCATCGGCACCGGGATGCCGCTGCGGCCGGAGAGGTACGCGCCGGTGATGGACTTCGGGCAGGCCATGATCTCCTCCGCCGTGCCCTGCGCGATCAATTCGCCGCCGTGCTCGCCCGCGCCGGGGCCGATGTCCACGATCTGATCCGCCGCATACATGGTGTCCTCGTCGTGCTCGACGACGATCAGGGTATTGCCCAGATCGCGCAGGTGCTTGAGCGTGCCGATGAGGCGGTTGTTGTCGCGCTGGTGCAGGCCGATGGACGGCTCGTCGAGGATGTAGAGCACGCCGACGAGGCTGGAGCCGATCTGCGTGGCGAGGCGGATGCGCTGGGCTTCGCCGCCGGACAGGGTGCCCGCCGCGCGGGAGAGCGTCAGGTAGGACAGACCCACGTCGTTGAGGAAGCGCAGGCGCGCGTCGATCTCCTTGAGGATGGGCGCGGCGATCATGCTGTCCTTCTCGCCGAAGCGCAGCGCGGCAAAGAACGCGCGCGCATCGCGGATGGACAGATCGGACACCTCGGCGATCGACTTGCCGCCGATGGTGACGGCGAGGATCTCCGGGCGCAGACGCTTGCCGCCGCAGTCGGGGCAGGGGGTCTGGCTCATGAGGGCCTCGTAATAAGCCTTCGCGGAGTCGCTCTGCGTCTCGGCGGCGCGGCGCTCCGTGGTCGGGATGACGCCCTCAAACGGCGCGGTAAACTGATGCAGGTCGCCGTTGGGGCGGGTGTATTCGATCTTGACCGTCTCGCCCTTCGTGCCGTAGAGGATGACGTCCAGCGCGTCTGGCGCCAGATCGCACAGCGGCGTATCGAGCGAGAAGCCGTACTTTTTAGAGAGCGCCTCGAAGAACATGCCCGACTGCGTGCCGGGCTCGATGCTCGTCCAGCCCATGACGTTGAAGGGATTCTCGCGCAGGGATTTGCGCCAGTCGGGGATGATGAGGTCGGGGTCGATCTTCATCTGCACGCCGAGGCCTGCGCAGGTGGAGCAGGCGCCGAACGGGCTGTTGAAGGAGAAGGAGCGCGGGGCAAGCTCCTCCATCGACACGCCGCAGTCGGGGCAGGCGAGATTCTGGGAGAAGAGCATCTCCGTCTCGCCCGGGCCGATATCCGCCGTGAGCACGCCGCCGGAGAGGGCGAGCGCGGTCTCGATGGAGTCACTCAGCCTGCCGCGCACGTCCTCGCGGATGATGAGGCGGTCGACGACGACCTCGATGGTGTGCTTCTTCGTCTTGGCGAGCGGGGGCACGTCGGATGCGTCATAGATCTCGCCGTCCACGCGCACGCGGACAAAGCCCTGCTTGACCACGGACTCGAGGGTCTTGACATGCTCGCCCTTCTTGGCTCTGATGAGCGGGGCGAGGAGCTGCAGCCTCGTGCGCTCGGGCAGGGCGAGGATCTGGTCGACCATCTGATCGACGCTCTGGCGGCTGATTTCGCGGCCGCACTTCGGGCAGTGCGCCACGCCCACGCGCGCATAGAGCAGGCGCAGGTAGTCATGGATCTCCGTGACCGTGCCGACCGTGGAGCGCGGGTTCTTGCTGGTGGTCTTCTGGTCGATGGAGATCGCCGGGGAGAGGCCGTCGATGGAGTCGACGTCCGGCTTCTCCATCTGCCCGAGGAACTGGCGGGCATAGGAGGAAAGGCTTTCGACATAGCGGCGCTGGCCCTCGGCGTAGAGCGTGTCAAAGGCGAGGGAGGACTTGCCGCAGCCGGAGAGGCCTGTAAAGACGATGAGCTTGTTACGCGGAAGCGTCAGATCGATGTTCTTGAGGTTATTCTGGCGCGCGCCGCGGATGACGATGTTTTCCTGCATGGGGACTCCTTATGCTTTCAGATACTTGCTTCTCTTCTTCCGCGCCTTCCTGCGCTCGGGCAGGGCGACCGTCTCCACCGGGATCTCGTCCGGAGACTTGCCCTGCAGCTCAAAGAGCTTGTCGCGCAGCTTCGCCGCGAGCTCGAAGTCGAGGTTCGCCGCGGCCTGCAGCATTTTCTCCTCCGTGGAGCAGATGAGCAGATGCAGCTCGTCCTCGGACATGGGTCGCTTGCCCTGACCGGCGGCGCGCCTGGCGCGGGCGGCGCCCTTCGCATCCGGCGCGGAGCCGATCTCCAGCAGGTCGCGGACGGACTTCATGACGGTCGTCGGGGTGATGCCGTGCGCCTCGTTGAAGGCCTGCTGCAGCTGGCGGCGGCGCTGGGTCTCAAAGATCGCGCGGTTCATGCTCTCGGTCATGGAATCGGCGTACATGATGACGCGGCCCTGCGCGTTGCGCGCGGCGCGGCCGATGGTCTGGATCATGCTGACCTCGCTGCGCAGGAAACCCTCCTTGTCCGCATCGAGGATGGCGACGAGCGCGACCTCCGGCAGGTCGAGACCCTCGCGCAGCAGGTTGATGCCCACCAGCACGTCAAACTCGCCCAGGCGCAGATCGCGGATGATTGCCTGCCGCTCCATGGTCTGCACATCGGAATGCAGATAGCGGACGCGCACGCGCATCTCGGTCAGGTAGGCGGTGAGGCTCTCTGCCATCTTCTTGGTCAGCGTGGTCACCAGCACGCGGAAGCCCTGCTCGGTGACCTTGAGGATCTCGGCGTAGAGGTCGTCGACCTGCCCCGTCGCCGGGCGTACGTCGATCTCGGGGTCGAGCAGGCCCGTGGGGCGGATGATCTGCTCGACGACCTGGCCGGCCTGCTCCAATTCAAAGGGCGCGGGCGTCGCGCTGACGCAGACGACCTGCCCGATGCGGGCGGTGAATTCGTCGAACTTGAGCGGCCTGTTGTCAAACGCGCTGGGCAGGCGGAAGCCGTAGGAGACCAGCGCCTCCTTGCGCGCGCGGTCGCCGTTGTACATGGCGCGCACCTGCGGGAGGGTGACGTGGCTCTCGTCGATGAAGACGAGGTAATCCTCGGGGAAATAATCCAGCAGGGTATAGGGCGCGTCGCCCGGCTTCCTGCCGTCAAAATAGCGGGAGTAGTTCTCGATGCCCGTGCAGTAGCCCAGCTCGCGCAGCATCTCCAGATCGTAGTGCGTGCGCTGCTCGATGCGCTGCGCCTCGAGGAGATTGCCCTCGCGCTTGAAGTGGGCGATGCGCTCATTGAGGTCGTCCTCGATGTTGACGATCGCGCGGTCGATGGCCTCGCGCGGGGTGGCGTAGTGCGTGGCGGGATAGACGGCGGCATGGGCGAGATTCATGATCGTATGGCCGGAGACGACGTCCACCGCGGAGAGGCGGTCGATCTCGTCGCCGAAGAACTCGACGCGGATGGCGCTCTTTTCATACCCGGCGGGGAAGATTTCCACCACGTCGCCGCGCACGCGGAAGGTGCCGCGGTCAAACTCGATGTCGCTGCGCTCGTACTGGATCTCCACGAGGCTGCGCAGCAGGTCGTCGCGCTCCATGGCCATGCCCGGGCGCAGGGAGATCATCATACCCTCGTACTCGGAGGGGTCGCCCATCGAGTAGATGCAGGAGACGGAGGCGACGACGATCACATCCCGCCGCTCGCGCAGGGCGGCCGTGGCGCTGTGGCGCAGGCGCTCGATCTCCTCATTGACGGAGGAGTCCTTTTCGATATAGGTATCCGAGGAGGCGATGTAGGCCTCCGGCTGGTAGTAGTCATAATAGGAGACGAAGTACTCGACCGCGCTGTCCGGGAAGAATTCCTTAAACTCCGAGCACAGCTGCGCGGCGAGCGTCTTGTTATGCGCGATGACCAGCGTCGGGCGCTGCACGCGCTCGATGACGGAGGCCATGGTATACGTCTTGCCCGAGCCGGTGACGCCGAGCAGCACCTGGCAGGGCATGCCGGCCTGAACGCCTCTGGCGAGCGCGTCGATGGCCTGCGGCTGATCGCCCTGGGGCTTGAAGGGGGACTTGAGAACGAACCGGCTGTCCTGCATGGCGGCCTCCTTTTGCGCTGTGCGCCCTGTGATGGGGCTATTATATCACGGATTTAAAATGGGAACAAGTGTTCTTTTTCGGCGCGGCGCAATCTTTTGAAACCGGATGAGCGGGGCGTGAATCAAAGCATGTTATGTGATGAATGAAATTCATGGTCAGAAAAGATCAGTAATTTTCATTGAAGGACATCTTGCAGAAAAACAGACAATCTTTACGGAATTTGCACGAAAACCCGACCGGTTATGCAGATAAATGCAGGAAATGACGGCGAAAGGGCGGAAAGATCAGACCAATTTGCAGGACGGAACACGCTGGAAATTATTTGAAAAAATGAAGAAAAAAGCGTGAAAAACGCGCTCTGCAATGCTATAATGAAGCCGAAAAGAGGAGGGCAGCGCGCCCTGCTCAGACAGGAAAAAACAACTTCCGGACAGTAAAGGAGTGCTTCATATGACCGCTATCTTTGTTATCGCTGTGGTTGCCCTTTTCGGTACCCTCTATGCCGTGTGTGACAATGGCAGCGCGATGGGCGCCCGCCAGATGAACGAGTACTATCGCGTCGAGTTCAAGAAGAGCTATCGCGCGAACGAGACCTTTGGCTGGAACTGAGCCGTTCGGAAGATCCATATATTGTAAGCATGGGCCGGAGCATTGCTCCGGTCTTTTGTTGTTTAGGGAAAGGTGCGAGGTGAGATGCTTTGGCGCCCGACGGCTCCCTCAGTCAGTTTCGCTTACGCTCACTGACAGCTCCCTCCCGGAGGGAGCCTGTTTCTCCGAGTTGGTCCGCGCATCAGCTCTGCTTGATTTGTTCGGCATCGTTTTTCTTGGCCTCACTCCGGGAGGGAGGTGGCTGCCGAAGGCAGACGGAGGGAGCCTGCGGGCGGGGAAGCTGGTTGTACGTAGAGGCCGCGTCCCTTTTCAAAAGGCATATGACTGTTGTATAAATTACAACCAAACACCCGCCATATAAGAAAATCACCGAATGAAACTCTGCTGAAATTGTTGTACTCACAAAAAGTCAGAATTGGTCAGGGATAATTCCTCCGAAACAGGCTGATCTGCGAAAGCGTAAAATGATGAAAATGTGACCAATCCATGCCTGCGGCGATGCAGAATGTATGCGCAGAGGGGTTTTGAAAGGGGAGCGGCACGGAAATTCTGCATAAAATGAAGCGCGGGGCGTTATTTCCTGAAGATGATAAAATACCGTGCGGAAAAAACCGCACGGGTGTATAATAAAGCCATATCAGAGGAGGGGGAAGACCCTCCGGGAGAACTGCCGGATCGGCCAAAAGGAGTGCTGGTTATGACCGTTATGATGATCTTTGCCGCGGTGATGATCGCGAATATCGCATTCTCCATCTATGACAACCGACAGACCGAGGTAGACCGTCAGATCGATGATTTCTACCGGGTCGAGGACAGGCGCTGTACCGTCGGCGAGGTGCCGGGCGGCTTCTGATCAGCGCGCTGATTTTTGCTGCATATACAGGCAGCCGGAGAGAGATCTCCGGCTGCTTTTTTTCTTTGAAACCAATAACAGACCAACGTGAAAAGAGCGCAAAAAGCCCCTAAGAAGCAGAGAGACGAGGAAAGATCAAGCCATCGCAGCAGGCTGCTCCCATCCGAGGAGATGCAGCTTACGTAGGAGTGC
>JAGBFR010000043.1 GCA_017936375.1 Clostridia bacterium
CACGGCGTTGGTCAGGTTGACGCGCGCGGCGGTGCCGGCCGGGTCGCCCTCCTCCATGATGCGGTGCTCGAAGTAGTACTTGTTGTACGCCTGCGCAAGGGAGGTGGTGTGGCGGGTGATGAGGTACGGCTCGTTGGCGTCCATCGCCTTCCTGACGACCTCTGGGAAGCGGGAGATGAGCATCAGCACGTCGCTCGCCTCGTCGTCGCAGAGCACGCTGTAATCCGGCGCAACGCCGGTGAGATCCGGGGCCTTGCGGATGACGGAGCAGCAGCGCGCGTGCGTGTACTGCACGTACGGGCCGGTCTCGCCCTCAAAGCTCAGCGCGCGATCCCAATGGAAGTCGATGTCCTTGATGCGCTCGTTGTGCAGGTCGAAGTAGACCACGGCGCCCACGCCGACCTGACGCGCGACCTCCTCCTTGTTGGGGAGGTTCGGGCTCTTCTCGTTGATGATCTCAAGCGCCTTCTCGATCGCCTTGTTGAGCAGATCCTCGAGATAGACGACGTAGCCCTCGCGCGTGGAGAGCGCGCGGCCCTCGTAGGAAACCATGCCGAAGGACACGTGCTCCATGCCCTTGTACCAGTCGTGGCCCATCAGATCGATGATCTTGAAGAGCTGCTTGAAGTGCAGATTCTGCTGGTAGGCGACGACGTAGAGGCACTTGTCGAACTTGTATTCCTTTGCGCGGTAGAACGCGGCGGCCAGATCGCGGGTGATGTAGAGCGTCGCGCCGTCGCTGCGGAGCACGAGCGCCGGGGGCATGTTGTATTCGTCGAGATTGACGACCTGCGCGCCCTGGGACTCGACCAGCAGGCCCTTCTCGCGCAGCTCGTCGACGATCGGGCCCATCTTGTCATTGTAGAAGGCCTCGCCGTTGTAGCTGTCAAACTCCACGCCCAGCAGATCGTAGACGCGCTGGGTGTCCTTGAGGGTGACCTCCTTGAACCAGGAGAAGATCGCCATGGCTTCCTCGTCGCCGTCCTCGATCTTCTTGAACCAGGCACGGCCCTCGTCCTCAAGGGACGGATCCTTCTCCGCCTCGGCATGGAAGCGCACATACAGGTCGACCATCGCCTGCACGCCGCCCTGCTCGACCTCCTCGCGGGTGCCCCACTTCTTGTAGGCGCAGATCATCTTGCCGAACTGGGTGCCCCAGTCGCCGAGGTGGTTGATGCCCACGGTGGTGTAGCCGTTGAAGTCATAGATGCGCTTGAGGCTGTGGCCGATCATCGTCGTGGACAGATGGCCGATGTGGAAGCGCTTGGCGATGTTGATGGAGGAGTAGTCAAGGCAGACGGTCTTGCCCTCGCCCACATTGCTGGAGCCCCACTTGCCCGGCTTGGCAAGCACGGCCTCGACGATGTCCTTCGCCATGCCGCTGCGCGCGAGGAAGACGTTCAGATAGCCGCCCACGACCTCGATGTGGTCAATCTCCTCGCAGCAGATCTTCTCCGCCAGACCGGCGGCGATCATCGGCGGGGCCTTGCGCAGGGTCTTGGCCAGACGGAAGCAGGGCAGCGCAAAGTCGCCCATCTTCTTCTCCGGCGGGATCTCCAGCATCGCGCACAGGTCCTCGCAGCAGAGGCCGCAGCCCTCGTAGCACGCCTGCGCAGCATTGGCAATGCGCTGGGCAATTCTCATTTTCATATCCATAACAGGTATTCCCTCTCTTTTTGGTTGGTCATATGCTCATGGGAGCAAAAAGAAGATTACATTATATTGTATCAGATTGACCCGGAAAAGACAATCCCGGAATACGCATTTCCGCCTCCGCGGTTGACAGGCGGGGCGTGCGCGTGGTATGCTTCCGTCGTCGTTTTGTCTTTTTCCAAAGATTGAGGTTCACATATGCCATCACGTTCCGTTCCCCCTTCCCTGCCCGCCCGCTCCCGGGCGCAGGCGCTCTCGCGCGGCGCGCTGCTCTGCGCGCTGACGGCCGTCCTCGCGCAGGTCGCCGTCCCCATCCCGCCTGTGCCGCTGACGCTCTCGCTGCTGGGCGTGCTGCTCTGCGGTGCGCTGCTGGGCGCGCGCCAGGGCGCGCTCGCCGTGGGCGCATATCTGTTCATGGGCGCATGCTCGCTGCCGGTGTTCGCCGGCTTTTCCGGCGGGCCGGGCGCGCTCCTCGGGCCTACGGGCGGCTTCCTGCTGGGGTATCTGCCCTGCGCCGCGCTCACGGGCGCGCTCGTCCGGCGCTTCGGCCTGCGCATGCCGGCGCTCTGCCTGTCCATGGCGGCGGGCACGGCGGCCTGCTATGCCTGCGGCACGGCGTGGTATGCCGCCTCCGCCGGCGTTCCGCTCCCGGCGGCGCTCGCCGCGTGCGTGCTGCCCTTCCTCCCCGGCGACGCGGTCAAGATCGTCCTCGCCGCTGCGCTCACTCGGCGCATCCGCCCGCTGCTCGCCCGCTCCTGACGCAGGACCTGCAGCCAGAATAGAAATCTGCATGCCGGAAGAACCGGCAACACAAGGGATGAAACTCATGGTATAATAGAGGCAGCGGAGAAGATGCCGCTTTTAATGGGCAAGAAGCTCGGAATAGAAATTGTCAAAAGGCTCTCTCATTGCACCACG
>JAGBFR010000044.1 GCA_017936375.1 Clostridia bacterium
CCCAGCCCGCCCACTTACTTCCCCGCCCTGCCGCAGCAGGGTTCCCCGTAACCCCAAAAGCCTTCCCTGTAGGGGAGGGGCTCTGCTCCTCCCAAATGCCAACACCCCTTGTAGGGGAGGGGCTCTGCTCCTCCCTCGTGCAGGCATGGCATATGCCCAAACCGTATTGGAGAGCGACGCCTTGCTGCCCGCAGGCTCCCTCCGGCTGCCGTTGGCAGCCACCTCCCTCCCGGAGGGAGGCTTGAATAAGCGCCGCTCTGCACATCAGCGCCGCTGATTTGCAAAGTAATTCAGAGGAACAGGCTCCCTCTGGGAGGGAGCTGGCGGCGAAGCCGACTGAGGGAGCTCGCGAGCGCATCTGCCGCGCACACCAAAAATGGCTGCACCTATGTGCAGCTGGGCTTCCGTCCCGGCTTTGGCTGGCGGCGCATGGCCGCTGAGCTATTTGGTCGCTTGCGGGGCTGGGTTACTGCTTTGCTGGTCCCCACCCAGCCCGCCCAAGCTCCTTCCGCGCCTTACCGTAGCTGGGAACGAAAAAACCCGCTCCACACGGAAGCGGGTTTCTATTCACATTTACCTGACCACGAAGAAGTACCCGACGGCGGCGAGGATCGCCAGCACGATCAGGCAGGCCGGTACGATGGTGATCATCGCAGCGATGATCATCGCGCAGCCGTCGCCCTTCTCCATCAGATCGCCGGGGGTGAGCTCGTCGTCGTAGCGGCCACGGCCGTGCGCGTCGCGCGCGGCGCGCTGCTCGCTGCTCAGCTTCTGTGCGCGCTCGATCTTCCCCTGAAACGGCATCCTCATCGCTTACTCCTTGCCCGCGAGCGGGTGGTGGCAGGCGACGAAGTGGTTCGGCGCGATCTCGGTCCACTCCGGCGTCGCGTGCTTGCAGATCTCGGTGCAGTGCGCGCAGCGGGTGTGGAATTTGCAGCCCTTCGGCGGGTTGACCGGGCTCGGAATATCGCCCTCGAGGATGCGCAGCTCCTTGTTGCCGTCCATGTCGGTCGTCGGGATCGCAGCCATCAGCGCCTCGGTGTAGGGGTGCTTCGGGTTGTCGAAGAGCTCCTGCGTCGGGGCGAGCTCGACCATGTTGCCCAGGTACATGACGCCGATGCGGTCGGAGATGTACTTGACGACGGACAGGTCGTGCGTGATGAAGAGGTAAGTCAGATTGCTCTGCTGCTTGAGGTCATAGAGGAGGTTGATGATCTGGCTCTGGATGGACACGTCCAGCGCGGAGACCGCCTCGTCGCAGACCACGAACTTCGGCTTCACCGCAAGGCTGCGGGCGATGCCGATGCGCTGGCGCTGACCGCCGGAGAACTGATGCGGATACCTGTGCAGGAAGTAGCTGGCCAGGCCCGCGTCCTCCATCGTCTTGACGATGTACTCCTGCATGCGCTCGTCGTTCTTCTTGAAGAAGCCGTGCGCCAGCAGGCCCTCGCCGATGATGTTGCCCACGGTCATGCGCGGGTTCAGCGAGGAGTACGGATCCTGGAAGATCAGCTGCAGGTCGCTGCGCAGCACGCGGATCTCCGGGTACTCAAGGCGGGCAAGGTCGATGCCCTCGTCGCGCATCGCCTCGTACTTGTCAAATTCAGCGTTGCCGATGTGCGGCTTGCGCATCTCGTCAAGCTCCGCGCGCACGGCGGCGAGCTGCTCGTCGATCGCGGCGATCTGCTTGTCCAGCTCGGCGATCTTCGCCTCGCTCTTGGCGATCTTGCCGGCTTCGTTCTTGCCCTTCTCGGCGGCGTACTTCGCGTCGTCAAGGTCGAGCTGGGCGGCCTTGCGCTTCTCGCGCAGGTCGCGGCGGCTCTTGGCAAAGCCGTACTCCTTGAGGAACAGGGCGACAGCCGCCTTGTTGTCCTCAATGGCGAGGAAGCCGCCGATCAGGTTCGCCATGTCGAGCATGGCGTCGCTGGCGTCCTTCTTGGCCTTGCTCAGCGCGTCGGCCTTCTTGTACTTTTCCTCGCCGTCGGGCATCGCGTCGTATTCCTTCTGCGCCGCCTCGTAGGCCTTCTCGAGGGCCTTCCACTGCGTGCGCAGCTTGTCGATCGACTTCAGCGTCTTTTCGACATAGCGCGGGGCGAGCTCGTCGAGCACGCGGCCATAGTACATGCTGCGGCCGTCGGTCTGGCGATAGAGCTGAAGGAGGGTGCGGCCGAGCGTGGACTTGCCGCAGCCGGACTCGCCGACCAGGCCGAAGGTCTCGCCCTCGTAGATGTCCAGCGTGATGCCGTCGTTCGCCTTGACGAACAGGCCCTTCTTCTTCAGCGGGAAATACTGCTTGAGGTTGCTGATGCGAAGCAGCACCTTCTTGCCCTCGTTCGGGTTCTTCACATTACTTGAGGTTTGCACGGCGCTCCTCCTTTCTGGGATAGAAGCAGCGGACCTGCTGGTCCTCGCTCACATTGACAAGCTCCGGCTCCTCCTCGAGGCAGCGCTTCTGGCAGTACTTGCAGCGCGGGGCGAACTTGCAGCCCTTGGGCAGCTCCAGCGGATGCGGAACGGCGCCCGGGATGGACTCAAGGCGGGTGTCAGCCGGGGTATCGAGCCTCGGGATGGACACCATCAGACCCTCGGTGTAGGGGTGGGAGAATTCACAGTCGGTGAAGATCGTGCGCGCCGGCGCCATCTCGACCACCTGACCGCAGTACATGACGGCGACGTCGTCCGCCATCTGGGCGATAACGCCGAGGTCATGGGTGATGAAGAGGATGGAGGTGCCGTGCTCGCGCTTGAGGTCGTTCATGAGCTTCAGGATCTGCGCCTGAATGGTCACGTCCAGCGCCGTCGTCGGCTCATCGGCGATGAGCAGCTTCGGCTTGCAGGCGAGGGCCATGGCGATCATCACGCGCTGGCGCATGCCGCCGGAGAGCTGATGCGGATACTGCTTGGCGACGACCTCAGGATTCGGGATCTTGACGTCGGCCAGCATTTCGATGACCTTCTTCTTCGCCTCTTCCTTGGTCATGCCCTGATGGATGATGAACGGCTCGGAGACCTGCTTTTCGATCGTGAAGACCGGGTTGAGCGAGGTCATCGGCTCCTGGAAGATGACGGAAATATCGTTGCCGCGGATCTTCTGCATCTCCGCGATGGACAGCTTGGTCAGGTCCTGACCGTTGAAGATGATCTCGCCGCCCTCGATGTAGCCGTTGCCGTCGAGCAGCTTGAGCATGCTCATGGCGGAGACGGACTTGCCGGAGCCGGACTCGCCGACGACGCCGAGCGTCTTGCCGGCCTCAACCTTGTAGGATACGCCGTTGACCGCCTTGACCACGCCGCGCTTGGTGGTAAAGAAGGTCTTCAGATTTTTCATTTCAAGAAGTGCCAATTTTACCCCTCCTTTTTAGCGGCCGATGGACTTCGGGTCGAGCGCGTCGCGCAGGCCGTCGCCGATCAGGTTGATGCAGATGGTACAGATGCCGAAGATCGTCGCCGGGAATACCCACTGCCACCAGTACTGCTGGATGACGATGGAGTTGTTCGCGCCGTTCAAAAGGTTGCCCCACGTCGGGGTCGGCAGCGGAATACCGAAGCCGAGGTAAGACAGCGTGGACTCGGTCAGCATGCAGGTGGCGAAGTCCAGCGTCATGGAGACGATCAGCAGGGAGAATACGTTGGGCAGGATGTGGCGGAACACGATCGTGCTCTCCTTGATGCCCATGGCCTTGGCGGCGGTGACGTATTCCATCTCGCGCTGGGCGAGGATCTGGCTGCGCACGAGGCGGCAGGTCGGCACCCAGGAGAGAACGCCGAGAACGACCATGATCAGGTACATCCTCTGCGTCGGGTCAAGGCGCGTGCCGATGACGGCGGAGAGGATCATCGCAAACGGGATGAACGGCAGGCCGCCGACGATCTCAGCCACGCGCATGATGAGCATATCCAGCTTGCCGCCGAAGTAGCCGGCGATGCCGCCCAGGATGATGCCCAGGATGGTGGCGATGATGACGGAGATCGCGCCGACGGTCATGGTGACCCTGCCGCCGTTGACGATACGGGTCAGCATGTCGCGGCCGAGCGTATCGGTGCCCAGCGTGAAGCCCTTCAGGCCCCAGGTGTGGAGCTGGCCGGCCTCGTCGAGCGCGTAGTTCTGATAGTTGGAGACGAAGAGCTTCTCGGTCTTCACGCCCGCCAGCTCTTCCGGCATGGTCAGCTGCTTATACTTGTTGTCGCCCCAGGTCACGACGCTGCCGTCCTCCAGCAGCGCGGTGTAGTGGTAGCGGCCGCCGTAGAGCCCCACGACCTTCGCGCCGAACTCGGGCACATTGCCCTCGCCCTTGGCCGCGTTGCCCCAGACGATGACCTGACCGTCCTCGGTCAGCGCGGCGACGGACTTCGCCGTGGAGGCGATGTCCACGACATTGCCCTTCTTCTTCGCCTCATCCGGGATGCGGGCGAAGGGGGAGTTCTTATCCTTATAGCCGGTGTAGGCGACGGTGCCGTCGGTCATCAGGCAGATGTACTCGTTCTCGGTCAGGGCCACCTTGGCGACCTTGCCCTCGTACTTGGAGCGGATCTTGATGTCCGCCATGTTGCCGTTGCCCCAGAGGTAGCAGTTGCCGTCGGAGGTGACGATCGCGGAGAACTGATTGCTCGCCTCGACCTGGACGACCTCCCACGCCTTGCCGCCCTTCTTCATGGCCTTCTCCATGTCGTTGGAGAACTTGTCCTGCTTCAGGCGGGTGTTGCCCCAGACGTAGACCTGACCGTCCGTGCCGAGCGCGACCACGTGGTCGGTGCCGGCGGCGATCATCTGCAGATCCGCGGCGCGGACCTCCTCAGGCACATTGCTGATGTCGATCTTGTCGGTGATGCGGGTGTGGCCCCAGATGTAGAGCTCGCCGTTGACGTCGGTGCCGATGCCGTAGGTGTTGCCTGCGGCGATGTCGGCGACGCCGGCGTCGAGCATGGCCTGCGGCACGTCCATCATGTTGTTGGACGGCGGCAGATTGACCAGCGTGGCGTCCTGCTCGGACAGGTCGAGCACCCAGTACTTCGGGCCGACCATGACGAACACGAAGATCGCCAGGAAGACGAACAGGCCGATCATGGCCAGCGGCTTGTGCACGAAGTTGGAGAGCATCTGGCGCATCGGGGTCTGGATCTTCTCCGCATCCTGCGCGGAGAGCTCCGGCCTCTGGCCGAGGAACATGCGCTTGAACCAGCGCACGAGGAAGAATTCCTTCTTATTGTTGCTCATGAAATCTTCCTCCTTCCTTACTTATCCACGCGGACGCGCGGGTCGACGAGGCCGTAGCTGATGTCCATGATCAGCGAGCCCATGAGCGCGACGATCGTGTAGAACATCTGAATGGCGAGCACCAGCTCAAAGTCGAGGTTGTTCAGGCCCGTCCAGTACAGGGAGCCCATACCGTTGAGGGAGAACGTGTTCTCGATGATGACCGAGCCGGAGAAAATGCTGATGAACCAGCCGATGATCGAGGTGATGATCGGCAGCAGCGCGTTGCGCCACGCGTGGGAGTAGATGACGACCTTCTCCTTGAGGCCCTTGGCGCGCGCCGTGCGGATGTAGTCCATGCTCAGCGCGTCGATCATGGCAGAGCGGACGTAGCGGGTCATGCCGCCCAGGGAGGCGAAGGTCATGACGATGACCGGCAGGCAGATATGCCTGAACATATCCACGAACTCCTCCCAGCCGCTATTGTAGATGGCGCCGGCGGTCTTTGTGCCGCTGATCGGGAAGATGCGCCAGAACACGCAGAAGAAGAACATGAAGATCAGCGCGATGATGTAGATCGGCATGGAATAGCCGACCATCGTGACCACCTGCACGCCGGAGTCGATCTTCTTTCCCTTATGCACGGCGCAGTAGATGCCCAGCGGGATCGTGATGCCCAGCGCCGCGATGGTGGAGAAAATGTTGATGAAGATCGTGTTGCTCATCGGGGACTTGATGACCTCGATGACGTCCTGCTTGAAGAAGTTGGAGTGGCCGAAGTTGCCCTGCAGCAGGCCGTTGAAGCCCTGATCCTGCACATCCGGCCACAGGCCCATCCAGCGGGCATAGCGGATGACCAGCGGATCATCCAGACCCATGCGCACGCGCAGGTCCTGATACATCTTTTCATACTCGTCCGGCTTGAGTGTCTGCTTCATGCCTTCCAGCTCGGCGCGGGCCGGGTCGGAGGGAATCAGATTGTAGAGCGAGTACATCAAAAACGATACGATGAGGAATACCAGCGCCATGTATGCGAAGCGCTTGGCGATATATTTGCCCATCTCATCCATCCTCTCTTTGTTTTGTCGTCATGTTGTGCATCGGAACAAGGGCTCTGCCTTTGGTCGCGCGGCAGAGGATGCCCCTTGTCAAGGGCAAAGCCCTTGTCCCATGGGGACAATATTATGATGATTCTCCCTCCGTCATCGCCTCTGGCGATGCCACCTCCCTCCCGGAGGGAGGCTTGGGTAAGCATCGCCCGGCACATCAGCGCAGCTGATCCGCCAGGACGCTTATAGGAACAGGCTCCCTCTGGGAGAGAGCTGTCTGCCGCAGGCAGACTGAGGGAGCTTGATAAACGCGAATATGAGGGCGGGCGCAATGCCCGCCCTCAGTTTTACGCATTCAGGCGCATAACGCGCTTGTACGCAGTCCGTTCGTCAAGAATTACTCGGCGACGGTGGCGTAGAGGATCGCCTGATTGAAGTCCCAGAAGGAATTCTGCTCATAGCCCTCGAGCCAATCCGGATACATGGTGATGTACACGTTGGAGTAGAGCGGGATCTGCGGCAGAATGTCGTTCCACAGCATGATGTACGCCTTCCAGTAGGCCATGTAGGTCTCCGGGTCGGTGGACTCGGTGCCATAAACCATGTTCATGGACAGAGCGTCGAGGGAGTCGTTGTACAGGCGGTTGAGGTTGTAGCCCTGGGCAACCAGATCCGGGTCCTGAGTCCACTCGTAGGACATGTCGTACGCCGGGGTGAAGTTGGTGGCCAGGTTGAACATGCCGTAGGTCGGGACCAGGTACTTGTCGCCCTGGCTGCCGTCACGGTAGTAGTAGTTGAGCAGCTCGGTGAAGGTCATGACGTTCTGGTTGATCTTCATGCCGGTCGCCGCGGTCGCCTCGCTCTGGGCGAGCATGACGTTGAGCAGCTCGGAAACGGAGTTGTTCTCAGAAGAGGACCACTCGATGATCAGCGGCATCAGGATGGTGCCGTCTTCCAGGGTCACGTTGTGCACATAGTTGCCAGCCTCAACGGCGGTAACCTTCTTGTGGCGGATGTTGCCCTCGGTCCACTCGGAACCGTCGGCGTTGTAGTTCCAGCCGTCCTGGGTCAGGATCTCGTTGGCGAGCTCCGGATCGTAGGAGTAGGTGTTCAGGGTGACCTCAAGCCACTCCTCGGCTTCCTGAGCCTGCCACAGGCCGGTGCCGTACGGGCCGTTGACGACGCCGCCCCAGCCAAGGCAGAAGGTGTTGGCGAACTCATTGCGGTCCAGCAGGAGGGCGACGGCCTTACGGACGGCCTCGAACTGGGTCGGGCCAAAGTCACACTGGAAGTTCAGCATGCCGTAGCCCGGGCGATCGAACTCGACATAATCGAAGCCGCCGGCCTCGATGATGTCAAGCGCGGTGTTGACCTGAGAACCATCGGTGATGGTGTCATAGAAGTTGAACGCGCCGGTCTTGATGGCGTCGGCCCAGGTGGCGTCCTCAGCCTTCACGACGACGATCTTCTCGATGGACGGCTTCTGGCCTTCGAAGTTGCCGGCGTAGTTCTCGTTGATCACGAAGGTCGCCTGCAGAGCGCCCTTGTCGAACTCGACGAGGTTGTACGGGCCAGCGGACACGCGGTCAGCGTTGGCGTTGAAGCGGGCATACTCGAGCTGCGCAGAAACGGCGTCCTTGGTCAGGCCGGCGATGTAGGCGCCCTCGCCATCGTCCTTCAGCTCAACGGCCTCGCCGAGCCAGTACTTCATGGAGAACGGCATGTCAGAGACGTAAGCCATGTCGAAGAAGTACGGGATCTTGTCCGGCACGATGGTGACGGAGTAGGTGTAATCGTCGATCAGGCGGATGCCGGAAACGACGGTCGCAGCCGCATCATAGTACTCCTGGCCGCCGACATAGGTCATGTAGCCGGTCAGCTTCGCGCCCACTTCGGTAGCGACGTTGGAGCAGGAGAAGACCATCGGCCACACGAAGTCCTTCGCGGTGATGGCTTCGCCGTTGTTGTAAACCAGGCCCTCGTTGATCTTCACGGTGAAGGTCTTGGAGCCGTCCGGGTTCACGACGGAGGAGAGGTCCGCGCAGACGGTCGGGTTGATGACGTACGCGCCGCCCTGATCGGTAACGGTGACCGCGTAATCGTTGGTCAGGTTACGGATCATGTTGTCGGTGGCGTTGTTGGTCCACCAGGCGCCCGGGGCGAAGTCGCCGCCGATCTCGGTGGTGGAGCCGTACACGATGGTGCCCTTCTCGGCGCTCTCAGCGAAAGCGCAGCTCACGGACAGCAGCATGGCAACGGCCAGCAGCAGGGAGAGAAGCTTCTTCATACAGAAAACCTCCTAGTTAATTTTTATATCTTTGATCGCCGGGACGGGCCCCGCGCAAAAATATACGATGTCAGGCAGAAGGGGCTCAGGCTTCCTTCTGCAGCGCGTCAAGGTCGATGTCCAGCAGCCGGGCGATCAGCGGGATCTGCTCATGCCCCGGGCGCTTTCCGTGCAGGATGCGGCTGATCTGCACCGGGCTCGTGCCGATCCTCTCGGCCAGCTCGCGCGCGTCCATCTGCCGTTCCAGCAGCCGGATCTTCACCTGACGGCCAAACGGCGTCAGCTCGCTCATTTCCGCATCCTCCCTTCCTTTCCGCTTCGTTTCACTCCCCCTCGGGGCGCATAATTCCCCAGAGAAATGAATAACCGGGGCGGCCTTTGGGTCACTCCGGTTAAGTAAATTAACCATGCCTTATCATACACACTTTACGCGCTGATGTCAAGTGGAAATTCGTTTCTTTTTCATATTTAACATGAACAGATTTCACTTATCCATCAGTTCCAGGTGAGATATTTGCAGGTTTATGGTTTTTTGCCCCGAAATTTGCAGTTTCTTAACGGGGGTGGGTGCAGAATAGGGAATTTCTTTCGTTCCCCACTGTAGGGGAGGGGCTCTGCTCCTCCCATGCTGCCTATTTGCAGAATCGCGCTGCGGCGCGGGACCTCATCCGTCTGCCCTCCGGGCAGCCACCTTCCCCATCGGGGAAGGCCTTTGGGCAGCAGGTAGCCCTGCATCGCCAAGGCGCGGAAGCAGCTTGGGCGGGCGGGTGGGACTCGGCAAAGTCGCTGCGAAGCAGCGGATTGCCCAGAGCGAATACAATCAAACTCTGTTCATCCTCACAGCATCAGCGCCCGCAGGCTCCCTCAGTCGGCTTCGCCGACAGCATTCCGGAGAACTCGCATAGTCGCCTGACGGCTCCTTGCGATTCCCCACGCTCCGCCCGCTCATATCCGCCACTGGCGGCGCGGGCTTCGGTGCCTCCCAGAGGGAGCCTATTCCTCTGAGACACTCCGCGCATCAACCGCGCCGATCTGCAAAGCGCCGCCATGTTAAGCCTCCCTCCGGGAGGGAGGTGGATGCCGAAGGCAGACGGAGGGAGCCTCCGGGCGGCAAAGCAGCACTTTCCAATAAAGTTTGATCTCCGTGATACACAAGGGAGGAGCAGAGCCCCTCCCCTACATGGTTTCATTCCAAAGGTATCCTGCGCTGGGCGGGGCTCACTCCCCCGCCGCGAGGATCTTCTCCCACGTCGCCTCCGCGACCGGGATGCCCTCCCTGCGGTGCTTCTCGCGCGTGCGCTCCAGATTCTGCCCCGGCGCGTGCACGCCGCTGCCGCCGTCCGCCGGCTCAAGGCCGTTCAGGAATTCGATCGTCTCCTCCATCTGCGCCTGCGCCGCGTCCATGTCGATGACCGCCGCCGGGTTCATGCAGATGTAGACCTGGCTCATGCCCGCCTCGCCGTCGGAGGGCTTGCCGATGGTCAGGGCCGTGCGCCCAAGGGAGAGCATGGAGCTCATCAGGTCGATCATGATCGACAGCGCGCTGCCCTTCCATTTGGCCATCGGCAGCATCAGCCCGCTCCTGCAGATCTCGCCCGGGTCGCAGGAGAGCTCGCCCTTCGTGTCGTAGCCGACCGGGCTGTCGAGCGTCTCGCCCTTCTGCGCCATGATCTCCAGCTTGCCGTAGGCGTACTGGCTCACGGCCATGTCCATCACGAGGCTGCCCTTCTCCCTCGGCAGGGCGAAGGTGATCGGGTTGTTGCCCACGGACGGGGTCTTCACGCCGTAGGCCGTCAGGTTCATGCAGGTGTTGGTGAAGCAGATGCCCGCCATGCCCGCGTCGGCCATCATCAGGCCGTAGCGGCCCGCGCGCAGCCAGTGGCTGTTGTTGCGCAGGGCGACGCAGGCGATGCCGTGCTCCTTCGCCAATTCGACCGCGCGCATCGCGGCCTGCTCGGCGATCAGCGGGCCCACGCCGAAGTGCGCGTCCCACACCTCAAGGCCGCCAAGGCCAGAGACCTTCTCGGCGCGCGTCACCTTTGCGTCGCACAGGCCGCTCGCCATATCGCCAAGATACCTCGGGTAGCGGTTCATGCCGTGGCTGTGCACGCCGTCAAAGGAATTCCCCGCGAAGATTTCCGCGAAATGATGCGCCTCCTGCTCCGGCAGGTATTTCCTCAGGCCCTTTTCCATCCTTGCAACGGCCTCTTCGTAGCTGACGTAGATCATATGCGTACCTCCTGTGTGGTCGTTTGTTTATTCCGCCGCGGGCGGGACCTCATCCGTCTGCCCTCCGGGCAGCCACCTTCCCCATCGGGGAAGGTTTTTTTGTCTGCATACTGCAGAAAGCATTTTTATTGAAAATAATATCGAAGGAAATTGTGCCGTCGGGAAACCATATGACCTTCCCCTATGGGGAAGGTGGCACGGCTTCAGCCGTGACGGATGAGGTCCCGCGCCGCAGCGCGACGCTCCCCCATTCTCCGTTTCCGCAATCCATTCGGAAGCTGCTTCCAGTTCCTCCAGCCCGGCAGGGGCTTATCGATCGCCCCCACCACCCCTTCTCTGCCCTTTCAGAACAAAGAATCTATTCTGACTCAGCAGATGTTTCTTCTATATTCTTTCTATATATATCTCCCTCTCCAGCGCCGCGACCGTCCCCGCGTCCACGCTGCCCACGTCCTCGCGCATCGCGTTCGCCGCGCCGCAGGCCATCGCCAGCCGCAGCGTCTTAGCCGCGCCGTATCCGTGCGCCATCGCGTAGACCGCCCCGGCGAAGGCCGCATCCCCGCTGCCGACGGTGGAGACCGCCTTCACCTGCGGCAGGCGCGCAGCCAGCGCCTCAGTGCCATTCACCAGCACGCCGCCCGCCGCGCCCATGGAGACCAGCAGCGCGTCATACGGCGGCATGAGCCTGCGCGCCATCGCGGCGACGGCCCCCGGCTCGCTCGTCCTCTCCTCGCCCAGCAGCGCGGCGAGCTCCCGCTCGTTCGGCTTGCCCATCGCGTAGCGCGCGCCCGCCAGCGAGGCCGGCAGCGCCTTCGCGTTGCAGTCAAGCGCGCAGGCCGCGCCCTTTTCGCCGCACAGGCGGCTCACCTGCGCATAGATATCCTCCGGCGCGCCCGCGATCACCGACCCGGAGCAGCACACGACGTCCCCCGCCGCGACGCTCCTGCGCAGCGCATCCATCAGCGCCGCCACGTGCGCGGGGCCAACCTGCGGCCCGGCCTCGGTGATGACCGTCTCGCGGCGGTTCCGGTTGTCGATCACGTTGATCGTCGTCCTGCACGCGCCCGGCACGGGGATGAACACGCACTCGCACCGGCCGCCCATCTCTTTCCCAAAGAGCGCCTCGCTCTCCTCGCCCATGAAGGCGTAGAGCCGCACCCACTCGCCCAGCTGGCTGAGCACGCGCGCCGCGTTCACGCCCTTGCCGCCCGCCAGCGCGCGCGGCCTCTGCCCGGGGTAGTCCTCCCCCGCCGTAAAGCCGTCGATCTCAAAGATCTTGTCGATCGCCGGATTCAGGCACAGCACATGAATCATGCGTCCGCCTCCCTGCTTTCCCTTTCGCCGCCGCGCCGCTTTCCCGGGCGCAGCCGCCGGATTCTGCCCAGCAGCCAGTCCTCGATCTCCCGGCTGCGGCGCATCAGCGGGATGGAGATCACGATCATCGCCGCCGCGATCAGCACAAAGCCCCACAGCGGCAACTTCATCGCCCCGCTGCCCGCCAGCGCCGCGAAGGCGAGGCCCCAGGGCCGCGCGATCGCAATGATCGCCGCAAAGCGGGAGAGCGGCATGCTCGTCACGCCCGCGAGGATGCAGAGGATATCGTCCGGGAAGAAGGGGAAGAGCATCGCCAGAAAGAGGAACATGTCCTTCTTCTCGTCGATCACCGGCAGGTATTTGTTGAATACGCCGCTGTCCACCTTCCGCTTGACCGCGTTGCGCCCCAGCCGCCGCGCGGCAAGGAAGACGAGCACCGAGCCCGCCGTCACCGCCGCCACGCCGATGAGCAGCGCCGGCCAGAAGCCCAGCGCCATCGCCCCGGCGAGCATCGTCACATTGCTCGGGATGGGCGCGAGGATCGTGGAGAGCAGCATCAGCAGGAAGTAGACCGCACCGCCCCAGTAGCCGGTGGCGGCGATCATTTCGCGCACATCCTCCAGCGATTTCATCTTCTGCCAGAGGCCGCTGCGCCAGAGCGCATAGACCGCGGCGGCCAGCGCGGCGATCAGGAGCGCCGCTCCGGCGCGGCGGAGGAGCCGCATCACAGGTTCTTTGTTATCACTCATATCTTTCTTTACAATACCTCCACGGCGATCGCATAGCCGTAGATGAAGACGAGCAGCGCCGCCGCGCTGACGATCAGCCCGGCAATATGCGCGCCGCGGCTGCGGGCGCACCTCGCCTTGAGCATGTGCAGCGGGGCCAGCGCAAAGAGATAGCGCGGGCCGGAAAGCAGCCATGTCGGCGAGAGGACGACCGCGATGTACACAAAGCTGTACGCCGCAAGGTCAAACGGCAGCTTCCCCGCGCCATACGCAAAGAGCGCGAAGACGATGAACATCGCGATAAACTGCGAAAACCAGCTGAACAGCCACTCCTCATTCACCGCGCTGCCGAGCATGTAGTACACCGTGTTGGACACGGAGCCCCAGAACGTGCCGGGCCGCTGAAACCAGTTTTCCCGCTGATACACCATGTAGCGCAGCGGATCGCCGGTCACCGCCCAGTTGATCCCCCAGTAGATAAACAGCCCGGCGAAGACCACCAGCACCTGCCCCACGCAGGCCATCACGGCGCGCGGGGTGAAGGCGCGCCGCGGGATCTTTTCCAGCAGCGCGATGATGAACAGACCGGCCACGATCACGCCCGGCATCCGCGTCAGCGCGCAGCCCATGCCGCACAGCGCCGCCAGCCACGGATGGCCCCGGCGCAGCAGGCACATGGCCGCCAGCGTCAGGCACATGAACAGCGCCTCCGTGTAGCAGCAGCCGAGGAATACGCTCATCGGGCTCAGCAGGAGGTAGCCGACTGCCAGCCGCGCCCTGCGCACGCCGTCGTGCAGCGCCGTCAGGTCGAAAAGCAGCGCCGCCGCCCCGCCCGTGCAGAGGAGCGAGACCAGCAGCCCCGCGGCAAATTCGCTCCCGCCGGTTATCGGCGCGAGCAGGCGCATGAGCCATGGCAACAGCGGGAAAAACACAATTTGAAGCCGCTCGTCGCCGGCGTTCACATAGCCGCTTTGGGCGATGGAGACGTAGTGCCGCGTGTCCCAGCGGCTCCACAGCGGCTCCAGCGTCTCAAGAAAGCCGCCGCTCCACCCGCCCGCGCGGTGCATCGCCCATGCGATCAGGTAGATGAGCAGCCGCGAGGCCACGGCGGCAGCAAAGACGAGGGTCAGCTGCGTCATATAGGCGCGCCGCCCCGTCCTTATGATCTTTCGCGGGCCGTCCGCCGTCTCCTTCCCGAGGATGAGGCGGGTCAGCCGGCGCAGGAGCCCCAGCCCGAAGACGCCCATCAGCAGGATGGACGCCGCGGCGGCGAGGCGCTGCGCGATGAGGATGGCTGTGTCGGTCATTGTTTTCCTTTCAACAGTTTTCACTGGCTTATGAAGCCGTATGAATCGCAGGTTTGTTCATCCATCCGGAATTCACTCTGTACTTCCATACATGGCAGGGGCTTATCGATCGCCTCCGGGGAGCCCGCATAGTCGCGATGTTCCATCGCTCCTTGCGGTTCCCCACGCTCCGCCTCGCTTCTTCGCCCACCGGGCGCGCTCGGCTTCGGTGCCACAACCCCTTCTCTGCCGCTCGAAATAAAGCTTTTTCCTATATCTGCATGCTATATCGTGGCCAAAAGCCTTCCCCTGGGAGGGGAAGGTGGCACGGCGTCAGCCGTGACGGATGAGGTTCCCGCCGCAGCGGGCATCTTATTCAGGATTCCCGCTTCCCCGTATTCTCCGGCTTGCGCGCCGGCTTATAGGCGGCCTTCATGTCCACCCGCGGGGGCAGCGCATGCAGGCTGGCGAGGTCCTCCTCCTCCGGCTCGATCATCCGGGCCATGCGGCTGAGCAGCGCATTTTCCTTCTGCGGCTTCTGCTCCGGCGCGGGCTGCGTGCGCTCCATCCTCGGCCATGACGGCGGCGGGGGCAGGTCGTCCACCTGCTCGCCCTCGACCATGTCGCTGTAGCTCGACGCGCTCGGCGCGGCCTGCCTGTTTCTGCGGCGGCGCGGCTGGGCGGCGGGCGCCTCCTGCTGCGCTTCGGCGGTCATGCCGCCGTCCGCGAGCTCTGCAGCCGCTTCCATATCCTGCTGCGCCGCCTGCGCGGCCATCTGCGCATCGTAGATCGCCTTCTGCCGCTCATACTCCGCCAGATCGCGCTCGTACTGCGCCTTCTGTCTTTCGTATTCGGCCAGCTGGCGCTCGTATTCCTCCTGCGCAAGCCGCGCCTGCTCGGCCTCGCATTCCTCCTGCGCAAGCCGTGCCTGCTCGGCCTCATATTCCTCCTGCGCGAGGCGCTCCGCCTCAAGGCGCGCGCGCTCGGCCTGCGCCTTCTGCCGCGCCTCCTCCTGCATCTGCAGCTGCCATGCGTCGATCTCCGCGCGGCGGCTCTTCACCTCGGCTGCGCCGGGGCCCTCGCTGTGCACGGCGGCGTAGCGCTGCGTGCCGCCCATCTCCTCCTGCACATCGGTAGTCTGCGCCTTCGCGCCGTATCGCATGCCCGGATATGCGCGCAGCTCCTCATCCGGCACCTCTTCCGCCGCCTGCAGGGCCGCCTGCTCGTCCTCCTCGTCGAGGGTCTCATAGGGCTGCGGCAGCCAGAGCTCGCGCTCGTCCTCCTCCTCGGCGGCATACTCCGCCTCTGCGGCGCGCGCAGGCTTTTTCGCGGGGCGATAGACGCGCATATCGTCGTCGTCCTCGTCAAAGGACTGGTCATATGCCTCGTCCGGGCCGTCGCCGGCCATCGGCAGCTCGTCCTCGTCCTCCACCAGCTCCTCGATGTGCAGCCAGCGGCGCATGCGGCGCGCCCAGAGGTGATACGGCTGCCAGCGGATCAGCCAGACGAGCCAGTCGATCGCAAGGCCTGCGGCGACGATCACCAGCGCGATCATCAGCCAGTTTTTGCCGAGGAATTCAAGCGCCGTCGTATTTTCCGACGAGAAGAGCGCCCAGAAGGCGCTCACCAGCGCGCGCACCCAGCTCATCAACACATTGAAGAGCGAATCTGCAAATGTACCCATGTTTCCTCCCTAATCTCGCCCGCAGGCGTCCCGTCGCCACCGTAACCCCCAGCCTCCCTCTTGAGGGAGGGGGACCATCCGTAGGATGGTGGAAGGAGTGAAGCAAAGCCGCATATACTGCAAACTATGCAATGAGCAAACGGGTTACCGCTTTGCCGGGCCCCACCCGCCCAACCCACTTGCTTCCGCATCCTCTCGGACCGGGCTGCGGGTTATTCCTCTCCCCTTTAACCAAAAATCCGGCCGCAGGACGCGGCCGGATCAGCGCGTCACCGCGCAATGAAGCATATGGCAGGGATTACTTGACTTCCTTTTCGCGGATGCGGACCTGAACCTCCGGCGAGCCGAGCGCACAGCCGAAGGCCGGCGCGTTGTCGATATGGATCTGCACCGGCAGCGTGTACTCGCCCGGGGCGAGGCCGCTCACATCCACAAACAGGCGGACGTCATCCTTCTCCAGCCCGTCGATGAAGGTGTACCCGCCGGAGAGCTGCACGCGCATGCTCTCGGTCATCAGCGTCACGCGCTGATCGGCGGCCGCGCCCTCATAGGCGACCGGCACGGAGCGGAAGGTGCGCTCGATGGTCGATTCGACGATCCTCGCCGTCACCGCCACATCGGACGGCACGACGTTCTCAATGCCCGTGGGCTTCTTCAGCCGCACATAGCCGCTCACGTCGGCCATCGCGCCCTCGATGTCGATGGGCTGATCGGTGGTCAGGATGGTGATGTTCTCCAGCGTCTCGGGCTTGGCGGAGACGTCCAGCGCGGTCGTCTCGGCGTATACGCCCTCCAGCTCAAAGCCGGGCGCGGGCTCGCCCTTGACGAAGGCCGCCAGATCCAGCGGCACGCTGCGCAGGGGCAGCAGCTCCACCTCGGCGACGATGGAATCGGTGATGATCGTCTGGTTGGTGATCTGCAGCTTGTCGCTCTTGATGGCCTCTCCCTCTGCGTTCTGCAGCTCGATTTCAAGGGCCATCCTGTCGCTCGCGCGCTCCATCGACAGGGTGGAGAGGTCGAGCGTCGCCACGGCGCGCGCGGTCTGCGCCACCAGAGAGAGCGGGCCGGAGATGGAGACCATCGTCGGGTCGGCACGGGTCGTGTCGACATAGATGCCCTCGGCCAGCTCGCCCTTCTGCACGATGGTCACCGGCACGCGCCTTGTGATGTAGCGCTCCACGTTGAGCGTCACCGTCGCCGGCTCGCAGCTGACGACCGTGCCGTAGGATGCGTTCACATAGCTGACGGGAATCTCGTTGACGCCCTCGCCCGTCACGTCCGTCAGGTCAATATGCGGGCTGAAGGCGGTGGGGACCGCACGGCTGTAGCTGGCCTGCGTCACGTCGACGGTCAGCTTCACGCTCGGCACCAGCTCGGAGATGTCGTCCATCACGATATAGCCGCGGGACTTGAGCACAGCCTCGCCGGATACGCTCACCGGCGCGTTTGGGAAGACCTTTTCGCGCGTCAGCGTCCCGTCGGAGGCGACCAGCACGCTCCAGATCAGCACAGCCGTCAGCAGGGAAAAGATCTTGAGGAAGGTCTTGCTCTCCACCAGCGCGGTGAGACTCCTGCGCAGCCCGCGGAAGGGGCCGTGCTGGCCCTCGGGGCGCTTAGGCGTCCTGCTGTTCATCATGCGCTTTCCGCCTCCTTTGCCTGAAATGGAGGAGCGGCACACTCAGGCGGCTCTCCTTCGCCTGCACGTCGTAGATGCCGTGCAGAATCTTGCGCAGGCTGCCCTCGTC
Organism: Clostridia bacterium; assembly: GCA_017936375.1. GTDB lineage: Bacteria > Bacillota > Clostridia > Christensenellales > Aristaeellaceae > Ventricola. The sequence continues at coordinate 17,517 of JAGBFR010000044.1, forward strand.
CAGATGACGGGTCAGGCGTCCGCCCTCGGCCATGGAGATGATGCCCGTCTCCTCGGAGACGATGAAGACCGTCGCATCGGAGACCTCGCTCACGCCGAGGCCCGCGCGGTGGCGCGTGCCCAGATCGCGGCCCACGCCCGTGGTATCCGACAGGCGCAGCAGGCATGCGGCGGAGATCACGCGGTCCCCGCGGATGACCATCGCGCCGTCGTGCAGCGGCGTGTTCGGCTCGAAAATATTCTCAATCAGCGGCTGGGAGATCACCGCGTCCACCGGCGTGCCCGTGGCGACGACGTCGTCCAGCCTCGTCTTCTTTTCAATGACGATCAGCGCGCCGACGCGGCGGCGGCTCATGTGATCCAGCGCAAGGATCAGTTCCTCAATCATCGCATCGGCGGATGCGCCAAGGCGCGTGGACGTATCGAAGACGGAGTTGTTGCCCAGCTCCTCGAGGATGCGCCGGATCTCCGACTGGAAGAGCACAATCAGCAGCACAGGGCCGGCATTGAGCGCCCATGTCAGCAGCGCATGGATCGTGCGCATGCCCATCATATCGCTCAGCCATGTGGCGATGAGCAGGATGACGATGCCCTTGATCGTCTGCGATACGCGGGTGCGGCGCACATGCACCAGCAGCTGATAGATGATGAACGACAAAAGAAGGATGTCGATCACGTCAATGAGCCTCGGTCTGTTGAATATGTTCCACACAATCGCGGAAAACTGTTCGCTGATCGAGTTCACGGCGCCTTCTCCCCCCTATACAGTATGATGATCCTATTATACACCATCGCCATGGAAGATGACAGGGGAAAACGGCATTTGGATAAAATTTTGCCCCGCAGACAGCGTCTGTGCTGCCGCGGGGCAGACCGGCATGACCGGCCCTCTGCAGTTTTAGGGATTGGCGCCGTCGGGCTTCGCCGGGGCGCTCATGCCCATGCGCTCGCGCCCGGTGAAGAGCAGGGAAATGCTCCACAGGCCCGCCGCGCCCACGACCGTATACAGCACGCGGGAGATCAGCGACGCCTGACCGCCAAAGAGGAAGGCAATCAGGTCAAACTGAAACAGGCCGACGAGGCCCCAGTTGATCGCGCCGACAATCACCAGCGCCAGAGACAGACGATCCATTCGATCCACTCCTTTCTCGCCAGGCAGGATGCCCGGGAAAGGGGCGGCTTATGCAAAAAACAGTAAATTACCCCTCCAGCACCAGCATGTCCGACACGCAGTCCCTGCGCGAGACCATCACGCGCACCTGCTCGCCCACGGCGCAGCCCGCCTCATTGAGCAGATCGCAGACCGTGCTGTAGGCCAGCTCGGGCAGGTTGTTGTCCGCCGAGAGATGGGAGAGGAAGACCGCCTGCGTGCCCCCGCGCACCAGCTCCAGCAGCGCTTTGGCGCAGTCGGCGTTGTTCAGGTGGCCGTTTTTGCCGAGGATGCGCCGCTTGAGCTTCATCGGATACGGCCCGCGCTCGACCATCTCCACGTCGTGATTGGCCTCCAGCACCAGCGCCTGGCAGCCTGTCACCGCGCCCAGCCAGTCCTCGCGGATGTGGCCGATGTCCGTCGCCACGCCGCAGCGCAGCGCCCCGCAGGAGAACGCGAAGCCGGACGGCTCCATCGCGTCGTGCGGAATCGGGAAGGGATGCACGCAGACCCCGCCGATAAAGAAATCCTCCCCGGTAAAGAAGGTGTGCATGCAGCGCAGCGGGATGCCGTTCTCCTTCTGCAGGATGCCGTTCCACGTGCCCTCGTTGGCATAGATCGGCAGGCCGTATTTCCGGCTGAGCACGCCGAGGCCGCGCACGTGGTCCACATGCTCATGGGTGATAAGGATCGCGTCGATCTCATCGATATCCACGCCGATCTCCGCCAGCTCCCCGGCGATGCGCGCCGCGCTCATCCCCGCGTCGACCAGCAGCTTCACGCCGCCCATGGCGATGTAGATGCTGTTGCCCGTCGACCCGGAAAACAGCGGACAAACCGTCATTCGCATACCTTTACAAAATCCTCTCTATCCGTTACAATCCTTGAAGGAGATCTATATGATGATCCGCCTGCGGGCGGAGAACCTCATCCGTCAGCCCTTTCGGGCTGCCACCTTCCCCTCATAGGGGAAGGCTTTTGGAAGACGAGGCCTTCAATGTTCTTTTCATTTCAGAGTATCTCCATAACCCCGAGCCTTCCCCTGGGAGGGGAAGGTGCCGAGCAGCGCGAGGCGGATGAGGTTCCCGCGCCGCAGCGCGGCGTCCCCCTCCGCCCCTGTAGGGGAGGGGCTCTGCTCCTCCCGGGCATACCACACAATTGATTATTATAGCGCACTTCCCGCGCTTTTGTAAAGGAGACCGCCCATGAACAATCCCCGCCTCTGGGGGCGCATGATGAAGCGCCTGAAGATCGTCAAGAATGAGACCGTGGAGATCGTGGACGGCGATATCGAGGAGGCCTTCCTTGAGATCTGCCGCCGCTTCGACGTCCAGCGCCCGCTGCAGCTGCCCAAGCATAACCGCGAGTTCGAGCAGTTCGGCCGCACATTCTACGCGCGCGAGCACTTCACCGAGAGCATCGACTTTGATAAGCTGGAGATCGAGTACATCCAGCCCGACGGCACGAATAAGAAATCCGGCGGCCCGCGCACGCCGCTGATGGACGCATGAGCGCAGTGAATGAGAACATGACGGTCATCGGAGGGCCGGTCACCGGCGGTCCGGTCACCGGAGGTCCGGTCACCGGACGGTTCGCCCCCACGCCCAGCGGCAGGCTGCATCTGGGCAATGTGCTGTGCTGTCTGCTTGCGTATCTGTCCGCGCGCAGTCAGGGCGGCAGGTTCCTGCTGCGCATCGAGGACGTCGATATCCCCCGCTGCCCGCAGCGCCTGTCCGAGGCGTGCATAGACGACCTGCGCTTCCTCGGCTTTGACTGGGATGAGGAGCCGCTCTTTCAGAGCGCACGCGGGGCGATCTACCAGCATTATTTTGATCTGCTGCAGGAACGTGGCCTCGTCTACCCGTGCTTCTGCACCCGCGCGCAGCTCCACGCCGCACAGGCGCCCAATCTGGGCGACCACGAGCCCGTCTATGCCGGCACGTGCGCCCGCCTCACCCCGGAGGAGATCGCCGAACGGGAGAAGACCCGCCGCCCCGCCATGCGCATGCGCACGCCCGATAAGACCGTGACCTCCCATGACCGGCAGTACGGCGCGTTTGCCGAGAACCTCGCCCGCGACTGCGGGGATTACATCATCCGCCGCTCGGACGGGCTCTGGGGCTATCAGCTCGCCTGCGTCGTGGACGACGCGCTCACCGGCGTGACCGAGGTCGTGCGCGGGCGCGACATCCTCTTCTCCACCCCGCGCCAGATCGAGCTCTTTGATACGCTGGGCTTTGCCGCGCCGTCCTTTGCGCATATCCCGCTGCTCACCGACTGCGAGGGCCGCCGCCTCGCCAAGCGCGACAAGGATCTCGACCTCACCGCCCTGTCAAAGCGCATGACCCCGGCGCAGATCCTCGGCATGCTCGCCTTCTCCGCCGGCGTCATCGACAGGAACTGCGCCATGACCCTCCCGCAGCTCGTCCGCGAGTTCGACTGGGCGAAGGTCAGGAAGGACGACATGCGCCTGCCGCGGGAACTATCCAATAAATAAACCACCGTTCCCGGTGGTTTCTCTTTATTTCTGGCGCATGCCGCTTCACTCGTAAAAGACCTCGTATTCCCATACCCCGCCGTAGTCCCCGTAGGCCGTGACGGTCTTCCCGTCCTCCGACGCCTCGAACCCGGCATACGCTTCCTCCAGCAGCTGCGTCCCCCGGCTGTCATAGAGCCCGACGAGGAAATCCGTGTTCTCCACGGCATAGAGCCGTCCGTCCGTGTGCGGCAGACAGAATACGCCGATGATATCGTCGTACGCCGTGTCGTGCCCCTCTTTGGATACGATGTGAATCCGCCCGCGCGCATCCTGATAGACCGCGCTCTCCCCGTATATGTTCATCTCCCCGCGCGTCTCATACGGCGCGGCGACCGGGCCGTTGCGCAGTTCATCCGGCAGGCGCCTCACCTGCGGCTCATAGTAAACCAGCCTGATCCGCGTTTCCTCCGTGCGCATGCCCACCGCCGCGAGGCAGGCAAGCAGCAGCATCGCAATCAGCAGCCCTCTCTTCTTCATCTCATGCCCTCCTGCGTTTGATGGACTCAGGATAGCACGCGCCGCGCTGGTCATTGTGTATCGCCGGTGGAGAAAAAACCGCCCACCCCGGGAATCGGAACGAGCGATTGTGGCTGTTGAATACAGCCACAATCCATGCTACAATGTATTCATTCCAGATGACGATGGTGATCGCATGATCAGGTCTTTGAGGTGGTAAATTTCGTTGCTGCCACACGCCCTTTGGGCTAAAAGAGATGCAGGAGCCGCGACGCCTGCCAAAGACCATGAATCCGCCGGGCAGCATTTGTTGTCCGGTTTTTTATATGCAAAACCGCCCGCCCCGGTTTTCCCGGAGCGGGCAATATTTATTGCTGTCTTCTCGTCCTGCGGACGGGCGCATCCTGCTCAGGCTGGGCCTGCTGCGGATCCTGCGGCTGCCCGTATGGCTGCTGCGCATAGCCCTGCTGCGGGTACTGGCGCTGCGCATACCCCTGCGGAACCTGCTGCTGCGCATATCCCTGCGGATATCGCTGCTGTGCATACCCTTGCGGGACCTGTTGCTGGGCATAACCCTGCGGGTACTGTTGCTGCTGCACGTAGCCCTGCGGATATTGCTGCTGGGCATAACCCTGCGGGTACTGACGCTGCTGCGCATAACCCTGCGGGTATTGCTGTGCATAACCTTGCGGGTACTGTTGCTGCTGCACGTAGCCCTGCTGTGCATACTGCTGCTGCGCATAACCCTGCGGGTACTGCTGCTGCGCATACCCCTGCGGGTACTGCTGCTGCTGCGCATACCCCTGCGGGTACTGCTGCTGCTGTGCATACCCCTGCGGGTACTGCTGCTGCGCGTACTGCTGGCGCGCCGCCTGCTGCTGGGCATACTGCCTCGGCACAGGCATGCTCACCGTCTCCTGCGCATCCTCCTGCACAGCCTTGCGGGGCTTGCGCGGCGCGGTCTGCTGCGCTCTGCCGCCGCTCTTTTTCGCGGACGCGGTTCGCTTGCGCTTATTCATCTTCTCATCCAGAGAATCCGTGTAGAAGACAAACGCGATCATCAGCCCGCAGACGACGATGGCCACATAGATTCCCGGCGGCTGCTGGATATAGCTGGCGACATAGCCCAGCATCGGAATGCAGAAGAGCGCCTTGCCGATCACGTTGGATGCGTTCACCAGCGCGGCGTCCACGTCGTTGTTTGCGTCGCCCTTGGTGCGGTAGCGCACGATGGTGGGGTTCGCCTCGTCCGGCACGACCTCGACAATGCGGTGCGTGACGATGACATTGGGCGAATTGCTGAAGGTGATGACGTCGTTCACGCGCAGGTCGGCGCTGTCCACCGCACGGACATAGATCATCGAGCCCGTCGGATAGGTCGGCTCCATCGAGCCGCTCAGTACGCCGTATACCTGCACGCCGAGCACGCGGATGCCCGCGATAAAGAACGCGAACACCACCGCAAGCACGACCAGCACCGTGGATAGATTCTTTAGAAATTGAATGGTCTTTCTGCTCACTGCGGCCTCCTGTCAGCCTTCCTGCTGCCCTTTCGCATCAAAAGCGCGAGCCCCGCGCCGCTGAGCAGCAGCATCAGCGCATACAGCGTCAGGCTGCTGCTGTCTCCGGTGGTCGGCAGCTTCGCCGGCGCAAAGCGATTCTCAAACGCCGCATTGATCTCCGCCGCAGCCTCGCCGTTCAGGGTCAGCTGCGCCGTCATCCGGTTATCCGGACAGACCGCCAGCGTGATCGCAATGGCATACGTCCTGCCGTCGTAGGTGACGCCGCCGCGGCTGTCGTTGATCTCAGAGAGCTCGTAGGTATACGTCTTGCCGATGTCCGCCTCCGTGAAGGGCAGCCTCAGGAAGGCGCGGCCCTTCTCGTCGCTGATCATGGTGTAGGCGCGTCCGCTCTTCGTCTCCTTAAGGAGGAAGGAGAAGCCCGCAGGCCCGATCTTTTCCGGCCCTTTGCAGACGACCGTCTTCTGCACATTGATCTGCACAGAGGTCGGCTCCGGCGGGACATAATCCACGCGGAAGGAATTGCGCACCGTGTTGGAGCCCGTAGCCAGATAGGCCAGCGCGGTGCCCGGAGCCATAAAGAGCACGACGGTGAGGATCATGAGCACAGCCGGTACAATCAGGCGCTTTATTCTGTTCATCCCGGCCTCACTCCTTTCTCCTCCGTGTCGTTCCGGTATTGTCAGTCTGTCAGAATGGATTCAGTGTGGCGAGCGGCAGCGCGATATCCAGCGCGGCCTGCGCCGTCGTATAGCCCTTCTCCCTGAAGGGAACAGGGTCGATGGCCAGCACCTGCATCTGCAGGAAGTCGCTGCGGTAGCGCGCGATCTGCTCGCTGGTGATGTTCCTGTCCATGGTGATGGTCAGCGAGACGCCGCCCGAGCTCTGCCCCGCAGGCAGCGCGCTGTCGTAGGTGAAGACCTTCATCCTGTACGGTACGCCGGAGATGCTGATCTCCTGCCAGTCGTGCTCGATGTAGCCCTCGTCCGCCGCGAAGCGGAGCGTCAGCTTATCCCACGACTGTGCGTCATACTGCACGGCGTAGGCGAGGCGGTAACAGACCTCGCGCGCGCCCTGATTCTTCACATACACGGAGCGCGTCGCCGTGCCGCCCGGATAGAGCTGGCCGGAGGCCGTATCGGTGACGAGCGCGACGTCCACCTCTGCGCCGCCCGCCTCGGGCAGGCCGAGCGCATGGCCGAGCATGCCGGTCAGGTCGGCGAAGACCTTGTCAAGATCCGGCAGGGCAAATGTGCCGCTGACCATGCTGCAGCCGATGACGATGAAGCACAGCGCGGCGATTATGCCTTTCTTCACGGACGCGCCTCCTTTCAGGTGGTTTTGCCCCAAACGGCAATCAAAAGGCATGTGGGTCCATGCCCTTTGGTTGCCGCCCCTCCCCGAGGGGAGGGAGCGGTTCATGGTATGCTTATTCGGCGTGCACCGGAGTGAACTCGGTATTGAAGGTCACGGAAGCGTGATCCACCTTGCCGCACTCGCAGTAGTACATCGTGCTCTGCGTGCCGCCATTCTTGATGGTGTTGCCGGAGCCGTTAATGACCAGATCATTGCAGCCGTACTGCTCGCCCTCCAGCTGGATGCCGTAGACGAAGTCCTTGCCGTTCTCGCCATTGACGATGGTGTTGTTCTTGAAGTTGATGATGGCCTTATCCATGTCCGTCGCGGTGCTGGTCTTCGCGGTCAGCTGCACAGCATAGCGATACGGATCGTTGAAGACACTGTTCTCAACAGTCACATTGCCGGTCGCGCGGATCGGGCGCTGGCCATTCGCATTGAAGGTGCAGTTCTTCACGACGATGCTCGTGCCGACGCCGGTATCCCACCAAGCGGAGATCGCGCTGGAATCGTTCAGGCTCATGTTGAAGGTGACGTCCTCACAGACGACAGTCTGGTTGCCCCACACGGCGATCGCAGACTTGCTGGTCTGGGAGATGCCGGTGCTGTCCTGAATGCTGCTGTCAACATCGTAGGTGACGCCCTTGAGCGTGATGGTGCCGGCGGTAGAGGAGGTGGTGGCGATCTGGCCGCTCAGCACGGCCTTGTCGCTGCCGGTGATGGTGATGTTCGCGCCGCCCGGAACCTTCACATTCGTGGTGTATTCGCCGTCGGCCAGCTTGATGGTCGTGGAGCCGGAGGCATTCTCAATGGCGTTCTTCAACTCGGCAGAGTTGCTGACGGAGACGGTGTTGTCCGTATCCTCGCCCTCGCCGCTGTAGTTGATCGTCGCCGTGCCGGTGCAGTTGCTCACAGAGCCTTTGCCGCCGACCTCGCCGACATACGCGCCGAAGTCATAATCCTTGTTGGCGGTGTAGTTCTTGTAGTTGTTCGTGTTGTCCAGCGTCAGGGTGACGTTGTTGATGCTGCTGTTCTTCACGGGCACATTGGCATAGCCAACCAGACCGCCGATGTCGCGATAACCGGTGATGTCCGCGTTGGTCACGGAGCAGTTCTCAACAGAGGCGTTGTTGGAAACATAGCCCGCGATGCCGCCGGCCTTGTCGCCGTTGTCGTAGGAGCTGCCGATCAACTCCGGCAGGCACTCGATGGTGATGTTCTTCGCATGGCAGTTGACAATGCTGCCCATATCGGCGCTGCCCGCAATAGCGCCGGCCCAGTGCGCAGTCTTGATGACCGCGGTATCAACCGTCAGATTCTTGACGCTGCCGCTCGTAGCGCCGAACAGCGCGGCGCCCTTAGCGTCGTCACTGCCCGCGATGCCGTCGACGGTGTCGATGTACAGGTTGGAGACGGTGTAGTTCTTGCCGTCAAAGTCACCCCGGAAGGTGGAGTTTTCGCCGATGCCGGAGGTGTCGATCATGCGGCCAATCGGGGTCCACAGGTTGCCGCCGAGGTCAATGTCCGCGCCCAGCTCAATCGTCTTGCCGGAGAAGGTGTTGCCCTCATAGACCAGCTTGGACAGGCCAGCCAGCTCAGCGGCGGTGTCGATGGTGAAGGTCGTCTTGCTCGCGTCATACCAGGTGGTGTCCGCTTCCTCCGCCCAGGTGGTCGTGGGCATGGTCACGCCCGCGCCGCCGGTCACGCCGGACTCGCCGCCCTTGAGGCCGCCCCACTGCTCGGTGTAAGCCGTGTACGCCGCGTCAACGGTGTCAAAGCCCTCGGTCTGCATCGCATAACCGTCGACGATGACCTTGACCTTGGACAGATCGCCGATGGACTTCGGCTGACCGTTCACGATCGCCACATACTCGCCATTCTGGTAATCCACCATCGGGGAGAGGGTCACGCTCTGCAGGTACTTCGGCGTGGACATGCCCGGGCCCAGAACATTCGGATGCTTGACGATGTAGCTCACATAGCCCTCATGCACCGGGGAGTCGATCTTCGCCGCCGGGGGCGTAGCGTCGGCCCACTCGAGGACCAGATACTCATCCAGTTCAGCCGGGACGGACACGGTCATCCAGACCCAAGCGTCGCTGGTCTTGTGGGTGTTGGTGATGCCGGCCTTCTTCTCGACCTCGACGCCCGGGGTCAGATCAGAGCCCTGCTCAAATTCCTCATCGACCTCGATATCGACGTTGCCCATCGTGAAGGTGTTCTCCACAGTGTCGCGGTCGGTCAGGAAGGCCAAGGTGCCGGTGGTCGCCATAGCGAGGCTCATCACGAGAGCCAGAACCATGATCAGCCTGCGGTTCAGCTTCATAGTTGTTTCCTCCTTCTTATCTTACCCGCCCTTCCCTTGACGGAGGAGGGTGTGGTATTCAGTAAAAGGTGCAATCCGGAAGGACTGCAGACGACGAATGCCGGTATTATGCTGTATACGGCAATCAAAGGACACAAATCTCGTGTCCTTTGGTTGCCGCCCCTCCCCGAAGGGAGGGAGCGGTTCGCTTTGGATTAGTAGACGTCAACGCCGTCGACGACAACGTTCAGCTTATCGGTGCCCATGCTGTTCTTATTCGCCCACAGAGTAGATTCGGTCGAAATGCCATTCGGGTTTACCGCAAAGCCGTTAACTGTGGTGTTGTTCACCTTCAGCACATAGCTATCGCCGTAAGTAGTGCCGGTCTCAATAGCAGCCTTATCTTCAACACCACCGTTGTCATTGAAAACACAGTTATTGATGTTCAGCGTTGTAGTATTGCCACGATTTCCATCTACGTAAATGGACTTACCAGCGCAGTTGAAAGTGCAGTAATTGAACTCGGCATTAGATGCACCATAAGTCCAAATATTATACTGGTTTTCAGTCTGGTTCAGAGTGCAGTAGTTGAATACGTGATTTCCATTCACCAAATTCAAATTGTTATTGATGACGCAATCATTAAAAGTTGCATTCATTCTCTTCCAACCAGTAGCCCAGTCATTGTCAGAAGTGATGGTAAGGTTATTGAAGACGACAGTGTATCCGTCGAAATCGTTGTCGCCGCCTTCGCCGCCTTCATTAGTCACCTTGAGAACAGCACTCTTGGATTCGCCATAGATAGCCACAGACTGAGTTGTTCCATTGTGACCGGTGCCGCTCCAGTTATACTCGCCGGCAGCCAGAACAATGGAGGTCTTGCCATCAAGAATGGCCTGCTTCAGCTCATCAGAATTGTTAACCTTGTATGCGTCCGCCGGAATCTCATAAGTCACGGTATCGTCGTCGCCCTTGGGCTCGCCCTTGTAGCCGGAATCGCCGCCGGTCAGGCCGCCCCACTGGGTGGTGTACGCAGTGTACGCATCGTCCACAGTGTCAAAGCTCTCGGTCTGCATCGCATAGCCATCGACGATGACGTCGATCTTGGACAGATCACCGATCGTCGCGGTGATCTCGCCGCCCTCGACGACGACATACTTGCCGTCCTGATAGTCGACATTCTTGGACAGGGTGACGCTCTGCAGATACTGCGGCGTGGGCTCGCCCGGCTTCAGAATGGTGGGATGCTTCACGAGGTAGCTCACATAGTCCGCGCCGTGCGCAGAGCTATCAAGCTCCTCAACGCTGGTGCCCTCAAGCCACTCCAGGTCAAGCGCATCCTTCAGCGCAGCCGGGACGGACACGGTCATCCACACCCACGCATCGCTCTTGGCATGCGTGTTCTTGATGCCGGCCTTCTTCTCGACCTTAACGCCCGGATCCAGCGGGCTGTTCTGCTCAAACTCTTCTTCGACCTCGATGTCGACGTTGCCCATCGTGAAGGTGTTCTCCACGGTGTCGCGGTCGGTCAGGAAGGCCAAGGTGCCGGTGGTCGCCATGGCGAGGCTCATCACCAGCGCCAGAACCATCATCAGTCTGCGGTTCAATTTCATCTTGTTCCCCTCTTTCATTAAAATGGATCAATCGCTTATAACGGCGTCAGCCGTTTTCGCCATGATTCGCTCAGTCGCCGGTGGTCTCATCCTCAGGGGTCTGGGTTTCACTCTCACCCTCGCCTGCGGTGTCCTCCGGATTCTGGGTCTCGCCCCCGGTCCCGGTCTCACCTTCGGTCTCGCCTTCGCCGCCGCTCAGGTTCTCCTCGGCCTTCATCTGCGCGTCAAACGCAGCCCAGGCCGCGTCCTCATTCTCAAAGCCCGCGGTCTGGATGGCATGGCCCTTGACGTCGATGGTCAGGCCGCCGATCGTCTGCAGCTGGCTGCCGGTCAGCTCGCCGGGGACATTGATCTTCGTGAACAGCGCGGGCAGCCTCGTATCCGCCTCGTCATTGGCAGGCACAGCCACCGGATAGCGGAATTCGAGCACGATGGTGTTTTCCTCGGCGTTCTCGGTCATCGCATAGCACGGCCAGACGCTGCTGTCCCATCCCTCGACATGCTCGTTGGGCACAAAGCCGTTGGCGAACTTCTCGGGGTACATGATCTTCAGCTCGTCAAAGACCTGCTTGAGCTCCGCGGCGCTCGTGATGGTGACCATCATGCGCACATAGGATTCCTCGCTGCCGGCCTTGACGGTCAGGGTCGGGTCCTTGACATAGCTCGTACCGGGCAGGAGCGGGTACTCATTCTCCTCTTCGGTGCGCTTATTGGGATCCGGATGCTCGGGATCAGGGTTCTCCGGGTCATACTCCGGATCGGGCACGGGTTCGCCATCTTCATCGACCTCGGTCTCATCCACGACGATATCGACATTGCCGATGGTGAACTTATTGGTCACCCCGGCGCGGTCAGTCAGGTAGGCGATCGTACCGAAGGCCACGCTGGATACAATCATCAGCGCGCTGAGAAGCATGATGAGCGACTTTTTCTTCATGACGGCTGCTCCTTCTGTGTTTTGATTTCCGCAAACACCCATAGGCTCCGCCGTTTCCCATTTGCAACATAATTGTCATTATGTGCACATAGAAAGGACAACTGAGCCGGTATGAGCACGGATTCACGTATGTAACCATATCACTTTCGATATCATTTGGCAATGCGCAAACACACTTTGTAATATAATGTGACAAAGTGTTTAGAAAGATGTTAAATATATGTGTAACAAATAGAGCCTGTTGCCTTATTCGGCGTTCGCTGGAGGCGACAGGCTGTTTGCGCTGCTCTTTTTCATGCGGCTCAGCGGCCGAGAAGAAGATGAAAAAAGAAAGATGCTTACATAATGACAATTACGTCGACAATGCCGCCGTCCTCGGACGGCGGTTTTTCTTTTGTCCGGGGATCAGTCCGAGGCGCTCCATCTGCCGTCTGTGCTCCGCGCCGGTCGTGGCGATGTAGATGCGCGTGGTATTGATGCTGCTGTGGCCAAGGATGTCCGCCAGCTTGGCGATATCCCGCTCTATGCCGTAGAATGTGCGCGCGAAGAGGTGGCGCAGATTGTGCGGGAAGACCTTTCCCTCCGCCACGCCCGCGCTGCGGCAGAGCGCCTTCATATCCCGCCAGATAGCGCTTCGGCTGACCGGCCTGTTCCTGCGTGTGATGAAGACCGGGCCGGAGGCGATCCCCCTCTTCTTTGCATAGCACAGCAGCATATCCCGCAGTACGCGCACGAGCAGCACCGTCCGCGTCTTCCCCTTCAGCCGGACGACGGCCTCCCCCTGCCGCGCTGCCTCGACGGTCACATACGGCAGCTCGCTCACGCGCATGCCCGTCGCGCAGATGGTCTGCAGGATGAGGCAGAGGCGCTCGTTCCCCCGTTCCTTTGCCGTGCGCACAAGCCGCTCGTATTCCTCCCGGCTGAGCTCCTTTTCCTCCGGCAGGTAGGCCTTTCTCTGCATGCGCAGCTGCCGCACGCACAGATCCAGCCACCCGGCAAAGCGCAGCAGCGCGTTGACCGCCGCCAGCATGGAGTTGGCGCTCGCCGCGGCGTAGCGCGAGCCGATCTCCCGCTTCCAGTCAAGGAGAATCTGCCGGGTGAGCGTCCGTCCCCCGGCATAGGCTGCAAACCGCCGCGTATCCCTCATGTATTTCTCAATCGTCGCCTCGCTCTTCTCGCTTTCCGTCAGATACATGCAGAACGCCTCCAGCAGCTCCCCGGTGATGATCCTCGCTCCCATATCCGCACCTCCCATTTTGTCCTATGATACCAGCTTTGCGTGCCATAGCCGACCACTTTTTCTGCACGCGCAAAAAACCGCCCGCCCCGGTTTTCCCGGGACGAGCGGTATTCTTTCATTTTGGCGCAGTCGACGCTTATTCCACCTCAATCAGGTTAATCAGCACGACCGGGCGGCGCTTGGTGCGCTCATAGAGGAAGGAGCGCATCTGGCCCTGCATCTGCCCGCCCTGCACGGCGTCCTTGACCTTGCGGCCGGCGCTGATGGTGCGGGTGACCATGTTGGCCACGTGCTGGCGGCAGGCGCCCTCGATCTTCGCATGCTCGCTGTCGTAGAGGAAGCCCATGGCGCTGACGACCGGCTCGGCCATCAACATGCCGGTGCGCTTGTTCACGGCGAGGGCGATGGAGACCACGCCGTCGTCGGAGAGGAGCTTGCGCTCGCGCAGGACGCTGTTGTCCACCTCGCCCACGGACGCGCCGTCGATGAGCACGGCCTCGCCGGAGGTGAAGCCGGTCAGGCGCGCGGAGCCCTTGCTGATCTCAAAGATGTCGCCGTTGGCAAGAATGAAGATATTCTCAAACGGCACGCCCAGCCTGTGCGCCAGCTCCGCGTGCTGGTAGAGCATGCGGGTCTCGCCGTGGGCGGGGATGAAGAACTTCGGGCGCAGCAGGCTGTGCACGAGCTTGATCTCCTCCTGAGAGGCGTGACCGGAGACGTGCACATCCGCCAGCGCGGAGTAGTAGACCTTCGCGCCGCGCTTGTAGAGCTCGTTGATGACCTTGTAGATCGGCTTCTCATTGCCCGGGATCGGGGTCGCGGAGATGATGACGGTATCGCCCGGCTGGATCTCCAGTTCGCGGTGATTCATGAAGGCGATGCGGGTCAGCGCGCTCATCGGCTCGCCCTGAGAGCCGGTGGAGATGATGACCACCTGCTCCGGCGGGTACTTGTCCGCTTGGGAGGCCTCGATGAGCGTGTCCGGCTTCATCTGGATGTAGCCGAGGTTGTTCGCCGCGTTAAAGACGTTGAGCATGCTGCGGCCCACCAGCGCGACCTTGCGCCCGTGGCGCTCGGCGGCGGTGAAGATCTGCTGCAGGCGGGAAATGTTGGAGGAGAAGGTCGCCACAAAGATGCGGCCCTGCGCCCCCTTGAACATCTCGGCCATCGACTCGCCGACGTGGCGCTCGGACTTGGAGAAGCCCGGCACCTCGATGTTCGTCGATTCGCAGACGAAGAGCAGCACGCCCTCGCGGCCGATCTGCGCGATGCGCTGCAGATCCATGATCTCGCCGTTGATGGGCGTATAGTCGATCTTGAAGTCGCCGGAGTGCATCACCGTGCCGATCGGCGTGCGGATGGCAAACATGAACGCATCGGCGATGGAGTGATTCACATGGATGAATTCCACGGAGAAGCAGCCGCAGCGGACGGTCTGCCCGGCCTCGACGACGTGCATCTCCACGCCCTTCGAAAGGCCCGGCACGCGGTCGTCCAGCTTATAGCCCAGCAGCTCGATGGTCATCCTGCCGCCGTAGACCGGCGCCTTGAATTCGCGCAGCAAGTACGGCAGGCCGCCGATGTGGTCCTCGTGGCCGTGGGTGATGAAGATGCCGCGCACGCGGTCGCGGTTTTGCAGGACGTAGGTGAAGTCCGGGATGACGGCGTCCACGCCCGGCATCGTCTCATCCGGGAAGGACTGGCCGCAGTCGACGATGATGATGTCGCTGCCGTACTCGTAGGCCGTCATGTTCTTGCCGATCTCGCACATGCCGCCCAGCGGGATCATGCGCAGCGTCGCGCGGCTGGGATGCTCGCTCGCGCGGGAGCGCATCGTCGGGGGCTTCTTGCCCACCAGCTGCAGCGTCTGGGAGATCATCGGTTTGCCCTCGGCCTCGGCGTGCAGGTTCTGCTGCGCCGGCGCGATGATGCGGCGGCGGCCCTGCTGCGGGCGCTTGGCCATGTGCTTGGCGCCGCGCTGCGCGGCCTTCGCCTCCTGCTTCTGGGCAGGCTGCGGGGCGGGCTGCTGCGCGGGCTTCTTCGCATTGGGCGCGGTCTGCTTCGGCTGCTTCGGCGCGGCGGGCTTCTTCGCCTTCGGGGCGGCCTGCGCGGCGCTCTGCTGCGCGGCCTCGGCCTTTGCCGGGGTCTGCTGCTTGGCGCGCGGGGCGCTCTTCCTTGCCGGGGCGGCCTTCTTCGCCTCGCCTGCGGCGGGCGCGCTCTTGGCGGCGGCCTGCGGCGCGGTCTTCTTCGCCGTGCGGCGGACCGCCGGCTTCTTATTCTTCTGAGCCTGATCGGCGTTCTTCGCGCCGGTCATCTTCCTGTTTTCGTTGTCAGTCACGGATATATCCTTTCTTGATCAGTCAGTGTTCGCTGTGTGCGCGCCCGCGCCGTGCGTGTTCCTTCCGCCGGGCCGGTCTGCGCTGTGATGAGGCTCCGCAGAGGTCAGCCTGCCGCGCCTTTTTCCGGAAAATACTCCGGAAATCTATTCTGAACGGGCCATAACGGCGCCGTGCAAAAGTCCATAACGAATCCATTATACACAGATTTCCGAAGAAAACAAGAATCCAGCTCCAAAATCAGCAAAAAGAATCCTCGCGGTCAGCATTCTTGATTTTCATCCCGAAGTATGCTATGTTAATGCATACCGTTTCATTCGCGCCCGCGCGCGCTGTTTCCCATTTCGCGTCATCCCATCATGTTCGCCGATCCACCCGACGATATAAAAGGAGTTTGCCCGCATGTCCACCCCCGTATCCGAAAAAAAGCCCCTCCGCGCCCGCATCCTTGCCCTCCTGCCGAAGGATAAGCGCCTGCGCATCCTGACGATTGCCGCCGCCGTGCTGCTCGTCCTCACCCTGCTGCTGCATCCGCACGGGACGAAGACCTACCTCGTCCTGGGCATGGACAACTACGGCTCGCTCAACGAGACCGGCCGCAGCGACGTGATGATGCTCGTCTCCATCGACTTTACGCGCACGGACGTCACCGCCATTACCTTCACCCGCGATCTGCTCGTCAAGCCCGAGGGCCAGAGCGAAAAGAAGCTCAACGCCGTCGTGCGCGCCAGCGGCGAGGAGGCGCTGTGTGAATTGATGGAATCGACCTTCGGCGTGCCGATTGACGGCTGGTTCCGCGTCAATTTCACCACCGTCATCGAGCTGGTGGACGCCATCGGCGGCGCGCGGGTCGACCTGACCGCCGAGGAGGCGAAGTACGTCACCCGTCAGGTCGGCGAGTATCCGGATCATCCCCTCGCCGAGGGCATGTGCCATCTCAACGGCGCGCAGGCGCTGGCCTATGCCCGCTGCCGCCAGCTGGATAACGACATGGGCCGCGGCGAGCGGCAGAATAAGCTCATCGCCGCGATGGTGCAGTCCACCAAGCGCATGACCGCCGCGAACATCGCCTCCGTCTTCTCCGCCATGAAGCACGCATGGCGCTCCTCCCTCTCCGGCGGGGAGCAGCTCGCCCTCCTTGGCAAGGCGATCTGGCTGCGCGGCGCGGATGTGCGGAGCATCGGCGTGCCGTTTGAGGGCACATGGGGCTACGGCACGGCGAAAAGCGGCGCCTCCGGCGTCAAGGCCGATCTTGAGGAAAACCGCCGCCTGCTCATGGAGGCGCTGGGGCTGTAATTTGCTGATGACGCCTCATTTTCGTCTCCTATGCAGACGCGCCCTGTACAGCAAAAACACAAGCATTTCCTCCCGCAGTCTCCCTCAGTCTGCCTTCGGCAGCCAGCATTCCGGGAAACCCGCATAGTCGCCTGACGGCTCCTTGCGATTCCCCACGCTCCGCCCGCTCATATCCGCCACTGGCGGCGCGGGCTTCGGTGCCTCCCGGAGGGAGCCTGTTCGTATAAGCTGTTAAGCATATCATCCTGCTGATCTGGAAGGTTTCTTAGAGGAAAAGCCTTCCTCCGGGAGGAAGGTGTCAGCGAAGCTGACGGATAGAGACTGCGGGCGCAAAACAAGTCATCATAGCATATCCGGACCTGTGTATACTTTGCCGCATGCGCGCTTCGGCGCGCATTTTTATAATGACAATCCTTTCATTCTTTGCTATAATGTAAGGTAATTCGTGATGAACAGGGCGTCTTGCCCGAAAGGATATCTGCCATGAAAATGAAGCGTCTTCTCCGTAAGCTCAATTACCTGCCCCGCTGGGCATGGTATCTTGTCTCCTTCTTCTGCGCCGGCCCGTTCGGCCCACTGGCGGTCTATCTCGCCTTCCATGTGCTGGAAAACGCCGCGAAGGACGAGGAAGAGAGCACGCACGAGCGCGATGGCCTGAACTGGGACATCGACGTGGACAAGGACGGCGTGCATGTGCGCAGCCGCCGCACCGATCGCACCGATCGCGCCGGCCGCGCCGGCACCACCTACCGCGACGAGGAATGCACCGTCACCGACGATTCCGATATCGAGACCCGCTGGCAGCAGACGGAGGCCTCCGCCTCCCGCGCGTCCAGGCGCGCGCCGAAGCAGGCGCAGCCCGCCGCGGCGAAGGCTGACCCCATCAGCGAGGACGCGACCGTCGCCGAGGTCATCCGTCAGGGCAAGGCCGCCATGGCGCAGATCCGCCACGCCAACGACCTCATCCCCGACCCGGGCCTCTCCGCGCAGATCGACTCCATCGAGGCCAGCTGCGGCCAGATCCTCTCCATCCTCGAGCAGCGCCCGCAGCTGCTGGGCGAATTGCGCACCTTCCTGCGCTATTACCTGCCCACGACGCTTCATCTGCTCGACGCCCGCGCCAAGCTCGAGAACACCGCCAACACGCCCAAGGCGCGCGAGGTGCGCCAGCGCATCTCCGAGGCGGTCGGCGTGATCGACAAGGCCTTCCTCAAGCAGGTCGAGGCGCTGGATGAGTACCGCTTCATCGATCTTGAGAGCGAGATGGATGTGCTGCGCGACATGCTCGCCGCGGACGGCCTCATCGACGAGGAGGAGCAGCAGCAGGACGATCCCTTCGCCGAGGTGCTCGGCAAGGCGGAGCCCTCTGCGCGCCGCGCGCAGAAGCACGAGGAGGGGAAGACCCTGACCTCGGGCGGGCACTGAGCGGGCCGGGCCCGCGCCCACAACCGAAAATCTCAGCCGTGTGCCGCGGGTATGTGCCCGATGCACGCGGCTTTTTCATGCAATGGAAGCGATACCGCCTGCGGGCCGGTCCCGCGCCGCAGCGCGACCGTCTCCCCTGTAGGGGAGGGGCTCTGCTCCTCCCGCGAAACCGGGCTACGGCCTGCTTCGCAGGCTGCTTGTATAGGCCCCACCCCACCCGCCCACTTACTCCTCCGCCCTATCCAACAGGGCTACGTTATATGCCGCAGCCCAAAAGCCTTCCCCTGCGAGGGGAAGGTGGCATGCCGCAGGCATGACGGATGAGGTTCCCCGTGCCGCAGCGCGTCCGTATCCCCTGTAGGGGAGGGGCTCTGCTCCTCCCGCGAAGCTGCCGCCGCGCCTTCCCATCAAAAAACCACCCCGTCTCCGGGGTGGTTTCTTCATATATACGCATGCATTACTGCGGCACAATGTCAAACGCGAACTCGATATCCTTCGCCGCGTCGATGTGGTAGGCTTCCTCCACATCCGCGCCCCAGCTGTCGATGCCGCCCACACCGCGCACAGCGCCGTAGATGCACAGCACGGTGCGCCTCGCCGGGGGCAGCTCCTCGTGATGGGTCGCGTTCTCCAGCTCCTGCGCGGTATAGGGCAGGCAGCTGAAGGCGAACGGCTCGCCGCTCTTCTCAATGCGCAGCGCGGAGGGGATCCTCGCCTTCACCGTGTTGTCCTGCACGGTATCGCGCGTGACCTCCAGCCAGTCGGTGTTCATGTGCATGCCGCAGTCCTGCGGTACCATGTACGGGGTGACGGGCAGGCCCTCGACGCTGTAAACGCCGTGCACGCCGCCAGCCATGCGGTCGGGATAGGTCTCGCCGGAAAGACCCTCGTAGGTAAAGCCGGTCGCCTTCGTCGGCATGATCATCCGCAGACCGAAGACGGGCAGCTGCGGCAGGCCCGCGCAGCCGGTGTACCTGCAGGCGACATTCATCCTGCCGCCGGCGGTCACGGTGTAGGTCACCTGCGCGCTGGTCGCCGGGACGGTGATCGTCTCGTGGATGAACGTAATGGCGACTTCCTTCGCCGTCTCGCTGCCGTTGTAGCGGTTGTTCACCGGCGCGATGGGCGTCGCGAACTCCCTGCCGTCGACCGCAACCCTGACGCCGACCGTGCGCAGGAACATGTCCGCCGCCAGCCACATGCCGCTCTTCAGGTGGAACCGGCTGCCGCGGTCGTTGTCGGTCGTCGCGCGCCAGAAGGTCGGCTTCGGCGTGCGGTACAGCCACTCCTTGCCGCCGCAGCGCAGGGACTCCAGACCGCCGGTGGAATACGAGAAAATATACGCAAAGCCCTCGCCGGAGACGCCGAGCGTCAGGTCGCCGAAGACGAGCCTCAGATCATTCGTCATGCAGCCCATAATAGTATCTGACCTCCTGTGTGGCGGGTTTTTCGGTTCTGTCGGCAAAGACGATGCCGTTGCCGGAGAATTCGTAGTCGGACGGGCGGTCGTCGAAGTCGCCGCCGTAGCGCAGCACCTCGCGCCCGGTCACCTCGTCATAGACAAACAGCGCCTGATCGATGTAGTCCCAGATATAGCCGCCCTGCATCATCGGGAATTCGTCCACCAGCTGATAGTAGGAGCCGAGGCCGCCCAGCGAGTTGCCCATGTCGTGCATGTACTCGCAGAGGATGAAGGGCTTCTTGGGGTTATTGGTCAGGTATTCGCGGATGGCCGCCGGGGTGGCGTACATGCGGCTCTCCACGTCGGAGATCACGTCCTCGTATACGCGGTTGTTGACCACGCCCTCGTAGTGCACGAGCCTGTCCGGGTCGACCGCCTTGAAGTAGGCGTTCATCTTCGCCAGCACGTCGCCCGCGTAGGACTCGTTGCCCAGCGACCAGAAGAGGATGGACGTGTGATTCTTGAAGGTCTCAAAGTTCGACACGGCGCGGTCGAGCACGGCGCCCTCCCACGCGTCATAGCTGCCCGGCACGTTCCAGCTCGGCTCGATGGCGCCGGCCTTCTGCCACGAGCCGTGGGACTCGAGGTTCGTCTCGGACATCATGTAGATGCCCGCGCGGTCGCAGCGCGTATACCAGCTCAGCCTGTCCGGATAATGGCAGGTGCGCACGGCGTTGATGTTGTTGCGGAGGAAATAGGCGATGTCCCACTCCTCGTCCGCGTCGGTGATGCAGCGGCCGCTGCGCGCGTTCCACTCGTGGCGGTTGACGCCGTTGATGATCAGGCGCTTGCCGTTGAGCAGGACGAGCTTGTCCTTCAATTCGATCCTGCGGAAGCCGAACTCCTGCGGGCAGACCTCGACGATCACGCCGTTTTCGTCCGCGATCTCGACCTCCAGCGTGTACAGCTCCGGGTGATGGTGATCCCAGACGAGCACCTTGCCCGGCATGTCGAATTCCACGACGGCCTTTTCGTCGATCGCGGTCTCGGCGCCGGCGATCACCTCGCCGTCCTTCATCACGCGGACGGTCGCCCTGCCGGCGGGCGCGCCCTCGGCGGAGAACTTCATCTCCGCCTTCACATGGCCCGTCTGCGTCTCAAGGTCGAGGACCGGGTGCAGATACAGGTCGTCCATGTGGACCTTCGGCAGGCCAAAGAGATTGACGCTGCGGAAGATGCCGAAGAAGCGGAAGAAGTCCTGATCCTCCAGATACGCGGCGGTGGAGCGCTTGTGCACCTCCACGGCGAGGATGTTGCCCTCCTCGCGCACGGCGTCGGTCAGGTCAAACTCGGTCGGGGTGAAGGTGTCCTCGGCATAGCCGATGAACTGGCCGTTGAGCCAGACGTACATCGCCTGCTCCACGCCCTCAAAGCGGATGATCACGCGCTTGCCGCGCAGCTGCCCGTCGAGGTCAAACATCTTCACATAGGAGCCGACGGGATTGTAGTCCGCCCCGCTGAACTGGCCCTCGCACGCGCCGTATTCCGTATGCGCCGGGCGGCGGAAGTAGTGGCCCTCCCACGGGTACATGGTGTTGATGTAGTGGATCTTGTCATAACCGGCCATCTCGATGTGGCCCGGCACGGTAATCTCGCCGAACGCGGAGCCGTCGTAATCCTCCTGCCAGAAATCGGCCGGGCGCTCCTTGGCATTGATGGAATAAGCAAACTTCCATACGCCGTCCAGGCACTGCCTGAGCGTATCCTGCTGCGCGCGGCAATCCTCCTGACTGGCATAGAAGGCATGATCGCTGTGGGCATCGCGCCTGCCGACGCCGAATACCCTCGGATCGTCCAGCCAGCTGATGTTAGGCTGCATGTGCGTTCCTCCTCGTGTGTTTTTCATTCGGATGACTCGTCATCCCGCTCGCAGGCGCAGGCCTGCATCCTATCTCCATTATAGCCCATCCCCGCCGGGAATTCAAATGAATAAACCGCCCGCCGGGGATAAACCGACCGTTATATCCAGCCAATCGCCGCGAAGAGCAGCTCCGCCGCGCCGCAGAGCACGATCGCCGCGATCGGGTGCAGCTTTTTCGTCCGCAGCAGGATCAGCGCCAGCAGGAAAAGCCCCGTCTCGATCACATGGATCTCCCCCGCGCCCATGCCGCCCTCGCCGAAGACGACCGCCGAGAGGATCGACAGCATCG
The DNA here is from genome assembly GCA_017936375.1 of Clostridia bacterium. Taxonomy (GTDB): domain Bacteria; phylum Bacillota; class Clostridia; order Christensenellales; family Aristaeellaceae; genus Ventricola. Next base: position 39,301 of record JAGBFR010000044.1, read on the forward strand.
CCGAGGCGATCAGCGCGACGACCGCCGGGCGCAGGCTGGCGAGCACGCTCTGCATGAGCGACAGCCCGTGCCAGCGCTGATAGACCATGAAGAGCAGCGACACAAGCACAACCGACGGCAGGATATTGCCCAGCGTGGCAAAGACCGCGCCCAGCGGCCCCGCCGCGCGCAGGCCGACGAAGGTCGCCGCGTTGAGCGCGATCGGGCCGGGGGTCATCTCCGCGATGGTGACGAGGTCGGTGAATTCCGACAGCGTCAGCAGGCCGATGTCGTCCACCATCTTGCGCTGGATCAGCGGGATGGCGACATACCCGCCGCCCACGCTCAGAAGGCCGATCTCCGCAAAGCTCAGAAAGAGCACAAGCAGCATGTTCATCTCGTCCCCTCCTTTGCCCGCGCGATCAGCGACGCCGCCAGACCGGCGAGCGCCGCGCCGAGGATGATGAGGATCACGTGCACATCCATGAACATCGCCGCGATGAACGCCGCGATCATGACCACGATGTTCACCGCCGAGCGGCTTTTGATCACCTTCCCGCCGAGGCTGCAGACCACGTCCGCCAGCACCGCGGCCACGCCCGCCTGCATGCCGCACATCGCGATGCGCACCACAGCGCTCTGCGAGAAGGCGGCGTAGGCGAGCGAGATGAGCGAGATGATGACAAACGGCGGCACGATCGTCCCCAGCACGGCGGCGAGCATGCCGGGCAGCCCCGCCGCGCGCCAGCCCAGAAGGATCGCTGCATTGACGGCGATCGGCCCGGGCATGGTCTGCGCCATCGCCGTGTAGTCGAGCATCTCCTCCTCGCTGATCAGCGCCAGCTCGTCGACGTAGCGCTTCTTCATCAGCGTCACGATCACAAAGCCGCCGCCGAATGTGAAGGCGCTGATCGTCAGCATCCCGGAAAACAGCTGCCAGAGGGTCTTCGCCCCCGTCCGTCTTTTCATCATCGGATTCTCCTTTTTTGGTATGTCTTTCCGTATTATAGATCAAGATGCGGGCGGGTGCAAGCGGGGGATGCCGCCTGCGGGCGGGGACCTCATCCGTCACGGCTGACGCCGTGCCACCTTCCCCATAGGGGAAGGTCATATACTTAGCCCTTTCTTCCTCTGATCAGTACGAAATAGACCTGCAAACTAAAGGACCTTCCCCTATGGGGAAGGTGGCTGCCCAAAGGGCAGACGGATGAGGTCCCGCGCCGCAGCGCGACGTTCCCCCGAAACCGGGCTACTGCCTGTTTCGCAGCCTGCATACCTCCGCGCCCTTGCGCAACAGGGCTTCCCGGTCAGCCCCTCCCCATTGACATCAAAACCCCATTCCCGTATAATAAAAACAAATCTCCATTTTTGTTTTTACGCGCTCTGAACGACCCCATTTCCCCTGTAAGGAGGTTCCCCCGTGGGCTATATCACCTTTGAAAATGTCTGCAAGCACTATCAGACCGGCGACCACATCGTCAAGGCGGTGGATAATGTCTCCTTCTCCATCGAGAAGGGCGAGTTCTGCGTCGTGCTCGGCCCGTCCGGCGCGGGCAAGACGACCATCCTCAATCTCCTCGGCGGCATGGACAAGGCGACCAGCGGCCGCATCACCGTCGGCGGCAGGGAGATCACCGGCCTGCGCAGCCCGCAGCTGACGGAGTACCGCCGTCACGACGTGGGCTTCGTCTTCCAGTTCTATAACCTCATGCCCAACCTGACGGCGCTGGAAAATGTCGAATTGGCGCGGCAGGTCTGCAAGAAGGACGCGCTCGACCCCGTCACCGTCATGGAGCAGGTCGGCCTCGGCGAGCGCCTGCGCAATTTCCCGGCGCAGCTGTCCGGCGGCGAGCAGCAGCGCGTCTCCATCGCGCGCGCCCTGTGCAAGAATCCGGCGCTGCTCCTGTGCGACGAGCCGACCGGCGCGCTCGACTCCAAGACCGGCGTGCAGGTGCTCGGCCTGCTGACCGACGTCTGCCGCACGCACAACGCGACCGTCGTCATCATCACCCATAACGCGACCATCGCCCCGCTGGGCAACCGCGTCATCCGCGTCAAGAACGGCGGCATCGAATCGATCGAAACCTGCGAGCATCCCGCCCGCGTGGAGGACATCGTATGGTAAGCCGCAGAGCCGCCCCCCGGCGCACGCGCAATCCCCTGAGGAAAAAGCTCCTGCGCGACATCGGCCGGGCCAAGATGCAGTTCCTCTCCATCATCATGCTCTGCGCGCTGGGCACATTCGCCTTCGCCGCGCTGGACGGCATGGCCCGCATGACCCGCACCACCGTGGACACCTACTTTGAGGAAAACAACCTCGCCGACTTCTGGGTCACCCTCCCCTCCGGCGCGGACAGGACGGCCCTCGCCGCCCTCGAGGCCATCCCGGAGATCGAGGCGGTCACCGCCCGCTTCGTCACGGATCTGGAGACGACGCTCCCCTCCGGCGCGGACGTCAACGTCACCGCCTATGACGGGCCCATGACCATCAACGCACCGCTGCTGCGTGAGGGCGAATTGCTCGACCCGTCGGATATGCGCGGCTGCCTGATTCAGGAGCGCTTTGCCAAGGCGCAGGGCCTCGCCGTCGGCGACCGGCTGAGCGTCAAACTCGGCAATCAGGAGCATACCTTCCTCATCCGCGGCGTCGCCGTCAGCCCGGAATACGTCGCCCTGTCCCTCGGCGTGGCGGCGGACCCGGAGGAATACGGCTTCATCCTCGTCAATGCGCGCGCCCTGCCGGCCATCCCGCTGACGCAGGCCGTCGTCACCCTCGCGGAGGGCTGCGACGAGGACGCCGTCAAGGCGCAGATCGAGTCGATCCTGCCCGATGCGCTCGTCCTCAACCGCGGCTCGCACACCAGCACCGCCCGCTGCAGCAACGACGCGCAGATGTTCGAGAATCTGACCTACGTCTTCCCGATCCTCGCCTACGCTGTCGCCGCGCTGATCGTCATGACCACGCTCTCGCGCATGATCGACAACCAGCGCATGCAGATGGGCACGCTCAAGGCGCTGGGCTTCTCCGCCCGGCAGATCCGGGGTCACTACCTCTCCTACGCGATCGTGCCGTCCTTCGTCGGCGCGGTCATCGGCACCTTCGTCGGCCATACGACGCTGCCGCCCATCCTGTGGAACGCGCTGATGGGTCAGAGCGAGATGCCCTACCGCCTGCGCCCGCCGATCTCCACGCCCGCGTGGTGCATGGTCGGCCTGACGGTGCTCATGAGCGTCGCCATCTGCTTCTACACCTATCACAAGTCCGCGCGCGAGACGACCGCCGCGCTCCTGCGGCCCAAGCCGCCCAAGGACGGCAAGCGCATCCTCCTCGAGCGGATCACCCCGCTGTGGAAGCGCCTGTCCTTCAATGCCAAGATGATCATCCGCAACCTCATGCGCAACAAGCTGCGCACGTTCATGTCCTTCGTGGGCCTGCTCTGCTGCACGATGCTGATCATCACCTCCTTCGGCCTGCAGGACTCGGTCAAGCGCCTGTCCAACAACTATTACACAAAGACCCTGCGCTATGACGTCCGCGCCTCGCTGGGCAGCGGAGCCGGCACGGCGGAGAGCTATGAGCGCCGGCTCGAGGCCGAGGCGGTCGAGTGCGTGATGGAGACCTCCGTCTCCCTGCGCGCCCCCGGCGGCACGCGAACGACCCTGCTCAATATCCTGCCGGACGATCAGACGCTGCAGCATCTGGGCGAAAATGAGACCTTCCTTGAACTTAAACCTGGCTTTGCCGCCGTCACCTATAAGCTCAGCCGCACGCTCTCCCTCGCTGTCGGCGACAGCGTGCGCCTCTATCTCCCCGGCGACGACACGCCCATCGCGATCACCATCGGCCAGATCGTGCATAACAACACCGTGCAGGGCCTGTACATGACCCGCAGCACATGGGAGGCGCAGCGCAAGGGCGAGTTCGTCCCGACCGCCATCCAGCTCCTCGCGCCCACACCGGCGGCCATCGCCTCGCTCGAGGACATGGATGAGGTCACCTCCATCGACTACCCGGCCGATCAGATCGGCGACATGCTCGCCATGCTCGACGCGCTCTCCTCCGTCTTCTCGATGATCACCGGCATCGCACTCGCCCTCGCCTTCGTCATCTGCTACAACATGGGCCTGATGAATTTCATCGAGCGCCTGCGCGAGTATGCGACGCTCAAGGTGCTCGGCTATCATCAGAAGGAGATCCGCGGCCTGATTCTGGGCGAGAATCTGATCATCTCGGTTCTCGGCGTTCTCGGCGGCGTCTGGCCGGGCTATCTGCTCACCAACGTCGTCATGCACTCCTGCGAGCCGGAGTCCGGCTTCTACCCCGGCATGCCGACGGAGCAGTCCGTCATCCTCGCCTGCCTGATCTCGTTCTTCTTCTCCATCTTCATTCAGCTGCTTTTAACGCGCAAGGTGCGCTCGATCGATATGGTTGAAGCGCTGAAGTCGGTGGAATAACACTCCCTCAGTCACGGCTGACGCATGAGAACCTCATCCGTCTCGCCTGCGGCATGCCCCCGGGGAGCCTGCATAGTCGCGATGTGCCATCGCTTCTTGCAGTTCCCGACGCTCCGCCTGCCTGTATCCGCCACTGGCGGCGGCAGGCTCCGATCCCTTCCCCTCTCAGGGGAAGGCTTAAGGCTACGATATTCGCAAAACCAAAAGCCCTCCCCTGAGAGAGGAGGGTGCCCCGAAGGGGCGGGTGAGGTTCCCGCCCGCAGGCGATTCTTCGTATTCTTATTCCGTATTTCCGGTCAGCAAACCGGGAACGCCGCTGCTTCGCAGCCCTGTCACGCCCCACCCACCCACCCAAGCTGCTTCCGCGCCCTGCCGGACTTGGGTTACGTCGGTCAATGAAAGGATCATCACCATGAAAAAGCTCATCTCGCTCGTTCTCTCCCTCGCGCTGGTGCTCGGCGCGGCCTCGGCCCTCGCCGCCACGGCCAATGCCTCCATCGTCGCGCCCGTCACGCATAAGCTGACCGCGCCCTTCTCCGGCACGCTGCTGCCCTTCGACCTGACCGTGGGCGATACCGTCGCCGCGGACGAGGTGGTCCTTGAGATGGACACCATCCCCGTCTATGCCGCGCAGAGCGGCACCGCCGCCGCGGTCTTTGCCGCCGTGGGTGACGACGCCTCGGGCGTGATGGCGCGCACCGGCGCGCTCGCCGTCATCGAGCCGGAGCATCCGCTCTACGTCGCCGCCAATACCCGCGACGCGCACGACGACGACGAGAACCGCTACCTCCACGCGGGCGAGACGCTCTACCTCAAGTCCGGCAATGAGGAAGGCGAGGGCCGCGTGCTGAGCGTCTCCGGCGATAACTACATCGTCGAGATCCTCTCCGGCGAGTATGATCCGGGCGACACCGTCCGCTGCTTCCGCGATGCGGATCACGATTACGACAGCGAGACCGGCCGCGGCAAGGCGACCCGCTTTGACGACTACGCCGTCGCCGGCATGGGCCGCGTCGCCGCCGTGCACGTGCAGCCGGGCGACAAGGTGAATGTCGGCGATCTGCTCTTTGAAATGGTGGACGCGCAGTGCCCGGTCGGCGCGCCGCTCACCCTCGCCGCCCCGGCGACGGGCGCGGTCTCCGCGCTCTACACCGCCTCCGGCGCGCAGGTCTACCGCGGCCAGCTGCTCATGGAGATCATGGACCTGACGCAGCTTGAGCTGAGCGTCCAGCTCGATGAAATCGACCTGCCGTCCGTGCGCGTGGGCAATACCCTTGCCTACACGCTGGACGCCTACCCGGGCGAGACCTTCTCCGGCACGGTCACGGCCATCCGCCCCATCGGCGCGCAGCGCCAGAATGCCGCCTACTACGACGTGCGCCTCACGCTGCCCGAGGGCGTGCAGCTCTATCCGGGCATGAACGCCACCGTCACCGTCGACTAAGCGGGCCGTGCCCGCACCCGTTTCCGCCGCAGTCTCTTACAGAGCAAGAAAGGAGCGACCGTCATGGCCCTCCCCTTTACCGAGCAGCAGCGCGGCGACATCCGCCGCCGCCTCTATGAGAGCGCCTGCCGTCACGCCGTCTCCGTCGGGCTTGCCAAGACCTCGCTCGATGCGCTGACCGCCGACGCGGGCATCTCCAAATCCTCGTTCTACAAGTTCTTTGAGAGCAAGGAGCGCCTCTTCCTCGAGGTCGCGCACGGCTTTGAGCAGGATATCCTCGCCGCCGCCGCCCGCACGCTTCAGGAGAGCGCCGGGCGCAGCGATAAGGAGCGCGCCGCCGCCTTCGTCTATGCCGCCTTTGAGCGCGTGCATCAGCTGGGCGTCGCGCGATTCATGCGGGAGGATATCCCGCTGCTGCGCAGCCTCGTCTCCGAGGACGACGCCAGCGCGCACTGCCTCTCCAGCGCGCAGGGCATCTTTGACGCGCTCAGATCCGCGCACATCCGCTTCACCGCGCCGGATGAGACCGTCCTCTCCGTCATCCAGATCATGTATCTGTCCATCATGCATATGGGCGAACTGGGCGAGCGCTTTTTCCCCGCGCTGCATACGCTGGTGGACAGCGCGTGCGCGCGGCTGGTGGCGTAAGGATTGCCGCCTGCGGGCGGGGACCTCATCCGTCTGCCCTCCGGGCAGCCTCCGGGCAATCTGCATAGTCGCCTTACGGCTCCTTGCAGTTCCCGATGCTCCGCCTGCCTGTTTCCGCCACTGGCGGCGGCAGGCTTCGATCCCTTCCCCATTGGGGAAGGTTTTTTTGTTATCAGGCTAAACTGTTCCACTCATCATTAAAAAAACAAATGTCATTTCATTCACATGTATTAATCCTCATCATTTTCCAAATAATAACATACTAAAAGGTTGTCCCTTAATGAGACAACCCTTTGTTTATTTAATTGGATTCTCTGCCGAAAAACTACTAATCATACGTCCAATCATGTTGCTTGATTCTTCCATGTTTTCATCCGGAATACCATCGAATATATAGAGATAACCATTTCCATCTGCATCACTAATAACTGAAATCAACATAATATCACTTACCGCACCCGTCGCAGTCTCTGCAAAGTAAAAGATACCAATAGAAACACCATCTTCTCGGGTGTATACATTCAGCCTATCCAAATATGGCGCTACATAAAGCGGTGCAAGCATATCACACGCCCCAAAAAGAATGGATTCCATCTTTTCTTTTGTACTCATCTCTCCAAATGCAGAAGCATCATATCCCCGCATACTCAATATAATCAAACCGTAATCCGTATTAGAATACTGCGCAAACCCCGTATTTCTATACTGGCGTTGACGATCTTCTTCCGACATATTCAGAACAAAATCTGACCAGATACCTTCTCCAATCATATATCCAGCTTTTTCATTGCCCACAAGCGTCAAATCCATCTCCGCTTGTGCAGAAAATGCTACCATCATCGCAAAGATAAGGCACACGATAATCTCCAGTAACATCATCCGATTCTTCATCGATGCTTCCTCCCATTCCATACATTCCCTAATCAGATATCAAACACAAAAGAGAATGACACACTTATAGCCCTGTTGGTAATGCATCTCTCCTTATGCCAACTGCTAATGCTACTAATTATCTCCATTCATGGCTGTCCACCTAGCCTCTTTAACAATCATTCCGCACGCAGCAGAGCTGCCGCTTCCTCAATGATTCTTGCTTTTTCACGTTGGATCAGTTCTTCTTCTTGATCTTCCACTACAGACAATTCTTGATTAATCACTGCTATTGCTTGCTTATTCTGAGACGCCAACTCTCTATTCTGATGACTCATTGACTTGAAGACATGATTCAAGCAACCCAAAAATACAAGTATCACTGCTCCAATGATTAAAGCATCTGTGGCTACAAATGCAACATTCTCAAACTCTCCGCTCAATAGCATATAGAGGAAGGTCCCCAGAAATAATCCAGACATCAACAGTCCAAAAATCACTGGCCAATTCAATTGAGATACCTTTGGTATCTCCTTCTTTTTCTTTTCAAGTTCCTCACGCTGCGCAGCAAACATACCACGTATCCGCAACGCCACAACATTATACTCCTGCTCCAACTCCAAAATGCGATCATAACACTTCATTCCCTTATCACGCTGATAAGTAATCGTTGCGTAATTGATCGTAGTCGTTTCAACAGTTACTGAATTGGAGCCATACTGATACCACTCCTGATACTCCTTCGTGTTCTGTGTGTGCGTAATCTGCACATTCAGAACACTCCATCCCCAACGCCCAAAGGCCTCATTGGCAGCATTGATTTCACGGGGATCATTTCTTACCTGAATGGTCTTTGTTTCCATTATTCCCATATCCAGCGCCTCCAATACATCATTCGTTGTATTTTTGAGAAGATTATACATCGTATGATGTATCTTTGTCAATGACAATTGACAAAGAAGGAGTGTTTTGTATGTACTATCCTCGTTTACGAGATCTGCGAGAAGACAAGGATCTTACACAAACACAGCTGGTCGAAATTCTGAATATGCACAAAACAACCTACACAAATTACGAACAAGGAAAAAGAGAAATCCCCTTCTCCCTCGCAATCAAGCTGGCACAATTCTATAATGTATCACTGGATTACATCGCTGGCCTTATTCAGGAACCGAAACCCTTGCACGACCCCAAGAACCGATGATCTCCACAACTCCAAAGCATTCCCCTATGGGTAAGGTGGCACGGCGCATGCCGTGACGGATGAGGTCCCGCGCCGCAGCGCGATCATTTTCCAATCCGGGCTACGGCTCTGTCAGTTCCCACCCGCCCACCCAAGCTGCTTCCGCGCCTTCCCGCGGCAGGGCTTCCCCGTACCCCAAAAGCCTTCCCCTATGGGGAAGGGATCGGAGCCTGCCGCCGCCAGTGGCGGATACAGGCAGGCGGAGCATCGGGAACTGCAAGGAGCGATGGCACATCGCGACTATGCAGGTTCCCCGGGGGCATCGCCGCAGGCGAGACGGATGAGGTTCCCCGCCGCAGCGCGATCATTTTCCAATCCGGGCTACGGCTTTGTTAATCCCCACCACGCCCGCCCAAGCTGCTTCCGCGCCTTCCCGCGGCAGGGCTCCCTCGTACCCCAAAAGCCTTCCCCTGTGAGGGGAAGGTGGATCGCCGCAGGCGAGACGGATGAGGTTCCCGCGCCGCAGCGCGCCATCCCATAAAAAACTCACCCCGAAACCCACACATCGTGAGCTTCGGGGTGATTCTTTATGCTTTTCATTTTGGCTCACAGCCCCAGCGCAAAGCCTGCGATCACAAAATAGATCAGCAGCGCGCAGCAGTCGACGATCGTCGTGATCATCGGGCTGGCCATGACCGCCGGGTCAAGGCCCAGCTTCTTCGCGCCCATGGGCAAGAGGCAGCCGACTGTCGCTGCCAGCACGATGGCGCACAGCAGCGTAAAGGACACGACCGCGCAGATCATCACGCCCGGCTGGTCAAAGATCATCATGCGGATGAAGTTGACCGCCGCCAGCGCCGCGCCGGAGACGACGGCGACGCGCAGCTCCTTCCACAGGACGGCCAGCCAATCGGACAATTCGACCTCGCCCAGGGACATGTTGCGGATGACCGTGACCGACGTCTGGCTGCCGGAGTTACCGGCGGAGCCCGTGAGCATCGGGATGAACGCCGTCAGCACGACAGCGCCCGCAAGCACGGATTCAAAGTGATTGATGATCGTCGAGGACAGCGTCGCCGAGAGCATCATGATCATCAGCCACGGCAGGCGGTGGGCGACCAGATGCATGACGCCCGCGTCCATGTACAGTTCGTCGGAGGGGATAATAGCGGCCATCTTCTTGATGTCCTCGGTATTCTCCTCCTGAATGACGTCGACGATATCGTCGATGGTGATGATACCGACGAGGCGGCCTTCCTTGTCGCAGACGGGCAGGGAGGTCAGGTCGTATCGGCTGAAATCCTCGGCGATGGCCTCCTGGTCGTCCGTCGTCATGGCGGAGGCGACCACGGTGTCCATGATATCGCGGATATACGCGCTCTCCGGCGCGATGATCAGCCTGCGCAGGGAGACCTGACCCACGAGCCTGCGCTGCTCGTCGATGACATAGCAGGTGTAGACGGTCTCCTTGTCGATGCCCGTGCGGCGGATGTAGTCCATCGCCTTGCGGACGGTGAAGTAGTCGTGCAGATCGACGTACTCGATCGTCATCAGCGTACCGGCGCTGTTCTCCGGGTAATTGAGGAACTGATTGATCAGCGCGCGGGTGTGCTCGTCCGCGTTGGCAAGCACCTTCTTGACGACGTTCGCCGGCATCTCCTCAAGGAAGTCGACCGTATCGTCAAGAAACATATCGTCAACCAGCGCCTTCAGCTCAGCGTTCGTCGCGCTCTCGGCGATGAGCTGCTGCTGCTCGCTGGTCATGTAGGCGAAGACGTCCGAGGAGATGTCCTTGGGCAGCATGCGGAAAACCCGCAGCACGCGGCCCGTGTCCTCGATCTCCTCCAGCCCCTCGGCGATATCCACCGGCGGGCAGTCATATGCCTTCTCCTTAAAGCCCTGCAGCTTTCCTTCATCAAGGAGCACAAGCATCTCCCTGAATTCTCTGCGGATTTCCTCCTCCAATGGGATCCCTCCTATCATCTTCATTGCTGAACATGCAGGCTATTCCCAAAAACGGCGCAAGGCGGCACAGACGGCCACCTTGTTTTCTTAACGCCAAAGCCAGCCCCCACGCGCAGCGCGGGCAGCGGCATATATCACCCTGCGCTCAGCAGGGCTCTGCGGAAAGAAAGACGCGGCCGTCAGCGCACAGCGCCTGACGTTCTCGGGGCTTGCCGTTGCTACTGTGCTCGTCCACGTCTTTCACCTCCGTCTGTGGATCGCATCATAGACGGCCTTCCGCCTAATTGGAAGGCCATGTCTACAATACGCCCATTTTATCCGTTTGTCAACCCCCGTATCCCCCGTTATTTGAGAGGGGGTCGGGGCGTATCCGTCATACGGCGTAGCCCGCGCCCGCCCGCACAAAGAAGAGGATTCTCTCTGCGACGGGCCTGCCCGTCAGCGCCTCCAGCGCCCCGGCGTAGATCTCCACCTGACCCCTGTGCTCGCCGCTGGCCTCGGGGATGCGCGCGGCGCTGTCCGTCTTGTAGTCGACCAGCACCCATTTTCCGTTCTCGATAAAGCAGCAGTCGATCACGCCCTGCAGCAGCTGCGCCTGCCCGTCGGGCGCCGTGCGCCGCCAGGTGAAGGCCCACTCGCGCTCGACCTCCTGCGCGGCGAGCATGCGCACGCCGACCGGCGAGGCAAAGAAGCCCACGAGCATGGAAAGCGGCACGGCCTGCGCCTCCGCCTCGGTGATCACGCCGGTGCCGAGCATCTCCTCCCGCTGCCGCGCGAGCTCCTCCTCCATGCGGGCCGCCCCGCGCAGCGCAGATAGATCCGTCATGCACATCATCCTGTGGAAGGCCGTACCGATCTGCGCGCCGCTCATCCGCCTTTCCTGCATGAACCGCGGCAGCCGCTCCGGCGGCCTGTCCGTGTGCGCGTCGCCCTCCGGGTCGCGCGCCTCCTGCGCCGCCCGCTTTTCATCGCGCAGGACGCGGCTGACGCTCGTCTTGCGCAGCGCGCTGCGGCCCAGCGCCGGGTCAAAGTCCATCAGCTCCCGCTGCTCCTGCGTCGCCTGCGCCGCCTCCAGCGGGGCGATCAGCCGCAGCACATCCTCCTGCGTGCGCCCGGGCCGCTGCGCCGCGCTGCCCGCCTCATGCGCATAGACATGCCAGAGGGAGTCGCCCGCGCGGATCTCCTCCTCGCGGATGGTCAGGCTCGCGCCCGCCTGCATGAGCACCGGCGCGACCATGTCCAGCCCCGTGCGCATGGAGGCGATGGCGTCCGGCCCGCAGCCGTCACTCCATATTGGCTTCGGCCCCGCGCCCTCCTGCTCGCCGATGAGGATCAGCCGCTCCCGCGCGCGCGTCATGGCGACGTAGAGGATGCGCACCTCCTCGGCCAGCTGCTCCCGCTCCGTCCTCAGGCGGATGGCCCGGTGCAGGATCGTATCCCGCTCGCTGCCCAGTTCCGTATCCACGCACGGCAGCGCCACGCCCAGCTGTGCGTGCATCAGCACCCGCGCGCGCTTCGTCTGCCCGCCGAATTTCCGGCCCATGCCAAGGACGATGACCACCGGGAACTCGAGGCCCTTGCTCTTGTGCGTGGTCATGATGCGCACGACGTTCTCGCTCTCGCCGATGGCGCTCGCGCTCATCGAATCGCCGCCCGCGCGCAGCCGCGCCGCATAGCGCAGGAACGCATGCAGCGAGCCGCCCTGACCGCGCATGAACGCCCGCGCCCGCGAGGTCAGCAGGTGCAGATTCGCCTGCCGCGCCGCGCCGCCCGGCAGCGCGCCCGCCTGCGCGGGGAAGCCTGTCTCGGCGTAGATCCGCTCGATCAGCCTGTCCGCGCCCTGATGCCGCGCGCACAGCCGCCACAGCGCCAGCCGCGCCTCAAAGCCGCGCAGCTTCTGCGCCAGTCCGTCCTCCATCTCCTCGCGGTAGCGGCGCACGGCCTCGTGATAGGGGACCTTCGTGTCCGCCGTGTGGATGCGGATGAGCGACAGCTCCTCATCCGAAAGGCCCAGCGCAGGGCCGGCCAGCGCAGCGAGCAGCGGCTCATCCTGCGCGCCGTTGTCGATGACGGCCAGCAGCACCATCATCTGCCGGATCTCGGGGATGTCAAAGTATCCCTCTCCCGCATCGCAGAAGACGGGGATGCCCTCGCCGGAGAGCACGTCCGCCGCCAGCGGCGCGCAGCCCCGGGCCGCGCGCATGAGCACCGCCACGTCCCTGTAGGCAAGGGGGCGCTCCGCGCCGGTCTTCGCGTCGTAGAAGGGCGTGCCCACCAGCGCGCGGATGCGCTGCGCGGCGACGAGCGCCTCCTGCTCTGCGGCGGCCAGCTCGCGCGCCTGCTCCTCCTCGCCCTCCGGCGTGTCCTCGCCGTCCTCCGGCGGCAGGCCGTCGCGGTAGATCACGTGCAGCTCCACCGGCGGGTCGTCCTCCCGCACGGGCAGGCCGGGGATCAGCCGCTCCCGCTCGTCGTATTCGATCTCGGTCACGTCCGCGCGCATGATGTTTTCAAACACCGCGTTGACGCCCGCCAGCACATTCGCCCGCGAGCGGAAGTTGCTCTGCAGGTCGATGCGCCGCGCGCAGGCCGTCTGCGGCAGGTCATAGCGCTTCGCCTTCTCAAGGAAGAGCGCCGGCTCCGCCTGACGGAAGCGATAGATGCTCTGCTTCACATCGCCGACGAGGAATTGCCCGTCCTCCGGCGCAAACTGGCCAAGGATCGCCTCCTGAATGGCGCTCGAGTCCTGATATTCATCGACAAAGACGTAACGGTAGCGCTCCGCCAGCGCCGCGCGCACCTCTTCGTGCGTGAGCGCACGCAGCGCCTCATGCTCCAGATCGTTAAAATCCAGCACGCCGCGCCTGCGCTTGGCCGCGGCATAGAGCGCCTCGTATGTGCGCACCAGCTCGCAGATGCCCTCCAGCGGCGCGCGGGTCATCTCTAGATCCTCCGCCGCCTCAGAAAGCGACGGGGCAAAGCGTTTTTCCAGATCGCGGATGCGCTTCTTCATCGCATCCCTGCGCGCCTTGACGGCCTCCGCGATCCCCTCGTCAAAGAGGTCGCCCTTCTTCTTCCGCCCCAGCGTCGCGTAGGCCACCCCCGTCAGCGCCGAGCGCAGCGCGCTGTAGCCGCGCCCTGCCGCGTCCAGCAGGTCGTCGATCATCGCCGCGTCCTGCGCGCAGGCGGCCTCGTAGTGCAGGGGGCCCATCTCGCCCCGGCAGAGCGCCAGCGCCGCCGCCGCCTCTTTTCTCAGGTGCAATAGCGCCGTCTGCGCGTCGCCCACGAGGAATGCCGCCGCCGGTCCGCTGCCGATCGCCGCTTCATCCGTCGTGCAGGCCGCCGCCGCGCTGTCGAGCCATGCCTTCGGGTCGGGCCTCGTCATCATGAAGGCGTAGACGCCGCGCGCGATGGAGGCCAGCTCCTCCTGCGTGTAGCATGCGTCCGCCGCGCGGAAGGCCTCGCTGCCCACCTCGTAGCAGGCGTATAGCGCGTCCTCCATCGCCTGCTGGCTGAGCACGCCGCACTCCTGCTCGTCGCCGATGCGGAAGGCCGGGTCGATGCCCAGCGCCTGAAAGTTTTCGCGCAGCAGCCCGCCGCAGAACCGATGCAGCGTGGAGATGCTCGCCCGCGAGAGCGCCGTCGCCTGCACGGCGAGCTCCGGCTCCTCCTGCGCGGCCTTGGTCAGCGCCTCGCCGATGCGCAGGCGCATTTCGCCCGCCGCCGCATTGGTGAATGTGACCACCAGCAGCCTGTCCACCGGGCAGCCCTCGCGGACCAGCCGCACGATGCGCTCCACGAGCACGGCGGTCTTGCCCGAGCCCGCGGCGGCGCAGACGATCAGGCTGTGCCCCCTGTCGGTGATGGCATCGAGCTGCTGCGGCGTCCAGTTCGGCATATGCGTTCCCTCCTGTTGCCTGCCTGCTGCAGGCGTATCATCTTATTATAGCACAGCGGCGCGCGGATTGCATCTCTCATCGCCCCTTCTCCGCCTTCGTATAAATCACGGTATTATTGCGGAATTTATTGACAAAAATCTGACACTGTGTTAAGATGATTTCGCATCATTCGTCATGTGCTGTGACGTCTTAAGGAGGAACCCATCATGATTCAGTCCCGCCGCGATTTTCTCAAGAACGTCGGCAAGGTCGCCGTCGCCGCTTCCGTCGCTTCCGCCCTGCCGCTGAGCGCCATGGCTGAGAAGCCGGCTCATCCCTTCACCTGGACCCGCCTGGATCCGGAGGCCACCGCCGACCGCGCCTATGCGGCCTTCACCCAGTTGGGCGGCTGCTGCGTCTCCGTCGCCGACGCGATCATCGGTCAGCTCGCCGACGTCGTGGGCGCGCCGTTTGACGGCATCCCGGTTCAGATGTTCACCAACGGCGGCGCCGGCTACGGCCAGAGCTCGCTGTGCGGCTGCATCGGCGGCGCTGCTGCCTGCATCGGCCTCGTCTGCGACAAGGCGACCTCCAGCGCCATCCTCAAGGAGCTGTGCGCCTGGTATAAGGAGACCAACCTCCCCGTCTATGACCGCGGCGAGAAGGCTCTCGCGCAGGTCGTCCCGGGCAGCGTGAACTGCGCCGACTCCCTGGGCAAGTTCTTCGCCGCCACCGGCATCACCACGCTGGCCGATCCGGGCCGCGTCGTGCGCTGCTCCTGCCTTGCCGCCGACGTCGCGAAGAAGACCGTCGAGCTGATCAACGCCCACTACGGCGTGTAATCGCATCGCAAAACCGCATCACAAAAAGAAACTGTCAGGACGGCCTGACAGTTTTCTTTTTCTTTTCATCAAAGGACGGCGATAAACGTCCCCACGATCATCGCAAACAGCGCAAGGCACAGGATGAACATCATCATATGCCTGCGCCCGATCTGCCGCAGCCATCGAAACACCAGATGGCAGACGCAGAGGCCCACATACAGCGCCGCTTCCGTCAGCGCAAGCATCATCAGCGGCGAGCCATGCAGCGCAAGCCCTGCGCTCAGCGCGAGGCAGGCAAAGGGTACGATATCCGCCAGGCCGATCCTCGCCTTCATGCCGGGAAATGCCGGCGCGCGCCATTCCTCCGCCAGCGCGCGGACACCGCGCATCGCCTGCTGCATCGTATGCAGGCTCATCGCGCATGCCGCCAGCGAAAATCCGGCGCGCACCGCCGCCTCTCCGCATCCAAGGGACGCCGCCAACGAGCCCATCACACCAGCATGCGCCGCCAGATGCGCCGTCAGGCAGACCAGCGCAGCGGCCAGCGCGCCGCCAAGGGCGACCGGGCGAATATGCCGCTCCGAGACGATCTGCGCCGCCTCCGCGCCGGGCAGGGTAAACAGCGCCAGATACGCGCCAAAGCCCGCCTCGGCGAGCAGCCCCGACGCCTTCGTTCCGGGCAGCACCCACGGAATCGTCTCCTCCTGTCCGGCCGGCATGCCCAGCAGCAGCGCGGCGGTATACGCCGCAACCAGCGCAGCCATCAGCCATCCGCCGGCGCGCCGTCCCTTATCTTCCGGCGTGAACGAGAAGATCAGCCCAAGGGCAAGCACCGCCGTCACCGTCACTGCGCGGGGGAGCGCCGCGCCGCAAAGCAGCTGCACCGCCGCCATGAGGCCGGCGGACGCCAGCTGCGCAGCAAAGCCCGCCGCAGCGGCATACAGAAAGCACGCCGCCAGCGCAAAAAACAGCGTCTCGCCCCGTCCGCCATTCTCCCGGATCATCGCATAGAGCGCCGTCCCTTCATGGCGCACGGACATGAAGAGCGCGCCGTAGACTATGACGCCGCCCAGCAACGCGCCGCCCAGCATCGCCGCCAGCTCCGCCGCGGAGACCTCCATCTGCGCCGACGACATAGCCACGGCCAGCGCGCCCGCGCCCAGCGCAGCCGCAGCGCGAGAGAGCGTCAGCCGCAGCGGATGCGCGCCCACCCCGCGCTCAGCGGCGGGCGTCCTGCGGCTGGGGTCCGTGCCGAAGGCGTGATTGAGCCATGCGCCGATCAGGATATAGGCAGCCGCCAGCGCGGCAAGGGCCGCCGGCAGTACAGAAATCGTCTTCATAGGGTCGTGTCCTCCGGATGATGCTCCTGTATGATTCTGCAAGGCGGGGTGAGTTCCCTTCCAAATGTGTGCATTGAATTGGGACATCCCGCCTGCGGGCGGGAACCTCATCCGTCATCCCTTCGGGCTGCCACCTTCCCCTCACAGGAGAAGGCTTAGGGGATACGAATATCCACCAACCAAAAGCCCTCCCCTGGGAGGGACCGAAGCCTGCCGCCGCCAGTGGCGGATACAGGCAGGCGTAGCGTCGGAAATCACAAGGAGCCATAGGCGACTATGCGAGTTTCCCGGAGAGGGTGCCCCGCAGGGGCGGGTGAGGTTCTCCGCGCCGCAGCGCGATCGTCTTTCCGCATCCGGGTTACCGCTTTTCCGTTCCCCACCCCGCCCACCCAAGTCACTTCCGCGCCCTGCCGCAGCGGGGCTCCCGTGTGCCTTCCGTACAAAAGACGCCGCTTCCCTTCCGGGAAGCGGCATTTGCTGATGAATCAGTCCTCGAGCTTGGTGAACTCGTAGGTCTTGCCGTAGGTCTCGACATAGACCGTGCGCATCGCCTGCTCGGTCTGCGGCTTATCGTTGGCGTCGGTCGGGACGGAGGCGATCAGGTCGACCGTCTCAATGCCGCCGAGCACCATGCCGAAGGCCGCATACTGGCCGTCGAGGAAATCGCTGTCGGCATGCATGATGAAGAACTGGCTGCCGGCAGAGTCCATCGCCTGGGAGCGCGCCATGGAAAGCACGCCGCGGGTGTGGGAAAGGGCATTCTCCACGCCGTTAGCGGTGAATTCGCCGCGGATGGCATAGCCCGGGCCGCCGGTGCCGTTGCCATTCGGGTCGCCGCCCTGGATCATGAAGCCCGGGATGACGCGATGGAAGATCAGGCCGTCATAGAAGCCCGCATTGGCGAGGGACACAAAGTTGCCCACGGACTCCGGCGCGACGTCCGGATACAGCTCGCCGTAGATCAGGCTGCCGTCGTTCATGACGACGGTGAAGGTCGGCAGCTTGTCCAGCGCCTCGGCCGGGGTGACCAGCGCGGTATTGTCCATCGCCAGCGCCTCGGCCTCCTCCATGTTCGCCATGGCGGTCACGTTCACATAGCCCTTGAAGGCGGTATTGGGCACGGAGACGAAGGCATACTCCTCGCCGTCCACGCCGATCTTCGCCAGCACGTCGAGGGAAGCGCCCTGCGCAAGGGTCGCCACCGCGTCGCCGCCCGGCATATCGAGCAGCTGCGCCTCGCCGGTCACAGCGCCGTAGGCGATCACGGCCTCAGCCGCCTCGCCGTAGACGTGGAAGAGCGGGGTCATGTCGCCCAGCTCGACGCCGGCCTGCAGGAGCATCTCCTCGACATAGGCGTTGTAGGCCTCCTGCTGCTTGGCAGCGAGGGCCTCGGCGGTCTCCTGCTCCGCGCGCGGGGCAAACTCGACCGCGCCGGATTCCAGATCCTTCGCGTACATGAGGATGAAGTGGCCGTACTCGGTGGTCACCACGCCGGTGACGTCACCGATGTTCTCAAGGCTCATCGCGGCGGTCTGCCACTCCTCGCCGTAGAGGATGCTGCCCTCCGCGGTCGGATAGCCGTAGAGCAGCTGCTCCTCGGTGGAGGAATCCTCGTTGTAGGCGATCATCGCTTCAACGAAGTCCATGCCGCCGTTCACAGCGTCGACGATGGCCTGCGCCTTCGCCGCGCCGGTCAGGGACGCGATATCGGTCGCCTCGCCCGGGGTCGCAGCCTCGGCCGGGGTGGCCATCGCAGCCTCAGCCGGGGTCGCCATCGCGGCCTCGCCCGGGGTCGCCATGTCGGCGTCATCCAGCGCGACGAACAGGGTGTACATCAGGCGCACATTCTCCGGGGTATAGAGGATGTCCGCCTCAGCAAGATAGTCGTTGATGAAGGTATCCACGTTGGCGTAGTTCGCCTTCGCGGTCTCAACCTTCGCCTCGAAGTGCGCGATCGCGTCCTCCTCGGTCACTGTCACGTCCGCAGTCGCCAGCCCGTTGAGGTAGGCGAGCTGCTCGTTGACCAACATGCTCTTGAGCATGTTGTCCTCGGTGTAGCCGGTGGCGGCGAGCTCCTGCTCCACGGCGGAGGTCAGCTCCTCGCCGGCGAGGCCGTAGTAGCTCAGCTGGCTCTCGTAGTACTCGCGCACGCTGTCCAGCGTCACCTGCACCTCGGCCTTCAGCTCGGCCAGGCGCTCCTCGGTCAGCTCATAGCCCTGCTCGGCGGTGTAGCGCTCGAGGATCTTGATGGAGAGCAGATTCTGCACGGCGTCGGAGGCCGCGTAGGTCTGCACTTCCTCATCGTAAGCGTCGACAGCATAGCCGTACTGGGTGAAGTACTGGATGTAGCTCTCCACCAGCGCCTCGAAATCGTCGCGGACCTCGGAGGCGCGCACGGTGATCTCGCCGCTATACGCGGAGGCCAGCACCGGGTCGGCCTCGGCCTCGCCGGCGGTCGCCTCGACGGTCTCCTCGATGACGACCTCCTCGATCACGACCTCTTCGGTCACGACGTCGGCGGCGGCCTCAACAGCCGGCTCGGCGGTCGGCTCGGCGGTCGGCTCCTCAGTCGGCTCAGCAGTCGGGGCCTCGGTCGGCTCGGCGGTCGGCTCCTCGGTCGGCTCGGCGGTCGGGGCCTCAGTCGGAGCCTCGGTCGGAACCTCGGTCGCCACGGCTGCCGGCGCGGCAGTCAGCTCGGCGGTCTTTTCGTCCTTCGCGCCCGGCACAAACAGCAGCACCAGCGCGATGACAGCCACAAGGCCGACCGCAAGCAGGATCTTCTTCTTCATGGTTGATTCCCTCCGTTTTTTCAAGCAAACCGCCGTCAGCCCTCGGGCGGGCGGCGGCACGATGCTTTTCTGGGGTCTGCCCCCGTCTGACACGGGGACAGCGATAGCAGATATTATACGCTCAATGCGGCAAAAACGCAACCATTCCCGGGAAAACACACGCCGCTTTCATCGGTCGGTCACATTCTTATCACATTCTTGTCTCGAGTGTCAGCCCTTGTGTCAGCCCTGCTGCGCGCGGCACTCGGCGACAAACTCGCGGATGCGCTCCAGCGCGATGTTCAGGTTCTGCAGGCTGGTGGCATAGGAGCAGCGGATGTGCCCCTCGCCGCTCGCGCCGAAGGCCGTGCCCGGCACGCAGGCGACCTTCTTTTGCTCGAGCAGCTTCGTGCAGAATTCCTCGCTCGTCATGCCGGTGGAGGCGATGGACGGGAAGACATAGAACGCGCCCCTGGGTTCAAAGCAGGACAGGCCCATGGCGTTAAAGCCCTCGACCATCAGCCGCCTGCGCCTGTCGTAGGAGCGCACCATCGTGCGCACATCCTCAAAGCCCGACTCAAACGCGCGGCCCAGCGCGCGGTCCGCCGCGATCTGGCCCTGAATGGACGCGCAGAGCATCGTGTACTGGTGAATCTTGAACATCGGGGCGAGCAGCTCGCGCGGCGCGGCGATGTAGCCCACGCGCCAGCCGGTCATGGCGAATGCCTTGGAGAAGCCGTTGAGCGTCACCGTGCGCTCGCGCATGCCCTCGATGGAGGCGAACGCCGTGTGCTCATGCCCGCTGTAAACCAGCTCGGAGTAGATCTCGTCCGAGATCACGACGATGTCCGTCCCCTCCAGCACGCGGGCGATGGCCTGCAGCTGCGCGCGGGTCATGACGCCGCCGGTCGGGTTGTTGGGATAGGGCAGGATGATGGCCTTCGTCCTCGGGGTGATGGCGGCGGCCAGCGCCTCGGGCGTGAGGGCGAATTCATCCTCCGCGCGGGTGACGACGGGCACGCTCACGCCGCCGGAGAAGGTGACGCAGGGCGCGTAGGAGACGTAGCTCGGCTCGGGGATGAGCACCTCGTCCCCCGGGCAGATGACCGCGCGCAGGGCGAGGTCGATGCCCTCGCTCGCGCCGACGGTGACGAGCACCTCGTCCTTCGCGCTGTAGGTCACGCGGTATTTCATGCGCAGATAGGCCGCGATCTTCTCCCTCAGGGTGTCAAGACCCCAGTTGGAGGTGTACTGCGTGCGCCCGTCCTCGATGGACTGGATCGCCGCGTCGCGGATGGACCACGGGGTCACAAAGTCGGGCTCGCCCACGCCAAGGGAGATGGCGTCGGGCATCTGACGCACGATGTCAAAGAACTTGCGGATGCCGCTGGGCGGCACATCGGCAATGCGCCGGTTGATCACGCGGTCATAATTCATCAGGGCATCACCGCCTGACGCCTGTCGCTGGCCGCGCCCTCAAAGACGGTGCCCGCATACTTGTAGGTCTTGAGCATGAAGTGCGTGCTCGTGCCGGTTACGCCCTCGATGACGGAGAGGCGGCTGTGGACGAACTGCGCCAGCTCCTTGAGCGTCTTCGCCTCGCACTGGACCATCAGGTCATACGTGCCGCTCATCAGGTAGAGCGACTTCACCTCGTCATACTGCATGATCCGCTGGGCGATCGCGTCAAAGCCCTTTTCCCTCTGGGGCACGACGTTCACCTCGATGACCGCCTCGACGAATTCCTTCTCCGTGCGCTCCCAGTTGATCAGCGCCTGATAGCCCACCAGCACGCCGGAGCGCTTGAGGCCGTCCAGCGCGAGATTCACCTGATTTTCATCGCTGCCGGTCATCACCGCGATCTCGCGCGGGGTGACGCGGGCATCCTCGCAGAGGATCTCCAGAATATGCATATCCAGTGTGGAAAACATGGTCATCTCTCCTTTATGCCGGCCCTCCCGCGCGTATTCGCCGCACGGAAACAGCCGTGATCCGATTATTATACTAAAGATTTGCGCGCGTGTAAAGTATCGCATCTCCGGCATGCCATAAGAAAAAGGCCGCCAAACACATAACCCTCTGTTCCAAATAGCATAGTGTCGGCTCCGAAGGTTTCCAAAGGGCGACCGGAAAGCCCTTTGGCGGGGCGATGGGGCAGCGCCCCATGTTCCAAAGGCAAGCCATACTCAGAAATTCAGAAAGATAGGTTTTGTCTTGGCAACCCAGAGATATTGTGATCAACCTTACAGATACGCCGCCGCAGGCTCAAATCCCGCGTTCGTCAGCGGATCCTCGGCGCGGCGCTCCGCCGCAAAGGCCTCGATATGCGCGGCCATCTGCCGCACAGCCGGGGCGATCATCTGCGGATTCTGCACGGCGATGCCGAATTCGCGGTACTCCAGCGGCTCGATCGGGTAGGCGTCCACACTGTAATGCGCGCGCCCGAGGACGAGGCCCGGCATGATGCAGATGCCAAAGCCGCTCTCGACCATCGCGAATGTGGACAGATCGTCCTGCACGCGGCAGCTCGTCTTCGCGCTCAGCCCATACTTGCCGACAAAGGCCTGCGTGTCCGCGTCGGTCGCGTCGCCCTGCAGGACGAAGGTCGCCGTGCGCATCTCCTCGACGGTGATATAGCCCGGATTCTGCGTCCTGTACCCCTTGGGCACGACGCACATCAGCCTGTCGCGGTAGAGCGGATGGACGGCGAGCTCGCGCGTGGACTGCGTGGAGAGGAAGCCGAGGTCGACCACGCCGTTCTTGATCCATTTGATCACGTCGTCGTAGGTGCCCTGATTGATCTCGATGTCCACGCCGGGGAATTTGCGCTTGAAGGTCGCCACGATCTGCGGCAGCCATGTCATGCACACGCTGTTGAATGCGCCGATGCGCACCGTGCCGCGCTGCATGCCCTTGAGCTCGTCGATCGTCTGGCCGAGCGCCTCGTCGGCGTTGAGCACCTGACGGATCACGGGATAGAGCGCCTCGCCGTTTCGGGTCAGCGACACGCCGCCCTTGCCGCGCACAAAGAGCGCAAAGCCGCAGGCCTCCTCCATGGAGCTTACGGCATGGCTGATCGCGCTGGGCGTCAGATGCAGCACCTGCGCCGCGCGGGCAAAGCTGCCCTGCTGGATCACGGTATGAAAAATGCGGTATTCGAGCAGCGTCATCGGGAGTGCTCCTTTCACGGCGGCCGCGCCTGTGCGCCGCCCTTTCCTGTGCAATATTTCGCCATCCCCGCCCGCATGGGCATGAGATGAATTTTACTATTGGCAACCGTTAATAAATGTACACTACAACACCTGTTACGTCAATCCCTCTCACATACATTTCGCTGCAAATCCTTTCCATCGTGCGATGCGCGGCTCCCCGCTTGCATTTCCCCGCGCAATCTGCTATAATGCACAGCGACAACCGCATGGACTGTTCGAAACCATCCAGTCCTTAAACAAAACTATGGGCCGGGGCTTCTGCCCCATCACGGCCATGCGCCGTTTTTCTTTTTTCAAAAGGAAAACCCCCCGCACGCGCCGCCTGCTCGTTTTGCCCGGTTGAGCAAAATGACAAGGAGAATCCACTATGAGCAACCCGAATACCCCCGGCAAGCCCGCCATGAGAACGGGCTCCCTCTCCCGCGCGGCGCTCATCGCCGCCCTCTACGCCGCGCTGACGCTGCTGCTTGCGCCCATCAGCTACGGCGAGATCCAGCTGCGCATCTCCGAGGCGCTGACCCTGCTGCCCATCCTGCTGCCCGAGGCCGTGCCTGCGCTGGCCGTCGGCTGCCTGCTGGCCAATATCCTGGGCGGCGCGCCGGTGTATGACATCGTCTTCGGCACGCTGGCCACGCTGCTGGCCGCCATTGCCACGCGCCTGCTGCGCGCGCGCCCGCGCCTCGCCGCCGCCATGCCCGTGCTCTTCAACGGCGTGATCGTCGGCGCAGTCGTCCACTATGCCTATGCCCCGGTCATCCCGCTGGCGCTTTGCATGCTCTCCGTCTCTGCGGGCGAGGCCGCCGTCTGCTTCCTCCTCGGGCCGCTGCTGCTGAGCGTGCTGAGGAAGCTCCCCTCCCGCCTGCTCTATCTCTGACTTTTGGCGCTTACTCTTGACATTCCGCCTCAAGATTGCTACTCTTAATCCGTACGCAGACCGCGTGCGGTTTTTTCGTATCCAATACAAATTCATCATATGGAGGTATTTTTCTATGCGCATCGCTCTCATCAATGAAAACAGCCAGGCCGCCAAGAACGCCCAGATCGAGGCCGCCCTCAAGAAGGTCGTCGCTCCCATGGGCCATGAGGTCGACAACTACGGCATGTACGGCGTCGCCGGCGAGCCGTCCCTGACCTATGTGCAGAACGGCATCCTCGCCGCCATCCTGCTCAATTCCGGCGCGGCGGATTACGTCGTCACCGGCTGCGGCACCGGCGAGGGCGCAATGCTCGCGCTCAACAGCTTCCCGGGCGTCATCTGCGGCCATGTCGTCGATCCGTCCGACGGCTACATGTTCGCCCAGATCAACGACGGCAACGCCGTCTCCATGCCCTTCGCCAAGGGCTACGGCTGGGGCGCGGAGCTGAACCTCGAGTACACCTTCGAGAAGCTCTTCGGCTTTGGCAGCGGCAACGGCTACCCGGCGGACCGCGTCGTCCCCGAGCAGCGCAATAAGAAGATCCTCGACGCCGTGCGCGCCCACACCCTCAAGGACCTGATCACCTGCCTCAAGGGCATCGATCAGGAGCTGGTCCGCGGCGCAGTCGCCGGCGAAAAGTTCGCCGAGCTCTTCTTCGCCCATGCCAAGGACGAGGCGATCATCGCCTACGTCAAGGAGCTGCTGGCGTAAGACCATATGCACAGGACCAAACCCTGCAATACCTTCTCCATTCGCGCCCGCAGGCTCCCTCAGTCGGCTTCGCCGACAGCTCCCTCCCGGAGGGAGCTTCGGAAAAGCAGCGCTTTCTTAATCAGCCGCTGCTGAATTGCTTGCGAAACACGCGACGAACCTCCCTCCGGGAGGGAGGTGGCATCGCCGTAGGCGATGACGGAGGGAGCACGCGGGAGGCAAGGACGCTGCATTCCTCATCGTTTGTTCATATGCAGAATAATCAGCAAAAGGGACTGCCCAGCCGGGCAGCCCCTTTATTCTTTCATTTCTTACAGCGCCGCGTCGAAGGCCTCGAAGAACTCCGGGCAGCTCCAGCCGCCGCAGCCGCAGAGCATATCGCCCGATACGCCCATCTGCAGCTTCAGCCCGCTCTCCAGCGTCACCGTCAGGTATTCGCGCCTCGCCGTCTCATCGGCGGAGACGAGGATCGCGCGGTCGAGCAGCACGCCGATGACCTCATTGGCCGCGCTGCCTGTGATTTCTCCGCGCCCGGTCATCTCGACCGAGCGGACACGCCCGCGCACATCAAAGACGTCCTCCAGCCCGAGCCCGCCCGGGCCGCGGCCCGCATAGCTCACCCGCTGGAACAGCCTCATGCTGCCGTCCACCTCCGCGGCGACGGCGGTGTTCGGGTCGATCCCGTCCACCTCGTAAACCACAGCGCCCTGCTGCGCCACATTGGACGCGCCGGCGGCAAATTCCTCATCCGAGAGCAGCGACGGCTCATCCGTGTGCAGCGCCACCGCGGCAATCTCGCCGCCCATCAGCGCGCCGCCCATATCCCCGGGCGTCTCCAGCAGGCGATAGACCGCGCCGCCGACGGCGACCATCGGGATATCCCCCGCCGCCTCGGCGAAGAGCGACTGCCCCCCGCGCGAGGACGCGCGCACCTGCGCGCCGCCGCTCAGATCGGCGATCGTCTCCCCGATCGTCATCTGCTCGCCGCCTGCGGCGATCGAGGCGATTGGCACGACGCCCTCCTGCAGCGCAGCCTTCGGCGCGAGCCTGCCCGGGATCACCACCGCGAGCGCCAGCACAGCCGCCGCGCAGCACGCCGCCGGTATCGCCGTATATATTCTCCTGCGCGTCTTTCTGCCCGCCATGGCGGCATTCTTCACGCGCAGCCTCATTCGTTCATCTGCATGCAGACCGGCAAGCATCTCATCCGCGATCGGCGCCAGATGCTCGAGCGCTTTCATGTCATTCACCGGTTGCTTCCTCCTTCAATAGGATTTCCAGCTTTTTCCTCGCCCTGGAAAGGCGGCTTGAGATCGTGCCCTCCGGCAGATCCAGAATCTTCGCGATCTCCGCGATGCCCAGCCCCTGATAGTAATGCAGCAGCACCGCCTCGCGGAAGGACGTGGGCAGCTTCTGCACGGCGCGCATGAGCTCCTCTTTTTCCTCGCGCTTCTCGATGTCGTCGTCCTGCGCAGGGATCATCTCCAGCGTCGGCGCGCCGAGCACGACGCGCTTGAGCCATGCGCTGCGCCAGAGGTCGCGGCAGCTGTTGACCGTCACCCGCAGCAGCCATGCCTTCTCCTTCCCCGGTGCGATCGTCGCGCCATGGGTATAGAGCTTGACAAAGACGTCCTGACAGACGTCCTCCGCCTTATGCTTGTCGGCGAGATAGAAGTACGCCATGCGCAGCACATCGTCCGCGTACAGTGCGTACAGCTTTTCAAATTGTTCGTTGTATCCGGACGCACCCAGACCTGCTTCCACCCGTTTCACTTCCTGCCTCTGATGAATTGACGGACGAGCGGCGCAGTTTCATCCGCCTGCCGTCCGATTTTTACAGAAAATATTATACTCCATCCCGCGCGCATGCGCAAGCCGCGGCGGACGGGCGGAGAAATTACCAGACCCTCTCCGCCTGCGGGCGGGGAACCTCACCCGCCCCTTCGGGGCACCCTCCCCTCACAGGGGAGGGCCTTTAGTTTGTACTCACTGTCCCCAAAAGCCTTCCCCTGGGAGGGGAAGGTGGCACGGCTTCAGCCGTGACGGATGAGGTTCCCGCGCCGCAGCGCGATGTGATCCTCAGGTAAGCGTATTTGTCAGACTTCTATCGCCGCCAGCACATCCTCCATGCGCCACGCCTTCGCCGGCAGCACGAGCGCATGATCGCCGAGCACCTCGCGGATGATGCGCAGCTCGAGCCGCTGCCTGTGGCGCATGTGCGCCGCCAGATCCTCGCCCGTGGCATAGCCGTGCGCCTTGCCGTACGGGCACTGCGACAGATAGTCCAGCATCATCGCATACCAGACCTCATTGCCTTCGCCGTCGCAGCGCTCCCTGCGGATGATCCCGATATTCTCCTCAATCGCGTCGCCGCTCAGGTAGAGCATGAGGAAATGCTCCCTGTCCACGCAGGCCCACAGCCCACGGTAGAATTCGACGATCTCCTCATCGCTGAGCTGATGGTAGAGGATCAGATCCTCCACGATATTCTGAAAGAACGCGCACTCAAACAGGCCGCCCGTCCCGCGATAGCGGCTGTACCGGGCGCATATGATCTCCCGCAGTTCGTCAATCGTCCTGCGCCCGTTGTAGATCTCATAATCCTCCATCGCCCGGTAGAAGTCCGGCACGTCCGTGCGGATCTTTGTATAGGTCACGATGCGCCGGTCGCCCTCGGCCGTCGTGTTTTGGAGAATCTCCTCCCGCAGCATGCCAAAGCGCGCGAGCATCGCCTCATGCTCCTCCGCCGTCATGTGCGCGCACCACGCCAGCTCCACCGGGGAATAGTCGCCCTCCCGGTATGCGCGCAGCTGCGGCAGCTCCTCGGCGAGGCGGCCCACCAGCGTGGACTTGCCCATGCCCTGAAGGCCCTCGACGAATATATTTTTCATTTACATCCCGTCACTTTCTCCTCTTCCGGAGGATCACAGCGCCCGCGATCAGGATGAGCGCACCCAGCGCGATCCCGACCGTCGCCGCAAGGCCGACGCCGTCCCCCGCGACGAAGACCGCCGTCGGGCCGTCCGCGCCGCCGATGATGCCGATGGATACCGCCTCTCTCTGGCGCACAATGGCGCCCGCCGCAATGAGCAGGAGGCCTGCAATGGCCGCCGCGATACCCGCCTTCTTCATGACACACACTTCCTTTCCTATTTGATCAGTATACAGGGCATGGGAGAGGAAATCAACCTGCCGCACGGTTCTGAAGGGAGGATGTCCGCTGCGGCGGAGACCTCATCCGTCCGCAGGCTCCCTCAGTCTGCCCTTCGGGCATCCAGCTCCCTCCCGGAGGGAGCCTTAAATTGGCACCGCTCATCAAATCAGCGTCACCGATCTGCAAAGCTGAACGCGACAGGCCTCCCTCCGGGAGGGAGGGGGACCAGCCGTCCGGCTGGTGGAGGGAGTTCGCATCCTCACCCAAAAACAAAAAGAACGCCGGATCGTTCCGACGTTCCTTTGTTTGCATCAGGATTACTGCGCAACCGGGTAAACGCTGCACTGGGTCTTCTTCTTGCCCTTGCGCTCGAAGCGAACCACGCCGTCCACCAGGGCGAAGAGGGTGTCGTCGCCGCCGATGCCGCAGTTCGTGCCCGGATGAATGTGGGTGCCG
>JAGBFR010000045.1 GCA_017936375.1 Clostridia bacterium
GTGCTCCAGCAGACCATCGCCTCTGGCGATTGGCCGGACGTCATGATCCTGTCCTCCACCTACTATGCCGCTTATGCCAATGAGGGCGTGCTGTGGGACATGACCGAGGCGTGGGAGAACTCCAAGACCAAGAACTCCGGCCGTCTCTCCAACGAGGGCGTGATCGAGGGTCTGAAGCTTGACGGTAAGCTCTATGGCTTCGCTGACGCCATCGGCGGCGGCTGCGTGACCTACGTCAAGAAGGCTTGGCTGGACGCTGTTGGCATGGCCGCTCCGACCACTTGGGAAGAGTACGCCGCTGTCTGCGACGCGTTCGTCAACAATGATCCGGACGGCGACGGCGTGAAGGATACCTACGCTGTGACCGCTGCCGGCTTCGTCGGCACCGAGGCTCCGTACATCAACTACCTGCCGGAGTTCTATCAGGATGCTTATCCGTCCTTCTACATGAACGCTGAGGGCAAGTGGGTTGACGGCTTCACCGAGCCGGCCATGGAAGCCGCTCTGGCCCGCCTGAGCGAAGGCTATGCCAAGGGCTGGATCGACCCGACCACCCTCACCAACGGCACCAAGGACTGCCGCAACAAGTACTATGACGATACCACCGGTATCTTCACCTACTGGGCCGGCACCTGGGCGACCAACCTGAAGAACAACCTCGAAGCCAACGGCCGTGACAGCGAGCTCGTCGCTCTGGCCCCGCTGGCTGGCGCTCCGGGCTACATCGACCGCACTCCGCCGGTCTGGGCCATCGCCTCTACCTGTGAGAATCCGGAAGGCGTCTTCACCTACTTCATCGACACCATCCTCGATGGCGGCGACATGCAGTTCCTGTGGACCTATGGCGTCGAAGACGTGCACTGGTCCAAGAAGGCTGAGACCGTTCTGGAGAACACCTTCGAAGAGGGCGTGTTCCACTTCCGTGAGAACCTCGAGACTCCTGGCTCCGTCTACACCAAGAACCACACCGATCCGGTCTCCTCTCTGGCTGACTTCGCCGAGGGCTATGTTGATCCGGTCGACACCATCGTGCAGCCCGAGAACATCGCTTCTTCCGAGCTCTTCGCGGCCAACAGCCGTCCGGCTTGGCTCGTTCCGTCCACTGACGTGATGAGCATGTACAACGGCGACCTGACCACCCTGAAGAACGAGCTGATCGCCAAGGTCGCTATGAACGAGATGACCTATGCCGACGCGATGGCTGAGTACGCCAAGCAGGGCCAGGCCTGGTCCGACGCGATCGTCGAGAGCCTGAACGCCGCGAAGTAATCCGCGGGCGCTGTCTCTGTCAGACATTGACGTTGATACGCAGTAAAACTTAACAGGACAGGGATCACTGCAAGGTGATCCCTGTCCGACCGTTTCGATTCAGATCAAATGCCAAGGAGGTCTATCTACATGGACGGCGCCGTCAAGTACCAGGCGAAGAAAAAGCCGCTGCTTCCGCGCATCAAGAAGTACGCCGGCTTTTATCTGATGTTTATTCCTGTTCTGGCTTTCCTCATCGTCTTCCACTATATGCCGATGTTCGGCATCTACTTCTCCTTCACCAAGTACACCATCATCAAGGATCCGATCTGGGTGGGTCTGGCGAACTTTGAGCGTCTGTTCTCCATGCCGAATTTCTGGACGGCCTTTGCCAACACGATTGAGCTGAGCGTTGTCAAGCTCCTTCTGACGACGGGCTTCTCCGTTGTCCTCTCCCTGCTGCTCAACGAGATGGTCAACGTCAACGGCAAGAAGCTGGCGCAGACCATCGTCTACCTGCCGCACTTCATGAGCTGGGTTGTTACCGCTTCTGTTTTCCAGCTTATTCTTTCTCCGACCACGGCCGGTCTTGTCAACTCTGTCCTGCTCAATCTGGGCGTCATCGACGAGGGCATCTACTTCCTCGGCAGCTCCAAGACATGGGCGGGCGCATACTATATGATCAATATCTGGCATGATACCGGCTGGGGCACCATCATCTTCATGGCGACGCTGACCGGCATCGACCCGGGCATCTATGAGGCCGCCGCGATCGACGGCGCCGGCCGCTGGAAGAAGATGTGGTACATCACCATGCCCGCGCTCGCCAATACCATCATCACCGTTCTGATCCTCAACCTTGCGAAGATCATGAACCTCTTCGAGAGCGTTTTCGTTCTGCAGAACGACGCCGTTATGGATGTTTCCCAGGTTCTGCAGACTTATGTTTACTACCAGACCTTTAACTCCGGCGGTATCCCGGATTACGGCTACACCACTGCGATCGGCCTGTTCCGCTCCCTGGTTGGCATGGGCCTGATGCTCGTGTGCAACTACGCCAGCAAGAAGGTCCGCGGCCGCGGTATCGTGTAAGAAAGGAGGATGTGAAAAGATGCAGGCTAACAATAATGTTCAGCGTCCCCGCAAGCCGATCAGCATATTCCCGTATGTCAACGGTTTCCTGTTTGTGATCATCTGCCTCATCATCCTTGTGCCGATCTGGAAGGTTCTTGTTGACTCCTTCGATCTTTCCACCGGCTACGGTATGAAGCTGTTCCCGGATAACTTCGGTCTGGACGGCTACAAGACCGTTCTGACCAACCCGACTCTGGTGACCCCGCTGCGCAACAGCCTTGTTACCACTGTCGCCGGTACCCTGATGGGTCTGCTCCTTTCCACGCTGGGCGCTTACGTGCTCATCCAGTGGGATATGCCGGGCCGCGCGCTGTTCGGCGGCATCCTGCTCTTCACGATGATCTTCTCCGGCGGCATGATTCCGTCCTACATCGTCATGCGCAACCTGGGCCTGACCAATACCCTCTGGGTGGTCATCCTCCTGCCGGCGATCAACGTGTACAACCTCGTTCTCATGCGCAACTTCTTTGAGGGCATCCCAAACAGCCTCTTCGAGTCCGCGACGCTGGACGGCTGCACCCCGATGCAGATCTTCTATAAAATCGTCCTCCCGCTGTCCAAGGCTGCGCTGGCGTCCATCGGCCTGATGTTCGCCGTCTCCTACTGGAACGATTACACCAACTACAAGCTCTATATCACCAAGGCGAATCTGTATAACTTCCAGATGAAGCTGCGCTCCATGATGATGGGCTCCAACCTGCCGACCTCTTCCGGCGGCGCGACGGAGAATACCATCCAGAACGCTGCGGTTATCGTGGCGATCCTGCCGTTCATGATCCTGTATCCCTTCCTTCAGAAGTATTTCGTGAAGGGCATCAATATCGGCGCGGTCAAGGAGTAATCCTAAGTAGCCAGAAGCCCTGCATGCCGCAAGCTGCAGGGCTTCTTTTTCAGTCTGCAATCAGGCTGCCCGCTGTGGAATGGGCCATGGCGGCGGCATGACATATGATCTGCAACACTCTGTTCAGAGAAAAACTTGGAAAGCAGGGGAAAAAGATGACAACGATTTACTGGGCGGGGGATTCCACCGTCAAGCAGAACAGCATCGTGACCTATCCGCAGACGGGCATCGGCCAGATGATGCACCGCTATACGCGCCTGCGTGAGGTGATGATCGCCAATCACGCCGAAAATGGCCGCTCGACGAAGCAGTTCATCGACGAGGGCAGGCTGGCGCGCATCTATGACCGGATTACGAAGGGAGATTTCCTGTTCATCCAGTTCGGTCACAATGATGAAAAGATCGCGGATCCCGCGCGCTATGCCGACCCGCAGTCGGATTATCCGGCGAATATCGAAAAGTTCGTCAATGTCGCCCGCAACAAGGGCGCATATCCCGTGATCATCACGCCGCTGACGCGCTGCCGCTATGCCAGCAATGCGATGCTGCGCCATGACGCATGGGCGCAGGCGGCGAGGGAGACGGCCAAGCGCCTTGACGTCGCGCTGATCGACCTGACCGCCATGAGCGAACAGGTCGTCGCGCAGATGGGCGAGGAGAAGGCGGCGACGACGCTCTATATGAGCATTCCGGCGGGCGTGTATCCCGCATACCCGAATGGGCTTGAGGACGGTACGCATCTGCAGCCACTGGGCGCGATGACCTTTGCCGGCCTGATCGCCAGGGGACTGCATGAGCTGGGCGGCGTGTATGCCGAGCTGCTCTGCGACGGCTATGAGCAGTGGCTTGCGCATGACGCCGATCAGATTGCCATGATTCAGGAAGAAGGAGCGGATGAGAGACGATGAAGGACGCGCTTTGGTATTCTGACCTTGGAAACGGCATGTACCGCAACCCGGTGCTGCTGTGCGATTATTCCGATCCCGACGTCATCCGCGTGGGGGACACCTATTACATGACGGCCTCCACGTTCAATTATGTGCCCGGTCTGCCGATCCTCGTCTCAAAGGATCTGGTCAACTGGGAACTGAAGAACTACGCGCTGCCTAACATTCCCGAGGCGCGCTATGCCGCCCCGCAGCACGCGCAGGGCGTGTGGGCCCCGGCGATCCGCCATCATGAGGGCCGCTTCTACATCTACTACGGCATGCCGGACGAGGGTATCTTCATGGTCCGTACGGAGGATCCGCTGGGCGAGTGGGAGCCGCCGGTCTGCGTCCTCACGGGCAAGGGACTGATCGATCCCTGCCCGTTCTGGGATGACGACGGCTGCGCCTATGTCATTCATGGCTATGCGAAGAGCCGCATCGGCTTCAAGAGCATCCTGGGCATCTTCCCGATGAGCTGGGATGGCACGCATGCAATCGGCGAGGATCACTTCCTCTTTGATGGGCAGAAGGATCACCCGACGATCGAGGGCCCGAAGGTCCATAAGCGCGGAGAATGGTACTACATCTTTGCGCCGGCGGGCGGCGTGCCGACGGGCTGGCAGGTGGTCATGCGCAGCCGCAGCATCCTCGGCCCGTATGAGGACAGGGTTGTGCTCAAGCAGGGCTCCAGCCCCATCAACGGCCCGCATCAGGGCGCATGGGTGGATACGCCAAATGGGGAGAACTGGTTCTTCCACTTCCAGAGCCGCGGTCTGTATGGGCGCATCACGCATATGCAGCCGATGATCTGGCAGGAGGACGGCTGGCCCTTCATCGGCCGGAAGGAAGAGAACCCCGTCGATCCTGCAGCCGTTCCCTGCGGCGAGGATGCGAAGGAGGCCTCTGTGCGGGCGAATGCCGTCGAGTGCGGCATCCCGGTTCTGGTGCATAAGAAGCCCGAGGGCCCGGTGTGTGAGCGCACGTCCGAGCAGGGCAGCGATGATTTCATGAAGGAGACGCCAGGTCTGCAGTGGCAGTTCATGGGCAATTGGACGCCTTCGTTCTATACCTGCGGCGGCGGTCAGCTGCGCCTTGCCGCGCTGCCGCCCAAGTCGGGCGATCATCTCTGGGGCTGCCCGCATGTGCTGACGCAGAAGATTGCCTGCCCGGCCTTCGCCGCACAGACCGAGCTGGACGCTTCCAGACTGGCGGTCGGCGAACGCGCCGGCGTGGCGATGATCGGCGGCCAGTATGCCTGCCTCGCGCTGGAGCGCACGCAGACGGGCTATCGCCTGCTGTATGTTCTTTCCGAGGGCAAGGCGCATACCGAGCGCACCGTCTGGGCGCAGGATATGGACAGCGCAAAGGTCACCCTGCGCATGACGCTCACCCCGGTGGACAGCCACAGCGCGGGCACGGTCTTTGCCTACAGCACGGACGGCGAGCGGTTTACGCCCGTCGCCGAGCCGTACATGCCCGAGCGCCACACATGGGTCGGCGCGCGCCTTGCGCTCTATGCCGTAGGCCATGGCGAGGGCAGCGCGGCCTTTGGTCCGTTCACGGTGACCCCGCTGGAGGATAAGGATGAGTGAGCTGCGTGACGCAATCCTTGCGCGCGATCTTGACTATGTGCGCGAGCACCTGCCGCTGGATCCGACGCTGATCGGCGAGACGGACGAGCACGGCGCGACGCTGGATATGCTTGCGGCAAAGCATGCGGGGATCGAGATGGTGCGCTATCTGGTCGAGTACGGCCTGCGTGTGAATCTGAACAGCGTCGACGCGCGCGGCCGCGACATGCTGCACTACGCCGCTGAGGGCGGGGATGAGGCGGTCTGCCGCTATCTCGTCGAGCGCGGCGGAATGGACCCGCTGCGGGGCGATCTCTCGCTCGTCACGCCGCTGGATCTGGCGCATGATAAGGGGCATGCCGGCGTGCAGGCCTATTTTGAATCGGTCTGCGGCTGTGAGCTTAAGGATATGTACCGCAATCCCATCCGGCACGGTATGTTCCCGGATCCGTCCATCGTCCGTGTGGGCGAGGACTACTACATGGTCAATTCGACCTTCGTCTTCTTCCCGTGCATCCCGGTCAGCCATTCGCGCGATCTGGTGCACTGGGAGGTGATCGGTCATGCGATCACGAACCCCGAATGGGCAAACCTTGAGGGCCTCGAGGGAGGGCGCGGCTACTGGGCGCCGGATATCTCCTACTGCAACGGACGCTTCTATATCTGCGCGACGCTGCGCCTCAACGACGTGGGCAGCGTGCGCAGGCGGCAGATGGTTGTCACCAGCGATCGCCCGGAGGGACCGTACTCCGAGCCTGTCTTCTTCGAGGAGGACGGCATCGATCCATCCCTCTTCCATGACGACGACGGGCGGCATTACATGCTGCTCAACCGCGGCGCGAGGATCTTTGAGATCGATGAGACGGCGACAAAGCGCCTGTCGGAGACGTCGCTGCTCTATTACGGCAGCCAGAAGCGCGCGCCCGAGGGGCCGCATCTGCTGAAGAAGGACGGCTGGTATTATCTCTTCCTCGCCGAAGGCGGAACGGGGATGGGGCACAGGACGACGGTCGCCAGATCGCGCAGCCTGATGGGCCCGTACGCGCCCAGCCCCTACGGCCCGGTCATCCGGCAGTGGGACGAGCGCGCGCTCATCCAGCGCTGCGGCCATGCGAAGCCCGTGACCACACCGGACGGCAGGTGGTACTTTGTCTACCTCTGCGGCCGGGCGCTGGACGGCAAGTGGACGATGATGGGGCGCGAGACGGCGCTGGATCCCTTCACATGGACGATGGATGGCTGGCCGCTGCTGAATGACGGAAAAGGCGTGAGCACGCTGAACCGCATGCCGCTGCCTGCGCAGCCCTTTGACCGGGAGCGCACGGACTGGGTGACCCCGAGGCCGCCGCAGCCGGGCACGATCATGCACAGCGCGGAGGGCGTTGTGATTGCCGGCGGGGAGTATCCGCTCTCCGACGTGCGCTGCAGGAGCCTGACGCTGAGGCGGCAGACCGCGTTTGAATGCACATTCTCCGCGGCGCTGACCGTGCCGCAGGCGGAGCAGGGCGAGGCAGGCCTGACGGCCTACTACGACGAATACTCCTTCTATACCGTCGGCCTTGTGCATGCGGAGGACGGCTGGCGCATCCGCGTGGCGGAGCAGATCGGGCGGGAGTGCCATGTCCGGTATGAAAAGCCCGTATCCGTTCAGCCGGGGCAGAGAATCACGCTCTCCACGCAGGCGAACGGCCTTGTGCGAAATGTCAGCTGGGCGCTTGACAAGGCGCACACCGAGGGGCTGATCCTGAGAAATGTGACCTACCTGAGCGACGAGGGCATCACCATCAGCAAGCGCTTTACCGGGGCGATGCTCGGCGTGTATGCCGTTGGCTGCACGGCGCAGTTTTCCGAACTGAATTATCACGAAGGGATGGGTGAGGAAGCATGATTTCTTCGCAGTCGATTCTGTCCTTTGTTGACCGTCTGGAGCGGGAGAATGTCTGCCTGCACGGCTTTGAGCTGCGCGAGGCGGGCGCTGTCCGCGCGGAGGGGTATTACGCGCCCTTTGTCAAGGGGCAGCCGCACAGGACCTACTCCATCAGCAAGAGCATGGTCTCCCTTGCTGTCGGCCTGCTGGCGGACGAGGGAAAGCTGTCTCTTGACGATCGGATCATTCAGTATTTCCCGGACAAGCTGCAGGGCGATATGGACGAGCGCCTTGCGCGCCTGACCATCCGCGATATGCTGCGCATGGCGACCTGCTACCGCAAGACGACCTACCGCGAGGGGATTGACTTCTGCTGGTCGGACAGCTTCTTTGCCGTGAAGCCCGATAATGAGCCGGGCTCCATGTTCTTCTACGATACCTCCTGCTCACAGGTGCTGGGCGAAATGTGCCAGCGAGTGAGCGGCATGCCGCTGCTTGCATTCCTGCAGGAGCGCGTTTTTGCGCCGCTTGGGGCCAATGATCCGAAGCGCTGGCTGACGGATCCCTCCGGCGTCCCGCAGGGCGGCACGGGCCTGATCATGTCCCTTGCGGACATGGCGAAGGTCGCGCAGTGCGTGCTGGATGGCGGCTGCGGCGTGCTGCCCGCATGGTATGTGCGCGAGGCGACGAGCAAAAAGATCAGCACGCACTGCCAGGGCAATCCGGAGGAGCGCTTTGGCTATGGCTGGCAGATCTGGCGCACGCGCAGCGGCTGGGCGATGTACGGCATGGGCGGCCAGATGGCGATCGCCTGCCCGGATGAGGGCCTGCTGCTGTGCACGATGGCCGACACGCGCCTTGATCCGTACGGCGTGCAGCGGATTTACGATGCATTCTACGGCGAGATCGTCGCCCGCCTTGGCGAAGCGGAAGCGCCGGGCGCGGAGGCTGCGCTTAAGGAGAAGCTCGATTCGCTGACCTGCGCAGCTGTGCCGCACGAAGGCGGCGAATGGAACGAAGCGCCGCGCTGCTATGAGATGGAGCGCAATGAGGCAGGGCTTGCCCGCGTGCAGATTGAGGGACGCTGCGTGACGCTTGACTGGGCGGATGCTGCGCATCGTTTTGCCTGGGAAGCGTTCGGCGTCTGCCGCGAGGCGAATGACACGGGCTTGGACGCGCCGTGCCTCATCTCTGCGGGCCTTGTCTGCGACGGGACGCTGCGCGTGCGCTGCCAGCTCATCGGCGACGCGCCCTGCGGACTGGAGCTGCTCCTCAGCGAGCAGAGCGATACGCTCAGCCTGCGGATGATGAAATCCAGCGACCCGAAGACCAATCGCTACGACGGGCTGCTCTGGGGCAAAAAGATAAAGAAGTAAAAAACCCAAATACAAAAAACCGCTGTGCATCGCTGCACGGCGGTTTTGTTTGCTGATTTACTGATTGACCTTGAAGCGCGGCTTTCTCCACACGCCGGAGAAATAGAGGGCGAGAAGGATGGCGGAGCTGATGCCATTGCTGACGACAACGCTGTACCAGATGCTGCGCACGCCCATGCCCAGCCAGTGTTCGCAGACGAACAGCGTCGCAAAGCGGTAAATCCAGAGTCTGGCCATGTTGTCCGCCATGGTGATCTCGGTGTGACCTGTACCCCTGAGCAGACCGCTTGTTGCGTCGTGAATGCCGTTCGTCCAGCACCAGAAGGCCATGGTCGACAGGAAGTCCGCCGCCATGGCGATGACCTC
Organism: Clostridia bacterium; assembly: GCA_017936375.1. GTDB lineage: Bacteria > Bacillota > Clostridia > Christensenellales > Aristaeellaceae > Ventricola. The sequence goes on from JAGBFR010000045.1 coordinate 9,333, forward strand.
GGGATCGGAGGAGAAGATGCCGACGATGGCGGTGGAGACTGCCGGGCGGGAGAGGATCATGCCGCCGACAAAGAGAAAGACCATGGAGGAGAACATGCTCAGCCGGTAGCCGCGCTCGGCGCGGTCCGTCTGGCCTGCGCCGATATTTTGCCCGACGATGGTGGCGACGGCGGAGCCGATGCCCGTGGAAGGCAGGGAGATGATGCCGTTGACGCGGTTGCCGATGCCGTAGGCTGCCATGGCGTTGACGCCGTAGGCAAAGACGTTGCGGCTCATCAGCAGGAAACCCAGCTGCATGACGCTGCCGCCCAGCGCGGAGGGCAGGCCGATGCGGATGATATCGCGCAGGCGCTCGCGCTCCGGTTTCATCAGGCTCCGGTCAAGATGCACGTCCTCGTGCTGGCTGCTCATCAGCCGCAGCGCGATGCACGCGGGGATGGCCTTTGCCGACACGGTCGCCAGCGCGGCGCCTGCCGCGCCCAGCGGTATGGCGACCATCAGCAGCGGGTCAAACGCCATATTGAGCGAGATGCCCAGCAGGTTGAGCAGCATCGGGCGGACGGTGTCGCCCTGCGCCTGCCGCATGGCCTGATAGAGGTTGATGATAAAGAGGAACGGCATGTCGAGGATGACGATGCGCAGGTAGCTGACCGCGTGGCGGAAGGTTTCGCCCTCCGCGCCGAGCCAGCTGACGAGCGCCGGCGTCAGCACCGCGAGCAGGGTGGCGCTTGCTAGTGCGAAGATCATGGCGCAGGTGAAGATCTGGTTGGCTGTTTTGCGCGCCTCATCCTGCCGCCCTGCGCCGATGTACTGCGCGATCATGACCGCGCCTGCGACGGTGACGCCGCCGCCCACGCTCAGGACGATGTTCTGAACCGGCGTGACCAGATTGATGGCAGCGAGCGGTTCCTTGCCGATCTGCCCGAGCCAGTAGGTGTCCGTCAGGTTGTAGAATGTCTGCAGCAGGCTGTTGATGACAACGGGCACGGCGATGGAGAGCATCGCGCGGATCAGGCTGCCGTGCAGGATCAGCTCCGTGTTGGTTTTCTTCAGGGATTTCAAAGCATCTTCGCCTCGATTCAAAATAGTACAGAGGGTATTATACCGCCTGCACATGCGAAATGGAAGAGGCACTTCTGCCAGAAATTCAGGAAGAATCCTAAATCTGCCGGAATGAAAGCATCTGCTTGACAGGGCGGGCTGAATTCCCGTATACTGGCCCTACTATACAGAGAGGGCGGTGCCGGGGATGCACATCAGGGGAATCAGGAAAACGGCGGCCGGGCATGCGTATACCGCAGGCGAACAGCATGTACCTGCGCGGGCAATGGAGGCATACAGGGCGCGGCGGGAGCGCACGCTCTATCTGACCGATCTGGACGGCACGCTCCTTGGCAGCGACCAGCGGATCCCGGTGGACGCCGCCAATCGGATCAACCGGATGGTGGACGAGGGCATGCGCTTCACCTACGCGACGGCGCGCTCGCTCAATACGGCGTCCAAGGTCACAAAGGGGCTGAGCGCGCGCATGCCGCTGATCGTTTACAACGGCGCGTTCGTGCTGGAGGGCGGCAGTCGCAGGATGCTGGCCGGCAATTTCTTTTCCGACGAAGAGGCGGGGGAGATCCTCGATGCACTGCTCGCCGCAGGCGTGAGCCCCATCGTCTATGCATGGCACGAGGGGCGGGAGCAGTTCCGCTACAATATCCATACCGCGGGGAAGGATACGATCGACTTTGTCGCCACCAGAAAGGGCGATCTGCGGGATACGCCGGTTGAGAGCGACGAGGCGCTGCGGCTTGGCGGCACGTTCTATTTCACCTGCATCGACGACGCCGGGAAGTTGAACGGCCTGCATGAAATGTACAGGGACAGGTTCCACTGCGTCTATGCGAAGGACATCTATTCCGACGCCACATGGCTGGAGATCATGCCTGCCGCAGCGTCCAAGGCGAATGCCGGGCGGCAGCTGAGGGAATGGTACGGCTGCACGCGCGTGGTGTCCTTCGGCGACAGCACGAATGATATCGACATGTTTGAGATGTCCGACGAGTGCTATGCTGTGGCGAATGCAACGGATGAGCTCAAGGCGAAGGCGACGCGGGTCATCGGCAGCAACGACAGCGGCAGCGTCGCCCGCTGGCTGCAGAGGCGATGGAACCGCGTGATCTGATCAATAGAATAACCGCCCGTTTCTCCTTTCGGCGATCTGCCGGATAAGGAGGCGGGCGGTTTTATTATTTACGGAGCAGCTCGTCCGATAGGCGGAGGATTTCCGGCGCAACGCGTTCACGCTCTTTTTTGAGGGTATGGGCATGGACCGGATAGGCGGCGGCGACGCCGGCGAGACCGAGCAGGCCGATGAGGATGCCGGGGAGGAAGAGCGTACCGCCCCAGACCATGCAGCAGCTCATGCCCGTCCCGAGGATCAGCGCGCTTGCGACGCCCAGCGTCATCGACAGGCAGGCGGCCTTCTGCGCAGCGAGCCTGTCAAGGCGGCGCAGGCGGGTCATGCCGTCCTCCTCGGGCGGGAGGTATTTGCTGCGGATGGCGCGGATCTCCTGCTCCTGCGAGGAGGAGTAGGTGTAGGAAAAGGATGGATTATCTGAGGATTTGTTCATATCGTTTCTCCTGAAGATGAAGATATCTGCGGGGAGGTCGTGCGCATGAGCCGCACGGTGAACGTGCTGCCCTGACCGACGGCGCTCTTTACGCTGATCTCCCCGCCGCAGAGCTGGATGACGCGCTTGACCAGCGCGAGGCCAAGACCGTTGCCCTGCGTGGCGTGGGATGGGTCGCCCTGATAGAATTTATCAAAGATATGTGCGCCGACGCTGCTGCCAAAGCCGCAGCCCGTGTCGGAAATCGCTGCGACGGCATATGCGCCCTCTGTATGGAGCGAGAGGGAGACAGAGCCGCCGGCCGGCGTAAACTTGACGGCATTGGAAAAGAGATTGTTCCACACCAGCGTGAGCAGCTCGGCGTCGCCGGAGATGAGGACGTCCTCCTCGATGTCGGTTTTGATCTGCAGCCCCTTTTCCTCCCAGGCGCTTTCAAATGCAATGAGGCATTCACACAGCTGCTCGCTGAGGTTATAGGTCTCCCGATGTGGGCTGATCTGCTGGTTTTCCAGCTTGTTGAGGCGCAGGATATTGGTCACCAGCCCGGCGAGGCGATTGCTTGCTTCCGCCGCGGCGTGGGCGTATTCCATCCGCTGATGCTCGGGCAGACCGGGCTGCTGGAGCAGCAGCGCGTAATTGCGGATGACGGCGAGGGGTGATTTAAGCTCGTGAGAGACATTGGCGATGAAATCTGTCTGCAGGGTTTCCGTGCCGGCCAGCGCCTCGGCCATCCGGTTGAAGCAGATAGCGACCTCCTGCAGCGCATCCATGCGGTCGATGCTCCCCGTTACGGGAATGCGGACGGAAAAATCGCCTTCCATGATCTTCTGCGCGGCGGCGGTGATGCGGCGCAGCGGGCGCTCGATCATCAGGCGGCGGCGCAGTGCGTCAAATGAGGTGAAGAGCGTGGTGATCAGGAGCACATTGAGAAACGTGAACTTCGCTGCGAGCTGGATATTGTCCTGTGTGAATGAAAAGCCCATCGTCCGCTGCAGCTCAGAGATGAAGAGCATCGTGCAGCAGGTGACCACAAAGGCGACCAGAAGGAAGAAGGTCACAAATCGCTGCAGGGCATACAGCATGCGCCCCATGCGCGTTTCGCCGGTCAAGAGATCACCGCCTTGTAGCCAAGTCCATGGACGGTGACGATTTTGAAGTCCTCACAGGCGGAGAATTTCTCTCTCAGCTTGGTGATATAGACGTCCACCGTGCGCAGGCCGGACGTGCTCTCCGCATCCCAGAATTCATCCATCAGCTGAGAGCGGGTGAAGGTCTTCTTCGGATAGGAGAGGAGCTTGTAGAGCAGGTTGAATTCGCGCACGGTCAGCGGGATCTCCTCGCCCGCGAGGGTGGCGCTGCGCTCGTCTGCATCCAGCGTCAGGCTGCCGATGACAAGGCGGCGGCTGGCGGCGATCTTTGCACGGCGCATGACGGCACCGATGCGCAGCACCAGCTCGCTCAGATCGATCGGCTTGACCATGTAATCGTCGATGCCCAGCTGGAAGCCGCGGTGCTTGGCGGAGAGGTCGTCCCGCGCGGTCATAAAGATGATGGGGATATCCTGATTGAGCTCACGCACGGTCCGGGCGAATTCAAATCCGTCCGTCCCCGGCATCATAATATCGGAGACGATCACATCAAACACCCCGCCGTACATGGCGTCATAAGCCTGCAGGGCATCTGTGCAGCCCACGGCGTCAAATCCGTTTGCGCGCAGATAGGCGCATACGGCATGATTCTGCGCAGCGTCATCCTCGACGACAAGAACCTTGAACACGGCAATCCCTCCTTGAAGCATCCATCATAGCACAGAAATGTTAAGGAATTGTTTGCAAAAGGAAACCCCGCCGGTTTCCTCATCCCGGCGGGGGAAGACATTGGGGAATCAGCGCTTGCCTGCATGCCTGCTGGCCTCAAGGTTTTCGCGGACGATGCGCGCGGACTCTTTGGCATGCGCCTGCGCGCTGTGTTCGCCCTGCACACGGGCGGCCTCTGCAGATGCGGCGAGGCGCTTCTTCGCTTCTTCAACGGTCTCGCCTTCGCGTGTCAGGACGGCGCCGACGACGCTGTCCTCCACCTTCCTGTATGCGCCGACGACGGCGTTTTCCATCTTCTTATATGCGCCGACAACGCCTTCTTCAATCTTCTTGTATGTGCCGACAACGCCGCTTTCGAGCTTCTCAGCGGCGGCCTCGGTGACGCGGGCGAGGCCTTCGGTGGTTTCCTTATCCATATCGTACATGTTCTTTTCCTCCTGATGATGCTGTGATGCGTTACTTGAGGCCCTTGCAGACGGGGATGAGGCAGAGCAGCATGATGAGGCCGATCGCGCCGACGAGCATGCCGGGGACCATGAGGCCCTCAAAGACCATGATCATGCTCATGCCCACGCCGAGCACGAGCGCGCTGACCACGCCGTAGGCTGCCTTGCCGACGAGCGGCCAGTTGATCCGGGCGACGGGCTTGCCGGCACGGATCCATGCGGACAGGCCGACGGCGCAGAGCGAGAGCAGCCCCAGCGCGGTGACGATGACGCCCGGCTTGAACAGATTCCACTGCGGCAGCAGGCACATGCACATGCCCATCGAAAAGAGCAGTGCGGAGACGACGGTGACGAGGAGATAGACGAAATTTTGCTTCTTCATAAATAAAAACACCCTCCGTGTAAATTCTCTTGCCGGCTGTTTGCCTGACAGGGAGAATCTTACTGCGGGGGTGTTCGCGATTTGCTCACGAAATGTTAGCGTTTTGTAAAAAGAAGATGGCTCAGGGCTTATCGCGCCGCCTGCGCCGGAATCCTGCGGACGATGCGGCAGACCGCGGCGAGGAGGATGCAGTCGATCGGGAGCTGGATGAAGTTCTTGAGCGCGCGCACGGGTAGCGTCGCCCAGCGGGACGGGCCGTAGAGCATCGCCAGGAAGATAGAATTGAGCAGGATATTGACGAAGAGGGTGATCACCAGGCGCGCGGCGACGATCTGCCATGTCGTGCGCTTGGTCTTATACAGCGCCATGCCGTAGATCACGCCGCCCAGCAGCGCCGTGAGTGTGAAGCCGGGGAAGTACGGGCCGGTCGGCTTGAGCATGAAGCCGAGGATGTCGCTGAGCGCGCCCTGCATGCCCGCCACGACGGGGCCGAAGAGCATGGCTGTCGGCGCAAGCGCCAGATGCGCAAGAGAAATCTTGAGGCTGTCGGTGACCTCGATGACGCCGTAGGAGGAGAGGACCATCTGGATGGCGAGCAGAAGGCCCGCCGTGGTCAGCGTGCGCGTGCTGCGCAGCGCGCGGAAGGAGCCGGTAAACTGCTCCCGGATGAGGGAAAACCATGACAACATAAAAAACACCTCCGCCAATCAGGCCCATTTCGGGCGGGAAGATTCGCAGAGATGACAAAATCCGGGTAAAGAGACAGTCGGGCAGGAGAGATACCGCGAAGGAACGCCTTCTTCGTCCCATGCTTTTCCCGCGCATGAGCACTTAACGCATCTTCTCCGCCGCTGCGCGTATCGCAGCGGCCTGTCATCTTCACGAATCGCATGTTACAGAGGTCATTATAAGGGATGCGCTGCAAAATTGCAACGGATTTCTCATCCGGCGGCGCTGCGGCGCGTCCCCGGGGCGCCGGATGCAGGGCTGCTGCCGCACCACGGAAGGCCGGAGGCGTAGCTCAGCCCGCCGAGCATGGCGCGCATGCCGGCATAGGCGCATGCGCCGGAGAAGTACTGCTGCGCAGCTTCGATCAGATCGCAGGAGCGGGAGATGGCAGCCTCGACAAGATCAAAGAAGCTCTCGGTGCGCTTTTCCTGAGGCGTCCAGATGGAGGCCCATGGCGCGCGGGCGTCGTTGGCGACGTCGCACGGCGGCGGCTCGGGCGGGAGCATGTGTGCGCGCAGCGCGCGGCCTGCGCCGAAGGGAAGATGCGCTGCTGCAGCGACTCGCCGGCTCTCTCCCGGGCGGAGCAGACGGGTGAGGGAGACGCTTTGGTCCAGGCTGCGGCGGATGGCGGTCTCCTGCGGCGCAGCACCGGGGAATGTCCTGTGCGCCGCATGGGTGATCGCGCGGGCGGCGCTGTCCTTTGCGGAGGGGGGAAGCGAGGCGAGGCCCGCCATCTGCTCCGGCAGGCCCTGCGCATGTCCGCGGCGGCGGTAGAGGAGCGTATCGAGCGCATGCTCCAGCGCGCTGTGCATCGTGCTGGAATACCGCCCCCGAGCGGTGAGCGAATGGGCATAGATGAAGGGATGGCAGACGGTATCGGCGGCATAATGGCTCAGAAAGCCGCAGCAATAGGCCTCAAGCAGCGCGTCGCCCCGGCAGGCGTCCATCAGAGAGAGGAGGAATTCATCCGTCCGCTGGGTATGGATCATGGCGGCGAGGCGCGGAAGGAAGCGCAGACCGGGGGATGTGATGGCGGAAGTAAAGGAAAAGAACAGCGGATCGGGCCCCTCGGCCCCGGCACGCACGGCGCAGGAAAGCGGCGCGGCGGAATAAACGCCGAGGCGGCGGCATGCGTCCGCGGCGATGGACTGATGAACATAGGATGCGGGCATAAGCTCTCCTTAAATGGAAATGAATCAGGCAAAATGGACCGATGCGGTATGGAGATGCGAGGCGGATGACGGGCTGACGGCCGCGGGTGCGTCTTCCATTATACATGCGAGGCGGGAGGCTGTCGACGAACAGATTCTGGGTATTCAGTCGGCATGACCAAAAAGAAAAATCCCCGCCGAAGCGGGGAATACAGACGGAAGATCACATCACGCCCATGAACTCCAGCACCGTGCGCACGAAGAAGACGCACAGCACCAGCAGGATGACCGGGCGGGCGATGGACGCGCCCTTCTTGGTAAAGCTGCGGGAGCCGAGGTAATTGCCCAGGATGCTGAACAGGCCGGCGCAGATACCGAGAGGCAGGAGAACCTGACCATTCATCAGATAGACGGCGAGGGAGCCGACGTTGCTGGAGAGGTTGATGGCCTTGGTGATGCCGTTGGCGCGGTGCAGATCCAGATGCGCAAAGCGCGTGAGCAGCAGGATGAGGAAGGTGCCGGTGCCCGGGCCGTAGAAGCCGTCGTAGCAGCCGAGCAGCAGCGCGATGGCGGAGGAGAGAACGACCATCTGGGGGAAGGGGAGCTGACGCTTATCCTCTTCGCTGAAGAGATCCTTCTTACGCATGACGTAGAGCGCCGTCAGCGGCAGGATGATGAGCATCAGGACGCGGAAGACGCTGTCGCTGATGAGCAGCGCGGCCTTTGCCCCCAGCGCGGAGCCGGCGAGGCCCGCCGCGACGCAGAAGACGGCCAGCCGCCAGTCGATGTAGCCGGCCTTTGCATACTTCGCCGTCGCCATCGTCGTGCCCATGCAGGAGGACATCTTGTTGGTGGCGATGCTCGTATGCACCGGCAGGCCGCTGATCATATAGGCCGGCAGGGAGATCAGCCCGCCGCCGCCCGCGATGGAATCGACAAAGCCGGCAAGGCCGATGAGCGGGCAGACAATCAGAAAATGCAGGGGTGTGAGCTGCATGGGGGAACCATCCTTTCAAGGCGCAGGCGGCGCGCGGATCACATGTGTGCTGGATATGTCCGATAAAACGCCCTATATTTTACAAAGGCGGATATGCTTTGTCAAGAGCGCGTGAAGGGCATCTGCGGCTATATAAATATGAAACAATAATCATGTGTCGATGCGCGATGATGAAGAAAACGAGGTAAAGAGGGGCGGATACAGTCATTTATTCCTAAATAAGGACAAAAAAACCGTGAAAATCAACCGTCTGCCTTGACACGATTTTGCCGTAGGGCTATAATAGGAATCGTCGAGAACTGTCCGTTTGCGCCCGATGGCGCGAGGGGGCGTCTCACAGATATGGTAATCCTTGATTTACATAGGGAGGTAATACCAATGGCTGTTAAGAAAATGACCGTTGACGGCAATACTGCTGTCAGCCATGTCGCGTATGCGTTCAGCGATGTGGCAGCGATCTACCCGATCACCCCGTCTTCCCCGATGGCGGAAGTTGCGGACGATTGGGCTGCGCATGACCGTATGAACCTGTTCGGCCAGACTGTCCGTATCGCTGAGATGCAGTCTGAGGCCGGCGCCGCCGGTGCGGTGCATGGTTCCCTGAAGGCCGGCGCCCTGACCACGACGTTCACCGCGTCCCAGGGCCTGCTGCTGATGATCCCGAACATGTACAAGATCGCCGGCGAGCTGCTGCCGTGCGTCTTCCACGTCAGCGCCCGTGCTCTGGCGTATCATGCTCTGTCCATCTTCGGCGACCATTCCGACGTTATGGCCTGCCGTCAGACCGGCTTTGCGATGCTCGCGTCCAACTCCGTCCAGGAGGCTGAGGACATGGCGCTCGTCGCCCACCTGGCGACCCTGAAGGCGTCCGTGCCGTTCCTGCACTTCTTCGACGGCTTCCGCACCTCTCACGAGATCCAGAAGATCGACGAGATCTCCTATGAGGATATCGCGAAGCTGATGCCGTGGGACAAGGTCGAGGCCTTCCGCGCCCGCGCCCTGAACCCGGAGCATCCGCATCTGGGCGGCACCGCGCAGAACCCCGACATCTACTTCCAGGGCCGTGAGGCTGCCAACAAGTACTACCTGGCCACCCCGGCGATCGTCGAGGAAGTCATGGAGGAAGTCGGCAAGATCACCGGCCGTGCGCACAAGCCGTTTGACTACGTTGGCGCTCCGGATGCGGAGTATGTCATCGTGGCGATGGGCTCCGGCTGCGACGTTGCGACCGAGGCCGTCAACAAGCTGGTTGCCATGGGCGAGAAGGTCGGCGTGGTGAGCGTGCACCTGTACCGTCCGTTCTGCTCCAAGCGTCTGTCCGACGCGATCCCGGCTTCCTGTAAGAAGGTTGCCGTTCTGGACCGCACCAAGGAATCCGGTTCCCTGGGCGAGCCGCTCTACCTCGACGTCGTCGCTGCGCTCACCGAGCAGGGCAGGGACATCGCCGTTTTCGGCGGCCGCTACGGCCTGGGCTCCAAGGAGTTCACCCCGACTCACGTCAAGGCTGTCTTCGCCAACCTGGCCAAGGACGAGCCGAAGAACCACTTCACCGTGGGCATCGTCGATGACGTGACCTTCAGCAACATCGAGATTGGCGAGCTCTTCAACGCTGCTCCGGAAGGCACCATCGCCTGCAAGTTCTACGGCCTTGGTTCTGACGGTACCGTCGGCGCGAACAAGAACTCCATCAAGATCATCGGCGACCACACCGATCTGTATGCTCAGGCGTACTTCTCCTATGACTCCAAGAAGTCCGGCGGCCTGACGGTTTCTCACCTGCGCTTTGGCAAGACTCCGATCCAGTCCCCGTATCTGATCGATGCGTCCGACTTCACCGCCTGCCACAAGAGCGCCTATGTCACCCAGTATGACATGGTCTCCTCCATCAAGGACGGCGGCACCTTCCTGCTCAACTGCGAGTGGTCCGACGAGGAGCTCGAGGCTCAGCTGCCGGCTTCCATGAAGCAGCTGCTCGCCAAGAAGAACATCAAGTTCTACTGCATCGACGCCATCAAGCTGGCCGCTCAGGTTGGCATGGGCAACCGCATCAACACCATCATGCAGGCCGCGTTCTTCAAGCTGGCCGACGTCATCCCGTACGAGCAGGCTGACGAGTACATGAAGGCGTATGCCAAGAAGACCTACGGCAAGA
>JAGBFR010000046.1 GCA_017936375.1 Clostridia bacterium
GTGAAATCCGTCTCGCCCGTCAGCCACTGGATTTCATTGTCGGAGATTTTGAGGATGTCGCAGTGCGCAAGGCCGAAGCGGACGGCCTTTTTGGCGTCCTCAAGATCCTTCCAGAGCGGGGGACGCAGATTGGGATCGAAGGAGCGCAGGATGCCATGCGCCTCTGCGATGGCGAGCGCGCGCTTTGTCGCCTCGGCAACGCCGGGATGCGTCATGGACAGCGTACCGAAGTGGAAGATCCTCGACTGGGCGATCACCGACTCCGGAATCTCGTCTGCGCGCAGCATCATGTCCGCGCCGGGATTGCGATAGAAGGAGAAGTCACGGTCGCCGTTTTCAAGTTTATGAACGAAGGCCAGCGTCGTGGAGAATTCCTCATCAAAGCGCAGCGCGCTGGCGTCAATGCCGCATTCAGCGATGGCACCGGCCAGCATGCGGCCGAACATGTCGTTGCCCACCTTTCCGATGAATGCGGTTTTATGACCGAACCGGGACAGCATGGACAGCACGTTGCAGGGCGCGCCGCCCGGATTGGCCTCAAATACCGGATTGCCCTGTTCGCTGATGCCGTTATGCGTGAAATCAATCAGCAATTCGCCAAGGGCGGTTACGTCAAATCCCATGTGATTACCTCCTGAGTATATGGTGGAACAAAGCGGTCTTATCTCGACCACTTCGAGCCATGGTTTTGCTTGTATTCCTGCGGCGTCTGGCCTAACTGCGACTTGAATACTTTGATGAAGTATGCCGTATTGTCATAGCCGCACGACGAGGCGATTTCATAGATGCGCAGGTTGGTGTTGACCAGCAGCTCGCGGGCGAGATTCATGCGCTGCTGCGTGATGTATTCATGGATGCTGATGCCCTTGTGCTGCTTGAATATCCGGGAGAGATAACCGGAGCTGTAGCCGGATACTTCGGCGAGGACGCTCGTGCCGATATTCTCGCTGATGTGATCGCGGACATAGGCGGTGATGTATTCAGAGATGGACAGCACGGCGGAATCAATCTGCTTCTGAGATTCCTTTTTCAGCTCTTCGGTGATCGCTCTGAACCATTTGGTGTGATTGCGGGAGGACTTCTGATCCGCGGCAGCCAGCGCTGTATAGAGTTTATTCTGATTGATATGCGTGAAGAAGGCAAGGCTCAGCGCGGAGGCGCACTGCGCGACATAGGGATCGCCCGACGCCTGCGTATCCTCAAGGAACAGCAGAACCGGCGCAAGGTGCATTTCCAGACTGTCAAAGGCGCTTTCCTTGATGTCATGGATGCACTGGGACAGGCTGCCCTGTATGGTCTCGATCGGCAGCCTGCCGGCAGCGGCCGGCGGCGCATTGCGGATGGCTGCGCCTGTCGCGCCGCGCAGGATCATCTGGGAGAGCATCCGGTGGAGCTCAAGGTATTTGGCGTGAAGGCCGCTGATGCCGACGGACTGATCGGCGACGACAAAGAAGAGCGGGAGGGAGAGCTGCGTTTCCAGATGGCTTCGCGCTTTGCGCATGAGCTGGAAGAGGCTGGAGGCGCATTCGCGATCATCCCGCATGGCGAAGAACCAGACGAAGCTGTTGTCCAGCAGCACTGAGTCGCTCCACAGAAGCGCGTCGTTCAGCGATTCGGCGACGGTGCGCTCGACCGTCGATTGGGCGACGAGCTTATGGCGCGCGGAGATCGGCCCCTGACGGACGTCGCATCTGGCGATGACGACATAGACGTACTCATAGGAATCCCTGCTGAGCTCAAGGAGGCTGCTTGTCGTATCCTCGCCAAGGAGCAGCTGCGTGAGCAGCTGACGCCTGTAGGCGGGCACCATCTGCGCATAGCGCTGCTCCGCATCGCGGATGCGGGAGAGCATGTGCCGGCGGCTGACGATCTTATCGATGCCCTCCTGAACGGCCTGAAGGATCCTCTCGTCTCCTTCGGTTTTCAGAATATAGTGCATGGCATTCTGCTGGAAGGCTTCGTAGGCGAAGTTGAAATCGTCATAGCCGGTCAGGAAGAGCACGCACAGATCCGGATGCTGCGCCTTGAGCTTTCTGGTGAGCTCCAGCCCGGACATGCCGGGCATCTGAATATCGCAGATGAGCAGATCACAGGGAACCTCCTGCGTCATGCGGAGCACGGAGGAGCCATTGTAGGCGGTGCGGACATGGATATTGACCGATGAAGAGAATGTATCCCGGATCAGATCGCTCATTTCATCTGCGCTGATGGGCTCATCGTCGACAACGATGATGTTGATATAGTCGGTCTGATTCATAAATCCTCCCTGGTGTCGTCGATGTGGATGCGGACGAGAAGGCCGCCGAGCGCCGAACGATCAACGGAGAGCGCGCTGTGATCGCTGAAGTAGATCTGGAGCCGGCGGTGGATATTGATCAGCGCGGTGGTTTCGATGCTGTCGTCCGTCGCGGCGAGATTCTTCCGGATGCTTTCGATGGTCTGCTCATCGACGCTGCCGCTGTTCTCAACGATGATATCGAAGCTGATGGGGCTGTATACGGTGAAGTGGACGCGCAGCGTCATCACGCCGTCCTCGCGGTCTGTCTGATAGGCGTATTTGAATGCATTCTCAAGCAGCGGCTGCAGGATCAGCCGGGGCACATAGACGTCTGCGATCTCTGCCGGCGGGGGACTGATCTGCACGTCGAGCATCTCGCGGAAGCGGAATTTCTGGATCGCGGCATAGTGCTGCGTATGCTCCACCTCTTCGCTCAGGCGCTTTTCGTCGTCTGCATTCCGGGTGATATAGTGATAGAACTGACCCAGATGCTCGCACATGAGCAGGCTGCTTTCGCGGTCGCCCTTCTTGATCAGCCTGAAGAGGATGTAGTAGCTGTTGTACATGAAATGGGGACTGATCTGCGCCTGCAGCTGCTTGAGATTCGCCTTGCTGATGAGCAGCTGCTGCTTGAGCTCATTTTCGACGTAGTATTCCGTCTTCTCCATCATCTGGTTGTAGCGGTCGTAGATGGGCTTGAAGGGCGAGGCCTGGCTGATGGAGATCCTGTACTTGAAGTCGCCCCGCTCTGCATGACCGAAGGCGTCGATCAGCAGCCTGTGGAGCGGGTCATAGACGTCGCGGTACCAGTTGGCGAAGACGATGATTTCGCTGACGAGCATCACCATGACAAATGCGACGCAGAGCAGGATCAGCTGCTGGGCGAGGACATCCATTTCATCCTCGCAGAGGACATAGACGACCTGCAGCGGGATGCGGTCGCAGTCGACGGACAGACGCGCAAAGCCGTCGGTCATAAGGTCGGGGGTCTGCTGATCTTCAGGGGACTGATGCGCATTCCAGTTCAGCAGGATGGTATCCTGTTCGCTGCGCTGCACATACATCAGGCGGCTGCGGATCTTTGCTTCATCCAGAATCACGGCGGCGACCGCGATCAGCTGCGAGGGATCATCCGGATCCGTGTGCTCGACGAAATACACGGGCTCTTCGCTGATGATCTGCAGGGGCTCGTCGCCCTGACGATATGCTGAAAGCCATGCGGGGGCAAGCGGGTTGATGCGCTGGTCTGAGATTGCCTTATTCATGGAGGGGATATACATCCACGCGCCTTTGACGTAGTCGGATTCACTCTTGATGGCGATAAGCTCTTTGGCCAGAGATTTCTGAAGCTCATAGCGGCGATACCAGTCGAGATCATCGTACATATAGACAAATTCGGAGAATCCGCGCGAGCTGAGGATCTCATACTCGCTGTGGACGATTTCTGTCAGCTCATGATCAATCTCTATAACGCTCTGCTTGAGCCGCTCTGCCTGATGCTGCTGACGGGTCTGGCTGTTATAGCCGATCAGCAGGTACATCATCATGAAGAAAAAGACGAGGAGCGCGGTGATGAGCAGAATGGCAGGGAGGATTCTGCGCTTGGCCATGAAGCGGAAAAGCGGTTGCTTGGATTTCTTGTGCATGTCAGAATCCTCCTGTTCGGTCTGCGGCGGGGAGGCTGATCCTCCCGCTGCGAGGGGCGGAGAGCCCGTGGGGACCGGCCGACGCGCGAAGACGCGCCCTGCAGGTCATGGAAACATCTCAATTATGAAAATATCATATATACATGATGGCATGATGTCAAGGAGGATATGGCAAAGGCGGCAGGCGTGTTTCAGCCTGCCGCTGCGTGTTATTCGCTGAACAGCTTCACATTGCTGAAGCGCGCGCGCCCCTCGGAGACGAACAGGCCGAAGCAGCCGCCCTGACGGTCAAACATGCGCGTGCCCATGGCAATGCGGTTGTCGATGTACACGACGAGGATGCTGCCGTCCACGAGCACATCCATGTGGAAGGTATTCCCGGTGAAGGGGGAGAGCGGTCGCTCCATCTCCACCTCATAAGGGAACTTCTGGCCGCCGCGCTCGGTCATGCGCACGGAGGTCTTATACTCCAGACGGCGGCGGAACGGATCGACGATGGCATAATACCCCTCGGAGAAACGCTCGTCCACATGCAGCGCGGCGCCCAGCTGCGCGGTATCGGACAGGATCTCCACATCCATGGACAGACGGCAGGTCTCCGGCATCTCATTGAGAAGGAGGCTGGCGTAGCTGTAGGGGACGTCGGCCTCGCAGCTGTCGGCGGAGACCGTCCAGTTGCCGCAAAGCGGCTCCAGGGTTACAGGGTGCTCGGGGCCAAAGGCATCCAATACTTCCTTGACAGGCATGACGCGCAGCGTGCCGTCCGCCTCCTGCCTGAACTCGTGGACGATCAGGTTGCCGCCCCAGTCCCATTCGTTGCAGTCAAGGCCGTCTGGCTGCTGGGGGTTGAAGTGATGGTTGTTCAGTTCGCGCGTCGGGTTCCAGCCGTAGACAAAGCGGCGGTTTCCGTCTGTGCCGGTCTTGGCGGCGTAGAAGGCGCGGGTATCAAACGTATCGACCTCGGGCGTGATCCACGGCCCATTCAGCGATTTGCTCATGCGGTAGAGGGTCTGGAAGCGGTCTGCATAGGAGGAGAAGGCCAGATAATACCAGTCGCCCCATTTGAACAGATCCGGGCACTCAAAGGCGCACTGCGCATCGGCGGGCGCGTAGAGCGGCTCGCAGATATCCCAGTGATGGAGATCCTTCGACTTGCACAGGCCGACGCAGCCGCGGCGGGTGGTCGGGCCCTTCTTCTGCGCGGCAAAGATCATCCACCAGCACTGCTCCTCCTCGTTATAGAAGACGAAGGGATCGCGCCAGTGAACGGGCGCATAGATGCTGTCGTCGGACATGAAGGAATCCTCGGGAATCGGCGTCCAGACGTCCAGATCCTCACTGACGGCGTGGGCGATATAGTTGCGCTCCGGCTCCATCTGGAAGGTGCAGTAGAACATGTGATACAGGCCGTCGACCCGGATGACGGAGCCGGTGCCGCCGGTGATGCCGGTGTCATGCTCTGTGAAATGGACATGGTCGTCGGTGGTCAGCATCACCCACGTATCGCGGTAGCCCTGATGGCGCAGACAGCGGTAATTGCGCAGGTAGAAGGGCTTGAAGAGGCCGTCGCTTTCGTCGAAGAAGGGGATCATATCGCCCAGCACGGCGTTTTCAGGTCTGTGGAAAATACGCATGATGTTTCCCTCCATTCATTCAGCGCGTATAGAGTGCGGTGTTGCTGAAGGCGGCGCTGCCGTCGGAGACAATCAGGCCGAACTTTCTGGCGCGCAGGTCGTATGCGCGGGTGCTGAGCGCGACGTCGTCGTTGACGTACAGGATGACGACGGTATCATCGACGATAATGCGAATCTTATAGGTTTCACCGGCTGTCAGCTTGAGGGGACGCTCCAGCTCAACAGCGTGAGGGAACGTCCAGCCGCCCTGCTCGTGCATGCGCAGCGGGCCCTTCCATTCGACGCGCTGGCGCTTGGGCTCAAAGTAGAAGTAGTAGCCGCGGGCAAACTCGTCGTCCACCTGCAGGGCGACGCCGATGCGCTCCGTGCCTTCTTCATAGGTGAACTCTGTCTCAAAACGGCACACCTGAGGGACTTCGTTGGCGCTGATGGTGCAGGCATAGGCGCCGGGGTTGTCGACGCGCAGGGTCTTGTTCTCTTCCAGCCATGCGCCGTTCAGCGGACGCCACTTGAGGTAGTTTTCGGTCTTTACCGCGTTAAGCACAGCAGGCACAGGCTTGACGCCAAGCGTGCCATCCTCATGCTGCACGAGCTCGTGAACGACGAGGCTGCCGCCCCAGTCCCACGTGTTGTAGTCATAGCCGTCATAATGATCCGGATCGTACTTCCAGGTATTCTGCGTGCGGGTCGGGTTCCAGCCATAGATGTAGCGGTGCTCGCCGTCGGAGCCGGTCTTGGCGGCATAAAAGGGGCGCGCGTCGAAGGAATCGACGTGCGGGCGGATCCACGGGCCATTCAGGGAGCGGCTCATGCGGTAGATGGTCTGGAATCTGTCCGTAAACTGAGAGAAGACCAGATAGTACCAGCCGTTCATATAGAACAGATCGGGGCACTCATAGCCGGACATGCAGGCGTCCGGCGCATACAGCGGCGGGCAGCAGGTCCAGTGGTGCAGGTCGTCGGATTTGCACAGGCCGACGCAGCCGCGGCGCGCGGTCTTGCCGACGGTCTGCGTGCACAGCAGCATCCACCAGCACTGCTCCTCCTCGTTATAGAAGACGAAGGGGTCGCGCCAGTCCGTGACCATATAGATCTCCGGGTCAGGGCCGAAGGTCTCTTCCGGCAGTTCAGTCCATGTGATTAGATCTGTACTGGTGGCATGCCAGACATACTGACGCTCCGGATTATGCGTGAACTTGCAATAGAACATATGGTACAGGCCGTCGACCTTGATGACGGAGCCCGTGCCGCCGTGGATGCCGGTGGAATGCTCGGTGTAATGGAGGTGATCCGTGGTAGTGAGCATGTGCCAGCCATCGGTACGATCCTCACCCCAGTAGGGATTCCAATTCTTGAGATAGAAAGGCTTGAATTCACCATTATCAAAGAAGGGGATGACGTCGCCTACGCGCGCATGGCGCGGTGTGTAAAACAGTTCCATTCGTACCTCCGCCTTGTTTTTTCTTACATTATATCCGCAGGAAATAATCTGTGTATATGCAACAAATGCGACATTCATATGAAGAATATAACCTGATTGTACAAAGTGATTCAAAAGTGGGTTTGAAAAATTGTATAGATGTCAGATTCTTTTGATTTACCTGTTCCGGATGCGTTGATATTCTATAAAAAGAAAGTGTCGTCATTCATCAATGCTGATAGGGAGGGAAAGAAAATGACACGTTCCCCGAAGAAGGCGAAGCGGTCTCTGGCTGTCCGGTTCAAGTCCGAACTGCCGTTTCACCTGATGCTTCTGCCCGGCTTCCTCATGGTGCTGATCTTTAAGTACATTCCGATGGTCGGCCTGAGCATTGCCTTTCAGGATTATATGCCTGTGTTCGGCATGTTTGATCAGGAGTGGGTCGGCTTTGAGAATTTTGCCTATGTGTTCTCCAT
Organism: Clostridia bacterium; assembly: GCA_017936375.1. GTDB lineage: Bacteria > Bacillota > Clostridia > Christensenellales > Aristaeellaceae > Ventricola. The sequence goes on from JAGBFR010000046.1 coordinate 7,455, forward strand.
GCCGACGTTCCCCCGGGTCATCTACAATACGCTGTTCATCGCGATCATGAAGATCATCGCGGGCATTGTGGTTCCGGTTGTGTTCGCGCTGATGCTCAACGAGATGAACAACATGGTCTACAAGCGCTCCCTGCAGACGATCGTGTATCTGCCGCACTTCATCTCCTGGGTTGCGCTGGCGGGTATCTTCCTTGACGTTCTGAGCATGGACGGCATTGTCAACACACTGCTGGGCCATCTGGGCATCAACCCGATTTACTTCCTTGGCGACGAGAAGGTATTCCCGTATACGATGGTCGTGACGGATGTGTGGAAGACGTTCGGCTGGAATACCATCGTCTATCTGGCGGCGATCACGGGCGTGGATCCCTCGCTGTATGAGGCGGCCTATCTGGACGGCGCCGGCCGCTACCGCCAGACGATCCACGTGACGCTGCCCACGATCATGCCGATCGTGATGCTGATGACCATTCTCTCCATCGGCAATGTGCTGCGCGCGGGCTTTGACCAGATCTTCAACCTGTATTCCCCGCTGGTCTACTCCACCGGCGACATCATCGATACGTTCGTCTACCGTCTGGGCATTCTCGGCGCTCAGTTCGGCCCTGCCACAGCGGTCGGTCTGTTCCAGTCCATCGTCAGCTTTGTGCTGATCACGCTGGGCTACTGGGCGGCGGATAAGTTCGCCGGCTACCGCGTGTTCTGAGGAGGGAAAGCAAATGAAACAGACCCAAGGACAGAAGATTTTCGGTGTATTCAATTACATCTTCCTGACGGCGCTGGCGCTCCTGTGCCTGATGCCGATGATCAACATCGTTGCGCTTTCCTTCTCCTCCCGCAATATGGTGAACGCCGGCTTCGTCACCTTCTGGCCCAGAGAGTTCACGCTGAGCTCCTATGAGTACATGCTGGAGAAGAGCGGCCTGTTCCCGGCGGGCATTGTGACCATCAAGCGCGTGATCTTCGGCCTGCTGATCAATCTGGCCATGACCGTGCTGGTGGCGTATCCGCTCTCCAAGGACGACCTGCAGTTCAAGAGCAGAAAATTCTACGTCGGCTTCTTCCTCTTCTCCATGATCTTCAACGGCGGCCTGATTCCGACGTACACGGTCATCAAGGAGATGAAGATGCTGGACACCATCTGGGCGCTGATCCTGCCCAATGCGGTGACCATGTACTATGTGCTGCTGATGCTCAACTTCTTCCGCGGCATCCCCAAGAGCATTGAGGAGGCGGCTGTCGTCGACGGTGCGAACTGGATGCAGATTCTGGTGAAGATCTACATGCCGCTGTCCCTGCCGTCGCTGGCGACGATCACGCTGTTCATCATCGTCGGCCACTGGAACGAGTGGTTTGACGGCATGATCTACAACAACCGCGCCCAGAATTACCCGCTGATGACGTTCCTGCAGTATCACGTCATCAACTTCAAGACCTCGGACCTGAGGCCGGAGCAGATTGCCGCCAACCCGGCGCTGGCGGATCTGGACGGCCGCGCGATCAAGTCCGCGGGCATCGTGCTGTGCACGCTGCCGATCCTCTGCCTGTATCCGTTCCTGCAGCGCTACTTCGTGACGGGCATCGTCATGGGCAGCGTGAAGGGATAAAGCATGGGACCTGCTTCTCTTGGTGAATACGTTCTGAGTGAGAGCGTATACATAAAAAACATTTGGAGGTTGTGAACATGAAGATGACCCGACTGTTCCTGCTGGCCATGCTCGTTCTCGCCATGCTGTGCTCCAGCATCGGCGTGGCCGAGGAGAACCTGACCCAGTGGGCGATGGAAGAGCCTGTGAAGGTGTCCATCATGCATCGTCAGAACCCTGCCGTCATCAGCTACGCTGAGGGCGAGAACGACCAGAACAACGTCTACTTCAACGCCTACCGCGATCAGCTGGGCATTGAGCTGGACTACCGTATCCGCGCGGTTGACGATGAGTACAGCCAGAAGCTGACCATGGCGATCGCGTCCGACGACCTGCCGGACATGATGCTCCTCCCGCTGGAGCAGTACACCCAGCTGGCGAAGGCCGGCAAGCTGTGGGACATGGCTCCGATCCTGGAGCAGTATGCCTCCGAGCTGACCCTCAAGAACCTGAACTCTGACGGCGGCACGATGCTGGAGGCCGGCAAGGTTGACGGCGTGCTCTACGGCATCCCGACCGGCAACGCGCAGCGCATCCCGGCGCAGTACCTGTGGGTCCGCCAGGACTGGCTGACCAGGCTGGGCCTGAGCGTCCCGACCTCCTTTGAAGAGGTTGTCGAGCTGGCCCGCGCGTTCAAGAACAATGACCCGGACGGCAACGGTGTTGACGACACCTGGGGCCTGGGCATCAGCAACGTGATGTCCAACATCTGCGGCTTCGGCACCATCGAAGGCGTGGCCAATGCGTTCGGCGGCTCTATTCTCCGTCAGATCTGGGTGGAGAATGAGGATGGCACCATGACCTACATGCCCACCAGCAAGGGCACCCGCGACGCGCTTGAGGCGCTCGCCGGCATGTTCGCTGAGGGCCTGATCAACGCCGAGTTCGGCGTCACCGATGAGAGCGGCGTGGGCGAGGCTGTTGCGGCCGGCACCTGCGGCCTGTTCTACGGCGGCGACGGCATCTCCTGGGGCTATGGCCGCGACGCGATCGCGAACAACCCGGAGTGCGGCTGGGTCTGCGTGAATGCCCCGGCCGTCGGCGGCGGCACTGCCAATGCCTATTCCTTCATCGAGTTCGAGTACATCTACGCGGTGAACAAGAACTTCGAGCATCCGGAAGCGCTCGTTAAGCTGATCAACTTCAACAACGACCGCATCAACAGCCCGGACGCGACCATCGAGTCCCTGGCCAAGTGGGGCGTCAACCCGGTCAGCGGCATCAACCAGTGCGACTATACCTTCGCGCTGCTGGATCCGTATCTGAACAAGGCCATCGGCTACAACACCACCATCGGCCAGGTCTTCAAGGGCGAAATGGCGGCTGAGGACCTCATGCCGGAAGCCTATCGCTACTATGAGGGCATCAAGCGCTATGTTGACGAGGGCTGGGACAAGACCGGCTCCGCCAATCCGGAAGATCTGACTGCGTTCCAGTATGCGATGTGCTGGGGCCCGGAATTCGGCTCCTGGACCCGCTATCAGGATCTGCGCGACGAGAACAAGATCATCATGAGCGCGTACTTCGGCGCGCCGACCAAGACCATGCTCAAGCGCTGGGGCACTCTGGAAGCCATGCAGGAGGAGACCTTTGCCAAGATCATCGCCGGCAGCGAGAAGATCGAGGCGTTCGACGCGTTCGTCGAGCAGTGGAAGGCTCTGGGCGGCGA
>JAGBFR010000047.1 GCA_017936375.1 Clostridia bacterium
AACGGGGAGGGTTTTTTACTATAACATAATAAAACCTTCCCCTTTGGGGAAGGTGGCTTGCCGTAAGGCGAGACGGATGAGGTCTCGCCCGCAGGCGTGGATGCTTATTGAGCAAAGACAATGTCCTCGCGCAGCCGGTAGATTGTCGCGCCGTACTTCCTGCGGCAGAAGGCGTCGATGAACCAGTCGATCTCCTTTTCTGCGTCGTACTGCACGTAGGCGTAGCGCTCGCCGTTTACCGTTTTGCCCTTCATGTTGGAGTCCGCCCAGAGGACGGTATCCGTCTCGGGGTTGTAGTCGGCGGTAAAGAGCATGCTGTGCGCGCCGATGCCGTAGTAGTAGTTGGCTGCCATCTGGAAGTAGTCGCCGCGCTGTACCTGCATGAGGAACTCGCGGGCCAGCTGGCGGTTTTCGTCCTTCGTCAGCGTGTCGTCGTAGCGGAAAGCCGCCGCGGCGTAGAAGGGATTGCCCTCGCTGGCGGGGACGTCCTGCCACTCCACGCCGTAAACGTAGGGCGCGCAGTCCGCCTTCTTCTGATTGTTGGGGATGACGAGATCCACGTCCGGGTACTCCGCCATGCGGAAGTCATCCTTGACGGACTTAAAGAGATGGACGGTAAAGTTCTTGCAGACGTAGATGTCGCCGGAGTAGTGCGCGCGCTTGGCCTTGCCGCCGGCCTGATCGTAGAGCTCCTTGGCGGTAGACAGGATGCGGTCGATCATTTCCTCCCGCGCGGATTCATCCGGCATTTCTGCGGCGGTTTCTTCCCAGCTTGCGGCTTCCTGCGCAGCGCTCATCTCCTCAAGGGAGAGGGACTCGGCAGATGCGCTGCACGCGGACAGCAGAAGAAAGACGAGCAGACATATGGTAAAGAATCGTTTCATTCGCTAAACCTCGCTTTGATGGAGTATACCCATTGTATCATGTGCGGGGGTGAAAAGCAATGAGGACGGCAGTTGCATAACAACCTGAAAACACAAATTGTTTGTGTGGATTGAGTTGACGAAACGACCAAAACGTGGTAACATAAGTCGAACAACAATGATCATATAAGGGGGGTGAAACAATGCCGCCGAAACAGAGAATCACCAGAGAGATGATTCTGGAGACGTCATTTGCCATGTTCTGCCGCGATGGTATGGAAGTGGTCAACGCCCGTTCTGTTGCAAAGGCATTGAACTGCTCTACGCAGCCGATTTTCAGCTACTACGCCGGTATGGACGATCTGAAAGGCGCGCTGGAGAACAAGGCGCGCGAGCTGTTTGAGGCGGGGATTGCCGCTGCAATTGAAAGCGACAAGCCGCTGTATAACGGATGCATGGCGTATTTTCAGTTCGCGATGAAGCAGCCGAATCTGTTCCGCCAGATGTTCCTGCTCAAGCGGGACAAGTGCCCGGACAGCCTGATGGCCATCAACGATGCGCTGCGCACCAAGGTTGTTCTGCCGCTGGCGGAGAAGACCGGCGTGGATGCCGCGCAGGTGGAGACGCGCTGCGTCAAGCTCTGGGTGTTTACCCATGGCCTTGCGTCGCTGGCCGCGATGGGCCTGCTCGATATGAGCGAGGAGACCGTCGTGGAGATGATCAACGAAGCTGCGCAGAACTACGCGATCATCGACTGAGTGTGAAACAAAGAAACGGGAGAGCGTTTGCTCTCCCGTTTTGCTTTGCTTACTCTTCGAGCAGGCGCTCCACCATGGCGACCATGGCGTCCACGCTGTTGAAGTTGGCCGGAATGATCTCCGTCGCCGGGATGGTCACGTCGAACTCGTCGCTCAGCGCGCCGATGAGCTGGATGATGTCGAGAGAGGAGAGCTCGCCGTCGTCGATGAGGGTGGTGCAGGACTCAAAGTCCACGCCGTCTACGAGATCGTTCAGGATGTCAATGATGGTCTCTTTCATGATGATTACTCCTTTTATCTGAATTGATTTTGATTGAGCTGGGAAGTGTGGATGGTGTCGCGGACGAGCACGTCGCCGCTTTCGGTATGCAAAAGGATGCGCGGCATGTCGCGGCTGAGGAACAGCGCCGGGCCTTCGGTGACCGAGTATGCGCCGATGCGGGTGAAGCAGAGCACATCGCCTACCGCCAGCGGCGGCAGGTTCGCCTTGCGCACGAGCACGTCCGCCGTGGTGCACAGGCTGCCGCAGAGCATGACGTCCTCGTTTTCGCCGCCCGTGTGATCCGGGCCGGGGAAGTGCAGGATATGCGGTACGCGCATGCCCATGTTGGAGCCGAGGTAGTTGACATGGTGCATACCGCCGTCGATGATCGCGTAGCGGCTGCCCTTGTTGGTCTTGGCGTCCGCCACGGCGGTCAGGTAGTAGCCGCATTCAGACGCGAAGAAGCGGCCCATCTCCACCGTCAGGTGGAACCTCTCGCCGAGCGCCTTGAGGTCCGGCGCCAGTTCGCGGACGGGTGCGAGGGTATCGCTGTCGTCCTCGTGGGTGAAGTAGGGGAAGTAAAGGCCCGGGCCGTACTCGAGCTTTTGTACCTCAAAGCCGTAGTCGGACTTGAGGGCGTCACACAGCGCGCAGATCGCCTCGATCTCCTTGCGCTGCTCGGTGAGCTTCTTGCGCTGGGTACCGGCGAAGTAGTGGATGCCGACGATGGAAAGGTGCGGCGTGGCCGCCTGATTCTCAATCGCCGCGCGCAGGTCGCTTTCGTCCATGCCGAACTGCGTGCCCGCCGTCAGGCGAAGCAGAACGCAGAGCGTCACGCTGCGCAGGGAAGCGGCCTCTTCAAGCAGCTTCACATGCAGCGGAGACTCGGCGGTGAAATCGCGCACGCCGTAATCGATCGCCTCAAGAATGTCAGAAAGCGTCTTGTTCACGCCGGAGACGAGCACGGTCTCGGGCGCGACCTTCGTGTCCATGCAGATTTGCATTTCGCCCGGGCTGCACACCTCGAGCTTCTCGGTGAGTGCGCTCATCGCGGGCAGCAGGAACGGGTTGGCCTTGATCGAGTAGCACAGGTGGACGTTTTCGCCCACGATTTCCTTGATCTCGCGCATGCGGCTTTCAAGCATCACCGTGTCAAACACGAAGCTGGGCGTGCCGTACTGCTGCGCGACAGAGAACAGCTGGCTCTTATCCATTGCGCTTCCCCTTTCTCGCGGCGTAGATTTCCATCAGCGCGGCGCGGTCGATCTTGCCGTTCTTGGTCAGCGGCATGGCCTCCACCTGTACAAAGATGTTGGGGATCATGTACGCGGGCAGGGTCACCTTGAGCGCCTCGACGATGTCGTTCTTTTCCACCGTGCCGGTGTAGAACGCGAGGATCTTGCCTTTGTCGTGCTGGTAGATGCACAGCGCGCGGTCAACGCCCTCGACGGCGGAGAGGTGAGACTCGATCTCGCCCAGCTCGATGCGGTGGCCCATGTGCTTGATCTGGAAGTCCTTGCGGGAGACGTAGACCATGTTGCCGGCCTCGTCCAGGCGAACGAGGTCGCCCGTGCGGTAGATGGTCTCCTGGCAGGCCTTGTTCAGCGGGTTCTGGATGAACACCTGCGCGGTCTTCGCCGGATCGCCGAAGTAGCCAAGCGCCAGCGCGGTGCCGCTCACGCAGAGCTCGCCCACGCCGCCGGCCTGCGTGACTTCCTTGTCGTTTTCATCCAGCAGGATGATGCGCTCGTTGGGGAACGGGATGCCGATGGGCAGCGCCTCGCCGACCTCGTAAGGCCTGTCCACGACGTAGTAGGTGCAGTTGCAGGTGATCTCCGTCGGACCGTAGAGGTTGACATAGGTGACGTCCGGCAGGTACTTCTGCAGCTTGAGCAGATGCTTGATCGGCATGACCTCGCCGGAGAACATGATCGCGCGCAGGTGCTCGGGCTTCCTGTATTCGATGGCGTTCATCGTCGTCAGGAAGCACAGCGCGCTCACCGCCCAGACGAGGACGGTGCTCTTCTTCTCGCAGATGAAGTCCATGAGCTTGGTCGGGTTGGTGAAGTACGCGGTCGGGATGATCGCGACCTCCGCGCCGGTCATCACGCCGCTGTAGATGTCCTTGACGGAGACGTCAAAGTCAAACGGCGCCTGATTGGCCAGCACGTCGCGCTCCGTGATCCCAAAGATCTCGGTGAAGCAGGAGATAAAGTCGATCACGCTCCTGTGGCAGACGACGACGCCTTTGGGCGTGCCGGTGGAGCCGGAGGTGAAGTTGACGTAGAGCGGGTCGACGTCCAGCATCTGCGCGCGCACGCGGGCGAGCGCGGCCTCGTCGGTCTCGCTCTTCAGCAGATCCTCGAGGTAGAGGATCTCGTACGGCACGTCCATCGCCTCGAGCGCCGCGCCGTGCTCGCGGTCGGTGACGACGACGGGGCAGGCGAGGGTATCGAGGATCGCGCGGATGCGCACGGCGGGGTGGCGCAGGTTCAGCTGGGAATAGGCGCAGCCGGCGTACATCGCGCCGAAGAAGCCGGCGGCGGTGGCCACGCTCTTGTCCATATAGAAGCCCACGACGCTGCGCGGGCCGACCTTCGCGCTCAGCGCACTGCCCACGGCGCGCGCGGCGGCGGCGAACTGGGCAAAGGTCATGGACGTATCCGCGTCGGAGAAGGCGGTCTTGTCCGGCAGGCGGGCGGCGGTCGCCTCAAGATAATCAAGAATCAGCGTTTTCATGTTCTGCTCCTTGCTAGCGTTCCTTGAAAAAAGCGGGCGGCGACCGGTTCCGGCGCGCAGCCCGCAGACTTGTCTTATGTTATTATACCGTATAAGATTCGTGGATTCAAGGGGTCTGCGCGCGATCACGCAGGATTCACTCACAGCGCCTGCCCCTCGCCGTCAAGCGTCAGATCATAGCGGAAGGCGTCGCTGCTGCCCTTCGCCCGGCCGCGCACGCGCACGCGGCTGCCCGGGAGCACGAGCGCCGGGTCGAGGGAAAACTCCGCCTCCGGCGCATAGCCGCGCAGCTCGGTCTCGCTCCCGTCCGGCGCGAGCAGGGCAAAGCTGTACTCCGCCTCGACGTTCGCGCCGCGGTTGCTGTCCGCGGTGAGGGCGATGCGCCCGTCCCTGCGCCTTGCCGTCGCCCAGACGTTGGTCATGAAGTCGATCTCCGCCAGATAGGCGTAGCGGTTGCGGCAGAAATGCGCGCTTATGTCCTCGCCCGCGTTGTGCGCGGCGATCACCCGGCCCACGGCGGCGGACAGGATATCCGCGCCCTCGGCGAGCATGTGGTGATAGTCGTAGTAGTAGCCGTTCAGGTCGGGCAGGAGGCTCTCCTTCGCGTAGAGCATGTTGTAGCAGGGGATGCCCTCCTCGGCAAAGAAGGCCTGCGCGCTGTCCAGATAGGTGAGCCGCTCCGGCTCGCGCAGCATGGTCACGGTCATCTCCGGGGCGATCACGACGGTGAGCTTCGCGCCGTTGTCCTCGCACAGGTCGCGGTACTCGCGCAGCCATGCGCGCGTCTGATCCATGAGCTCGTAGTAGTTGCCCGTCTCCACGCGGATGAACCAGTCCTGCGTGTCCTCGGTGACAGGGTCGGCGCGCTCGATGCGCAGCTGCCCGCGGTGAAAGGCGTATTCGCCCGCCCACTCTCTTTCGGCGGCCCGCGCTGCGCCGTCGTGATCCGCGCGGAAGCGGATCGTCTTGGCGAAGTCCTTCGCGTCCTGATGGCCGAATGTATTCATCAGCAGCAGCCGCCCGGCGTAGTCGCCGTCGCAGGCGGCCGTCTCCAGCCAGTAGGTCATGCGGTCGATAGGGCTTGACAGGTGCGGCGCGAGCTTCATCTGCGTCATCGGGTCTTCCTTTACCGTGTCAAACGAGCCGCTCTCCAGCACCAGAACGATCTGCTCCGGCGAGGCATGGCGGAAGAGCTCGCGCGTGAGCGCCTTCGCGCCCGGGGGCATGAGGCCCGTGATGGCGGCGGTGACGGTCTTCATGCCCGCGGCCTCGCCGATGATCTCCGGGTTCATGTGGTAGAGCGCCATCGAGGAGCCGACGATTGCCAGCTCCGCGTCGCTTTGCTCCCGGATTTCGTGCATCGTCATCGCGGCGACGCTGTCCGTCTGGGTGAAGAAGGTGTTGCCAAAAAGGAGCAGAGGAATCAGGCCCAGCAGGAAGACGCCGAGCCTGATGATTTTCTTCAGCTGTTCGATGACGTGATGCATGTGGTTGTCCTCCCGAACGTGGGGATGCTTTGGTGAAGTCTGATCCGTTATGTCGTCACAGAGAATGGGTGTGTGGAGCGTATACACATGGCTGCTGCGGCAGGAACCTCATCCGTCTCGGCTTCGCCGAGCCACCTTCCCCGGGGAACTCGCATAATCGCCTGACGGCTCCTTGCGATTCCCCACGCTCCGCCCGCTCTCATCCGCCACAGGCGGCGCGGTCTCCGGTGCCTCTCAGGGGAAGGCTTTTGGGTTTAACAGTGATGGGAATAAACGAATTACTTTTCCGGAATCTCATACCAGAGCGCCGGGTCCTGCTCGCCATCCAGCACGCGGGCGTAGACGCGCACCGTGCCGCCCTTGATCTGATCGGGCGTCACGTCGAGGCGGCGGCGCTTGCTGTAGCCGCGCAGCTCGGTCTCCGTGCCGTCCTCATGGCGCAGGACGTAGCGGTACTGCGGGGTGACGTTCGTGCCGCGGTTGCTGTCTGCCAGCAGCATGAGCGTGCCGTCTCCGTTGTCCCGGATCTCGAACCAGACGTTGGTGATAAAGTCGATAGAGGCGAGGTATTCCGCGCTGTCCCGGTGGAAAAGGGCGCTTACGTCCTCGCCGGCGATGTGCGCATTGATCACGCGCGCGACGGCGGCGGAGAGGATGTCCGCGCCCTCGCCGACCATGTGATACAGGTCGTAGTAGAGGTGATCGAGGCGGGGGAGGAGCTCCTCCTTCGCGTACATGAAATTGTAGAACGGGATGCCGCTCTCCTCAAAGAAGCGCGCCGCGCTGTCCAGATACGGCAGCACAGCCGGCTCGGCGAGGGCATGGATCGTCAGCGCGGGCAGCGCCACGACGATCAGTTCGCTGCCGTTCGCTTCGACGAGCGCCTTGTACTCGAGCAGCTTTTCCTTCGTGTAATCAAAGACCTGATAGTCGTAGCCCGTCTCCACGCGGATGAAGGTCTCGCGCAGCTCGCGGGAGATGTCGCCCATCGTTTCATGGCGGAGGAAGCCGTCGCTGTAGATCATTTCGCCCTGCCAGCCGTCCTCGATTTCAGCGAAGGTCTTGTCCGTGTTCATGCGCAGGCGCATGGCGCGGGAAAACTCCTCAAAGCGCTCAAAGCCGAAGGTGTTAAACAGCAGCGCGCGCTCCATGTACTGCCCATCCTGAGCGGCGGTATCCAGCCAGTAGCGGATGCGGTCCAGCGGGGAGGAGAGCAGCGGCATCAGCTTCATCTGCGTCTGGATGTCCTCCTTCATGGTGTCAAACGTGTAGGATTCCACCGCGAGGACGGTGTATTTCGGGCTGTTCGTGCGGTAGAGCTCGCGCGTCAGGGGGATCGCGCCGGCGGGCGAGAGGTTGGTGATCGTCACATCAAAGGCGGTCAGCCCCGTCTCCTCGGTGAGGATGGCCGGGTTTAAGTGCCGCTGGACGATCGAGGAGCCGACCAGCGCCAGCTCGATGTCCTCGCGCGATTTCATGTCCTTCATCGTCTTGTAGGCGACGGCGTCCGTCTGCACGAGGAAGGTATTGCCAAAGAGGACGAGCGCGTAGATCCCGGCGAGAAAGAGCGCCAGCAGCGCGATCTTGCGGATGGTGGTTTTCAAAAGGCAGCGCCTCCTGCGTTCAGCCGGCGGAGATTGGCTCCTCCGGCCCGGTGGATTCGTTGGTGTCGGTCAGTTCGGTCGTGTCGGTGTATACCGCGCCGTCGGGCTCGTCAAGAGGACGCGCGTAGACGCGGATGCGGTCGCCCTCGCCGATGGCGTCATAGGGGAGGGTATAGACCGTGCGCTTGCTGTAGCTGCGCAGCGTCGTCTCGCTCCCGTCGGGATGGACGAGCGCGTAGGCGTACTGCGGGGTGACGCCCGTGCCGCGGTTGGAGTAGGCCTTCAGCCGCCAGCCCTCCTCCGTCCTGCGCACGGTGGCCCAGACGTTGGTGATAAAGTCGAGCGAGGCGAGGTATTCCTCGTCGCTCTGGTAGAAGAGGTGATCGGTCGCCTCGCCTGCGGCGTGGAGATTAAAGGCTCTGCTGAAGGCCTTGCTCATCGCGTCCGCGCCCGTGCCGTGCATGTGATGCGGGTCGACATAGGTGTGGTCGAGGTTCGCCATCAGCTCGGGCTTGGCGTAGAGCATGTTGAGGCAGGGTACGCCGATCTCCTCAAGGTACGCGCAGGCGGCCTCCATGTAGGGCAGATAGCTCGGGTCGGAGAGCGCCACGCCGGAGAGCACGGGGCTCATGACGGCGATCAGCTTCGCGCCGTTTTTTTCGCACAGGGCCTTGTAGTCAAGCAGGCGCTCCTTGGAATAGTCAAAGAGCTGGTAGTCGTACCATGTCTCCTCCCGCTCCATGCCGTCGCACAGCGCGCGGCCGATGGCGGGCTCCTCGAGGCGGACAAAGCCGTCCCTGTAGAGCATGGTGTTGTCCGTCGCCTCATGCGCGGCGAGGAGTGCGGCCTGCCTGTCTGTGCGCAGGAGGGCGGCCTTCTTCACGTCCTCCATGGAGGTCATGGGGAAGCTGTTCATCAGCAGCAGGCGGGAGAGGGTTTCGCCGTCCTGCGAGGCGGTGTCCAGCCAGTAGCGCAGGCGGCGCAGCGGGGAGGAGAGCCGCGGCGCGAGCTTCATCTGCGTCTGCGTGTCCTCTTTGGTCATGTCAAAGGTATAGGGCTCCAGCACGAGCACCACCCACTCGGGGCTGTTCGTCTCAAAGAGCTGCTCCGTCAGCGCGATCGCGCCGGGGAGGCGCAGGTTGGTGATCGTCGCGCAGAAGGCCGTCAGCCCGGTCTGCTCGGTGATGATCTCCGGGTTGAAGTGAAACTCTGCGACCGAGGAGCCGACGATGGCCATCTCGATGTCGCTTCGCTCCTTGACGTCCGCGAGGGTCATGTAGGAGAAGGTGTCCAGCTGGGTCAGGTATGTATTGCCCAGCAGGATGAGCGCCGGGATCAGGAGGAGGAAGAGCGCGAGGCGCGCCAGCCGCCCGACGGGCAGCTTTGCAAAGAATTGTTTCAAGGCTTGCTCCTTAGGAATCAGAACACGGCGTACATGAAGCTGCCGGTGCCGGCGGAATTGCCCACGAACGTCGCCAGCACGAACAGGATGAACGCATACAGCAGAATCCAGCGCAGCACAAGCGGACGGCTCATGATCCACTCGCGCACCTTCGCCCCGCGCTCCTGCGCGAGGGAGACGAAGAAGAGGATCGCCGTCGCGATGGCGAGGACGCCGTAGTCGCGCGCGGTCAGGCCCAGCTGCGCCATGAGCGCGCTGTCGGCCAGCTGCGCGGCGTTGAAGCCGGTAAACGTCTTGCCCAGCATGGCGAAGGCGTCCTGCCAGCGCATCGCCCGGTCAAAGTACCAGCCGATGTTCACGATCACAAACGTGCGCAGGATGCGGAAGAAGTAGAACCCGCGGGACTTCACCAGCCCCTCGTGCGCGTCGGCGAAGCGCTTGTAGCGCGTCTCCATCAGCGCGCTGAAGGCGAGAATGAGACCGTTGTACAGGCCCCAGAGGACATAATTCATCTGCGCGCCGTGCCAGATGCCGACGAGGAAGAAGACCAGCACATTGCCCAGCGCCGCCGGGAGCGCACGGGAGAAGTCCGTGCCAAAGCGATTCTTGCTCGCCTTCGACAGGCGGGAGACCGGCTTGGTCAGCGCGAAGGGATAGAACACATAGTCGCGCATCCAGCTGCCCAGCGAGATATGCCACCTGCGCCAGAAGTCGCCCAGCGAGACGGCGAAGTACGGGCGCTTGAAGTTGGGCGCGAGGCGCACGCCGAAGAGCTCCGCGATGCCGGCGACCAGATCGATGCCGCCGGAGAAGTCGCAGTACTGCTGCAGGGAATAAAAGAGCACGGCCAGCATGATCACCGCGCCGCCGTAGGGCTCCTGATGGTCAAAGACGGCGGCGACCAGCGGCAGCGCGCGGTCGGCGATGACCTTCTTCTTAAAATAGCCCCAGAGCATGAGCAGCAGGCCGCGCTCGATGCCGTCGATGTCGAATCGGTGCTCCTTCGCCAGCTCGCCGCCGAGGTGATCGTAGCGGCCGATCGGGCCCTGAATCAGCTGCGGGAAGAAGGAAACGTAGAGCGCAAAGCGCAGCGGGCTCTTTTCCGGCGCGTACTTTTCATTGTACACATCGATCAGGTAACCCATCGAGCTGAAGGTATAGAACGAGATGCCCAGCGGCAGCAGCAGCCCGAGCGCGGGGCGCGCGGCCTCGCCGCCGGTAAAGACGGAGGCGATGGAGGCAAAGAGCCCCAGCGTCGGCTCCAGATACTTGAGCACGCCCAAAATGAAGAAATTGAGCAGCAGCACGCCGAAGAACCAGCGGCGCTGCCTCGAGCGGACGGCGGCCTTCATCTGCTTGCGCGCCTCGGCGGTCAATTCCGCCTTCTTCGCCTTGATCTCTGCCTTGCCGTTTTCGCCGATGCGCGCGATGTGCAGCGCGCCGGCCCATGTGGTCAGCGTGGTGATGAGGATAAAGGGGAGCGCGGTCAGCCCGTGATAGGCGTAGAAGCCGTAGCTCGCCGCCAGCAGAATCAGCCAGCGGAAGCGCAGCGGGCAGACGTAATAGAGCGCGGCGCAGCCGAGCGCGTAGACGATCATCAGATTCAGCGACATAACAGAAACCCTTCCTCTTTATATGAAAGATTCATTCGTGCATACATAACCAAATTACACGATACCATGGGGCGATGGGTTTGTCAAGAGGAACGGCTGCTGATGCGCCCGTTCTCATGCAGGGGAGGGCAGAGCCCCTCTCCTGCAATAAAAAAGCCTTCCCCTGGGAGGGGAAGGTGGATCGCCGGAGGCGAGACGGATGAGGTTCCCGCCCGCAGGCGGTGCATTACCCGTGGCAGTGGCAGTCGTGGCCGTGCTCGTGGTGATGATCGTGATCATGGCCGCAGGAGCAGTCGTGGCCGTGCTCGTGATGATGGTCGTGATCATGGCCGCAGCTGCAGTCGTGGCCATGATCATGATCGTGGTGGTGATTGCAGTTGGCGGCGGCATTCTGCGGGAGGCGGCCCGCCAGCAGCATGGCGACGGCCTCGTCCGCGCTGCCGTTTACGCCGGCGTAGAGGCTCACATCCGCCTGATCCAGCGCGATCTGCGCGCCCATGCCGATGCCGCCGCAGATCAGGGTATCCACGCCCAGCTCTTCGAGCAGGCCCGCCAGCGCGCCGTGGCCGCTGCCGTTGGTGTCGATGATTTCCTGCGCGACGATCTTCTTATCTTCAATGGTGTAGACCTTGAACTGGGCCGTGTGGCCGAAGTGCTGGAAAACATTGCCGTTTTCATAGGTGACTGCGATCTTCATGATGGTATCTCCTTGTCTTTTTGCGTCATGGCCCGCTTACAGCGGACGGATGAGAATGAACGGGGTCAGCTCGTCGCCCTGGCCGGAGGGGTTGTCCGCCATGGCGTCCTGGATCTGCTCGTCGGTCAGTGGGAACTTCGTGCCCTTGCCCAGCTGGTTCTGGTCAAAGTCGTTGGCGTCCATGATGACCGTCGGCACGCCGGTGGCGGCCTCAAGCGCGTCGCACAGCTCGACCGGATGCTCCGGGTTGATGACGCCCATCGTGTGATAGACCTCAAAGGAGGAATCCGGGTAGAAGCCGTCGATGCCCGCGACGTCGTGACCGCAGATCTTGTAGAACAGGCCGCGGATGCCGAACGGACGGGTCACCGCGGAGACGGCCGCGGCGAAGAGCACGCGCGGCAGGCCGCAGATCTCGATGGTCAATTGCATTTTATAGGGCTGGTGCATGCCGATGCCGGTGGAATTATGCCCGGCGAAAGGCGCGAGCGTCCTCGCCCAGAAGCCCGGATGCGTGTCCTCGAGCGTGCGCACATTGCCCGTGCACATGCCCATGACCTTCGCCGTGAAGGAGAGGCAGTCGCCCGGCTGATACAGCGGCAGGATGTAGCGGCGCACGAGCTCCGCCTGATCCTCCCTCGGCTGGACGAAATGCGTCTTGACAGCGAAACGCTGATACCTGCGGCCGTCCTTACCTGTCAGGATGCCGCGGTCATAGTAGATCACGCCGTCTTTTTCGCGGCGTGCGGATTCGATATTCTTAGAAGCGCCCATAGGTTGCCCTCCCGGATCATGCTTGCATCAAGGGTTCATCCTCAAGGATGCCCCGGATGCGGCAGAAATAGACATGACGTCTTTGGTATCAACTCATTTTACATCAGCGCGTGAAGAAAGTCAAATCCTGTATGCAATCTCCCTCCGTCTCGCCTGCAGCGATCCACCTCCCTCCCAGAGGGAGGCATGAAGATGCGTGACTTAGTAAACCGGCTGCTGCTTTGCAAAGAGGCGAAGAGGAACAGGCTCCCTCCGGGAGGGAGCTGTCAGCGAAACTGACTGAGGGAGAGGGAGGGCGCGTGAAGAAAGCCAAATCCTGCGCAAAAAACCCTGTTTCTTCTTGACGAATCCGCCGCAAAAGCATATACTGCATATATCGAAACTTTACGAAACGGCATACGGCGCAGTGCGCGCCGGTGCATCGGGATATCGGAGGACGCCATGAAGCGCAGCGACAGGACGAAGAAAGCCTTGTTTGACAGCAGGGAATTTGAGGCGCAGTATCACTATGACGGCGAGCTCGGCGCGCATGCAGGGGAAGGCGAGACGCGCTTTTCCCTCTGGGCGCCGACAGCGCAGCAGGTGACGCTCAACCTCTACCGCACGGGCGGCGGCGACTGCGCTTTTGAGTGCGTCACCATGCGCAGGGGCGAGCGCGGCGTGTATGCGCATGCCTTCAGCCGCAGCCTCGCCGGGGTGTATTACGACTACGACGTGACCGTGGACGGCGTGACCCGCCGCACGGGCGACCCGTATGCTTATGGCTGCGGCGTCAACGGCGCGCGCAGCATGGTCGTCGACCACGCGCTGTGCAGCCCGGAGGGCTGGGCGCAGGACCGCGCGCCCGCGCTGCAGGCGGAAAACGTGATCTATGAGATGCACGTCAAGGACTTCTCCTGCGACGCGTCCTCCGGCGTCTCTGCGGCGCACAGGGGCAAGTACCTCGCCCTCTGCGAGACGGAGACGACCCTCGGCCGCGGCGGCCTGCCGACCTGCATCGCCCATGCAAAGGCGCTGGGCGTGACGCATGTGCAGCTGATGCCGGTGTATGACTACGGTTCGGTGGACGAGGCGGGCGCCCCGGATCAGTTCAACTGGGGCTACGACCCGGTCAATTACAACGTGCCCGAGGGCTCCTATGCGACCGACGCGGAGCACGGCGAGGTGCGCATCCGCGAATTCAAGCAGGCGATCGCCGCGCTGCACAAAAGCGGCCTCCGCGTCATCATGGACGTGGTCTACAACCACACCTACTCCCTGGACAGCGCGCTCTTTAAGACCGTGCCGTGGTATTTCTACCGTCAGAATGCCGACGGCTCCGCCGCCAACGGCTCCGGCTGCGGCAACGAGACGGCGAGCGAGCGCAGCATGTGCGCGCGCTACATCCTCGATTCGGTGATGTACTGGGCGGAGGCGTATCACATCGACGGCTTCCGCTTTGACCTGATGGGCCTGCACGACGTGCCGCTGATGAACAGGATCCGCGCCGCGCTGGACGCGCGCTTTGGCCGGGGGGAGAAGCTCATCCTCGGCGAGCCGTGGTCCGGCGGGATCAGCGGGGTGAGGGCGGGCGTGCATCTGGCCGACAAGGGTCATCTGCGCGAGCTCGATCCCGGCGTCGCCGCCTTCTGTGATGCGACGCGCGACGCGGTCAAGGGCTGCGTCATGGACGCGGGCAGCCGCGGCTTTGTCAACGGCGGCAGGCTGAACGCGGGCCATCTTGCGGCCTGCATGAAGGGCTGGGCCATCCCGCAGGAGCCCTGCGGCGTGGCGGCGGCCTCCCAGACGGTCAGCTATCTCTCCTGCCATGACGACTGGACGCTCTTTGACAAGCTCGTCCTCACCATGGATGAGAAGCGCCGCTTCCGCCATGCGATCCCGGAGGTCATCCGCGCCAATAAGCTCGCGGCGGCGATCATCGCCTGCTGTCAGGGCCATCTGTTCCTGCTCTCCGGCGAGGAATTCGGCCGCACGAAGCTGGGCGTCAAGAATTCCTTCCGCTCCGCCCTGCGCATCAACCGCATCGACTGGGGCCTTGCGCGCGACAGGCAGGCGCTTGTGGATTATTATCGCGGTCTGATCGCGCTGCGCAGGCAGCTGCCCGCCTTTACCGACAAGCGGACGGAGGCGGCGGAGCGCATCGCCGAGGCGGCGGATATTGCCCCGAACGCGGCGTATGTCATCGTGGACAACGCGGGCGGGGAGAGCCCGTACGCGCGCGTGATGCTCGCCGTCAATGCGGGCGATGCGCCGGCGGAGCTGGCGCTGCCCGCGGGCGAATGGGATATTCTCGCCGACGGGGAATCCTCCTTCCGCTGGCAGCATCCCGAGGCCGTGCGCGGCACGGCGGAGCTGGCGCCCGCGAGCGCGCTGATCCTCGGCCTGCGGGGATAAACGCAGGCGCTTTCCACAGGCGCGCTCTATGCTGTTAATAACGATTTTATAAGCATGTACGGCGGATCCTTACGACCGACACCCATCATATAAGGAAGAAAAGCGATGAAGTTTACAATCGGCAGGCAGCAGATGACGGACCTTTCGCGCGCGCAGGAGCATGGCTTCCTGATCGCCAACGGGCTGGGCGGCTATGCGGCGATGACGGCGGCCTTCTCCGCCACGCGCTGCGACCACGGCGTGCTCGTCGCGGCGGAGCATGCGCCCAACGACCGCTTCGCCCTCGTGCACAGGCTCAGCGAGCGCCTGCAGATCGGGCGCATGCGCCTCTTCCTCTCCACGCAGGAATTCGAATCCGCCCCGGCGGAGGAGGGCTATCGCCATCTGTCCGCCTTTGTGCAGGACGGCCTGCCGCGCTGGACGTATGAGATGCATGGCGTGCGCGTCACACGCGAGATCGCGATGGCATATGGTGAGAACGCGGCCGCCGTGCGCTATACGATCGAGAACCGATCCGGCACTGCGTGCAGCATGGACGTCACACCCCTGTTCCAGTTCGTCAAAAAGAGCGAGGCGAGGACGCGCCGCACGGCCTTCACCTGCGAGGGCGGCGTGCTTGCCTGCGAGGGCCGCTCGGTGCATATCGCCTCAAACGGCTGCATGGAAACGATGCGTCCCCGCTGGGAGAGCCTCGTCTATCCGCACGACGGCTGCGACGGCAGGCCGGAAAAGGGCCTCGCCTTCGCGGCGCTGCGCGTTGTGAGCGCGCGCATTGCGGACGGGGAGACGGCGGAGCTGACGCTCGTCTTTTCCGACAGGCCTGTGGATCAATCGTGCGGTGAGATCATCGCCGCCAATGCCGCGCGCCTTCAGGCGATCGAGGCGGGCTGCGGCCTTGCCGATCCCGTCGCGCGGCAGCTCGCCGTCAGCGCGGATGCCTTTATCACCCGGCGCGACTCCACCGGCGGCAGCACGATCGTCGCCGGGTATCCCTTCTTCGGCGACTGGGGGCGCGATACGATGATCGCGCTGCCGGGCTGCGTGCTCGCCGCGGGCAGGACGCAGGAGGCGCTGAGCATCCTGCGCACGTTCCTCGCGTATGAGAAGGACGGCCTCGTGCCCAATCTCTTCCCCGAGGGCTCGCAGGAGCCGATGTACAACACCGTCGACGCGGCGCTGCTGCTGATCAATATCGTCTACCTGTATCACAAGAAGACGGGGGACGACGATTTTATCCGCGAGGCGTGGCCCATCATGGCGCGGATCATCGACGCCTATAAGGCCGGCACGCGCCATGGCATCGGCATGGACCGCGACGGGCTCATCCGCGCGGGGCAGGGGCTGGATCAGGTGACGTGGATGGATGTGCGCATCGGCGATATCCTGCCCACGCCGCGCCACGGCAAGCCCGTGGAGATCAACGCCTACTGGTACAGCGCGCTGCGGGTGATGGAGCGCTTTGCGCCGCTTTGCGGGGCGGAGGGCGCGCCCTATGCCGCGCTGGCCGAGCGGGCGAAGGCCTCGTTTGTGCGCGCCTTCTATATGAAGAAACAGGGCTGCCTGCGCGACGTCGTTTCCGGCACGGCGGCGGATGAGCAGATCCGCTGCAATCAGATCTGGGCGGTGACGATGCCCTTCACCATGCTTGACCCGGAGCAGGAGCGCAGCGTCGTCGCCAGCGTTCATCGCCATCTGTATACCCCGTGCGGCCTGCGCACGCTCTCCCCGGCGGACCCGCAGTTCCATGCGGTCTACAAGGGTCCGCAGAGCGAGCGCGATCTGGCCTATCATCAGGGCACGGTATGGCCCTTCCCCCTTGGGGCATACTATCTGGCGGAATTGAAGGTCGGTGGCTATACCCGCGAGGCGGCCGCAAGGGTGCGGGAGATGCTCGCGCCCATGGAGGCGCTGCTCGCCGAGGGCTGCGTCGGCCAGATTCCCGAAATCTACGACGGCCTGTATCCCAGCCGCTCCAGGGGCTGCTACGCGCAGGCGTGGAGCGTGGGCGAGATGCTGCGCGTATATGCGGCGCTGGAGGCCATCGACTGCGGCAAAATGCCCTGAATGGGGAGGTTAACCTGCCTAAATCGCAGGAAAACCCACAAATTTTGTCGTTTTGTGTGAATTTTATGCGAAGAATTGGATGGGTTTACACCATGACAGAAACGCCATTCTTCGTGTAAAATGGTAAATGTTGGAAAATACCATGCATTGGAAACGTTCCCGGAATCGGTTTCAACCATGATCTGCGCCGTCCGGGAGATCGATCCTGTCGATAGAGAAAGGAAGATTATATCTATGGAAGCCAGGCTTCAAAGCATCCTCAGCGAGCGCTTCGGCAAGACGCTGGACACCGCGACGAAGAGCGAGATGTACACGGCGCTGCTGTACCTGACGAAGGAAGAGATGGAGAACCGCCCGAAGATTCAGGGCGAGCGCAAGCTCTACTATGTCTCCGCCGAGTTCCTCATCGGCAAGCTGCTCTCCAACAACCTCATCAGCCTCGGCCTGTTTGACGAGGCGAAGGCCGTTCTCGCCGCGCACGGCGTGACCCTCGAGGAGATCGAGGAGGCGGAGAACGAGCCGTCCCTGGGCAATGGCGGCCTCGGACGTCTGGCTGCGTGCTTCCTTGATTCCATCGCGGCGCTGGGCCTCTGCGGCGACGGCGCGGGCCTCAATTACCACAACGGTCTCTTCCGCCAGCGCTTTGCCAACTACAAGCAGATGGAGCAGAAGGACCCGTGGATCACGGAGGACAGCTGGCTTCGCCGCACGGACGTCCGCTTCCCGGTTCAGCTGGGCGAGCGCACCGTGACCTCCACCATGTACGACATCGACGTGCCGGGCGCGCAGGGCGGAAAGAACACCCTGCACCTGTTCGATCTTGACACCGTGGACGAGAGCCTCGTCACCGACGGCATCAGCTTTGACAAGACGGACGTGGAGCGCTGCCTGACGCTCTTCCTCTATCCGGACGACAGCGACGACATGGGCCGCCTGCTGCGCGTCTATCAGCAGTACTTCATGGTCTCCTGCACCGCGCAGCTCATCCTCAAGGAGCTCGAGGAGCGCGGCTATTCCATCCATGACCTGCATAAGCACGTCGTCGTGCAGATCAACGACACCCACCCGACGATGATTATCCCCGAGCTCATCCGCCTGATGACGGAGCGCGGCATGAGCATGGACGACGCCATCCGCGAGGTGAGCCTGACCTGCGCCTACACCAACCACACCATCCTCGCCGAGGCGCTGGAGAAGTGGCCGATCGCCTTCATCGAGAAGGCGGCCCCGTCCATCGTGCCGGTCATCCGCGAGCTTGACCGCCGTGTCCGCGAGGCGTACAAGGATCCGGTCGTCCAGATTATCGACAAGGACAACAAGGTCCACATGGCGCACATCGACATCCACTTCGGCTACAGCGTCAACGGCGTCGCCGCGCTGCACACCGAGATCCTCAAGGAGTCCGAGCTGCGCCCGTTCTACGATCTCTACCCGGAGAAGTTCAACAACAAGACCAACGGCATCACCTTCCGCCGCTGGCTGCTGCACTGCAACCAGCCGCTGGCAAAGCTGATCGAGGAGCTGATCGGACCGGAATTCAAGACCGACGCCTCCAAGCTCGAGGGCCTGATGGCCTTCATCGACGACGAGGCCGTGCTGCGCCGCCTGCTGGATATCAAGATGGACCAGAAGAAGCAGTTCGTCGAGTTCCTCTTCCATACGCAGAACATCAGCGTCGACGCGGACGCCATCTTCGACGTTCAGGTCAAGCGCCTGCATGAGTACAAGCGCCAGCAGATGAACGCGCTCTACGCCATCTACAAGTATCTGGACATCAAGGCCGGCAACATCCCGAAGCGCCCGATCACCATGATCTTCGGCGCGAAGGCCGCCCCGGCGTACACCACCGCCAAGGACATCATCCACCTGATCCTGTGCCTGAGCAAGCTGGTCGCCTCCGATCCGCAGGTGCGCCGTCATCTGCGCATCGTGATGCTGGAGAATTACAATGTCTCCAAGGCGGCGCGCGTGATCCCGGCCTGCGACGTCTCCGAGCAGATTTCCCTCGCCTCCAAGGAGGCCTCCGGCACCGGCAACATGAAGTTCATGCTCAACGGCGCTGTGACCCTGGGCACCCTCGACGGCGCGAATGTGGAGATCGCGGAGCTGGTCGGCGAGGAGAATATCGCCATCTTCGGCCGCAAGTCCGACGAGGTCATCGAGCTCTACGCCAAGAACGCCTACAGCCCGAAGGACATGTGCGCCGATCCCAAGATCAAGCGCCTGGTCGACTTCATCATCAGCAAGCCGATGCGCGACATCGGCGACGACAAGTGCCTCGAGCGCCTGCACAAGGAGATCGCCGGCAAGGACTACTTCATGGCCCTGCTCGACCTCAAGGAGTACATCGAGACCAAGGAGGCCCTCTTTGCCCGCTATGAGGACAGGATGGCCTGGGCGAAGATGATGCTGGTCAACATCGCGAAGGCCGGCTACTTCTCCTCCGACAGGACGATTGCCCAGTACAACGAGGACATCTGGCACCTGTAAGTTCCGCTTGCATCTTTGTGCCGGATGGCGTATGATAGTCTCATAACAGGTATGTGACCGGATTACAACCGCTGAGTGTTTTCTGGGCAATCGGTGAGATACTGAAAGCTTCATGATTCCCGCCCGACCCGAATGGCCGGGCGGACTACAAAGGAGTGTCGGATATGACCCGTTCCGCAGGCGTCCTGCTCGCCGTCTCCAGCCTGCCGTCCAGGTACGGCATCGGCTGCTTTGATCAGAGCGCGTATGACTTTGTCGACTGGCTGGCGAAGGCCGGCCAGACCTACTGGCAGATTCTGCCGCTGGGCCCGACGAGCTTTGGCAAGTCGGACGATTCCCCGTATCAGTCCTTTTCCGCCTTCGCGGGCAACCCGTATTTCATCAGCCTTGACGCGCTGATCGAGGAGGGCGTGCTCACCCGCGAGGAGTGCGACGCGGCCGACCTCGGCAGCGACGACGCCGCCGTCGACTATGAAAAGCTGCACGACAACCGCCTCAAGCTCCTGCGCAAGGCGTACGAGCGCAGCAACATCAGCCATAGCACGGCCTATCAGCAGTTCCTGCAGGACAACAGCTGGTGGCTGGCGGACTATGCGCTCTTCATGGCGGTGAAGAATTTCTTCAAGGGTGCGGAGTGGACCGAGTGGCCCGAGGATATCCGCATGCACTGGGGCTTTGCGCTGGATTACTATCGCCGCACGCTCTATTACGACGTGGAATTCCAGTACTACATGCAGTTCAAGTTCTTTGAGCAGTGGCAGGCGCTCAAGGCCTATGCCAACTCGAAGAACATTCAGATCGTCGGCGATATCCCGATCTACGTCTCCCCGGACGGCGCGGATATCTGGGCGCATCCGGAGCTGTTCCAGCTGGGCGAGGGCAATGTGCCCACCGCGATCGCGGGCTGCCCGCCGGACGCCTTCTCTGCCACCGGCCAGATCTGGAAAAACCCGCTCTACCGCTGGGATTATCACCGCGCGACCGGGTTTGAGTGGTGGGTCTCCCGCATGTGGCAGTCCTTCCGCCTGTACGACGTGGTGCGCATCGACCACTTCCGCGGCTTTGACGAGTATTTCTCCATTCCCGCCACGGCGGAGTCCGCGCTCAGCGGCCATTGGGAGAAGGGCCCGGGCATGGATCTCTTCCGCACGATCGAGTACCGCCTTGGCCGCAAGCACATCATCGCCGAGGATCTGGGCCTGATGACCGAGACCGTGCGCCAGCTGGTGCGCGAGAGCGGCTTCCCGAATATGAAGGTCTTCCAGTTCGCCTTCGACGAGGGCGACGTCGGCGCGGCGAACGATTACCTGCCGCATAACTACGGCCACAACTGCGTCGTCTACACCGGCACGCACGACAATGAGACGGCCGCCGGCTGGCTCGCCGGGCTGGATGAGAAGATGCGCGGCGTGGTGCGCGATTATCTGTGCGACCGCTATACGCCGGATGAGGAGCTCTACCGCAGCGTGGTCGCCGCGTCCATGCGCAGCTGCGCGCAGACCTGCATCATCCCGATTCAGGATTACCTCGGCCTGGGCAACGACTGCCGCATGAACGTGCCCTCCACCGTCGGCGTCAACTGGCGCTGGAGGCTGACGGCCGACCGCCTGACCGACGAGGTCTGCGACGAGATCCTCGCCGTGACCCGCCGTTATGGCCGCATGAACTGGGCGAACGACAAGCTCGTCGAGGAGAGCAGAAAGCCCGCTCCCGCAAAGGAAGAGGAAGCAGCGAAGGGGAAGAAGACCGCCGCTGCGGACTGATCCTTCATAAAAGCGAATTAAGTTAAGCGCATCGGCGCAGGCCTTCCGGCAGGTTGGCCTGCGCTGTTTATTTTGGCAGGAACTGATTAAGGAACCGACAATTCATGTGGAATGGTTTGACAAAAATATGGCAGAGTGCTATAATCCCGTCTGGGTATGCGGACATAAGTCATGTGTACGCGCATATACCGAAGGAAAGGAAGGAAATCCATATGAAGAAGTTTCTTGGTATTCTTCTGGCTGCGGTGATGCTGATGACCAGCGTCGTCGCGATGGCGGATACCTTCGAGGGCGTCGGCACCGGCATGGGCGGCGAGCTCAAGGTCACCATCACCGTTGAGGAAGGCAAGATCACCGCGATCGAGGCCACCTCTCACAACGAGACCGCCGGCATCTCCGATCCGGCGTTCGCCCAGATCCCGCAGGCGATCATCGACAACCAGTCCCTGGCTGTTGACGCCGTCGCCGGCGCGACCATGACCTCCAACGGCCTGCTGGCCGCTGTCGAGGCTGCGGCCGCTGCTGCCGGTCTGGACGTCGAGGCCCTCAAGGCTGCCGAGGTTGCGGCTGCTGAGGTCACCTATGCCACCGAGCTGACCGCTGACGTCGTCGTCGTCGGCGCGGGCGGCGCGGGCCTGGCCGCGGCCACCGCTGCGACCCAGAATGGCGCTTCCGTGATCGTCGTTGAGAAGATGGGCACCGTCGGCGGCAACTCCATCATCTGCGGCGGCATCTACAACAGCCCGGACGCTGAGCTGCAGGCCAACGTCGAGATGAGCGACAGCGTGAAGTCCCTCGTCGAGACCGCTCTGGCTGAGGCTCCGGTGAGCGACGAGCACGCTGCTCTGCAGGCTGCCGTCAAGGCTGACTTCGACGCCTATGTGGCGAACGGCTCTGTGGGCCTGTTCGACTCCGCCAACTGGTATGCGCTGCAGACCTGGAACGGCGGCGACAAGGTTGCCAACCTCGACCTCGTCAAGGTTCTGGCCAACAATTCTTACCCGGGCCTCCAGTGGCTGAAGGATCTGGGCATGGAGTTCTCTCCGGTCATCGGCCAGGGCGCCGGCTCCCTCTACCAGCGCACCCACGGCTCCCTGGATTCCATGGGCACCGGCTACATCAAGGTCTTCATGGAGACCGTCGGCGCTGAGAACGTGCTGACCAACACCAAGGGCGAGTCCCTTATCAAGGACGAGACCGGCCGCGTTGTGGGCGTCAAGGCCACCAATCCGGACGGCACCGAGCTGACCATCACCGCCAACAAGGGCGTCGTCATCGCGACCGGCGGCTTCTCTGCCAACGTCGAGATGCGCGAGAAGTACAACACCTCCGGCAAGTGGCCGGTTCTGGGTGAGAACATCATGACCACCAACGCTGCCGGCATCACCGGCGACGGCATCGCCATGGCCTCCGAGGCCGGCGCGAACCTGGTGGACATGGAGCAGATCCAGCTCCTCTACCTGGGCAACCCGTTCAACGGCGGCATGACCCGCTACACCCCGCGTGATCTGTCCGGCACCGACCAGATCATCTTCGTCAATAAGGAAGGCAAGCGCTTCGTCCAGGAGGACGGCCGCCGCGACGTCATCTGCACCGCGCTCATCGCGCAGACCGATGGCATCATGTACATCCTTGAGTCCGGCGACGGCGATGCTGTCGATCCGGATCAGCTGCTGACCGGCGACGGCTATCCGGCCCGCGAGGCTGAGGCTGAGGGCTACCTCCTCATCGCCGACACCCTCGAGGAGATGGCTGCCAAGATCGGCTGCGACTACGCGACCCTGCAGGCGACCGTTGATTCCTTCAACGCCGCTGTCAAGGCTGGCGAGGACGAGTTCGGCCGCAAGCTGTACTCCACCGAGCTGACCAAGGGTCCGTGGATTGCCTGCGCCCGTGTTGCCTGCGTGCATCACACCATGGGCGGTATCCAGATCAACACCAACACCGAGGTCCTCGATACCGAGGGCAACGTGATCCCGGGCCTGTACGCGGCCGGTGAGGTCACCGGTGGCCTGCACGGCGCGAACCGCCTCGGCGGCAACGCGATCGTTGACTTCGTCGTCTTCGGCAAGCTGGCCGGCGAGAACGCTGCGAAGTAATTTCATCTGCTGATTTCGCAAGATTTCATTCCGATGGAGAGTCCGTCGGGCGGAGCAATCCGCCCGGCGGATTTTTGCGTTTTGGCTTGCTTTCTAATAGGATGAAACGGAGCGTGCACGGGGGAGCCCGCCCCGTGAGAGCGGAAGAGATGCATGGGCGGGAGGGCGGGGCAGGAAAGGCTGCATCGAAGATGCCGTTCTCCAAATGAAGCTTAGTCGGCATGCGATGCGGGGCTGCGGCTCTGCTGTGCCCACCCGCCCGCCCGCATGCCATTGCGCTCTCTCGCTGCAGAATTACGGATTTCCGATTTTCGAACATTCCGAAGAATTCCCTTGACTTTAGCGGACTAACGTGCTAACATAGCAACATGATAACATGATGAGGTGACACCATGGGGATCAAGCACGATAAGCAGACGGACGCGCTCTTTGAATCCATCTTAAAGCTCACGAGCATGGAGGAGTGCTACGCATATTTTGAGGATCTGTGTACCATGCGCGAGATCCGCGATCTCGGCCAGCGGCTGGAGGTCGCGCGCCTGCTGCGCGGGGGCAGTTCCTATCAGCAGGCCGCTGCGGCGACGGGCGTGAGCTCCGCGACGGTCGGCCGGGTGAAGAAGTGCCTTGACTATGGCCCCGGCGGGTATGAGATGATCCTGACGAGAATGGAGGCGGACGGCGATGACGCAGAATGTGACGAGGCTTGAGCATCTGAAGACGGATGAGCGCGCGTCCATCGCGCTGCGCTCGCTCTATTCCGCCTACGGTTACAGGCCGTATCAGGTCAGCCAGTTTGAGGAGTACGACCTCTACATGCGCAACAGGAGCCTGCTGGAGAGCGAGCAGATCCTCACCTTCAGCGATACATCCGGGCGGCTCATGGCCCTCAAGCCCGACATCACCTTCTCCGTCGTGCGCAATACGAAGGACGAGGACGGGCAGATCAAGCTCTTCTATGCGGAGACGGTCTACCGCGCGCCGCGCGGTGGCTATGGCTTCCGCGAGATCACGCAGACCGGCGTGGAGTGCATCGGCACGGTCGACGCCTACGCGATGGCCGAGGTGCTGACCCTCGCGGCGAAGAGCCTTGAGGCGATCGCCCCCTCCTACGCGCTAGATATCGCGGATATGGGCGTGGCCGCCGGCGTGCTGGCGGGCGAGACGATCACCGACGAGCAGAAGAAGGCGCTCTGCGCCATGGTCGCGGCGAAGAATCTGCACGGCCTTGCCGCCCTCTGCGCCGAGATGGGCGTGAGCGCTGCGGCGCAGGGCTTCCTCTCGGCGATGATCACGGAGTTTGGCCCGCTGGACGAGACGCTCGCTAAATTCGAGGCGATGGGCCTGCCCGCGGCGTGCGGCGGCGCGCTGTCCAATCTTCGCGCCGTGGCGGCGCTGCTGGCGGCAGAGGGCGTGGCCAATGTGAACCTCGACTTCTCCGTCGTCAACGACATGGGCTACTACAACGGCCTCGTATTCAGCGGCTTTATCGAGGGCGTGCCCAAGGGCGTGCTCTCCGGCGGCCGGTATGACCTGCTGATGCGCAGGATGGGCCGGCGCAGCGAGGCAATCGGCTTTGCGGTGTATCTGGATCAGCTGGAGCGATTCATGCAGGAGAAGCCGGGGTATGACGTCGACGCGCTGATCGTCTACAGCAGCAACGCGCAGGCGGCGAAGGCCGCGGCGAAGGCGCGCGCCCTGCGTGAGGCGGGCTGCAGCGTCCGCGTCCAGCGCGAGGGGACGACGACCCTGCGCGCGAGGGAAACCATTTTCATCGGGGAGGAGGGCTGAGCGCCATGGCAGAGAAAAAGATGATCAACATCGCGCTGCCCAAGGGCAGGCTGGGCGAGAAGGTCTATGCGCTGCTGGCGCAGGCGGGCTATCCCTGCCCGGAGCTATTGGAGGACAATCGCAAGCTCACCTTTGAAAACCCCGAGGCGGGCGTGCGCTACTTCTGGGTGAAGCCGTCGGACGTGGCGGTCTATGTCGAGCGCGGGGCGACGGATCTGGGCATCGCGGGCAAGGATATCCTGCTTGAGTACAGCCCGGACGTCTACGAGCTGCTCGACCTCAATATGGGCAAGTGCCGCATGTGCGTCGCCGGGCCGAAGGATTTTGTCGACGACCCTGCGCATACGCTGCGCGTGGCGACGAAGTTCCCCAACATCGCGGCGCGGCACTACCGGGCGCACAGCCGCGAGATTGAGCTCATCCACCTCAATGGCTCCATCGAACTGGCCCCGATCCTCGGCCTGTCCGACGTGATCGTGGACATCGTGGAGACCGGCAAGACGCTCAAGGAAAACGGCCTCGGCGTGCATGAGGAGATTGTCCCCATCAGCGCGCGGCTGATCGCCAACAAGGCGTCCTTCAAGTTCAAGAGTGAAGCCATCCGCGAGCTCGCCGCGAAGGCGGGCGAGGCCGTCGCCGCCCGCGGATAAGACGATACAAGCAGGCACGGAAAGGGCAGAAGATTATGAAGATTTTCCGATATGAGGAGACGGACAAGAATGCGCTGCTCATGCGCGGCGTCGAGGAGAGCGGCGTAGGCCCTGCGGTCAAGGCCATCCTCGCCGACGTGCGCGCGCGGGGCGACGAGGCGCTGTTTGAATACTGCGAGCGCTTTGACGGCGCGAAGCTTGAGCTGCTTGAGGTCACGCGCGAGGAGATCGACGCGGCCTGTGAGGCGCTCGATCCCGCGCTGCGTGAGGCGATGGAGCTGGCGGCAAAGAATATCCGTGCCTTCCACAGCATGCAGCGCCGCGAGGGCTTCACCATCGACTGCGGAAACGGCGTGTACATGGGGCAGAAGGTCACCCCGATCGAGAAGGTCGGCCTCTACATCCCCGGCGGCACGGCGAGCTACCCGTCGACCGTCTTTATGAACGCCATCCCCGCGCAGATCGCGGGCTGCAGCGAGATCGTGATGGTCTCCCCGCCGTCCCGCTCAGGCACGATTGCCGCGCCCATCCTCGCCGCCGCGAAGCTGGCGGGCGTGACGCGGGTCTTTAAGCTTGGCGGCGCGCAGGCCGTCGCCGCGCTGGCCTACGGCACGCAGAGCGTGCCCAAGGTCGACAAGATCGTCGGCCCGGGCAATGCTTACGTTGCCGAGGCGAAGCGTCAGGTCTTCGGCCTTGTGTCCATCGACATGATCGCCGGCCCGAGCGAGATCCTCGTTGTCGCCGACGGCAGGAGCAATCCCGCGTTCGTCGCGGCGGATCTGCTCAGCCAGGCGGAGCATGACAGGCTTGCCTCCGCCGTGCTGGTGACGGACAGCATGGAATTGGCTGAAAAGGTCTCCGCCGAGGTGGAGCGTCAGCTCGCCCTCCTCCCGCGCGAGGCGATCGCCCGGGCGTCCATCGACACCTATGGCAAGATCATCGTCGCCGACGACCTTGCCGCCGCCGTGGAGGCCGCCAATGTGCTGGCTCCCGAGCATCTGGAATTGTGCATGGATAACCCGGAGGACTATCTGCCGCTGGTGCGCAATGCGGGCAGCGTCTTCATGGGCCGCTACTGTCCGGAGTCGCTGGGCGATTACCTCGCCGGGCCGAATCACACGCTGCCGACCTCCGGCACCGCGCGCTTCTCGAGCCCCCTGAGCGTGGACGACTTCATCAAGAAGACGCAGTTCACCCACTACACGAAGGATGCGCTCGCCGGCGTGGCGGATAAGATCGCCGTCTTTGCCCGGGCGGAGGGGCTGGAGGCGCACGCGCGCGCCGCGCTCATCCGCATGGAAGAATAATCATTGTACGGAAAGAGGGATACGATGGGCGGTTTTCTGATGGCGCGGCACAGGGGGCTTCCGGCCTATGTGCCCGGCGAGCATGACGAGGGCGGCAGCTTCATCCGCCTGAATACGAATGAGTCGCCCTATCCGCCGTCCCCGGGCGTGGCGCTGGCCGTCGCCGGGGAGATCGATCAGCTGGGCTATTACAACGATCCGGACTGCACACGCCTGCGCGCGGCGTTGGCTGCGCTCTACGGCGTGGAGCCGGGGAATGTCGCCGTCGGCAACGGCTCGGACGAGCTGCTCTACTGGGCGTTCCTCGCCTTCGCGGATGAGGCGCACCCCATCGCCCTGCCGGATATCACCTACGGGTATTATGAGCTCTTTGCCGCGGTGCATGGCATCCCGATGCACAGGCTGCCGCTCAGGGCGGATTTCACCGTCGACGTGGACGGCTACTGCGGCCTGGGGGAGATGATCGTCCTTGCCAATCCGAACGCGCCGACGGGCTATGCGGTCTCCGTCGAGGCGATCGAGCGCATTGTCAGGAGCAACCCCGGCAACGTGGTGCTCATCGACGAGGCATACATCGACTTCGGCGCTCAGACCTGTCTGCCGCTGATTGCAAAGTATGACAACCTGCTTGTCGTCAGGACATATTCGAAGTCCCGCTCCATGGCGGGCGCGCGCATCGGCTACTGCTTTGGCAGCCCGTCGCTGATCGCCCAGCTGGAGACCGTGCGCAACGCGGTCAATCTCTACTCCGTCAGCCGCATGGCGCAGGCCGCGGGCGCAGCCGCCGTGCGGGAGGACGCGTATTACATGGAAAACTGCCGCAGGATCATGGCGTCCCGCCGGATGACGACGGACGCGCTGCGGGAGATGGGCTTTGAGGTGCTCGAGTCGCTGGGCAATTTCATCTTTGCCCGCCTGCCGGGCATGAAGGGGCGCGCGATCGTGCAGGCGCTGCGGGAAAGAAACATCCTCGTGCGCCGCTGGGACGCGCCGCGCATTGAGGATTACCTGCGCATCACCATCGGCACGCGGGAGGAAATGCTCGCGCTGATCGATGCGCTCAAGGACATCATAAAGGAGAACAGGCCATGAGAAACGCGCAGATCAAGCGAGCGACCGCAGAGACGCAGATCGCCCTGAGCCTTGAGCTTGACGGCACGGGCCGCGCAGACGTCAAGACGGGCGTGGGCTTTCTTGACCACATGCTCACGCTCTTCGCCGCGCACGGGCGCTTTGACCTGACCGTCGCCTGCAAGGGCGATACATGGGTGGACGACCACCACAGCGCCGAGGATATCGGCATTGCGCTGGGCGAGGCGTTCGCCGCCGCCGTGGGCGAGAAGCGCGGCATCTGCCGCTACGGCAGCATGCTCCTGCCGATGGACGAGGCGCTCGTCCTGTGCGCGGTGGATCTTTCCGGCCGCAGCACGCTGCGCCTGACCGCGCAGATCCCCTCACAGAAGATCGGCACGTTCGACACCGAGCTGGTGGAGGAATTCTTCCTCGCCTTCACGCGGAAGGCCGGCGTCACGCTGCACATCCGCCAGCTGGACGGCACGAACAGCCATCACATCGTCGAGGCGATGTTCAAGGCCTTCGGCCGCGCGCTGCGTCAGGCGGTCAGCCTCGATGCGGCGCTGGGCAATGAGATTCCGTCGACAAAGGGAGTGCTGGCATGATTGCGATCATCGATTACGGCGTGGGCAATCTCTTTTCCCTGCGCAGCTCGCTGGCGATGGTCGGCGCGGAGGCGGTCGTCACCGCCGATCCCGCGCGCATCGCGCAGGCGGACCGCGTGATCCTGCCGGGCGTGGGCGCCTTCGGCGACGCGCGGGCGCGGCTTGCGCAGACCGGGCTTGACCGCGTGGTGCTTGCAGAGGCTGCCGCGGGCAAGCCGCTGATGGGCATCTGCCTGGGCATGCAGCTGCTCTTTGACAGGAGCTTTGAATTCGGCGAGCACGAGGGCCTCGGCCTCATCCCGGGCAGCGTGGTGGATATGACCCCGCGCATCACCCCGGGCCTCAAGGTGCCGCATATCGGCTGGAACGCGCTGGAAATCACGAAGAAGGATCACCCGCTGATGAAGAATCTTTCGGACGGGGACTGCGTGTACTTCGTTCACAGCTTCTGCGCGGTCGACTGTGAGGAGAGCCTCCTTGCCCGCACGGAATACGGCGGGGCGATCACCGCGGCCGTCGCGCGTGGGAATGTGTGCGGCTGTCAGTTCCACCCGGAGAAGAGCGGGCGCATCGGTCTTGAGATCCTGCGCGCGTTCTGTGAGATCGAGGGGTAATGGAGGGGTAATATGCAGATCTGGCCGGCAATCGATCTCTACGGCGGCAAGGCGGTGCGCCTGCTGCGCGGGGATTACAATCAGATGACCGCCTATTCGGACGATCCCGTCTCCGTGGCGAAGGACTTTGAGCGCTGCGGGGCAAAGAATATCCACATGGTCGACCTCGAGGGCGCCAAGACGGGCGGCACGCCGAATCTTGAGATCGTGCGCGCCGTCGCGCAGCAGACGAATCTGTTCATCGAAATCGGCGGCGGCATCCGCAGCGAGGAGGCTGTGGAGGCGTATCTGACCGCGGGCGCGGGCCGCGTGATCCTCGGCACGGCGGCGGTGACGGATCCCGATTTCCTTGTGCGCATGACCGCGAAGTGGGGCGAGCGCATCGCCGTGAGCGTCGATCTTCGCGACGGTATGGCTGCGATTAAGGGATGGACGCAGAAGAGCGCCCTGACCTGCGACGCGCTCATGGAGCGCCTGCAGGCGGCGGGGGTAAAGACCGTGATCTGCACGGACATCAGCCGCGACGGCGCGATGCAGGGCACCAATGTCCCGCTGTATACGGATCTCGGCGCGCGCTATGACATGGACTTCATCGCCTCCGGCGGCGTGTCCTCGATGGCGGATATCCGCGCGCTGAAGGCGGGGAACGTCTGCGGCGCGATCATCGGCAAGGCGTATTACACCGGGGCCATCGACCTGCGGGAAGCACTGGAGGCGGCGACATGATCACAAAGAGAATCATCCCCTGTCTGGATGTGAAGAACGGCCGCGTGGTCAAGGGCGTCAATTTCGCCGGCCTGTCGGACGTCTCCGACCCTGTCGCGCTGGCGAGGTACTATTCCGAATCCGGCGCGGACGAGCTGGTCTTCTACGACATCACCGCCTCCGCCGAGGGCCGCGCGCTCTTTACGGATATCCTGCGCGAGGTGGCCTCCACGATCTTTATCCCGCTGACCGTGGGCGGCGGCATCCGCGAGGTGGCGGATTTTGAGCGCGTGCTCGCCTGCGGCGCGGACAAGGTGAGCGTCAATTCCGGCGCGATCGCCAATCCCGCGCTCATCGGGGACGCTGCCAGGCGCTACGGCAGCCAGTGCGTCGTCCTCTCGGTGGACGCCAAAAGGGTGGGCGGCCGCTATCACGTCTTTGCCAAGGGCGGGCGCGAGGATACCGGCATGGATGCGCTTGATTGGATCCGCCGCGGGCTGGACGCCGGCGCGGGCGAGATTGTGCTCAATTCCATCGACACCGACGGCGTGAAGCAGGGCTTTGATCTGGAGATGCTCGAGGCGGTCTGCGCGTTTTCGAATGTGCCCGTCATCGCCTCCGGTGGCGCGGGCTGCGCGCAGGATTTTGTGACGCTCTTCAAGGCGATTCCCAAGGTGGATGCGGGGCTCGCCGCGTCGATCTTCCATTTCGGCGAGGTCTCCATTGCCTCGCTCAAGGCGCTGCTGGCGGACAGCGGCATCACGGTCAGGAGGGTATAAGCCATGATCAATATCGACAATCTCAAGTTTGACGAGCGCGGGCTGATTCCGGCGATCGTCGTGGACAGCGCGACCAAGCGCGTGCTGACCCTTGCCTATATGAACAGGGAGAGCCTGCAGATCTCCATGGAGAAGGGGCTGACCTGCTTCTACTCCCGCTCCCGCCAGCAGCTCTGGCTCAAGGGCGAGACGAGCGGAAACTATCAGCACATCGTCTCCATCACGGCGGACTGCGACGGCGACGCGCTGGTCGTCGAGGTCGTCAAGGACGGCCCGGCCTGCCATCTGGGCACGGATTCCTGCTTTGAAAATCCCCTCTTCGAGGGCGAGACGGCCCCGGCCTTCCAGTATCAGGACCTGATGGATATGCTTGTGGGCCGCAGGGAGAACCCCAAGGAGGGCTCCTACACGACCTATCTTTTTGAGAAGGGCCTTGACAAGATCCTCAAGAAGGTCGGCGAGGAGACGACGGAGGTCATCATCTCCGCCAAGGACGGCGACAAGGCGAACACCATCTATGAGATCGGCGACCTGATGTACCATGTCATGGTGCTGATGATCGAGATGGGCATCGGCCTTGATGATATCAAGCGCGAGATGGCCTCCCGTCATGTCATCGACAAGAAGGTCAAGCAGGAGAAGATGGTCAAATGATCCGCCAGAATCTGCACACGCACACGACCTGGGACGACGGAAAAAACAGCGCGGAGGAGATGATCCTCGCGGCGATTGCGGCGGGGCTCACCTCCGTCGGCATGAGCGCGCACGCGCCGATGGTCTTTGACAACGACTGGGAGTGCCCGGCGGATCGCCTGATGGATTATGTCGCCGAGGTGCGCGCGCTGGCGCAGAAGTACGCTGGGCAGATCGACGTGTACATGGGCCTTGAGTGGGATGCGATGGCGCAGGAGATCGACCTGACGGCGTTTGACTATGTGATCGGCTCTGTGCATGAGCTTCCCGTGGATGGACACCGCTCGGTCGACTGGGCGGCTGAAAAGACGGCGGCGTATCTCGCGGAGTGCTTCGGCGGGGATGCGGACGCGGCGGCGGAGCTGTTCTTCGCCCAGTATGAAAAGGTCGCGGCGAATGCGCGCGCGCAGATCGTCGGTCACTTTGACCTGATCACCAAGTTTGACGAGATCGGGCATTTCTTTGATCCTGAGAGCCCGCGCTTCCGCGCCGCCGCGCGCAGGGCCATGCGCCTGCTGGTGGATGCGGGCAAGATCTTTGAGGTCAATACCGGCGCGATCGGGCGCGGCTACCGCACGTCGCCGTATCCCTCGCAGGAGCTGCTGCTGCAGCTTCATGAAATGGGCGGCCGGGTGACGATCTCCTCCGACGCGCACAGCACGGACGGGATTGTCTGCGCCTTTGACCGGGCGGAGCAGCTGGTCAGGGACTGCGGATTTGAGACGATCTGGGTCTTTGACGGCAAGGAATTCATCGAGAAAGCCCTGTAACTGGATACAAAAAAGCACCGCTCAGCCATTTGGCCGGGCGGTGTTTTGCGCGCTGCGGGCGTTTCTTTGCTTACAAATCCTTCAATTTCCCGAGCGGGAGCTTCTCGTCATTGACCAGCGAGGTCAGCGTGCCGAGCATGATGCGGATGTCCATCCAGATCGTCCAGTTCTCAATGTAGTAAATGTCGTACTCGATGCGCTTTTTGATCGAGGTGTCGCCCCGGCAGCCGTTGATCTGCGCGAGGCCCGTGATGCCGGGTTTGACCATGTGGCGGATCATGTACAGCGGGATCTCGCCGCGGAATTGCTCGACATAGTGCGGCAGCTCCGGCCTCGGGCCGACGAGGCTCATGTCGCCGCGCAGGACGTTGAACAGCTGCGGCAGCTCGTCGATGGACAGCTTGCGGATGATTGTGCCGAAGGGCGTCCTGCGGCTGTCCGCGCGGGTGGTCCAGGCGGTGTCCTCCTCGCCGCTCCTGCGCATGCTGCGGAATTTCAGCATCTCAAAGGGCTTCTTGTCCTTGCCCACGCGCATCTGGCGGAAGAGGACGCTCTCCTTCGTCGACAGGCGCACGCCGATGGCCGTGACGAGCATCAGCGGGGAGAGGAAAATGAGCAGGATGATCGAGACGACGATGTCCGTCGCCCGCTTGACCAGCGCGTTGTAGAGGTGATTGAGCGGGATCTCGCGGATGCCGATCATCTTGATCCCCTCGAACGTCGACGGCGCGACGGAGGCGCTCACGCGCGATTCATAGCAGGGGATGATGCGAAGCGGCACGCCGCTGCGCTCGCAGGCGTCGATCACGCTGTCCATGCGCACGTATTCCTGCGCGGGCAGGGCGATGATTGCCTCGTCCGGCTGGCAGGCGGCGAGCGTCTTTTCCAGCGCGTCATAGCCGCCCATGTGGCTGCAGGAGAAGGGCTGCTCGCAGGAGGCGACATGCCCCAGAAGGAAGTGCCCGCCCTCGGGCGTGTCCCGCACGGTATCGGCATAGCGCTGGGCGGCAGGCCCCTCGCCGATGAGCAGCACGCTGCGGCGCATGCGGCCTCTGCGGCGGATGCGGCGGACGGCGGCGATGTAGATCCTGTGCTTGAGGGAGATCAGGATCACATTCATCATCGCGCTCATCGCCACGGCGACGCGGGACATATTGGGCAGCTTCGCCAGATACAGGCTGCCCAGCGTCACAAAGACGCAGATGAATTCGCAGGCGATCGTGCGCTGCACCTGCCTGCCGAACTGGCGCGTGAAATCCAGCCGATGATGGAAGACGAGGCTGTAGATCACATAATGCAGCAGCGCGGAGAGCACGCCCATCGCATGGTAATACACCTGCGCATAGGAGACCACGCCGCCCATCATGTCAAAGCGGATAAAGTAGGCGAGGGGAAAGGTCAGATAGCTGATCAGCGCGGCGATCAGGGTATGCGCGCGCGCAGAGAGGCGCGGATTCTCCATGGGAGCCCTCCTTTCTTCGGATTCTTATGCGTGTAAGGAAAAAGCGCCTGCAGGTCTGCAGACGCTTTTGTGTGCCTTACTTCGCGGCGAGCCACTCGTTGGCCTTGTCCGCGGACATGCGCTTGATGGTCTCCTTGGCGTACGGGGAGGTCTCGCCGCCGAAGCCGTAGAGGAAGAACTTGCCGCCCTCGGTCTTGTAGAGGGTCTCCTCGTAGCCGGCCGGATCGCCGAACGCGCCGTTGGTGCGCTTCTCAATCAGCTCAGCAGTCTCGGTATCATATTCAACCTTGCAGATGATCTTCTTCATGATGATCAGATTCCTTTCATATTCACAGGGTGTTGATATTGGCCGCCGTATCGGCGGGGATAAACGCGTCTCGCCCGGATGGGCTGCGCGGATATGCCTGTTTTGCACGACGGATATGATATCACAAAGTTTTTATTTATGCAACACCTGTCAAAAAGAATGATGAATAGTGATGAAAAAATCCCTGTTTGTTATGTGTATAAAGCGAAAAAATCAAGGCGCCATAAGGATAAAAGAGCGGTGAAGGTCGGCGCTTTCATGATCGGAACGGATGCCTTGCAGGCCAATGCGCCCGCAAAAGCGCGCAGGCCCGCGTCCTGCGGCGGCGCCGATGGCGCGGGGGGCATAGCAGGATGGGGGAGAAAGCCGAAATGACTTTGACAAAAGGGGTGGCTGAGCGTATAATAATAAGGTATAGCTTTTATTTTTTCGGGCCGCGGCGCGCGAGGATGAGCGATCCTGCGGCATGATGAGCAGCGGAAAAAGGAGAAAAACCACATGCTGAAACGATTCATTCATTACTATAAGCCGCACAAAAAGATGCTGGCGCTGGATATGCTGGCCTCGCTGCTGATTTCGGTCATCGGCATGGTCTATCCCATCGTGACCAACAGGATGCTCAACGACTATATCCCCAACAAGATGTACGGCACGATCGTCTTCGCGGGCGTCGCGGTGCTGGCGCTGTATGCGATGCGGATGCTGCTGCGCTACTTCGTGCAGTACTACGGTCATATCATCGGCGTGAAGATGCAGTCCCAGATGCGGCAGGATCTCTTCGCCCATCTGCAGAGGCTGCCGTTCGGCTTCTTTGACAATCACGAGACCGGCCGCATCATGACCCGCCTGACGAGCGACCTCTTCGAGGTCAGCGAGCTTGCGCACCACGGCCCGGAGAATCTGCTCATCTCCTCGGTGATGATCGTCCTCTCCTTTGTCTATCTGTGCGGCATCGATCCGATCCTCACGCTGATCATCTTCGCCTGCGTGCCGATCCTCGTCGTCGTCACCCTGCACTTCCGCAAGGCGATGAGCGCCGCCTTCTCCGACAGGCGCAAGAGCAACGCGACCATCAACGCCGCGGTGGAGAGCAGCGTCACCGGCATCCGCGTGACCAAGGCGTATACCAATTCCGCGCGCGAGATCGAAAAATTCCGCGCGGGCGACGATCAGTTTGTCGACGCCTCCCGCCGCGCGTATCACGCGATGGCGCAGTTCCATTCCTCCACGGCGTTCGTCACCGACGTCTTCAATGTCTTCATCCTCATCGCGGGCGGCCTGTTCCTCTACGCGGACAGGATCTCGTTCGGCGATTATTCCACGTTCATCGTCTCCGTCAATCTCTTCATCAACCCGGTTAATACGCTCATCGGCTTCATGGAGCAGTTCCAGAATGGCGTCAGCGGCTTCAAGCGCTTCCTTGAGATCATGGACGAGGCGCCGGAGCAGGACGCGCCCGGGGCGAAGACGCTTGATAACGTGCAGGGCGTGATCGAGTTCAAGAACGTCACCTATGCCTATGACCCGACCAAGGAGGTCCTGCACGACGTCAGCCTGCGCCTTGAGAAGGGACGCAAGCTCGCGCTCGTCGGCCCCTCCGGCGGCGGCAAGACGACGCTGTGCCATCTGCTGCCCAACTTCTACAAGCTCGAGCGCGAGGACGGTTCCATCCTCATCGACGGCATGGACATCCGCGATCTGACGCTCGATTCCATCCGCCGCAACATCGGCATTGTCCAGCAGGACGTCTTCCTCTTCGTGGGTACGATCCGCGAGAATATCCTCTATGGCCGTCCGGATGCGACGGATGAGGAGATCTATGAGGCGGCCCGCCGCGCGAATATCCACGACTATGTGATGAGCCTTGAAAAGGGCTATGACACCGAGATCGGCGAGCGCGGCGTGAAGCTCTCCGGCGGGCAGACGCAGCGCCTGAGCATCGCCCGCGTCTTCCTCAAGGACCCGGCGATCCTCATCCTCGACGAGGCCACCAGCGCGCTGGATAACACCACCGAGGTGCTCATCCAGCAGGCGCTCGACGAGCTGTGCAAGGGCCGCACGACGCTGGTCGTCGCCCATCGCCTCTCCACCATCCGCAACGCCGACGAGATCGCCGTGGTCATGAACGGCAGGATCACCGAGCGCGGCACGCATGAGGAGCTCATGGCGGCGGACGGCACCTACAAGAGCCTCTACGCGCTGCAGTTCCGCGACAACGACGTCATCGCCTAAGGCAGATCAACCGCATATCCCGCGCGCCGCCCCTTTGCATGGAGCGGCGCGTTCTGCGCACAAGAAAACCCCTCTCCCGGAGGAGAGGGGCTGTATGCATCAGGGGATGGCTCAGTGCCACGGGAAGTTGATGAGGCCCGTGATGTAGAGCACGATGATCGCGACCGGCACGACGAAGGTGAAGATCGGCTTCATCCACGGCTGAACCTTCATGCCCTTGCCGGAGTTCGCCTCGGCGACGAAATTGTCCCAGCCCCAGCCAAAGCGCTTGGTGCAGCAGAAGAGGGCAAAGACGAGGGAACCGATGGGCAGCAGATTCGTGGAGACGAGGAAGTCCCACAGATCCAGCCAGGCGGTGCCCGCGGCGAACGGCTGGAACTTGATCACGCTGTAGCCCAGCGCGGTGGTGGTGGAGGTAATGAACAGGCCGATGCCGCAGATGATGCAGCCCTTCGGGCGGCTCCAGCCGGTCATCTCGCGCACGCAGGCGAGGATGTTCTCGAACACGGCGAAGACCGTGGACATCGCGGCGAAGACCATGAACAGGAAGAAGAGGCTGCCCCAGAAGCGGCCGCCGGCCATGTTGTTGAAGACGGTGGCCATGGTGTCAAACAGCAGGGACGGGCCTGCGCCGACCTCCACGCCGTAGGTGAAGCAGGCGGGGAAGATGATCAGGCCGGCGGTGATGGCGACAAAGGAGTCAAGGATGATGATGTTGACGGATTCGCCCATCAGGGAGCGCTCCTTGCCGATGTAGCTGCCGAAGATGCCCATCGAGCCGATGCCGAGGCTCAGCGTGAAGAACGCCTGATTCATCGCGCCGACGACGACGCTCGGGGTGATCTTGGAGAAGTCGGGCAGCAGGTAGAAGGTCAGGCCTTCCTTCGCGCCCGGGAGCGTGGCGCTGTTGATCGCCAGCACGACCATCAGCAGCAGCAGCGCAACCATCATGTACTTGGTCACGCGCTCAAGGCCGCCCTGCAGGTTGAAGCTCAGCACGAGGAAGCCGACGACGACGACGATGCCCATGTAGAGCATGTTGATGCCAGGGTCGCTGATCATCGGCACGAAGCCGAGCTCGGCGGTCTTTCCGGTGAGGAAGCTGACGAAGTAATACAGGATCCAGCCGGCGACGACCGTGTAGAAGGACATCAGGCAGATATTGCCAAAGAGCGCCAGATAGCCGTGCAGGTGCCATTTCTGGCCGGGCTTCTCGAGCTTATGGTACATGCGCACCGGGCTGGCCTGCGCGGCGCGGCCGACAGCCAGCTCCATCGTCATCACCGGGAGACCGAGGATCAGCAGGCACAGGATGTAAACCAGCACGAAGCCGCCGCCGCCGTTCTGGCCGGTCATCCACGGGAACTTCCAGACATTGCCGCAGCCAATGGCGCAGCCTGCGCTCAGCAGGATAAAGCCGAGGCGGGAAGACAAACGTTCACGATTTTGCATAGGAGTTCTCCTTCGTGTTATAGAATAACAATATTGTATCAGGGAGTTGTCCGTTTGTCAAAGTATTATAGGGATGTTTGATGTTATTTATGCATAAAATGATGAAATTGGGTAGATTTTCTGAGCGGCGGCGCGAGCGTGCAGTGCGCGCTGCCATGGAATGGGTTGAAAAAGCGTTGATACAAGAGGTTGTGGAAGGAGATCATATTGATGAAAGCATTTGAAAGAGTATCCCTTGGCATTTTTCCTACGCCTGTACACAGGCTGCATAACATCAGCCGCCTGCTCGGCACGCAGGTGGACGTCAAGCGCGACGACCTGACGGGCCTCGGCCTTGGCGGCAACAAGGTGCGGAAGCTCGAATACCTCCTCGCGGACGCGAAGGCGCAGGGGGCGCAGGTCGTCTTCACCACCGGCGGCGCGCAGTCCAATCACGCGATGCTCACCGCCGCAGCAGCGAAGAAGCTGGGCATGACCCCCATCCTCATCCTCAAAAAGCGCGGCGTGACCGCCCGGCAGGGCAATCAGCTCCTCGAGCATCTGATGGGGACGGACGTTCGCTTTATGGATACGGACGACTATGCCGATATCTATGCGGAGATGGACCGCGTCGGCAGGGAGATGGGCGTGCCGTATTACAAGATTCCCTGCGGCGGCTCCAACGCGCTTGGGACGCTGGGCTATGTGGACTGCGTGCGCGAGATTGCGCAGCAGGGCCTCGCGTATGATCACATCATCTGCGCGGAGGGAAGCGGCGGCACGATGGCTGGCCTCGCCCTCGGCGCGAAGCTCCATATGCCGGGCGCGCGCGTGACGGGCATGATGGTGGACAATGATCCCTTTGATCAGATCACGGTCGATCTGATGCGCGGGGCAGCGCAGCTGCTGGGCGCGGATGTGCAGGTGAGCCGGGATGACTTCGACCTGCGCGATCTCTGCGGCCCGGGCTATGCGATCCCGTCCGAGGAGGGCAACGCCGCCGTCGCCCTGATGGCGGCGCAGGAGGGTATTTTCCTTGATCCCGTGTATACGGGCAAGGCCTTTGCCGGGCTTGTCGCCATGGCGAAGGAGGGCGCGTTCAGGCCGGACGACAGGGTGCTGTTCCTGCATTCCGGCGGCGCGGGCGGGCTGTTTGCCGTTGGGGTGTAAGGGAGCGCCGCGGCGGCATGTGGCCATAATATCATGCCGGAAGGCAGAAAACAAAGGATAAGGGAGTCAACCATGCGCGTACTGGATCTGGATATGGATTTCTTTCTCTCGGGACCGTGCCCGCTTGCGCCCCTTGGCTGCCGGCCGGACGAGGCCTGCGCCGGGGCATGGAGCGAGGAGGCGGTCGTCCGCTTCCTCGAGGAGCAGTGCGGCCTGAGCCGTGAGTGGCCTGTGCCGGGCGCGATCTTTGACACGCACGATAAGGCGCTCGATTTCTGGCGGGCGCGCCTTGAGGACGGGAGCCTGACGGCGCCGTTTGAGGTCGTGCATGTGGATACGCACTCGGATCTGGCCTTTGGCCCGCCGGGGACGAATTATGTGCTCAACGTCGTGCTCTCCCGGCTGCCGGGCGAGCGCGCGATCATCCCGACCTACCGCGAGGCTGTGGAGCTGGACGAGGCGAATTACCTGCTCTTTGCGCTGGCCTTCCGCTGGATCAGCCGCCTTGCCTATGTACGCAATCCGAACTCGCATCAGGATATCCCGCGCCAGCTGCTGGATGCGGAGGGGAATATCCGTCTGCGCAGCTTCATCTCCGCAATGATGGAGGGGAAGAACGGCCCGGAGCCCGTGATTCCCTTTGACATCTATGACGATTACAGGGCGTTTCATCAGGAGGGCTATGACTTTGTGACCATGGCGCAGTCGCCCCGGTATGCGCCCGCCTCGGCGGACAGAATCATGGAGATTGTCGCCCGGTATATTACCCCTGTCCCGCTTTGAAAAAACGGATTCTTTCCATAAAAAAACAAGGATAGCAGGATTTCGAAAATTCTGTTATCCTATTTGATTTGATCGGGCTTTTTTTCTGTGCTAGAATGAACCCCAAAAGGGACGGAAACCCGGGTGTTTACATGGGTCTTTCCCTGTATTTGAGCGGCGAATCGCCAACCTCCTTGCGGAAGGCATAGCTGAAATTCGCAACGCTGTTGAAGCCCGTCTGCACGGCGATTTCCTGCACGGAGAGGGCGGTCGTGCGCAGCAGCTGCTGGGCGCGCTCAATGCGGCATCGCATGACGAATTGATAGGGCGTGGTGCCTGTCGCCTCGAGGAATTTGTGTGCAAAGTAGCTCTCGCTGTAGCCGATGTTCTCTGCAATATCGCGGACGGTGATCTTCTCCGTCAGGTGATCCTGAATGTAGGTAAGCGCCTGGTCGATGGTCGGATGGCCGGTGGAGCCCTCGCTCTGCGCCGCATCGGAGGACATGA
This sequence comes from Clostridia bacterium, assembly GCA_017936375.1. Taxonomy (GTDB): domain Bacteria; phylum Bacillota; class Clostridia; order Christensenellales; family Aristaeellaceae; genus Ventricola. The sequence goes on from JAGBFR010000047.1 coordinate 39,866, forward strand.
GCTGCATCAGCACATGATAGACCAGCGAGGAGGCCTGCACGCGGTTGATGCGCTTTTCGGCGGACATGCAGGTGATGATTTCGCCCAGGGACTCGCAGATGGCGCCGGGGTTTTTCAGGTGCACCACGCTGCCCATCGAGGCGAGAATGGCTGAGCAGATCTCCCGGCTCTGACCGCCGGTGAAGTGCATGAACATAAAGGAGCACGCGCCGTTGGCCTTGTAGCTGTGGGGCTGGTGGCAGTCGATCAGCAGCGCGTAGCCCGGGCGGGCAATGCCGCGGCCGGAGATCGTGGTGTAGCTCAGCGAGCCGGAGAGCATCACGATCACCAGATAGGAGAAGTAGTTGTGGCGGTCGACGCGGTAGGTTGGCTTGCACTCAAAGCAGCCCGCGCTCGTCGGGTAATACAGATAGGGCAGGGCGTCCGTCGGCTGGGGAAAGTAGTAATGAACGGAAGTATCCTCCAACATGGCCGGGTTGAGATTCATATCTGCCGCCTCCGCATCGACTTTCGTGACGATTGTTTCTTGAAATCATTATAGTGGATGGACGATTTTCATGTCAAGGTCCGTGCGGGGGGATGCGCCGCGCGGCATAGACAATCAGTATCGCCGTATGGCCAAGGATAAAGGAGTTTAGGAAATGGTATCTGTGAAGGACAGAGCAATTCTGCGGGAGATCGCCGCCCGCCGGATGGAGCTGGCGCATTCTGCGCGCAATGAGCAGCTGTATAAGGACTGGGTCGCCTATGGCGCGTCGAAGGACGGCGTGCGCCCGATGATCCGCATTGAGATCGAGACCTTCGAGCATGAGCTGCTGCCCGATCTGCTGCGCTGCGAGGGCGAGCATGCCCGCGGGATCGAGACGAAGCTGCTGCGCCCGATGATCAACTTTACCCGGTTTGAGGACGACACCATCGTGCCGGATTATTACCCGGTCAGCATGCACACGAGCTTTGTACCGTTCGGCCTGCCGGTAAAGAAGCGGGAGACGGGCGGCCTCGGTCATCACTTCATCCCCTATCTGACCGAGCTGGAGGAGGACGATCACCTGCTGGGCGATTCCGTCTTCACCATCGACGAGGCGGGTACGAAGGCGGAGGAGGAGGAGATCGGGGCGCTCTTCGGCGACATCCTGCCGGCGAAGCGTGTCACCGACTGCGCCTACAGCGTCCCCACGCAGGACATCGTGCACATCATGAATATGGACGACATGTACATCGCCATGATGGAGGAGGAGGACCGCTTCCACGCCATGATGCGCCGCCTGACGGATGACTATATGAAGTTCTTCCGCGCGCTGGAGGCGGGCGGCCATCTCAGGTCCCACGCGACGCTGCAGCATCTGGGTCAGGGCAGCTACTGCTTCACCGATGAGCTCAAGGAGGGCATCGAGCCCGCGAAGCTGAGCGATCTGTGGCTGTTCATGGACTCTCAGGAGACGGCGGGCATCTCCCCGCATCTCTATGCGGAGCTCGTCTTCCCATACTATCGGGAGATGATGGAGCAGTTCGGCCTGGTCAGCTATGGCTGCTGCGAGGCGTCCCATCCCATCTGGGACAACTGCCTCTCCAAGGTCAAGAACCTGCGCAAGGTCTCCATCTCCCCGTGGTGCGACGAGGAATTCATGGGCGAGCGCCTGCAGGGCACGGGCGTCACCTACCTGCGCAAGCCGCCGGCAACCATCCTCGGCATGGATACGCCGGTGCTCGACGAGGAGGCGACGCTGGCCTGCTTCCGCAGGACAGCGAAGGCCGCTAAGGGCTGCAAGCTGGAGATCGCCCAGCGCGACGTCTACATGGTTGGCCATTCCGCCGAGAAGGTCCGCCGCTTTGTCGAATTGGCGCGCATCGGTCTCGAGGGCTGAGCATCCTTTCAATAGAATACAGAGGCTGTCAGGCTCGTATACGGAGCCTGGCGGTCTTTTTCTGTGCAAAAAAAGAGGAATGCCTCTCAGCATTCCTCGTCGGTATCAAACATCATGGCCTCGATGTACGCGTCGTTAAAGCCCGGGTCGCCGCCCAGCGGCACATGCACGGCCTGCGCGGCGATGCGCTGCGCTTCCGCGCGCTTTTTGGGGGAGAGGAGCAGAGCGGCGGCTCCGCGCAGCGCGGCGTTGCCCACTGCCTGCGCTTTCGCCGCGAGCTCGCGCGGGAGCATACCGATGACGGCGGCGCTGCCCATGCCCGCGTGGCTGCCGAAGCCGCCCGCGACAAAGAAGCGCTTCACATCGCCCGGTGCGATCTTTGCGGCGCGCAGCAGCGTGCGGACGCCGGCATAGATCGCCGCCTTCGCCAGCTGGACGGCGCGCACGTCCGCCTGCGTCAGGAAGACGCCGGGGGCGAGCGGGTAGGGCGCGTCCTCGAGCAGGCCGGTCTCGTCGATCGCCCCGATCTCAAGCAGCGCGGCGACGGCGTCCAGCAGGCCGGAGCCGCAGACGCCGACGGCGGGCTGATCCCCGATGGTGTGGATATGCAGACGGCCGCCCACGGCGTGCACGCGGTCGATCGCCCCGGGGATGCTCGACACGCCGCAGGAGATGCATGCGCCCTCAAAGACGGGGCCTGCGGCGGTGGAGGTCACATACAGCCGTCCGTCCTTCCACAGGGCGAGCTCGCCGTTCGTGCCCAGATCGCACAGGAGTGCGGGGCTGCTGCTCTCGCACAGGCCGCAGGCGAGCGCCGCGCAGGTGATATCCGCGCCGACGAAGGCATTCATGCACGGGGGCAGGTAGCCCGCCTCGTGGGGATGGCCAAAGAGCGTGTCCGCTTTGAAGGGCGCGCGGGAGAGGCTGACGGGGTTTTGCCCCGTGAGCAGATAGAGCATGGTGGTGTTGCCGGTGATCACGCGCTCCGTGACCCGCGCTTCGTCAAGCCCGGCCTGATCGCAGGCGCGGCGCAGCAGCGCGGCGATCGCTCCGCGAACGAGGCGCTCCTGCTCGGAGAGCCTGCCCTCAAGCGCTGCGCCGATGCGGCCGATCACGTCGGCGGCGACGGCGGTCTGCGGGTTGATCATCGCGGCCTCGGCCAGCCGCCCGCCGGTATGCAGGTCATACAGCGCCAGCGCGATGGTCGTCGTGCCGATATCCACCGCCGCGCCCACGGCGCCCTCGGGCGCAGCCTGCTGCGCGGCCTCGCCGGTCATGGCGATCTGCGTGAGCGGGATGGCCTCGGGCAGGTAGACCTCGGCGTCCTGATCGCCCAGATAGGTCTGGCAGCTGAGCACGGGCGCGTCCTGCCCGCTCATCAGCACGCTGCATTTGCCGCAGACGCCGCGCCCCCCGCAGGGATGCGGATGATCGAAGGCATGCAGAAGATCCCCCAGACATGCGCCGGGGGAAAAGGGAATCTCATGGCGGCGCGCGCCCTGACGGACGGTCAGTACAGGCACAGGCTTCACCTCAATCGCGTCAATATGGGTCTTGGCAGCGCGTGCGCGGCGTTATCCTCTGGCGGCAGCGTCAAAGAACGCCTCGATATTGTCCCAGCCGGCGGCGGCGGGAATATCGCAGCCGGAGGAGAGGACGAAGTTTTTGTATCCGCCGCAGCGGGCTCTGAGCGCGCGGACGGCCTCGGCCATGCTCTCCGGCGTGCCGTGGACAAACTGGCCGGTCGGATCGATGTTGCCCATGCACAGCGCATCTGCCGGGGCGGCGGCAAGCACGCGCTCCATGTCGGAGGCGTTGCCGAAGTGGTAGGCGTCCGCGCCGAGGGAGAAGACGCCGCCGAGCATGTGCTCCACAGCGCTGCCGCAGTTGTGGTAGATCACGGCGAAATCGTCGCGCCGGAGCGCGTCAAAGATGCGGCGGACGTACGGCTCGGAGAACTCGCCCGCCAGCCCGGGGCTGATGACGCCGGCCAGCGGCTCGGCCATCACCACGCCGTCTGCGCCGGCTGCGCGGAAGGCGAGGCCATAGGCGATCAGATACTCGGTGACCTTGCTGAGCACGGTGTGCACGGTCTCCGGCTCGTCGTAGCAGGTGTACATGATCTCCGTCACGTCCATCAGGCGGCCTGCGAGGGAATACGGGCCGATCATACCGGCGAGCACGGGCTTGTCGGGGATCAGCGCTTTCGCCCTGCGCACGCCCTCCACGAAGACAGCGGCGCGGCCTGCGGACAGCGGCGGGATTCCGAGCTCCGCCGCGTCGTCCTCGTCGGCGATCAGCTGGCCGATGACATTGGGCAGCTCGTGATCGCAGAAGCGCACCTTCGCGCCGAAGGCCTCGGCCTCGACGGAGAGATCCATGGGGCTCACGGCGGCGACAGTCGGCGTCTTGTGCGCGATGATCTCCATCGCCTGCGCCTGAAGATCGGCGGAGAAGAGCAGCTCGCGCATGCTGACGTTCATCATCTGCAGCGCGGGATAGGAGAGGATGGGCAGCGTGCGCCCGGTGGCGGCCGCGTCCCAGAGGAGCTTGCGTACGTTCATGACGGCCTCCGTATTACGCCCTGCAGAAGGCGGCGGCGCAGTCGGCGGCGGAGGCGGCGTCGGTGGTGTAGGCGTCCGCGCCGATCTCGTCGCAGTGCGCCTGGGAGACGGGCGCGCCGCCGATCATGATCTTGACCTTATCGCGGATGCCGGCGGCCTCCGCCTCGCGCACGACGTCGCCCATGACGGACATGGTAGTCGTCAGCAGGGCGGAGCAGCAGATGATCTGGCAGTCCTGCTCCTTGGCGGTCTGCACGAAGGTCTGGGCGGAGACGTCGGTGCCCAGGTCGATAACCTCAAGGCCCTTGGCCTCCATCATCATCTTGACGAGGTTCTTGCCGATGTCGTGCAGGTCACCCTGAACGGTGCCGATGCACACGCGGCCGGTGGCCTTCGCGCCGTCCTGCGCGAGCAGGGGCTTGAGCAGCGCGGCGCCGCGGTTCATCGCGCGGGCGGCGACCAGCACCTCGGGCACGAAGACCTCATTGCGCTTGAACTTTTCGCCGATGACGTTCATGCCGCTGAGCAGGCCTTCGTCGAGGATGGTCTGCGCGGGGATGCCCGCCTCGATGGCCTGCTCGACGAGCGCCTTGACGTCCTTGGCCTTGCCAGCCTGCAGCTGCTGGGAAATCTGATTGAGAAGCTCCATGGATGGTTCCTCCTTATCGGTATATGCCGAAAAACTCTGGTTGGAATAGGTTAGCCTTATGCTTGCAGTATAGCAGATTCCGACAGGTTGCGCTATCAAAATACAGTTGTGAAATTTACGAAAAGCTGTTGTTTTCCCAGCTGGGTATTCAGACGGACGGAAAATGGCCGGAAAAGAAAAAAGCCGCCGGAGAAGCGGCGGCCTGATAAAAGAACGTGCAGGCGGTCAGGGGCAGATCTTGTCCGCGACCATCTTCGCATAGCGCTGGTAGCGCAGCGGCTCGAGGTCGTCCCAGTTCTTAAAGATCTGGCAGCCCTCCAGCAGGAAGCGGAAGGTCTGCCCGACGTCGTAATCGCACAGCTGGATCGGATAGACGGGGCAGCTGCGGCTGATGGCCGTGCCGATCTCCTTGTAGACCCAGTTGGAGATCTCCGCCTCGGGTGTGAGCACCAGCGCGACGGCGGACGCCTGATTGAGCGCGGAGGGAATCTCCTCCAGATAGCTGGAGCCGACGGGGATGGAATCCGGCGCCATCCAGCAGCTCAGCCCCTGCTCCTTGAGGGAGGATTTGACCAGCTGGGCGCGGGACAGGTCCCGGCTGTTGTAGCTGATGAAGATCTGCGCGGCGGAGGCGGCGGGGGCGGTCAGCTTCTGCGCGGCCTGACGGAGCATGGCGACGCGCTCCGCGTTCATGTCATAAAAGACAATTTCTTCGAGCGTGTCGATGCTCTGCAGGGCGGTCAGGCATTCTTTCATCAGCGGCACGACGAGGTAGCTCGGCTCGATGTGCTGCCGGCCGCTGCCCAGCAGGGGCAGCACGACGCGCCGCAGGGGGATGCCCCGGTTGGCCGTCTGCTCGAGCAGATAGCGCAGGGTGGTGAAGGCCGTGGCGAGGATGACGGAGCGCTGATAGGCAAAGTCCTCCCAATTGCGCCAGTCGACCAGCTCCACACAGGCGATGCGCCTGAAATTGCCGTGCAGCGGCTGTGAGATCCACCCGCCGAGCGTGCGCAGGTTCAACTCGGGCTCCCGCGCAAGATCGTAGACGGAGATGCCCTTTCTGCGCAGCAGCCCCTCGATAAGCGTGCCGGGGGTGGGGTGATAGCAGTCCCTCGCGGCGGAGCAGACGACGATGTCCACATCCTCCTCGATGCTGCAGATATCGCCGCAGCCGATCTTGATGCATTTCCGCCTGCCGCCGGGGCCGATGGTTTCATAGATGATATCCGCAGGGGTCATCGTCAGGCGCCTCCTGTCATTTGCAGTTGATATCATCAGAATAACCCGCCGGGAGAGAAATGTCAAGAACTGGCCGATGTGCCGTGCTGCGGCAGAGGCACCTTGATAAAATATGAAAAAACACTATTTACCTTTATACGGAAATGGATTATAATGGATCCATGTGGGCAATTCCCGTGTGCGGGATCTGCGCCCGCATGCACAAGCAACATCATCAGCAAGGAGTGTTAGATATGAAGTTTTCCCCTCTTCAGCTGGCCAGGTATCAGTATAATCCGAAGCTGCCGGGCATCCTCAGGAACGGCATCTCTGAGATCTGCGTGACGAGCGGCGGCCCGACCACCAGCGTCGCGGATCAGGAGAAGATCGCTGCGCTCTTCCCGAATACCTACGGCAAGAATGAGATCATCTTCCAGAAGGGTCAGAATACGGCCCCGGCGAAGAAGCAGGTTGTCGGCGTGATCCTCTCCGGCGGTCAGGCTCCGGGCGGCCACAACGTGGTCTGCGGCCTGTATGACGCGCTGAAGGCGACCAACCCCGAGAACGAGCTCTACGGCTTCAAGGGCGGCCCGAGCGGCCTGATCGAGGACAGCTACATTGTCTTCGACGATGAGTACATCAACCTCTTCCGCAACACCGGCGGCTTCGACATCATCGGCTCCGGCCGCACGAAGCTGGAGACCAAGGAGCAGTTCGCCATCGTTGCCGAGGTCTGCAAGAAGCACGGCATCACCGCCATCGTCATCATCGGCGGCGACGACTCCAACACCAATGCCGGCGTGCTGGCCGAGTACATGGCCGCCAACAACACCGGCGTGCAGGTCATCGGCTGCCCGAAGACCATCGACGGCGACCTGAAGAACGAGGACATCGAGTGCTCCTTCGGCTTTGACACCGCCACCAAGACTTACAGCGAGATCATCGGCAACATCCAGCGCGACGCCAACTCCGCCAAGAAGTACTGGCACTTCGTGAAGGTCATGGGCCGCTCCGCGTCCCATGTCGCGCTCGAGTGCGCGCTGCAGACCCAGCCCAACATCTGCCTCGTCGGCGAAGAGGTTGCGGCGAAGAAGATGTCCCTCGCCCAGATCGCGGATTACATCGCGGATTCCGTCGCGGCCCGCGCCGAGCGCGGCTGGAACTTCGGCGTCGCCATCATTCCCGAGGGCATCGTCGAGTTCGTGCCGGAGTTCTCCGTGCTGATCAAGGAGATCAACGAGCTGCTGGCGGGCGAGAAGACCGCTCAGTTCAACGCGCTGCCCTCCTGGACGGAGAAGTATGCCTTCATCGAGGCCGGCCTGACCAAGGAGTCCATGGCTGTCTTCGCCATCCTGCCGCAGAGCATCCAGCAGCAGCTCTTCCTGGAGCGCGACCCGCACGGCAACGTTCAGGTTTCCCTGATCGAGTCTGAGAAGCTCTTCTCCGAGCTCGTCAAGAACAACCTGGCTGCCCGCAAGGCTGCCGGCACCTACAACGGCAAGTTCTCCGCGCTGCATCACTTCCTCGGCTACGAGGGCCGCTGCGCGTTCCCGTCCAACTTCGACGCGGACTACTGCTACTCCCTGGGCTACAATGCCTGCATGCTGATCCAGTACGGCTGCAACGGCTATCTGTCCAAGGTCTCCAACCTCTCCAAGCCGGCAGAGGAGTGGGTGGCCGGCGGCATGCCCATCACCAAGATGATGAACATCGAGCGCCGCAACGGCGAGGACAAGCCGGTTATCCGCAAGGCGCTGGTTGAGCTGGACGGCGCGCCGTTCAAGTACTTCGCCGAGCATCGTGCCGAGTGGGCGCTGGAGACCTGCTTCGTCTATCCGGGCGCGATCCAGTACTTCGGACCGTCCGAGGTCTGCGATCTGACCACCAGGACCCTCGCTCTGGAGAAGGCCTGATTTCTGCCTGCATCACGATGGAGCCCTCACGATTGTGGGGGCTTCTTTTGGTATTCTGGCTTATCTGAGGCGCTGTCCTGCGTGAGCGGGCAAAGGCCTCATCGCCCGGCATCGGGGGCATCGTGTCGGTTTTCTTCATGTGTCCGTTTGTCTGCGCATGCGGGTGAGATGAATGTTCGGAATAAATCGAATTATTCTTTGCAGCTTCGGAAAATGGATCGTATTTTTCTTGCAGATCCAGGAAAGAACTGGTATAATAATGTGCGGTTGTTTTCTATTCCAATACACAAAGGAGAGTCTGCCCATGAATTTCGCTGATATCGGCGCATTTGTGCTGGCTGTGGTGGCTGTTATCATTAACGGCGTGCCCCAGCTGCTCTATGCGCAGGCCCGCGGCTTTGCCATCAAGCCCGCCGGCTTTGCTTACCTGATCGGCGCCTTCGGCAACCTGCTGACCGGTTCCGTCACCCCCATCTCCAGCCAGGCGGAGACCATCACCGTTGCCAGCGTCAATAAGAACCTGCGCAACAACGTGTCCTCCATCCTGCTGGCCGCTCTGCTGATGTGCGTGCTGGGCCTGTTCGGCGGCGTGAATATGATCGCCGAGTTTGCCGGCCCCGCCGTCGTTGCGGGCATGATGAGCGGCGTTGGCCTGATGCTGGCCGGCGTCACGCTGGATATGTTCAATCAGGAGAAGCGCGTGACCCTCGTGTCCGTCATCTCCGCGATGATCGCCTATGTGATCTTCCTCAATGACGGCAACAAGGTCGTCTGGACCATCTTTATCTCTGTTGTGATTGCGACGGTGGACTTCCTGTTCATCCAGAAGCGCCGCGTGGATATGTCCACCCTGGTGGAGGATGGCCGCGAGGCGATTGAGATGAGCGGCGAGTGGCGCTTCTGGAAGAAGGCCTACTGGTCTGACTTCAAGCTCATCAAGCCCACGCTGAACGTGGCTGTCGTCCTGGGCGCGCTGAGCATCATGATGCTCAACGTCGGCGCGAACATTTCCTTCGGCGGCATCACCGCTTCCATCGCCGGCACCACCCAGAACTATGATCACCTCTCCATCATCAACGCTTTGGCCGATGTGCCCAGCGCGCTCTTTGGCGGCCCGCCCATCGAGGCCATCATCTCCGGCACTGCCGGCGCGCCGTGGCCGGTTCTGTGCGGCGTGGTGTTCATGCTGGTCACCGGTCTGCTGATCCTCACCGGCGTCATTGGCCGTCTGGGCAAGTATCTGCCGGCGCAGTCCATCTCCGGCTTCCTCTTCGTGATCGGCCTGATCATGACCTTCGCGCCGAATCTGTCCACCGTCGCCGCCTCTGACGGCTCCATGAGCGGCTATATTGCCCTGGGCGTCACCGCCTGGAGCAAGAACCCCTTCCTGGGCATGGTCGCCGGCATCGTGGTCAAGTACTTCGGCAGCTTCTTCGGTCTGGTCTGATCGGAGGGCATATGAAGCATCCTGATACGTATACCATTCACCTGAGCGCGGATTACCCGGTTGTTCTGGATAAGCTGGACATCGGCGGCGGCTTCTGCATTTACTCCTTCGACATGTGCGGAGAGAGTGAGTGGAACCGTGTGGCGGCGAAGGAGCTCCTTGACAAGCTGCAGGCGTACGATTTCGACGCGATCATGACCGTGCAGACCAAGAGCTGCGGTCTGGCTCAGGCGATGAGCGAGCAGTATCCCCGCTATCTGGAGATCCGCAAGAGCCGCAAGGCCTTCATGGTGGAGCCTCAGGGCGTGACGGTGGAGTCCATCACCACCCATGGCAAGCAGGAACTGTGGATCGGCAAGGAGAAGTATCAGCACTTCACCGGCAAGCGCGTCTGCTTCCTGGATGACGTGGTCTCCACCGGCGGCACCATCGACGCGGTGAAGGCGCTGGCGGAGAAGATCGGCGTGGAGATTGCCGTGGTCGCCTGCGTGCTGACCGAGGGTACCCGCTGGACGGAGTACAAGGGCATCCCCGTCGTATCTCTGGATCATATTCCGCTGCCAGGAAACGAATAATCTATCCCATGGCCTGCCGGTATCCGGCGGGCCTTTTCTGTGCCTGCGCAAAAAACAGCTCCCCCATTCATCGGGGAGCTGTCTGTCTTTGTATACTGCTTTGTCTGAATCCATAGTCAGGCGGACGCCGGCGCGCACTGTGTCAGAGGAGAGTTTCCTCATCCGGCTTCTGCCCGTCGTGCGCCAGCCACTGGCATTCGCCCATCTCCATGCAGGTGAACGTCGCCTTGAAGGAGGAATCCTCCGGGCTGCAGGCGTATACGCCAAATCGGATCGTGCCGCCGCCCGCGTGCATGTGGCAGATGCGCATCTGCTTGTAGGTGACGCCGTCCTCGGAGCATTCGATGCAGTAGTCGTCCTCGCGGCGGCTGAGGCGGTACCACATGGACTTGACGGCGGCGTCGATCTCCGTCGTCGCCCAGTCGGAGTAGCCGGCGTTGGTCACGACGCTGCCCAGATGCTGGAAGCGCTCGTTCTCGTACTCGATGGAGCCCTTGAGCCAGTTCTCGCTGTCCAGATACATCACCACGCCGCACTGGTCAAAGCGGTGCTTGCTCTCAAACTGCGTGCGCACGGTAAAGGAAAAGTACTTTTCGTCCGTTTCCATCTGCAGCACCGGCGCGTTGTCGTTGCGGAAGTGACAGTACGTCCGCTGCCACAGGTCGGTGTGGGGCAGGGTGACGATCTCGATCTTATCCTCGCTGATGGTGCAGGACGCGGGCTCGCGTGTCCATACGAGGCGCTTCGTGTCAAACTTCATGGCGGTACCTCCGGGGTGTTGATGGACCCAGTATAGCGTTACACACAAAAGTTGTCAATCGTCTGCATGTGCGGCGCGCGTAGAAACAGATGCTATCTCATTCGGAGCGAAAGAGCAGCCGCAAGGGAATGAGGAGCTGCTCAGATGCCGGCTTTGAAATTGATACCGGCTTTCCTCGCCTGCGCGCACAGGTCCTTTGTCTGCAGGGTATACGCCTTGCCGTCTTTAATGAAATGCGTACCGCACTGCCTGAATTCAAAGGATACGTTCTTTCTCATGCATTGCTCCCGGATATTCAGCACCCATGCGTAATCAAGCGGCCGCGCGTCCCGGTCCGATTCACCGCCGACAACCACGAGCTCAATGCCGTCAAGATAGCGCTCTATGTCAATGGCCCCGATAAGAGGCTGGGCCGTGATGCACTTGTGCCGGATCGGGAGGCTCTGGAAAATGCCGAGTTTATAATCTGCGTTTTTCTGATTCTCGATCGTACAGCATACCACGACATTCTCATAGCCATCGCCCCAATCCTCGGGGATACAGTCCATGAACCTGCCGATGCGCTTGGTGAGAAACAGAAATGTGCAGTCCGGCCGCTGCTTCATCATCTGCCAGCATTCCGGCCGCCAGGCGTCGGCCTCCTCGATCAGAAAGTCGGTGGAAAAGCAGGTGTATACGATGCCCGGCTTCATCTTGAAATGCCCGTTCTTCAGCCTCTCTGCGGGCTTGGCAAAGTCCTTTGTCCTTTCGATGATACTCGTATCAACGCCGCGCTTTGCATCCCCTTTGTGGATGTAGCAATAGCGGCAGCCTTCGCTGCACTTTCTGCAGCCTCGCCACGGATTCCACATCGCCATACGCTCACCACCCCTGATTCTTATTTTCTGAGAACATGATAGCACGAATGGGGTGGGGGATCAATCGTGTGAAGATAAAAAGAAAAGCCAGTCATTTCTGACTGGCTTGGTGGAGTATATAGCAATTCGATGCCTAAGACCTCTACAATGCGAATGCAGCGCGCTGCCGAAGCAAGCCTAACTCAGCCCCATTGATAGAAAATCATCCAATCAAAGATGCAAACAGACAACCCGCAAGTAAAATAAGTCCTAAAGAATAGATTAGGCAACCCATGCAAGAAGAGGGGTGCTTAACGCTTTTATATGGCCGATTGATTGCAGCTCTGGTTTTCTGGTATTTTCCATAAGCCCCGCCAGTAACGGCATTCATCGCTTTTCTTTTTCGTCCAGATTTCGTTGTTGGTATTCCCGTTGCCTTAGCAAATTTACGTTTTGCATTAGTCACACCAAGTAGGGTTTTCATGCTGGGCTTACGCTTGCGTATCAGTTTCATTTGCTCACTCCCTATAGAGTGATTTACTAAATCAGTTACTCTAAATCGAAATAATCAGGTGAGCTATCGAGCAAAATATCAAAACGGCCATCTTTTACCATCACATAACCGCTTATGTTTTTGATGACGATTCTACAATCACCAGAATCTAGCTTATGATATTCGTAAAACTCAATGAAGTCTTCCTCGGTAATGTCTGGATTGCTTGCTTTACAAAATGATTCGAAAACATCAGTTGCTGCATCCAATGAATTAACTAACGCATATATTCTTAGGTCCGAACCAAAGAAGCCTTCATAGTTAGAGTTAATCATTTCAATGGAGTTGATCCCTATAATAGCCTCAAGTGCGGGGGCATTCTGAAATGCATTCAAGCGAAATTCTGTGCGATAGTGTTTGCTCTCACGACTAATATCTAATTCCTTTATACCCTGAATCGGCGTTTGGGCAATTGTATTGTATCTTTCAATAAACAGGATTAGGTTCGAATATCTACTATCCAAAGATGATATTTCAGCAGATACTTGTGAAGTGTTTGGTTGCTCCATTCCATATCCAATAGAGAATGGAATCAACAATGCAAGAGTAATCAAAACAACAACGAGTTTCCGAACCATACGAAAACCTCCTATTTATTCGGATCCTTACAGTTATTATACTATGCGTTGCTCTGAAACTCAATAGAATAAGGCAGAGAACTTATAAAGCCCTCCACCTTTGGCAAACTATGTTCCTAGCAATACGAATACGCCGCTGCCCCCTGTGCTGATACCCAAAGAGAGTCAATATACATAATGAAAAAGACCTTCTCGTTTGAGAAGGCCTTTTTGGTGGAGCATACCGGATTCGAACCGGTGACCTCTACAATGCGAATGTAGCGCGCTACCAACTGTGCTAATGCCCCATAAAGATATGAAAGGCGAATGGAAATCGGCTTCGCCGTTGGCCGGGAGAAGAGAAAACCCTCTTGCTCGATCTATGTGAACCGGGTGATTTGCCCGAACGAGGGACATTATACCACAGAATCACAAAAAAGCAAGAGGGATAATCAAGTTTTTTCAGTTTTTTTGAAGATTTTTATCCCGCTCAGATCTTGATGCCCAGCACGGCGAAGAGCACAGCGACAATCAGCGCCGGCAGGTAGTTGGCGACCTTGATCCGCTTGCCGAAGGCGAGGTTGACGCCCACGCCGAAGATCAGCACATTGCCCACGAGGGAGAGGTTGGCCAGCGCGGCGTCGGTCATCAGCGGGCCGATAAAGGCGGCGACGACGGTCATCAGCCCTTGCCAGAGGACGAGGGGAATGACCGAGAAGACCGCGCCCTTGCCCAGTGAGGAGGAGAGGGCCATGACGATGATCATGTCGAGGATGCCCTTGGTGACCAGCAGCGTGTAATCGCCGTAGAGCGCGTCGTTCATCGGGCCGATGACGGCCATCGCGCCGATGCAGATGGTGAAGGACGCGGACATGAAGCCCTCGACAAAGCGCGCGTCGCGCTCAGAATGGCTCTTGACCTTGAGCCACTCGCCGAACTGCTCGATGCGGTCCTTAATGGCGAGGATCTCGCCCGCAAGGCCGCCCAGGCACATGGAGATCACCAGCATCATTTCGCCCTGCGTGCCCAGCGCGCCGTCCGTCACGGTGAGCATCTGCTTGAATGTACCGCCCGCGCCGATGAAGATCGTGCTCAGACCGCAGGCCGCGATCATGATATCCTGATAGCGCTGCTTGAGCGATTTGCCGAAGAGGAAGCCGAGCAGGCCGCCGGCGAGGACGAATACAGCGTTGATGATGGTACCCATTCCGATCATAGAAATGCGCCTCTTTGAGATGGATTGACTGCCGGGGCAGCCTGATGGAAACATGCGTCATTATAGCACGCCCTGCGCGCCATGCGCAAGCGCTGCCGGGGAGATATGGACACTGCATGCGCTTTTTGGTATAATATGTCCATCAATGAATGGGGCTGTCCCGGCGTGTGCGGGGCGGAGAAAGGCTGTAGCGCATATGAAAGGCATTATCCTCGCCGGCGGCGCCGGCACAAGGCTGTATCCGCTGACGATGGTGACCAGCAAGCAGCTGCTGCCCGTCTATGATAAGCCGATGATCTATTACCCGCTCTCCACGCTCATGCTCGCCGGCATCCGGGAGATCCTGATCATCTCCACCCCGGAGGATACGCCGCGCTTTGAGCATCTGCTCGGCGACGGCAGCGAATTCGGGCTGCGGCTGTCCTATGCCGTGCAGCCCTCGCCGGACGGCCTTGCGCAGGCGTTTATCATCGGGGAGGCGTTTATCGGCGATGACGCGTGCGCCATGGTGCTCGGCGACAATATCTTCTACGGCAACGGCTTTGGCCGCATCCTGCGCGCCGCTGCGGAGCATGCGCAGCAGGACGGGCGGGCGACGGTCTTCGGCTATTATGTCAACGACCCGGAGCGCTTTGGCGTTGTGGAGTTTGACGGCGATGGCCGGGTCATCTCCATTGAGGAAAAGCCCAAGGCCCCCAAGAGCAATTACGCCGTTACCGGGCTGTACTTCTATCCCGCCGGGGTGAGCGCGCGGGCTGGGCGCGTCACGCCGTCCGCGCGCGGGGAGCTGGAGATCACCACGCTCAACGGCATGTATCTTAAGGACGGGCTGCTGGATGTGCAGCTGCTCGGCCGCGGCTTTGCCTGGCTGGATACCGGCACGGTCGACAGTCTGGTTGACGCGGCGGATTTTGTCCGGATGATCGAGAAGCGGCAGGGCATCAAGATCAGCGCGCCGGAGGAGATCGCCTACAAGAACGGCTGGATCACGAGGGAAAAGCTCCTTGAGTCCGCTGCGCGCTATGGCAAGAGCCCGTACGGCGTGCATCTTCGCGCCGTTGCGGAGGGAAAGGTGCGATACTGATGAAACGGATAGAAACGAATCTGCCCGGCGTGTGCATCGTGGAGCCGCAGGTCTTCGGCGATCACCGCGGGTATTTTATGGAGACCTACTCGACAAAGGCGTTTGAGGAGATCGGGATCACCGCCGCCTTCGTGCAGGATAATCAGTCCTACACCGCGCAGAAGGGGACGCTCCGCGGCGTGCACTTCCAGAATGCGCCGATGGCGCAGGCGAAGCTCGTGCGCGTCACGCGCGGCGCGGTGCTCGACGTCGCGGTCGACCTGCGGCGCGGCAGCCCGACCTATCTGCAGTGGACGGCGCAGGAGCTTTCGGCGGAGAATAAGCGCATGCTCTTCATCCCGCGCGGCTTCGGCCACGGCTTTGTGACGCTGACGGACGACGTGGAGTTCTGCTACAAGGTGGATAACCTCTACAGCCGCGCGCATGACCGCGGGGTCCGCTATGACGACCCAGCGCTGGGCATTGACTGGGGCGCAGCGTCGCCCATCCTCTCGGCGAAGGATGAGGCCGCGCCGCTGCTTGGCGAGAGCGACTGCAACTTTATCTTCGGCGAAATCTGACGGAGGGATGAAGCCATGACCATCATCGTGACCGGCGGCGCAGGGTTTATCGGCGCTAACTTTATATTCTATATGATGGAGCATCACCCGGAGGATCGCATTGTCTGCCTGGACAAGCTGACCTACGCGGGCAATTTCTCCACGCTTGCGCCCGTGATGGGGAAGGAGAATTTCCGCTTCGTCCGCGCGGACATCTGCGACCGCGAGGCGGTGCACGCCCTCTTTGAGGAGGAGCGGCCGGACATCGTGGTCAACTTCGCGGCGGAGTCCCATGTGGACCGCTCAATCGAGGATCCGGGCGTCTTCCTGCGCACGAATATCCTCGGCACGCAGACGCTCATGGACGCCTGCCGCGCCTTCGGCGTCGCGCGGTATCATCAGGTCTCGACGGACGAGGTCTACGGCGATCTGCCGCTGGACAGGCCGGACCTCTTCTTCACCGAACAGACGCCCATCCATACCAGTTCGCCCTATTCCGCCTCGAAGGCGAGCGCGGATCTGCTGGTTCTGGCCTATCACAGGACGTATGGCCTGCCGGTGACGATCTCCCGCTGCTCCAATAACTACGGCCCATATCACTTTCCGGAGAAGCTGATCCCGCTGATGATCGCCAACTGCCTGGCGGACAAGCCGCTGCCGGTCTACGGCGAGGGGCTCAACGTGCGCGACTGGCTCTATGTCGAGGATCATTGCCGGGCGATCGACTTGATCCTGCGCCGCGGCCGCGTGGGCGAGGTCTACAACATCGGCGGGCACAATGAGATGCGCAACATCGACATTGTGCGCCTCATCTGCCGCGAGCTGGGCAAGCCGGAGAGCCTGATCACCTACGTCGCCGACCGCAAGGGGCATGACATGCGTTACGCCATCGACCCTGCGAAGATCCACAGCGAGCTGGGCTGGCTGCCGCAGACGAAGTTTGCCGACGGCATCAGGAAGACCATCGCGTGGTACCTCGATAACCGCGAGTGGTGGGAGACGATCCTCTCCGGCGAGTATCAGGATTATTACGAGCGGATGTACGGCAATCGCTGAGCGGCGGTTTTTCGAAGGAGTTTTCTCATGAAGGTATTTGTGACCGGCGTCTGCGGCCAGCTGGGCCATGACGCCGTGCTGGAATTGACCGCGCGCGGGCACCTGTGTGTGGGCAGCGATCTCGCCCCGGCCTGCGAAGGGCTGGCGGATACGCCGTATGCGCCGCTCGATATCACGGATGCGGAGGCCGTCTCCCACGCGCTTGATGAGGCGAAGCCGGACGCGGTGATCCACTGCGCGGCATGGACGGCGGTGGACGCGGCGGAGGAGCATGAGGCGCAGGCCCGCGCCGTCAACGCGCAGGGCACGGCGAATATCGCGGCGGCCTGCCGAAGGCTTGGCTGCAAAATGATGTACATCTCCACGGACTACGTCTTCTCCGGCGAGGGGGAGGCGCCGTGGCGGGCGGACTGCCGGGACTTTGCGCCCCTGTCCGTCTACGGCAGGACGAAGCTGGAGGGCGAGGAGGCCGTGCGCGCGCAGGTGGAGAAGCGCTTCATCGTGCGCACCGCGTGGGTCTTCGGCCTCAACGGAAAGAACTTTGTGAAGACCATGCTTGCCCTCGGGGAGAAGTATGACAGCCTGCGCGTCGTCTACGACCAGATCGGCACGCCGACATACACGCCGGATCTGGCGCGCCTGCTGGCGGATATGATCGTCACCGACCGCTACGGCGATTACCACGCGACGAACGAGGGCGGCTATATCTCGTGGGCGGATTTCGCCAAGGCGATCTTTGCGCGCGCGGGGATGGGCACGCAGGTCGTCCCCGTGACGACGGAGGAATACGGCCTGTCGAAGGCGGCGCGCCCCAAAAACAGCCGCCTTGATAAGCGCGCGCTTGCGCAGGCAGGCTTTGCGCCGCTGCCGCCGTGGCAGGACGCGCTGGACAGGTTCCTGCGGGCGATGGGGAGAGCCTGATCGCTGAAATGAAAGATATAACATCTATATAGAAATGGGACAGCTCCTCGGAGCTGTCCCTGTTTTGTTTTTTCAGTTTCCGCACTCAATGCTGATCTCGTTGAAGCGGGTGAGCAGGTCGGCGACCTGCAGGCGTCGCTTGTCCTCGCCGGCGAGGTCCATCTCGATATGCCCCTGATGCATCATCAGCAGGCGGTCGCCGTATTCCACGGCGTAGCGCAGGTTGTGCGTGACCATGATGGTCGTCAGCTGCTTCTCGGCGACGATGCGCCCGGTCAGCTGCATGATGACCTCGGCGGTCTTGGGGTCCAGCGCGGCGGTGTGCTCGTCGAGGATCAGGAATTCGATCGGGGTCATCGTGCTCATCAGCAGCGCCATCGCCTGCCGCTGGCCGCCGGAGAGGCTGCCCACCTGCACGCCCATCTTGTCCTCCAGGCCGAGGCCCAGCTGCGCGAGCATCGCGCGGTATTCCTCCGTCTTGCGGCGGTTGACGCAGGGCAGGAGGTTGAAGGGCTTGCCCTTGTTGTCCGCCATGGACATGTTCTCAAGGATGGTCATCGATGGGCAGGTGCCCTTGCCGGGGTCCTGATAGACGCGGCCGATGCGCCTGTGGCGCTTGTATTCGGGCATGGGGGTGATGTTCTTCCCGCCGACGATCACGCAGCCCTCGTCAATCGGGATGGAGCCGCAGATGATGTTGAGCAGGGAGGTTTTGCCCGAGCCGTTGGAGCCGACGACGCAGACGAACTGCCTGTCCGGGATGGTCAGATTGAAATCATCGAAGAGGCAGGTCTCGTTGACCGTGCCGCCCTGATAGATCTTCAGGATGCTGCGCAGCTCAAGCATGCCGCTTCACCTTCTTTCTGTTGCCGCCGAGGACGATGATCGCCAGCAGCAGCGCCGCCGTGACGAGCTTGAGATCAAACGGGGAGAGGCCCAGTTCCAGCGCCAGCGCGACGCAGGCCTTGTAGATGACCGAGCCGATGACGACGGCGAGCGTCGCCCCGAGGAAGCGCAGGCCGGAGAGGAGCCTGGTGCCGATGATGACGGAGGCGACGGCGATGACCAGCGTGCCGGTGCCCATGCTCACGTCGAAGTAGCGCTGATGCTGGCACATCACACAGCCCGCCAGCGCGACGAGCGCATTGGCGATGGACAGGCCGAGGATCTTGACCTTGCCGCTGTCCTTGGCCAGCGAGGCGACGAGCGTCGGGTTGTCGCCCGTGGCGCGCAGCAGGAAGCCGGAGCGCGTGGCGAGGTAGGCGTCCATGGCGAACTTGACCGCGAACGCCAGCAGCGCGATGAGCGCCACCGGCACGTACGTCTGCACCTCATAGGGCAGGGCGGAGACGGCGGGATTCTTGAACATCGTGTTGTAGAGGAAGAGCTGCACGTTCGCGCTGCCGGCGATGTGCAGATTCACGGAATAGAGGCCCGTCATCACGATGATGCCCGCGAGCAGGTCGCGCACGTGCAGCTTCACATGGATGAAGCCGGTGAGCGCGCCCGCCAGCGCGCCGGCGATCAGCGACGCCGGGAGCGTCAGCAGGGGATGAAAGCCCTTGGAGATCATCATCGCCGTGACCGCCGCGCCGAGGGGGAAGGTCGCGTCCACGGACATATCCGGGAAATCGAGGATCCTGAATGTGATGTACACGCCCAGCGCGAGGATGGTGTAGATGAAGCCCTGTTCAAGGACGCTCAGCAGCAGTGCCATGATGGAAACCTCCGAGAAGAATCATTGATGAGATGGAAGGATCGATTGCGTGGGGATCAGAGCATGTTCGCGCGGGCGGCGAGCTCATCGGAGAGCGTCAGGCCGAAGCGCTCGAGCACGGCGGCGTTGACATAGAGGCCCGGCTCGGTGATGATCTCGTACGGGATTTCGCCGGCCTTCGCCTCGCCCTTGAGGACCTTGGCGGCCATCAGGCCGGTCTGGCGGCCGAGGGCGATGTAGTCAAGGCCCTCCGCCGCGAGGCAGCCGAGCTTGACCTGCTCGATCTCGGAGCCGAAGACGGGCTTCTTGGCGGCGTTCGCCTTGTCGAGCACCAGCGCGAGGGCGGAGACGACGGTGTTGTCGGTCAGGTTGGTCAGGCAGTCGACCTTGGAAAGCAGGGAGTCGACGGCCAGCGGCAGATCGGCGATGGTGCTGATGCCGGCGTCCACGATCTCAAAGCCGTAGGCCGGGGCGAGCTCCTTGTAGATGGCGATGGCGGAGATGGAGTTGACCTCGCTGGTGGTGAAGAGGATGCCGATCTTCTTCGCCTCCGGCAGCATGGCGCGGATGGTTGCAAGCTGCGCCTCGATGGGCAGCGCGTCGGAGGTGCCGGTCACGTCGCCCGTGGCCGCGCCGGAGGCGTCCGCAAAGCCCGCGGCGACAGGATCGGTGACGGCGGTGAAGACGGTGGGGATCCTGCCGGCGGCCGCGTTGTAGCAGGCCTGCGCCATCGGGGTCGCGATGCCCACGAGCATGTCGACCTTCCTGCCGGCGAACTGCGCGGCGATCTGCTGGGCGATGCCCATGTCGGCCTGCGCGTTCTGCAGCTCGATGGTCAGGTTTTCGCCCTCAACGATGCCTGCCTCGGCGAGGCCCTGCACGAAGCCCTCGTAGCAGTTATCCAGCGAGGCATGCTGGGCGAACTGGCCGATGCCGACGGTGTAGCTCTCGGCAAAGGAGACGGCGGCGGTCAGGATCAGAGCGAGGGCTGCGATGATGGAGATGATGCGCTTCATAATAGTTTCCTCCTGCTTGGGTGTGGGTCGATGGGTTCGCCATGAGACCAGTCGTGGGAAGCGGAGAAATGTGTGGGGGAATAAGAAAACGCCCCATGTACCTTTCGGATACATGAGGCGGAATACACTTCCGTGGTGCCACTCATTTTGGCCTTTCGGCCCGCTTTACCCCGTACCAACATACGGTGCAGCCTGATAACGGGTCTGCGTCCCGTTCCCGTCTAATAAGGCGATGCGCCCGTTGACAGGACCCTCGGAAAGCCCATTTGAAAGCGATCCCCGTACCGCACTCCCAGCGCCGGCGGCTCTCTGTGACGAAAATGCTGCTTTCTACTCCTCTTTCCTCAAACGGTTTCGATGTTTGATTGAGTGCATTATAGCGCGCGGTGGGCGAAGTGTCAACCCCTTTCTTCGTGCTTTTGATAAATTCTGCGCCGGAAATTGTCGGATATGCGTATATATAAAGGGAAGGGCTGCCTCGAAAAGGTTTTGATGGAAAGGATGGGATGACGGTTTGTCATGCTCGTCTGTTCTTGAAGCGGATTCCTATCTGTGCTATAATAACCATGTATGGCTATATCACAGCATATTGCGCCCCACAGCGGGCGGGAGGTTCATATGAGCGATTTTAAGGTGAGAAATGACTGGATGCCGTTCTGCCTGCCGGACGTCACGGAGGCGGAGGTCGCGTCCATCAGCGATGCGGTGCGCTCCGGCTGGTGGGCAAAGGGCCCGCGCACGATCGAGTTTGAAAAGAAATTTGCCGAGTATGTCGGCGCGAAGTACTGCGTCGGCCTCAATTCCTGCACGGCGGCGCTGCATCTGGCGCTGGTCGCTGCGGGCGTCGGTCCGGGGGATGAGGTCATCACCACGCCCCTGACCTTTGCCGCCAGCGCCAATACCATCCTGCATGTCGGCGCAACGCCGGTCTTTGCGGATATCGACGAGGACACCGGCCTCATCGACCCGGACGAGATCGAGAAGAAGATCACCAAAAAGACCCGCGCAATCGTCCCGGTGCATTACTCCGGCCTCGCAGCGGATCTTGGGCGCATCGGCGAAATCTGCGACGCGCACAATCTCTTCCTCTCCGAGGACGCGGCGCACGCCGTGGAGACCCGCTACAACGGCGAGCTCATCGGCCATCATCCGCGCGGCGCGGTGTCCTACTCCTTCTATGCGACGAAGAATCTCGCCTGCGGCGAGGGCGGCGCGCTGATCACCGACGACGAGGAGCTCGCCAAGAAGGCGCGCGTCCTCTCCACGCATGGCATGAGCGCCGGCGCGTGGAATCGCTATGGCAAGGGCGGCTCCTGGCGCTATGACATCGAGGAGCCGGGCTACAAGTACAACATGTTCGACATTCAGGCCGCGCTGGCGACCGTGCAGCTCGAGCGCATGGATGATATGCAGCGCCGCCGCTTCGAGGCGGTGAAGGTCTATGAGGAGGCGTTTGCCGGTGTGCCGCAGCTGCGCCTGCAGAAGACCCCGGACTACTGCCACCACAGCCGCCATCTGTACATCCTGCGTATCGTGCCCGAGCGCCTGACAATCTCCCGCGATCAGTTCATCGAGGAGCTCAAAGTGCGCAACATCGGCGTGAGCGTGCACTTCATCGCCCTGCACACCATGAGCGCCTACACCAAGCGCTTTGGCTACAAGCCGGAGGACTTCAAGAAGGCCTACGACTTCTCCGAGAGCGAGATTTCCCTGCCGCTGTATTCCACCCTCGGCAGGGAGAATGCGGCCTATGTCGCGCAGGCCGTGCTGGATATCGTGAAGAAGTACGCGAAGTAAACATCACAGCGAAGAAAACCCGCAGGCGATATACTCGGTGATCGCAAAACAGAAGTATTTGATTTTTTATGGAACAGGTATGATTTCGGTCATGCCTGTTTCGCTTTTATCAGCCCATCCACGGGAGGGCATACACACCTTTCTGTCAACGCAGGTGTTTCCCTCACATATAATTGACAAAATCCTTTTCAACCAACTCATAATCGACCGATGATTGGGGCCGACCGAGCTGATCTTTCCAAGAATCAATGTTGATTCTCACTTTGCGGAAACCAAGCGATTCGTAAACATGCTGCGCTCTTGCATTCGTCAAGTTGGTATTGAGAACGACTTTGGAATATCCATTTCTGAATAGCCAACCGATCAGCATGCTTAAAACTTTTCTTCCGACACCACGGTTCTGACAATCGGTTTCACAGATCTTAATGCCGATTTCTGCAACGCCGTCCGACACTTTTCGGTAATTGCACTCACCGATCAGATGGTCGCTTTCCTCAATGACCATACAACCGTTCTCAAGTCCTTCGATAACTTCTTCCTCGGTCGTTCCCAAGCCATTGGGGAAGCCTGCGTGTGCCATCACAGCACCGTCATTCCACCAAGCGGTAAGCTGCGCGGCATCGGCAGCTTCGGCTTGACGGATGGTTAAGTTCTCATATTGTATGTTCATTCTGCTTTCTCCAAATTCAGTTCAAAAACACCGCCGTCAAATACAATATCGTTGCCATCTGCATCCTTGTAGAAGGACACCTTTTCTGTTTCGATCAGCTCAAAGCCCAAGGATTTGAGAAGCGCAACGGAAGGCGTATTATTGAGTGCCGTGCCTGCGGTCAGCCTTTTAATGCCAAGCTCACGCATATAGTCAATGAGTGCCAAGTGGCTTTCCTTTGCGTAGCCCTTGCCGTGATATGCGGAGTGGAAACAGTATCCGATCTCGTGTCCGTTCTCTCGGAGGTTAAAGGCACTGTATCCGATAACGGTATTTCCGAGGCAAACAGCGAAAAACATATGCTCGGTGCCGCTGTTTGCTCCTGCCCATTTTGCAATTCTTGGCTGAACATCCTCGTCATCGGTGATGTGAGGTTTATCGTACTGTGAAAAGGTGGAAGTGTTAAAGTCCACCCATATTTCTTTTATGCTTTTCCAATCATCCGCTGCAATGTGACGGATGGTTAGTCTTTCGGTTTCAATAACACTCATTTGGCTTTTCTCCAATCTTCCTCCAGCAGACCGTAGAAGTAAAGGTCTGCCCAGTTACCGTGATTATCTTTAGTTTGACTCCGTTGGATGCCTTCAAGCTGCATACCCAACTTCTGCATAAGACTGACGGATTTCACGGTATCGATTGCCTCTGCAAAAACCTTATGGGCTTTCAGTTTTCCAAAGGCATAGTCAATCACGGCTTTACAGGATTCGTATGCGTATCCTTGCTGCCAAAAGCTGCGATTATATATCCAACCCATTTCATATACACCCTCGTCAAACTCGTTGAACAGGATGTATCCCATCATTTTTCCGCTTTCTTTATGTACTGCTGCAACAGCGCCGTTCCGATCGATGCAGAAAGAAGTTAGAAATTCTTTTGTTTTTTCAAAATCGTATGCCGGTTCGCAGTTCTCCATTGTTTCATCATCACCAAAGATTTCGTGCAGATCAGCGGCATCTTCCGATGTGAAATCACGAATTATCATTCGTGAAGTTTCAATATTCATTTTATCTTTCTCCCAATTTTCATAATCTGTCGCCACTTTGGAGCTTCGCCATCGTCTGCCCAATATTCATCCATAGCGACGATCTTATCGTCTTTCAGCTTGATGAAGGACGTAACGTGGAAAGAAGCGGAACGATCCTTCGGATATACCTGTGTTGCGGTGATAATCATATCGTCCGTCGTAACAATCTTTTCAACATCGCCATCCCAATCTCCGGGATATTCGCAGTTGGCTCTAATGAATTCCTCGACCGTGAAATGCTCGTTGGAGCAATGCCAATTCACATAAGCACCGGTGTGGAAATATTCTCTTATCGCGTCTGCTCTCTGTGCGAGAATGTCGGACCAAAACTGTTGTATGTTCATAGTGTTATCTTACAGCTCCAATCGCATTTCTATGTCGCCATGGCAAATCTCGCCGGTTGGCTTGAAACCTAGTTTTTCGTAGATATGTCTTGCGTTGTGGTTGTTCGGGCTGCATAGTAGACCGATACGCTTATAACGCCCGGAGTCCTTTGCATATTGGAGCATGAGCTGTACTGCGGCTGTTCCATAGCCTTTTCCTTCGTTCTCCGGTGGAAACATGATTCGCCATAAATCCAACCGTTCTTCATCCATATCTTCTTCCAAGAGCATAAAACCGACAACAGAATCGTCATTGTAAATGGCAAATGGGAATACATCGCCATTATCACGGTATAACCACGCCTGGGCAAGTGAATGAGCATTTGATGCCACAAAGTTTTCGTCATCCGGTCGCTTCATGCTTATAATGGCATCGAAGTTATCTTCGGTTATCTTTCTGAAATTTATCATAGTTAAAGTGTCCTCCAATCAATACAAAGACTTGCTTACCTCTATCCGTATTTGTGTGTACACACATTATGGCGCGATGAGGTGTCATTTTTCAATAGGTGCATCGGAATTCATCGCATGAAAGTGTAACTTTTCTATGAACCATGGTCAATAGAGCGGTTTCCAAAAAACGAACAACGGCACGCAGCCGAAGCTGAATGCCGTATGTTCGTTTGCTTCTACTCCTGTTAGACAGATGCCGTAAAGTCGTAATCTCTGGAATTACTGTCTTGCGAACCTCCTATAATCCTGCGGGTTTTTATATCGTCCAGCGTGTTTGATCAGTCGATCGGCACGCTGAACAGGCCGCTGCTCAGGGAGCGGCCCTCCTCGTGCGTCTGCAGCAGCATGATCATGAGCATGTCGCCCGTGGGGAAAAGATTCATGGAGGCCATTCTGCTGCGGCATCTTTGCTCGAGCGCGTCGATCAGGCTGACGCCCTCCGGCGCCTGATACCCGCTGAAGCTGAAGACGAAGCGCTTGCGCGCGGGGATGATGCGCACGGCGCTGCTCATGGGGAGATCATTCTCCTTGGCAAAGCTCCTGCGGATGACCAGCCCCCACTGCTTCTCCTCGCCGTCGATGCGCAGGCAGGATTTGACGACCGGCAGCCACGCCGTCCATCCGCCGAGGATGTCGTAGACCTCCGGCTCGTCGATGAAGGAGAGATTCTGCGAGTGGGGAAGGAAGAGCATCTCGTGGCCGTCATCGATTTGAAAGTCCTCTCCCCGGGGCGACACGCGCCGGAGCCAGCGGACGAGGCGCTCGTGCTCGTCAAGCAGCGCCTGCTCATGGCGCATCTGCCGGCGGATCTCCTGCGTGCGGGCCTCCAGCCGGCCCAGATAGGCGTCAAGGTCGTCCTCGCGCAGCATGGCGCTGATCTCCCGCAGGGGCAGGCCGTAGCTGCGCAGCCCCATGGAGGACAGGAGCGCGGGGGACTGCGTGAATGGATAATACCGGTAGCCGCTGGGCGAGACCTCCGGCGTCACAAGCCCGTGCTGCTCATAGTGCTTGAGCAAGTCGGGGGTAACCCCCATGTAGCGGGCGTAATCGCCGATTTTGTATTGACTGATTTTTGTCTGATTCTCCATTTCCGTCCCCCCTGTGAGGCTATTATAGCATAAAATGTGGAGAAACAATCACAAACAACGAAAGATATGTAAGCTGTTTTTGTTGACTTGGGGGCCGCCCGCGACTTTATAATACAGGTAACATGATATAGAGGAGGTTTTTCCCATGAAAGACATTTCCCGCAGAAGTTTCCTTAAGGGCGCTCTCGCCGGCACGGCGGCGCTCGGTCTGGGCAGCGTGGCTCCGGTGATGGCCGAGAGCGCGATCTACACCCCGGGCACCTACAGCGCGCAGGCGCAGGGCATGGGCACCGTCACCGTGACCATGACCTTCTCCGAGACCGCGATCACCGACGTCGTGCTGGACGTCTCCGGCGAGACCGCCGGCTACGGCAAGGACGCCGCCGAGGAGCTCAAGGCGAGGCTCATGGCCGCGCAGGGCGCTGAGATCGACGCCGTCTCCGGCTCCACCATCACCTCCGACGCGGTGATGAAGGCTGCCGACAAGTGTATCAAGCAGGCCAAGGGCGAGATCCCGGTCGAGGTCATCGAGGAGAAGGCCGAGGAGGCCGACGACGGCGACTGGCTGGGCCAGGAGCCGCAGATCGCCGACAGCGAGATCGTCGCCGACTATGAGACCGAGATCCTGGTCATCGGCTGCGGCACCGCCGGTATGTTCGCCGTCTGCTCCGCCGCGGAGGAGGGCGCGAAGGTCATCGGTATCGATCGCTTCGGCACCGGCACGGGCATCCGTGACGACCTGGGCGGCATCGACTCCCGCTACCAGAAGGAGTGGGGCACCAAGATTGACAAGATGGATTACATCAAGTTCGCCACCGAGAATGCGGGCGGCCATGTCAATCAGCGCCTGATCAAGATGTTCTGCGACAATTCCGGCGCGGTCATCGACTGGTACGGCGATCGCCTGGCCGAGCGCGGCGTGCAGCTGTGGCATGAGTCCGGCGACTCCGTGGACGAGGCGAAGTATCATCACTTCCCGACCGGCCACTCCCCGCGCTGGGCGGGCAGCGACGACGGCAACGGCAACACCCTCAACGGCAATGTCGTGCTGTATGATTACGCCGTCTCCAAGGGCGCTGAGTTCCATTACAACACCACGATGATCAAGCTCGTCAAGGCTGACGGCAAGGTCACCGGCTGTATCGCCACCAACGGCGACGGCAAGTATGTCCGCTACACCGCGACCAAGGGCACCGTCGTCTGCACCGGCGGCTACTCCAAGAACTTCAAGATGATGGCGGCCCTCCAGCCGTGGAATCTGCGCATCATCGGCAGCAGCTGGTCCGAGCCGGGCGCTTACGGCGACGGCATCAAGGCCTGCCTGTGGGCCGGCGCGAAGATGGACGAGACCGCGTCCATGATGATGTTCGACCGCTGCGCGCTCAAGCCAGAGCAGGCCAACGGCCCCGACTGCGTGCAGAACGAGGAGACCGGCTGGTTCTGGATGGGCAGCCAGCCGTGGCTGAAGATCAACGCCGACGGCGAGCGCTTCTTCAATGAGTCCGGCACCTACGAGGGCATCCTCCATGCCGACGAGTACAACAGGGGCCATGTCCATTATACTCTGTTTGACAGCGACTGGCAGAGCTATGTCGAGCCGTTCAAGATGCACGGCTGCTCCCGCATGGCTCCGTTCGAGAACGGCGCGGACCCCAACATCCCGCACCAGGCCGTCGCCGGCATGCTCGAGGGCCTCGTCGCCAACGGCTTCGTCTTCCGCTGCGACACCATCGAGGAGCTCGCCGAGAAGCTGCTGCTCCCGGTCGACAAGGTCATGGCGACCGTCGAGCGCTACAACGCGCTGTGCGAGGCGGGCGTTGATGAGGACTTCGGCAAGGAGCCGCATCGCCTGACCCCGGTCAAGACCGCTCCGTTCTACGGCGCGAAGACCACCGGCGCCATGCTCTGCACCATGGACGGCATCGTGATCGATACCGACATGAACGCGCTGGACACCGAGTGCAACAAGATCGAGGGCCTGTACGTCATCGGCAACGACTCCGGCGCGTACTTCGCCAACACCTATCCGAACCTGTCCACCGGCATGTGCTGCGGCCGCAACGTGACCTTCGGCTACATGATCGGCAAGCAGCTCTCCAAGAAGGCGTAATTAACCCCTTCGGGACTGAAGCGAATACCTCTGGACCGGCGGCTTCGGCTGCCGGTCCTTTTCCTGCCCATGCGTGCTGCATATGTAAAATTTGGGTGAAATCGCCTTTTCGCCCGTGCGGGGAATGGATTTTTCCGGCGGGATCAAGTATAATCAAGGGGATGAAACCGAAAGGATGCGGATAAACCATGCCGGACAGTACGATCTTCATGAACAGGGAGCTCTCCTGGCTCAAATTCAACGAGCGCGTGCTCGAGGAGGCCGAGAGCGTCAGGACGCCGTTCTGCGAGCGGCTGAGCTTCGCCTCAATCTACCAGAGCAATCTGGACGAGTTTTTCATGGTGCGCGTGGGCTCTCTGGTCGATCAGGCAGAGGTCTCCCCGAAGATCCGGGATAATAAGACCAACATGACCCCGCGCGAGCAGCTCGACGCCATCATGCCCGTCGTCCGCGAGCTCAACGCGCGCAAGGACGCCATCTATACCCAGCTGATGGAGCAGGTGGAGCAGCAGGGCGTGCATCTGGTCGATTTCAGAAAGATCGGCCGGCAGGAGAGCGAGATGCTTGAGCGCTATTTTGACGCGCAGATCCGCCCGCTGATCTCCCCGAGCATCGTCGGCCGCCGCCAGCCCTTCCCGTTCCTGCGCAATAAGGAGATCTATGCCGTCGTCGTGCTGACGAAGAAGAACGGCAAGCACAAGCTGGGCATCATTCCGTGCAACGCGGGCGTCTTCCCGAGGCTGATCGAGGTCGGTTCAAAGGAAAAGACCTATATGCTCGCCGAGGAATTGATCCTGCACTTCATGCCCAAGGTGTTTGAAGGCTACACGGTCAAGGCCAAGTCCCTCCTGCGCGTGACGAGGAACGCCGACATCGACGCCGACGCCCTCTATGAGGAGGACATCGACTACCGCGAGTTCATGGTCAATCTGATCAAGCGCCGCAAGCGCCTCGCGCCCGTGCGCATCGAGCTCTCGCGCGAACTGGACGGCGACATCATCGATACCCTCTGCGAATACATGGATGTAGACAGGGCGCAGGTCTTCCGCAGCAATACGCCGCTGGATCTGTCCTTCCTCTTCCAGATTCAGGATACCCTGCGCCAGAACGACGCGCTCTTCTATACCCGCCGCATTCCCCAGCGCGCGCCCATGTTTGAGCCGGGCGTGCCGGTGCTCGATCAGATCGCGAAGGGGGACAAGCTGCTCTCCTATCCGTATGAGAGCATGCGCCCGTTCCTGCAGATGCTGCAGGAGGCGGCCAACGACGACAGCGTCGTCTCCATCCGCATGACGCTCTACCGCGTCGCCAAGCACAGCAAGGTCGTCGAGGCGCTCATCGAGGCGGCGGAAAACGGCAAGGACGTGCTCGTGCTCGTGGAGCTCAAGGCGCGCTTTGACGAGGAGAACAACATCGAGTGGTCCCGCCGGCTGGAGCAGGCGGGCTGCAGCGTGATCTACGGCCTCAACGGCTACAAGGTTCACTCCAAGCTCTGCCTCATCACCCGCCGCGAGGGGGACAGGACGGTCTACTACACGCAGATCGGCACGGGCAACTACAATGAAAAGACCGCGCGCCTGTACACCGACCTGTCGCTGATGACGGCGGATCAGGAGATCGGCAGCCAGGCGGCGGAGATCTTTGACGCGCTGGCGATGGACGAGACCATCACCGAGGCGAAGCATCTGCTCGTCGCACCGCACTGCCTGCAGAATAAGATCCTTGCAATGATCGACGGCGAGATCGCCCGCGCCAGAGCCGGCGAGACGGCGTATATCGGCGTGAAGATCAATTCTCTGACGGACAAGACGATCATCGACCGGCTGATCGACGCCTCCTGCGCGGGGGTGAAGATCGACCTGATCGTGCGCGGCATCTGCTGCCTGATTGCCGGCATCCCGGGGAAGACGGAAAATATCCGCGTGATCAGCATCGTCGGGCGATTCCTCGAGCATTCGCGCGTGTATGTCTTCGGCCCGCGCGAGCGCGCGAAGGTCTTTATCGGCTCGGCGGACTTCATGACCCGCAATACGCTGCGCCGCGTAGAGGTCGCCGCGCCGATCAACGACGAGGCGATCCGCAGCCGTCTGCTCGATATGTTCGAGCTGCTGCTTTCGGATAATGCGCAGGCCCGCGAGATGCGCGAGGACGGCGTGTATCTGCGCCGCACCGCGCCGGAGGGCGAGGAATCCATCAGCGCGCAGGAGATTCTCTATCAGCAGGCGTATGACGCCGCTGCGGGGAAATAAGACCACTCCTTCCACCAGCCTGACGGCTGGTCCCCCTCCCTCAAGAGGGAGGATGCAACGATTCTTTTCAGCAGAATGGAATCGGCTTCTGACAAGCTGCTTTGAAGGCTCCCTCTTGAGGGAGCTGGCACGGCGCAGCCGTGACTGAGGGAGTGCAGCAAGGCAGCACGACAGAAAAAACAGCGTAAACACAGAACAACCCCGGCCAACCGATCAAAACCGATCGGGAAAGCCGGGGTTTTATGCATGCTATCGGATTTACGGCTCCTCGCCGGGCGCGTAGATGATGTCCTCGCGCAGGCGGTAGATCGTCGCGCCGTACTTGCTGCGGCAGAAGGCGTCGATAAACCAGTCGATCTCCTTCACCGCGTCATACTGCACATAGGCGTAGCGCTCGCCGTTGATGCTCTTGCCCTTCATGTTGGAGTCCGCCCAGCGGACGGTATCCGTCTCCGGGTCGTAGTCGGCGATGAACATCATGCTGTGCGCGCCCACGCCGTAGTAGTAGTTCGCCGCCATCTGGAAGTAGTCGCCCCGCTGCACCTGCATGAGGAATTCTCGGGCGAGCTGCCTGTTCTCGGCCTTGCTCAGGTCATTGTTGTAGCGGAAGGTCGCCGCGGCGTAGAAGGGATTGCCCTCGGCGGCGGAGACGTCCTGCCATTCCACGCCGTAGACATAGGGCGCGCAGTCGGCCTTTTTCTGGTTATTGGGGATGACCAGCGGCACATCGGGGTATTCTGCTATACGGAATGCGCTGCAATTCTCCCGGAAGAGATGGACGGTGAAATTCTTGCAGACATAGATATCCCCGCTGTACTGCGCGCGCCGGGCGCGGCCGTCCGCCTCGTCGTAGAGGGACTTGGCCGTTGCGATGATCCTGTCGATGAAATCCCCGCGCGCGTCGGTCTTCGTCCATTCCTGCGGGAGCAGGTCGGTCATGATGGCCTCCTGCGCGCCGAGCATCTCCTCCATGGAGAGGGCCTCGCCGATGACGAGGGAGGGCAGCAGCAGGAGGGCGAGCAGCGCCGGGAGGATGCGGATGAGCTTCATATGGGTTTACCTCTGTTCTCAGTTTTGCCGCCTTCATTGTATCATGCGCGGCGGTGAAGATCAACCCATACAAAACAGTGGGATAAATACCGCGAAGGAGGAGAAAAATTTTTTCTTTTTGTTCGGCTTTTTTGTTTGTCGAATTCTGTCGAATACGTTGTTAAATCATAACGAAAAAATCCGAAATTTTCCATGTAATCATTGGAAATGGACACAAAATAATGTGTCCGCACTAATGATATAAAATCCTGCCTATCCATGGCGGCGGCCTGTACAGCCCCCGTTGACGAATGAAAAAAAGTGTGTTATCATATGGAAAAATTCACATTTTTGCAATGATGATATGATATTTTCGCGATGGAGGAGAGTTATTATGCCGCCGAAACAGAGAATTACCCGTGAGATGATTCTTGAAAGATCCTTTGCCATGTTCTGCCGCGAGGGCATGGAGGCTGTCAATGCCCGTTCCGTGGCGAAGGCGCTCAATTGCTCCACCCAGCCGATTTTCAGCTATTATGCGGGTATGAGCGATCTGAAGACGACGCTTGACCAGAAGGCGCACGAATTGTGGGCACAGATGCTGGAAGGCGCCTCCCGCGAGGGCAATCACTTTGAGAATTGCTGCTGCGCGTATCTGCGCTTTGCCTGCGAGCAGCCGCAGCTCTTTGCCCATCTGTTCATGCGCATTGGCAAGGACACCAGCGCGATGGGCGGCCCGGAGGGCTGGCGCGATGAGATGATCCGCTACGAGTGCGAGCAGTTTGGCATCAATGAGGAGCAGGCTGCCGCGCTCTGCACGAAGCTGATGACCTATGTGCACGGTCTTGCCTCCGTCAAGGCGTCCCGCCTTGAGAGCTATGACGAGAGCCTTGTCGAGCATGTCAGGTCGGTGCATGCCGCGCTCAAGTGCAGCCTGTAATTCTGCAATCAAAGAACGCCTGCCGGATGATCCGGCAGGCGCTTTGTTTTTTCTGAATCCGGGGGCTTTATCGGCGGGCGAGCTCCTCGGCGGTGAATTCCTGCTTGAAGCGGCGCTTCCAGATGATGTAGAAGAAGTAGCTGTGCACGCTGAGCGTGATGAGCCACGAGACGGGATAGGAGACCATCAGGCAGAACATGGTGGGGAAGGCGGCGAAGACCGTCATCACCCAGAATATGCGGAAGACGCAGGCGCCGAGGATGGAGACGACCATCGGCAGGATGGAATAGCCGATGCCGCGCAGCGCGCCGGTCATGACGTCCATGATGCCGCAGAGGAAGTACGGCAGGCAAAAGACGTACAGGCGCTCCATGCCCGCGGCGATGACGGCGGGGTCCGCGCTGTAGAGGGAGAGCAGCTGCTCGCCGAAGACGCAGGAGAACGTGCCGAGAGACAGGCCGAAGGCCACCGCCCAGAAGAGGCAGACCTTCATCGAGGTGATGATGCGCATGGGCTTGCGCGCGCCGATATTCTGCCCGGCGAAGCAGGTGATCGCCTGCTGGAAGGTATTCATCGCCTGATAGATGAAATTGCCGATGTTCGCCGCGGCGGAGTTGCCGGCGATGACGATGGAGCCGAAGCTATTGACCGAGGACTGGATGACCACATTGGACAGCGAGAAGACCGAGGACTGGATGCCCGCCGGCAGGCCGATGCGCACGATCTCGCCCAGGATGGGCGGCGTGATGCGCAGGCGGTGGAGATAGAGATGGGTCGGCCCGTCCATGCCCATGAGCGAATGGACGACCAGCACGGCGGAGACCGCCTGCGAGATGATCGTCGCCAGCGCGACGCCCGCAACGCTCATGTGGAAGAGGATGACGAAGATCAGGTTGAGCACGACGTTGATGACGCCGGCGAAGGTCAGGAAGTAGAGCGGGCGCTTGGTGTCGCCAACGGCGCGCAGCACGGCCGCGCAGAAGTTATAGAGCATCTGCACCGGCATGCCGAGGAAGAGGATGCGCACATAGAGCACGGCGAGGTCGATGACGTCCTCCGGCGAGCCCATCAGCTGCAGCAGCGGGCGTGCGGCGACAAAGCCCACCACCGTCAGCAGCAGGCCGCCGAGCACCGAGATGACCACGGCGGTATGGACCGTCTGGGAGACCTTCTGATTCTCGCGCGAGCCGGTGTAGCGCGCGACGAGCACGTTGACGCCGACGGACAGGCCGATGAACAGGCTGACGATCATGTTGTTGAGCGAGCCGACGGAGCCGACAGCGGCCAGCGCTTCATTGCCGGCAAAGCGGCCGACGACGATGGTATCCGCCGCGTTGAAGAGCAGCTGCAGGATGCCGGAGAGCATGATCGGCAGGGCGAAGAAGAGTACCTTGCTCATCAGCGGTCCTTCGGTCATATCCATGGTACGGTGGGCGTGTGTCTTGAACATGGCAGATGATCTCCCTTGATCTGTACGGGCTGGGCTGCCCGGCCTTGAATGCTATGCTGATTATAGCACGTACCCACGGCAAAGGAAAGAGCGGTAAGCGCGCTGCGGCCGGGGATTTGCAGCCAAAAAGAGGAATTTGCAGCCCGGCGCAGAATATGTATGAGCGTGAGCCGTCTCCATCGGGAGGGGGCCTGCCTGTGCGATGCGCACGGGCTTCATCTGTTTTTTGGAGAGTTTGCCGCGTCTGACTGCGCGGCTGCATATGAAGGGGGTATCTGGATGTTCAGGACGCTGTTTCATCTGATGACGGGGAAGGAAATGGCGGCGGACGAGCGCACGCGCAGCGCCTGCGGCAAGGCGGCGAGCCTCGCCGGCGTGGGCGTCAATGCGCTGCTCTTTGCCGCGAAGGCGGCGGCGGGCGTCGTCAGCGGGTCGGTCGCCATCACGGCGGACGCCTTCAACAACCTGACGGACGCCTCCTCGAGCGTGGTGAGCCTGCTGGGCTTCAAGCTCGCGGAGAAGCCCGCCGATGCGGAGCACCCCTACGGACACGGCCGGTTTGAGTACCTCTCCGCGCTGCTGGTCGCGGTGATGGTGATGGTCATCGGCGTAGAGCTGATGAAGAGCAGCGTGCAGAAGATCCTTGCGCCCACGGCCGTTGCGATGAGCGCAGTATCGCTCTTTGCGCTGATCCTGTCCATCGCGGCGAAGCTCGCCCTCGCGTGGATGAATCGCCGCGTCGGCAGCCGGATCGGCTCCGGCGTGCTGCTCGCCGCCGCGCAGGACAGCCGAAACGATGTGATCGCCACCTCCGCCGTGCTGCTGGCGACGATTGTCGGCCATTTTTCCGGCCTCATGCTCGACGGCTGGATGGGCGCGGCGGTGGCGCTGTTCATCCTGGTGAGCGGGTTCAATCTGGTGAAGGAGACGGTCGATCCGCTGCTGGGCAGCGTGCCGGACAGGGCGCGCGTGGACGCCATCCGCGATAAGATCATGAGCTATCCCGGCGTGCTGGGCGTGCATGATCTGCTGGTGCATGACTACGGCCCGGGGCGGCAGTTCGCCAGCGTGCATGTGGAGATGCCCGCCTCGGAGGATCCGCTCGTCTGCCACGATCTGCTGGACAATATTGAGCGCAGCTTCTTTGAGGAAGAGGGGCTGCATCTGGTTATCCACTACGATCCCGTCGCCACGGACGATCCGCGCCTGCCCGTCTTCCGCGCGTTCATCGGGCAGATTGCCGCCGAGATCCATCCGCAGATGACCATCCACGACCTGAGGATCGTGCCGGGCAGCACGCATGTGAACATCGTCTTTGACTGCGTGATGCCCTATGATCTCAACCAGCCCGCCGCCCATCTGCGCAGCCTGATCGCGGAGCGCGTGCAGGAGGCCTATCCCAATCACTACTGCGTGATCACCTTCGAGCGCAGCTATGTCAGCGGCGGGGCGTGAGCGGGGCTTTCCCTTGCCTGCGGATGCGCAATGTGATATAATTATAGAATCGATTGATTTTTTTCAGAAGGGGATTGCCATGAGACAGGGTAGACTGGAGGATCGCCTGCAGATGCGCAGGCTCACCACGGACGACACGGCGCAGTATAATGCGCTGCTTCGCTATGCCTTTCAGGTGACGGACAGCGAGCTCGCCTCGCTCGGCTGGGACCAGAAGGGCATGGAGAAGTCGAAGAAGCCCGTCCTCAAGAAGACGGAGTCCTTCGGCTGGTTCGACGGGGAGAAGCTCGCCTCTCAGATCAGCGTCTATCCCATGCAGGTCAATCTCTTCGGCCAGATGTACAAGATGGGCGGCATCACCGGCGTGGCGACATATCCGGAGTATTCCGGCCGGGGCCTCATGAGCCGTCTGATGAAGCAGGCGCTTGACGACATGCGCAAAAACCATCAGTGCGTGTCGATGCTTTTCCCGTATCTGATCCCCTATTACCGCAAGAAGGGATGGGAGATCGTCTCGGACAAGATGACCTACACCATCAAGGACACCCAGCTGCCCAAGCGCCGCCGGGTCAGCGGCATGGTCGAGCGCGTGAGCACGGACAGCGAGGACCTGCGCCGCGTGCACGATGAATTCACCAGGATGCGCCACGGCGCGCTCAAGCGCAACGACCTCGAGTGGGAGGAGTACTGGCGCTGGGAGGCGGACGACGTCCTCGTCGCCGTGTATTACGACGCGGACGACAAGCCGCGCGGCTATCTGGTCTATTACATCGCCAACGACGTCTTCAAGATCAAGGAGCTCGTCTATAACAATCAGGAGGCCCGCCACGGCCTGTGGAATTACATCTCCGCGCACTTCACGATGATCGAGAAGGTTGTGGGCAACAATTACACCAACGAGCCGATGGCCTTCCTGCTGGAGGACAGCGAGATACAGGAGGAGATCGAGCCGTACATCATGGCCCGCATCGTCGACTTTGAGGAGTTCATCCGCCAGTATCCGTTCGACATCATCTCCATCCATGACGACCTGCATTTCGTCATCGACGACCCGATCATGGAGTGCAACTGCGGCGACTTTTCCCTCCGCTGGGATGAACAGGGCAATACGATCCTCGAGCGCGGCGGCACGCAGGGCGAATTGGTGCGCTGCGATATCCAGACGCTGACGGCCATGTTCTACGGCTACAAGCGCCCGACATACCTAAAGCGCGTCGAGCGCCTGCGCGCGGGCGACACCGCCGTGCGCATCCTCGAGGACATCATTCCCATCGAGCAGCCGTATTTCTCGGATTACTTCTGATTGGATTTTTTGATAGATCATTGCGAAAGGGCGGAGATTCATGCGGCAGGAGGCCGTCTCTCTGCTCCGCTGTCCGATCTGCAAAGGCGCGCTTTCGCAGGAGGGGAACAGTCTCCTCTGCGCAAAGCGCCATTGCTTTGACGTCGCGCGTCAGGGCGATGTGAACCTTGCGCCGGGCAGGCGGGCGGATTTCTATACGAAGGAGCTGTTTGTCAGCCGCGCCGCCGTGTTTGAGGGCGGCGTGTTTGATCCCGTCATCGAGGCGATCGGCGGGGCGATTGAGCGCCATGTGCGCGCCGCGCAGCCCGTGCTGGTGGACGCCGGCTGCGGCGAGGGCTATTACACCCGCCGCGTCCTTGCGGAGCGGGCGATGACGCGCATCGGCTTTGATCTGTGCAAGGAGGCCGTGCGCCTCGCCGCCAGGAGCGACAAGGCAGGCAGCTATTTTGTCGGCGATCTGGCGAATATCCCGCTTGAGGACGCCTGCGCGGACGTGCTGCTGGACGTCTTCACCCCGGCGAATTATGCGGAGTTTGCCCGCGTTTTGCGGCCCGGCGGCGTGATCGTCAAGCTCTCCCCGCGCGCGGGCTACCTCGTGCAGCTGCGCGAGGCGGCGAAGGATCAGCTGCGCCATGCCCGCTACGAGGGCGGCCGTGTGGAGGAATACGCGGCCTCGCGCATGCAGGTGCTCGAGACGCGGGAGATTACCTATACCCTGCCCGTCAGCGAGGCGCTCGTCTGGCATCTGGCGCGCATGACGCCGATGCTCGCGGGCGTCGATCTTGAGCGGGTGGACCTGAGCGGCGTCCGCGAGATCACCATCGACGAGACGATGGTCGTCGGTCAATTCACCAAATAAGGCGGCGGGCCCGAAGGCGGGCGGCGCTGCTGAATCATCATATAGGAGGAACATACGACATGAGAGCCTTTTTTCAGAATGACTACGGCGAGGGCGCGCATCCGCTGATCATGCAGCGCCTGATGGAGACGAATCTGGAGCACACCTGCGGCTATGGGCTGGATGACTACAGCCTGCGCGCCGCGGCGCTCATCCGCGAGAAGTGCGCCTGCCCGCAGGCAGAGGTGCACATGATGGCCGGCGGCACATCCGCCAATGCCATCGCGCTCGCCGCGTTCATGCGCCCGTATGAGGCGGCTGTTGCGGCGGCCAGCGGCCATATCAATGTCCACGAGACCGGCGCGATCGAGGCGACGGGGCATAAGGTGCTCGTCGCCGCATCGAAGGACGGCAAGGTGCTGCCCGAGGGCGTGCGCGCCGTCTGCCGTGAGCACACGGACGAGCACATGGTGCACCCGCGCGTGCTCTATATCAGCCAGTCCACCGAGGTCGGCACGGTCTACAACAAGGCCGAGCTGCTGGCCCTGCGCGCGGTCTGCGACGAGTGCGGCCTGATCCTCTACATCGACGGCGCGCGCCTTGGCAGCGCATTGATGAGTGCGGAATGCGACGTGACGCTTGCGGATCTGGCGCAGATCGCCGACTGCTTCTACATCGGCGGCACGAAGAACGGCATGCTCTTCGGCGAGGCGATGGTCATCGTAAGTCCCGCCCTGCAGAAGGACTTCCGCTTCATGATCAAGAACCGCGGCGGCATGATGGCCAAGGGCCGTCTGTGCGGCCTGATGTTCCTGACCGCGTTTGAAAACGACGATTACTTCGCATGGGCGAAGCATGCCAACGCCATGGCCGATATCATCCGCGAGGGCATGGCGCGCGGCGGCGTGGAATTCTTCCAGAAGACGACGAGCAATCAGGTCTTTCCGGTCATCACCCGCGAGCAGGAGGCGGCGCTCGCCGAGCGCTTTGCCTTCGAGCACTGGGCTGATCTGCCGGATGGCCGCGTCTCCGTCCGCTTTGTGACCAGCTGGGCGACGACCGAGGAGGACGCAAAGCTCCTCGCCGCCGAGATGGAGAGGCTCTGATCGATGGCCAGAGAAGGACGCTCCCGCGTGCACAAGCGGAAGCGCGGCTGCCTCTCCGGCTGTCTTCTGCGCATCGTGCTGCTGCTGGGCGTGCTGGCGATGCTCTTTGTCGGCGCATGCGTGCTGGGCTTTGTCAGGAATGACCCCGAGACCGGCGCGCCCTCGCTTTCCTTTGAGTCGATCGGCATCGAGGACGGCATGCTGCCGGAGATCGACCTGACCGCGCTGAATCTGAACGCCCTGTCCGGCATGCTGGAGGATCTGCCGCTGGACGGCTGGCCCTACCACGTTGCGCGGGAGGGCATGACGGTCAAGACCCTGCGGACGATGGCGGGCGAGGCCGTGTTTGTCTGCTGCGACGGGTATACGCTGCTGCTGGGCGGCGGCAGCAATGGCCCCCTGCTCTGCGGGCAGCTGCTTCTCTGCGGCGCGGGCTCGCTCAGCGCGGTGATCGCACCGGATGTGAGCGACGACCAGGCCGGCGGCCTCGGCCTCGCGGTATCGATGACGCGCCCGGGCTACCTGCTCTATCCCGACAGCCAGACAAAGGGCAAGGCCTATAACAGCATGATCTCCGCCGCGCAGAAGGGCGGGAAGACCCAGCTGATTGTGCCGCAGCAGGGGCTCAGCTTTGCGCTGGGCCGCGCGCGGGTGACGGTCATCGGCCCCGCCTTCCGCAATCATACCGACGAGCGCGACGACGGCCTGTCCGTGCGCATCGATTACGGCGCGACCAGCGTGCTGGTGATGGGCCGGATCACGCAGGCGGGCGAGCGGGAGCTGCGATCCTCCGGCGCGCCGCTCGATGCGGATGTGCTCATCTGCGCGCAGGGCGGCAGCGACGAGGCGACCGGCACGGACTTTGCCGCCGCCGTCTCCCCGAAGGCAGCACTCCTCACGGGCAAATCGCCCGCCAATCCCGTCATCGTGCGCCTGCAGCGTGCCGGCGCGCAGGTCTATACCGCCAAGGAGCACGGCGTGATGACCGTCTATTCCGATGGAAGCAGCATCCGCGTCGTCCCGTGACGGGCACGGCATACATGCATAATCCCTGCCTTTTCCTGCCATCCTGTGCGGGAAAGGCGGGGATTTTTGTATGGGCATGAGGGGAAAGGCAGGGCGCTTCGGTGCGGGCGTGCGCGCGCACTGGTGCAGGCTCAAGAAGGCGATGATGGACTATGCGTATCTGATGACGCTGCTTGCCGCGGTGACGGTGATCGCAGCCAGCGCGGCCTATACGAAGGCGCTTGAGGAGAGGACGGCTGCGCAGGCTGCCGCAGCGGCCCATGAGATCGGGGAGACGCCGTCGCCCGCGCCCTTGCCTGTGCCGA
This sequence comes from Clostridia bacterium, assembly GCA_017936375.1. GTDB lineage: Bacteria > Bacillota > Clostridia > Christensenellales > Aristaeellaceae > Ventricola. The sequence continues at coordinate 79,617 of JAGBFR010000047.1, forward strand.
CGCAGGCTGTCCTGCGTCCGCAGACGACACTTGCGCCCGTGCGCATGGGCGGCGGGCGTGCCGCGCCCGTGTCCGGCGGCGTGCTGCGCGGGTATGACACGGCGCATGTATATTGGGCGGCGCTCTCCTGTTATAAGCCGCATGCCGCGCTGGATCTGGCGGCGCAGGCAGGGGAGACGGTCCTCTGCGCGATGGACGGCGTGGTGGAGCGCGCCTCACGGGATGACCTGTGGGGCTGGCGGGTGACGGTCGCGCAGACGGACGGACGGCGCGCCGTGTATGCCGGGCTGCTTTTGTGTCGGGTGCAGGCGGGGCAGTGCGTCACGCGCGGGCAGGCGCTCGGGGAGATCATGGACGCCATCCCCTGCGAGGCGGAGCTGGGGACGCATCTGCATCTGGAGCTTGATCATGACGGCGTGCCGCAGGACCCCGCGCAGCTGCTGCCGGAAGGGAGATGACGGAAAAAATCGGGAAAATGACGGGGAAAATATTGAAGCCGTTCCCGAATAATGATATACTGATACAAGAAAAAGCGGAGCAGGCCGTGCGGCGCTCCGCCATCAGTACAGCGCTGCCGCATGAGCGGGCGCAAAGAAAAGGAGAGTTTCCTATGGGCAAGTTTGTGGTTCGTACCGTTCCGAGCGGCATCAAGTTCGACCTCAAGGCCGGCAACGGCGAGGTGATCGCGACCTCCGAAGTGTATACCACCAAGGCCTCCTGCCTCAGCGGCGTGGCCAGCGTGAAGAAGAATGCCCCGATCGCCAACGTCGAGGATCAGACCGAAGAGGGCTTCAAGAAGGAAAAGTGCCCGAAGTTTGAAATCTACGTCGACAAGGCGGGCGAGTTCCGCTTCCGCCTGAAGGCGACCAACGGCCAGGTGATCGCGGTCAGCGAGGGCTATGTGGCCAAGAGCAGCTGCGAAAACGGCATCGAGAGCGTGAAGAAGAACGCCGCCGAGGGCGAAGTCGTCGTCAAGGAAGAGGAGTAATCCCAATATCGGGAGCACTCCTTCCACCATCCTTCGGATGGTCCCCCTCCCTCAGGAGGGAGGCTGCAAAGCAGATTGTCAGAGGTTCATTTTCTTTCCTCTGAGCTGTTTCGTTGAGGGCTCCCTCTTGAGGGAGCTGTCGAGCGAAGCGAGACTGAGGGAGTGCTTATTGCAAAAACCAGCAGGAGCCGGGTTAAGCCGGCTCCTGTTTTTTTATTTAATCAGCAGCACGCAGACGTCGTTGACATTCGTCCCCGTCGGGCCGGTCATGATGAGCGCATCCATCTCTTTGAGGAGGGGGTAGGCGTCGTTGTTTTGGAGCGCCGCATCGATGGACAGGCCGCGCGCACGGCATGCTGCGGCAAATCCGCCCGTCACAATGCCGCCCGCTGCGTCCGTCGGGCCATCGGTGCCGTCGCTGCCGAGGGCGAGAAGGCAGACGCTTTGGAGGCCGTCAAGCCCCTTTGCAGCGGCAAGCGCCAGCTCCTGGCTGCGCCCGCCGAGCCCCGTGCCGCGCAGATGGACGACGGTCTCGCCGCCGGCGATCACGGCGCAGGGCGGGGAAATGGGGCTGCCGCTTCGGCGGATCTCTCGGGCGATGGCGGCCATCATCGCGCCGGCCTCGCGCGCCTCGCAGTCGAGCGTGGTGGTGAGCACGAGCGGCACATAGCCAAGGCTCCTTGCAGCGCCGGCCGCTGCCTCGCACAGGGCGCTCACGCTGCCGGTGACGATGCTTGTGACGCGCTCAAGCGCCTTGGGCGTCTCTGTAGCGAGGAGGGGGAGCAGATGCTCCGGAACGGTCAGCGCGTATTTTCTTATGATCGCCTGCACATCCGCGCAGGTTGAGGCGTCCGGCGCGGCGGGGCCGGAGGCGATGACGTCCGGTGCGTCGCCCAGCACATCGGAGAGGACGATGCAGGTAAGCGAAGCCGGCGCGCAGGCCATGGCAAAGCGCCCGCCCTTGACGGCGGAGAGGTGCTTGCGCACAGCGTTGATCTCCGCAATGGACGCGCCGCAGGCGAGCAGCTGCCGCGTGAGGGCGGCGATATCGCCAAGCGACGCGCCGGGCAGCGGTGCCTCAAAGAGCGCGGAGCCGCCGCCGGAGATGAGAAAGAGCACCGCATCCTCACGGGAAAGGCCGCTGACCAGATCGAGCGCGCGGGCCGCGCCGCGGATGCTGTTTTCATCCGGCACGGGATGCCCGGCTTCGATGATCTCCAGCCCGGGGAGCGCGCCCTCGCTGTGGCCGTATTTGGTGACGACCACGCCCTGCGTGATGCGGCTGCCGAGGATGGACTGCGCCGCGGCGGCCATGCGCCATGCGGCTTTGCCGATGGCCACAAGCGTCACGCGCGGGGGCAGATCCATGTCCGCGAGCGCACGGCGGACGGCCTCGTCCGGCAGGACGGCGGCGATGGACTGGCGGATGATGGTGTGGGCATGGGTGAGAAGATGCTGGTTCATGGATCGTGCTCCTTTCCCGGGCGAAGTTTTGTGAAAGTGCATGCTGATAGGGGAATAAGCGGATTACGCGCCCGATATCTCCCTCAGTCTGCCTTCGGCAGCCAGCTCCCTCCCGGAGGGAGCCTGTTCATATTCGATGCTTAGCACATCTGCTGCGCCGATTCGCACAAGCTGCTTAGAGGAAAAGCCTTCCTCCGGGAGGAAGGTGTCAGCGCAGCTGACGGATGGAGAATGCGGGCAGGAGACTATGCTTCTATATCCGGATTTGTTCCTGTGCTGAGCATATCAGCGCAGCTGACGGATGAGGTCCCCGCCCGCGGGCGGACGTACCCTTCCGACTAAAGAAAAGGGACTGCCGCGCGGACAGTCCCTTTGATTGTGTTAGCCCAGATATGCCTTGCGGACGGTGTCGTCGTGCATGAGCGCATCGGCGCTGCCTTCCTTGACGATATCGCCCGTCTCAAGGACGTAGGCGCGGTTGGCGATGGAGAGCGCCATGGCGGCGTTCTGCTCGACAAGCAGGACGGTCGTGCCGGCGGCGTTGATCGACTTGATGATCTCAAAGACGTCCGCAACCAGCAGCGGGGACAGGCCCATGGACGGCTCGTCCATCATCAGCAGATCGGGGCGGCTCATGAGCGCGCGGCCCATGGCGAGCATCTGCTGCTCGCCGCCGGAGAGCGTGCCCGCCAGCTGGCGATAGCGCTCCTGCAGGCGCGGGAAGCGGGAATAGACCGTCTCCAGATCCTCGGCGATGCCGTCCTTGTCCTTGCGGGCGTAGGCGCCCATCATCAGATTCTCCTGCACGGTCATCCTCGCGAAGACGCGGCGTCCCTCCGGCACATGGGCGAGGCCCAGCTGCAGGATGTGATGCGCCTCCGTGTGGGTGATGTCCTTGTCAAGGAAGGTGATCTTGCCGGACTTCGGGCGGACGAGGCCGCTGACGGTATGCAGGATGGTGGTCTTGCCGGCGCCGTTCGCGCCGATGAGGGTGACGATCTCGCCCTTCCTGACCTCAAAGCTCACGTCGTGCAGCGCGTGAATCGCGCCGTAGTAGACGTTGAGCCCTTCAACTTTCAGCATGTTATACCTCCGTTAAGCGCCCGCGTTGACGGGATTGTTCTGGCCCAGATAGGCAGTGATGACCTCGGGGTTGCTGCGGATCTCATCCGGCGTGCCCTCGGCGATGACGCTGCCGTAGTTGAGCACATAGATGCGCTCGCAGATGCCCATGACCAGCTTCATATCGTGCTCAATGAGCAGGATGGTCACGCCGAACTTGTCGCGGATGATGCGGATGGTGTCCATCAGATCGCGCGTCTCGGTCGGGTTCATGCCGGCGGCCGGCTCGTCAAGGAGCAGAAGCTTCGGGCTGGCGGCAAGGGCGCGGCAGATTTCCAGCCGGCGCTGCTGGCCGTAGGGCAGGGAATCCGCCGGCTGATCGGCCATGTCCTGCATGCCGAAGACGGAGAGAATCTCCAGCGCGCGGGCCCTCGCGCCGCGCTCGGCGCGGGCATAGGCCGGGGTGCGCAGGAGCGCGTCGAGCATGGTGTAGTGCATGCGGGTCTGGAAGGCGACCTCGATATTCTCCAGCACCGTCATCGACCTGAACAGGCGGATATTCTGGAAGGTGCGGGCGATGCCGGCGTTGGTGATGTCGTGGGAGGTCTTGCCCACGATGGACTTGCCCAGCAGCTTGATATCGCCGTCGGTGGGCTTGTAGACGCCGGTGAGCATGTTGAAGACGGTGGTCTTGCCCGCGCCGTTGGGGCCGATGAGGCCGACGATCTCGCCCTGATCGAGCTTCAGGTCGACGCTGTCCGCCGCCTGCAGGCCGCCGAAGCGGATGCCCAGATGCGTGGTGCGCAGCACATGCTGGCCCTTGGGGATCTCGTAATCCGGGGTGTCGGGGAGGATGACGTCCTTGGCAAGCTCGGCCGCGTTCTTCGGCTCCGCGCCGAAGGCGGGGATGAAGCGCGCGAGCAGGCGGGTCATGGAGAACTCCCAGCGGCCGAAGATGCCCTTCGGGCGGAAGATCATCATGATGATCAGCAGCACGGCGTAGGCCAGCTGGCGATACTCGACGAGGGAGGCCATCAGGTACTGCACGACGGTGAGCGCCGTGCCGGCGAAGATGGAGCCCGTCAGGCTGCCCATGCCGCCGAAGACGACCATGACCAGATAGTCAATCGAGCGGTTGAAGTCAAACTTCGCCGCGGTCAGCACGCCGAGCTGATGCGCATAGATGCCGCCGGCGATGCCCGCGAAGAACGCGGAGATGACGAACATGCGGATCTTGTAATTGGAGACGTGAACGCCGGAGGCCTCGGCGGCGATGGCGTTCTCGCGGATGGCGATGGTCGCGCGGCCGTGGCGGGAGCGGATCAGCATATACAGCGCGCAGACGCACAGGACGGTAATGATGAACGTATCGGTGAAGCCCGCGTAGATCGGGATGCCGAAGAGGCCCTTGCCGCCGTCGGTCAGCGGGGAGAAGACGGTGTTGATCAGCACGCGGATGATCTCGCCGAAGCCGAGGGTGACGATGGCGAGGTAGTCGCCCTTGAGCCTGAGCGCGGGCACGCCCACGATGAAGGCAAAGAGCGCCGCCATCAGGCCGCCCGCCAGCAGCGACAGCGGATAGAAGGCGAAGCCCTGCGGCAGGAACTTGGCGGTCAGCACGGCGGCGGTATATGCGCCGACGGACATGAAGCCCGCATGGCCCAGCGGGAGCTCGCCCAGATAGCCGCAGGCGAGATTCAGGCTGGTGGCCATGATGATGGAATAGCCGATCTGGATGAGCAGGTCGTTCATCGAGCGGGAGGTCTTGCTGACCGCCTGCAGGACGAAGAAGAGCACGATGATGCAGACGAGATTGACGAGGGAAGAAAGCCCTTTGCGCTTGACCATATGAACTTCCTCCTTTTACACTTTCTCGCGGACAGCCTTGCCGAGGATGCCGGCCGGACGGACCAGCAGCACGACGATCAGCAGACCGAAGACGACCGCGTCGACGTACTCGGAGGCGAAGTAGTTGATGAATGTCTCCAGCACGCCGATGATGAAGCCGCCCAGCACCGCGCCCGGGATGGAGCCGATGCCGCCGCAGACAGCCGCGATGAAGGCCTTGATGCCCGGCAGGGAGCCCAGCAGCGGCTTGACAAAGCCGACCTTCTGCGCGTAGAAGACGCTGCCGATGGCGGCGAGCGCGCAGCCGATGGCGAAGGTGAGGGAGATGGTATTGTTGACGTTGATGCCCATCAGGCGGGCGGCGCCCATATCCTCGGAGACGGCGCGCATCGCACGGCCCGGCTTGGTCTTATTGACGAAGAGGGTGAGGGCGATCATCAGCAGGACGGAGACGGCGCAGGTGATCAGCGGAAGCGACTTGACGGGCTTCTTGCCGATCTTGAAGAGGGTCTCGTTCATGATGATGGCGGGGAACTTGATCTGCTCGCTGCCGAAGACCAGCTGCGCGAGGATCTGCAGCGCAAGGCTCACGCCGATGGCGGTGATCAGCGCGGAGATACGCGGGGCGTCGCGAAGGGGCTTATAGGCCACGCGGTCGATCAATACGCCCAGTACAATGCAGAATACAATCGCTGCGGCGACGGCAATCACCTTGGCGAGCAGAGAGGTCGTGGTGAACACGGAGGTCATCACGAACAGGACGACGTAGGAGCCGACCATCAGGATGTCGCCGTGGGCGAAGTTAATGAGCTTGACGATGCCATAGACCATCGTATAGCCCAGCGCGATGAGCGCATAAACGCTGCCCAGCTGAAGGCCGTTGATGAGCGTGATGACAAATGTTGCAGGTTTCACGTGGTATACCGCCTTTCAAGTGGTTAAAGCCCCAGTCCTTGCGGGTGCTTTGCGCGGGGAGCAGGCGCGTTCCCTGCGCAAAGCATCCGGATGACAGGCATCCGTAAAAACTGCCAAAGGGCAAGGGAGGGTTACTCCCTTGCCGCTTTGACAATGTGTGTGTGATTGCGATGATCAGGACGGATCAACAACGGTCTTCAGGGTCTCGGTGCCATCCTCGTTGAAGCCGATGACGAAGACGGACTTGATCGGGTCGTTGTGATCGTCGAAGGTCATGTGGCCGGTCGCGCCCTCGATGTCGGTGGCGTCCAGCGCAGCGATGATGGCGTCCTTCTCGGTGGAGCCGGCGGCGTTGATGGCCTCGGCCATGATGATGGTCGCGTCATAGCCCAGCGCGTTGAACAGGGCCGGGGCGCTGCCGGTCTTGGCGGTGAAGCCCTCGATGAACTTCACGGCGACGTCGCCGGTGGCGTCAAGGGAGAAGGCGGAGGTGTAGACGCAGTTGGCGAGCAGGTGCACATCCTCGCCGATCTGGCCGTCGACGCCGGAGAAGCCGTCCGGTCCGATGATCGGGGTCTCGTCCAGGCCAGCGTCGAACATCTGCGGCAGCATGATGGCGATCTCCTGCGCGTACTCGGCGGCGTAGATCACGTCCGGCTCGGAGTCGGCGAGCTTGCTGATCTGGGCGGAGTAGTCAGCCTGGCCGGCGACGCCAACCTCGGCGGCGACGATCTCAAGGCCCAGCTCTTCAGCCTTGGCGACGAAGGCGTCGTACAGGCCGAGGGTGTAGTCGTTGGCGTTGTCGTAGATGATGCCCACGGACTTGGCGCCGAGGGTCTCCACCGCGTACTGCGCGGCGATGCCGGCCTGGTACGGATCCAGGAAGCAGGCGCGGAAGAGGTTGTTGCCGGCGTTGGTGACCTCGTACGCAGAGGCGGACGGGGAGATGCACGGCATGTTGTCCTTCGCAGCGACGTCATAGACGGCGATGGTCGGGGCGGTGGTCACCGGGCCGATGAAGGCGACGACCTTCTCATCGACCAGCTGGTTGTACATGTTGATGGAGGTCGCCGGATCGTGCATGTCGTCGCGCCAGATCAGCTCAACCTGCTTGCCGAGGATGCCGCCGTTGGCGTTGATCTCTTCGATCGCGTAATCGACGCCGGCCTGAACATCCAGACCGTAGACGGCCGCGGGGCCGGTCAGCGGGGAAATGCCGCCGAGCTTGATGGTGTCCTCAGCAGACGCGAAGCACGCCGTCATCATCAGCGCGAGCGCGAGCATGGCCACGAGAATCTTCTTCATAAGTCAAGTCCTCCTGTGTGGCGGCTTTGAGGCCGCCGGAATTGTATCCTCGTCAGGAAAAAACGCGGTCCCGACGATGATGGGCATTATTATACAACAAAACGATTGACCGCACAAGGGATAATTCGTCACTTTGTTTCAAGATATACATGAATATTATTCACTTTATGAAACCTGAGTAATGAGAAAACTGCATTAGCGGCTGTACAAGCGGAGTAAATGGGCCTATAATGAAGGAAAATGACGGTCGTCCCCCCTGCGGGGCGGACGGCGGCATGACGACAAGGAGGTCATGATGAATAAGAAGCACCTGATTCCGCTCTTTGGCACGTTCCTGTGCTGGGGCAGCCTGTATATCGTCTCCAAGATTGCGCTGCGGACGGTGCCGCCGGTAACGCTGCTGGCGCTGCGGTATCTGGTGGCGATCCCCGCGCTGTATGTCATCCTGCGCCTGCGCGGGGCGATGAAGAAAATGGCACGGGAGGATCTGCGCACAGTCTTCCTGATCGGCCTGCTTGGCTACTTCCTCAGCTTCTGCCTGCAGATGCTGGGCATCAGCCGCCTGACGGGCTCGATCTCCTCGCTCCTCGGCGCGATGAACCCGATCTTCATCCCCATCCTCGCCTCCGTCTATCTGAAGGAGCGGCTCACCCCGGCGAAGATCGCCTGCGTGGCGGTATCGATGATCGGCGTGGTGATCATCATCGGCGTGGGCGGCACGGTCGATCTGGCTGGCGCGGCGTTTATGCTGCTGAGCGTCTTCCTCTGGTCGATGGCGTCGGTCATCATCAGGCGCGTCTCCGGGCGGTATGACCCCATGCAGGTGGCGATGATGGGCATGGTCTTCGCGCTGCCCTTTACCGGCGCATGGGCGGCGCTGGAGCTGAGGAGCGCGGCCTTCTCCCTGCCGATGGAGAGCGTGCTTGCGGTGCTGTTCATGGGCCTTGTCGGCACGGCGACGGCGCATTCCCTGTGGAATCTCAGCCTGTCGCTGATGGACGCAAGCTTCTGCTCGATGTTCTACCCGATGCAGCCGCTGGTCGCCTCGACGCTGGGCGTGATCGTCCTTGGCGAAAGGATCACGCCGAACTTCATCATTGGCGGCCTGATCATCTGCTGCGGCATCGTCGCGGCGGTGCGAAGCGGCAGGAAGGCGCGCTGATTCTTCTATATAATACATGCAGGGAGGAGCCTAAGCCCCTCCCTGTTTTATGCGCATTTCTGATGTAGGGGAGGGGCTCTGCTCCTCCCTTGTTTAACCCCGAAAAACCTTTTTGGCAGAGATGAATGACCAAGCTGTTGGAGTGAGCGAGGCGTCTGCGCCCGCAGGCTCCCTCAGTCAGTTTCGCTTGCGCTCACTGCCAGCTCCCTCCCGGAGGGAGCTTCGGGACGGCGCCGCTCTGCACATCAACGACGCTGATTTATGGAAGAAACACGCGACGAACCTCCCTCCGGGAGGGAGGGGGACCATCCGAAGGATGGTGGAAGGAGCCTGCGGGCGCTGACACTGCGCTGCCTCAATCGGTTTGGTCTTATGGCAAACAGGGACGCGTCCGGCGGTCTTCCCCCTCACATCGTCGACGGCGTCAGCGAGATCAGCGAAACGCGCGGCGGATTGAACAGGCGGAAGAAGAACGACGGGTAGTGGCTGTCGCTCTGCCCGAGACCGGGGGAGACGTACACACGCGGATTCGCGCTCTGCGAGAGGCCATAGCCCTCTTTCGCCCCGGGCAGCAGGCCGTAGCGCGGCAGCGACTGGGAGGGCATGAACAGCGCGCCCAGCAGCGGCAGGCGGATGAGCCCGCCGAGCGTATGCCCGCACAGCAGCAGGCTCAGCTCCCCGTCGAGGACGGCCATCTCCGTCTCCGACGGCGGGGTGTGCGCGACGCCGATGTGGATGTCGCCCGGCCTTGCGCGCTTCTTGGCCGCACGAAGGTCCTCCAGCTGGCGCAGGTAGTGCACGGCCAGTTCGATGCTGTTCTGATCGCCTGAGGCGAGCGCGGCGAGGTACTGCGCCTCGTACTGCCCCTGCATGGTGTCCACATCAAGGCTGAGCAGCGCGCTTGGGGTCAGCCAGAGCGTCTGCTCCCCGCGCGTCACGCCGACGGGCGCAGTCAGATAGGACGCGCCGCGCTGCTGCGCGCCGAGCACCCACGGGGCATAGGGGCTGCCGCCGAGGGCATAGGCCATGGAGAGCGGGACGGGGTCGCTGTCGCCGGGGATGAAATAGACGGGAACCTGCGGGTAGAGTTCGCCCATGACGTCCAGCAGCGCATAGAGCGCCTCGGCGCTGCCCAGCGCGGAGATCATGTCGCCCGTGAGCACCACGGCGTCGCAGCGCTCATTCCGCAGCACATGGCGCAGAAGGCCCTGCTCCCCGCCGTAGAGCGCCCCCTTCAGGTCGGAAATCTGCAGGATCGTATAGCCGTCGAACGCCTCGTCAAGCCCCTTGACCGGCACGCTCACGCGGTCGATGAAGACGAACTGATTGACGGCCAGATTGGCGGCGAGCACGAGCCCTATGCCCAGAAGGACGAGAAACAAGAGCCGCCTGATGAAGGGCGGCTTCTTTCTGTCTTCAAAAAAGGATTCGTCCGGGGAGGAGGCGCGGAAGCGCGCGGCCTCCCGCGCGGAAAAGGCGTCGTAGCTGCTGCGGCTCTTGCTCGGCCGTCTGTTCATCCGGATCCCCCCGATTGATGTCTTTCTACAAATTATAGCGTATATCCGCGCGGCGCATCAACGGAAGAACTGCCGGATTTGGATAGATTGAGAAAAAAGAATTGGATTGCGCGGCGGGCGCTTTCCCGCGGGGGGAAACTGTGATACAATGAATCCATCTGCGCGGCTTGACCGCGCCATGCAGGAGGCGGCTATGGCCAAGGCAAAGGACACCAACAAGACGATCTTCGTCTGCTCCGCGTGCGGGTATGAGACGCCCAAGTGGATGGGCAAATGCCCGGGCTGCGCGGCGTGGAATACGCTCGAGGAGCAGGCGCCGCAGGCGCAGGCCCCGGTGAAGGCGATCAAGCAGCGGCCCGGCACGGGCGCAAAGGCGCTTCGCCTTGAGGAGATCGGCGAGGAGAATGCCGCGCGCGCGGCGACGGGCATCGGCGAACTGGACCGCGTGCTCGGCGGCGGCGTGGTCGAGGGGTCGCTCATGCTCGTGGGCGGCGACCCGGGCGTGGGCAAGTCGACCCTGCTATTGCAGGCCTCCGAGCATCTCGCGCAGGCGGGCAGCCGCGTGCTCTATATCTCCGGCGAGGAATCTGCCCGGCAGATCAAGATGCGGGCAAAGCGGCTGGGCGTAGAGAGCTGCAACCTGCTCATCCTCAGCGAAAACGCGCTGGACGAGGCCGAGCGCCGCTGGGAGGAGATCCAGCCTGATTACATGATCATCGACTCGATCCAGACGATGTACAGGCCGGATATGGCCAGCGCCCCGGGCAGCGTATCGCAGGTGCGCGAGTGCGCGAGCATCCTCATGCGCATGGCGAAGACGACGGGCTGCGCGGTCTTCCTCGTCGGCCATGTGACCAAGGAGGGCTCGCTCGCGGGCCCGCGCGTGCTGGAGCACATGGTGGATGTGGTGCTCTACTTTGAGGGCGACCGCCAGCATCAGTACAGGATCCTGCGCGCGGTGAAAAACCGCTTCGGCTCGGTCAACGAGCTGGGCCTGTTTGAAATGCACGAGAACGGCATGACGGCGGTGGAGAATCCGTCGGAGATGCTCCTCTCCGAGCGGGCGAAGAATGTGCCCGGCAGCTGCGTGCTCCCGGCGATCGAGGGCTCGCGCCCGATGCTGGTGGACGTGCAGGCGCTGACACTGCAGTCCGGCTACGGCTCCCCGCGCAGGACGACGAACGGCTTTGACGCGGGGCGGCTTGCGCTGCTGCTGGCCGTGCTGGAAAAGCGTGCCGGCGTCGCGCTGCTGGGGCAGGATGTGTATATCAATGTTGCCGGCGGTCTGGAATTGAGCGAGCCCGCGGCGGATCTGGCGCTGTGCGCGGCGGTGGCCTCGAGCGTGAGGGAGTGCTGCGTGCCGGCGGACTGGGCGGTGATGGGCGAGGTCGGCCTCGCAGGCGAGATCCGCGCAATCGCCCAGATCGAGCGCCGCCTGTCCGAGTGCATGCGCCTTGGGTTCACGACCTGCGTGATCCCGCGCGCGAATCTGCGCGGCGTCCGCGCGCCGGAGGGCATGAAGCTCTACGGCGTGGATACGCTGGCGGAGGCGCTGGCGATTCTGCTGGGGTGAAATATGCCGCCTGCGGGCGGGGACCTCATCCGCCTCGCTCTGCTCGGCACCTTCCCCATAGGGGAAGGCTTTTGGATGGCGGTTTATTCAAAATGATTTGTGTAGGGGAGGGGCTTGGCTCCTCCCTTTTTGCGCCCGAAAAACCTGCTTCGGCAGAGCGCGGGAGCAGCTTGGGCGGGCGGGTGGGGCCTAACAGAGTCGCTGCGGAGCAGCGGGCAGCCCGGTATGAAGAGCGCTCCGGCTGCAGCCGGGGAACCTCATCCGTCTGCCCTCCGGGCAGCCACCTTCCCCTCACAGGGGAAGGCTTGGGGTACCTCGCGCGCGGCGCGGGACCTCATCCGCCTCGCGATGCTCGGCACCTTCCCCATAGGGGAAGGTCATATGGTAGGCCGATTTTGATTCCCGCTGCGATGGAAGATGACGCGTAAGCCATGCCGACAAAAGGACCTTCCCCTATGGGGAAGGTGTCAGCCCGAATGGGCTGACGGATGAGGTCCCGGCCGCAGCCGAATCGGTCTCCTGTCTGGGTTACTGCTTTGCTGGTTCCCACCCAGCCCGCCCAAGCTGCTCCCGCGCTCTGGCGAGCCGGGTTCCCCCTGTAGGGGAGGGGCTCTGCTCCTCCCTTTTGCTGCGGCTGCGCCCCGCTCCCAATGGGGCAGATGTGGCAGATAAAAACATAACTCTCACATATGGGATATGATTGTAGAGAGTTACCTATTTTGCTGCCACATCTGCCCCAAAGCCGTGTATGCAGTATTCAGAGCGCAGTCTGAGACCGACGATGACGGAGGTCTTATCCTCCATCGCGCTTGGCCGCCTGCGCTCCACGCGGGCATAGCCCGAGAGCAGCGCGCGGAAATTGCGCACATTCTCCGCGCAGAATCCATTGTCCTGACACCAGCGCTGATACGCCGCATAGACCCGGGCGGTGCGCTCGAGCGCGGCGGGCGCGGGCTCAAGGAACTCCTCCATGAAGAGGGCGAGCTTGTCGCTCTCATGGGCGTACTGCGCGGTCGCCTCGCGCACGGCGTCGGGCTCGGCAAGCCCCTCCTCCTCCAGCAGGCGCAGCCCCTCGATGCACCAGTTGAGGATGCCGCTCAGATTCTGCGGCCGGGAAAAGGTCTCCTTGAGGCTGCGGTCCTGCTCCTCCTCCTCAAAGTGCCGCTCAAAGGGGATCGTCTTGATGCGCCCGGAGGAGAAGAGCGTCAGATCCGTGATCTGGGGGAGGTAGTTGGTATTGATGAACATCTTGAACTGCGGGCGGTACTCAAAGCTGTTCTCGTGCAGGAAGCGCGCGGTGAGCGTGTCGTTGCCGGTCATGGACTTGACCAGCGCGGCGGAGAGGGTGAGCTTCTTATCCGGCTCGGAGATATTGACCAGCCGCGCGCCGCGCAGGCGGGCGATGTCCTCGCTGGGGGAGGAGCCGCTCTGCTGCATGCGCGCGCCGATGGACTCCGGGCGCGCCGTCCTGCCGTAGTCGCCCATCAGCCGCAGCATGGTCTCCATGGTGGTGCCCTTGCCGTTGCGGGTGGTCGCGCCGTAGAGGATGAAGAGGCACTCGTAGCGCGTGCTGCCGCAGAGGGCATAGCCGAGCGCCTTCTGCAGGTAGCGGCTCTTGGCCATGGCGGCGGAGGGCGCGGGCGGCTCGCCGAGCGCGGTCTGCTGCGGCTCGGGCAGGGGGGTGAGCATGATCTCCTGCATGAAGCGCTCCCAGCGCGGGCAGCGGGCCTGCGGGTCATAGCACACGCCGCTGATCATGGTGAGCATATCCTCGGGCCTGTGGTCGTGGAAGCGCATCGTCCGCAGGTCGAGCGTGCCGTTGAGGCAGTTGAAGATGTAGGAATCCGTGTCGAACATGCGCATGGACAGGCTGTGCACGCCGGCGGCGTCCTTGAGGATCGTCTCGCGGCGGCGGCGGCTGTGCCAGCCCTGTGCGCGGCGGATGGCGGCGTCGCGCAGCGCGCCGTCCTTCACCTGCGCGGCGATCTGCAGCAGCAGCAGCGCCAGCTCCTTGCATTTTTCCATCGCGGCGAGGCTGCCCGTGTCCGCCTTCCAGACCGCGCCGTCGTAGATGTACCAGCATTTGCGCTCGCTGACATAGCGCGCCGTGCGGCGGAAGTAGTCCGCGTAGAGATAGCCGTTGCCCACGTCGCTGTCGGCGTAGCGCTCGGCGGTGAAGGGTTCAAGCGCCTGCAGCCGCCTGAGCGCATCGGCCTCCTGCGGCTGAACGCCGAGGGCGAGCCACTGGGCGAAGTCGTCCTCCGCGATCAGGCTGGCGAGTTCATTGAGTTCTTGTTCGGTCATGTCATTCTCCTTTCTGTGCATGGTTGTCCCCGCTGCGCTCGGCCTGCGCGCGCAGGTCATTGAGCACATCCGCCAGCGACATCCCGTCCAGCGCGGAGAGCTCCTCCTGCGCGGCGGTGCGCTCGATGAGCAGCTGCCCCCAGACCGGGTCGTCATAGATCTGCGCATAGTCCGCGCCCTCTGCGAGCATCCTCTGCTCGATGGTCTCCATCCCGTCTCCGGCGGCGCGGATGACGGAGAGCAGCTGCGCGGCGCGCCTTTCCCGCTCCTGCGCAAGGCGTGCGGCCAGCGTGCGCGCATCCGCCGTCCGCGGGGGCGGCGTGCGGGCGCGGCTTTCCCGCCGGTCATGGTCATAGGCAAGGCCAAAGTCCCGGCAGACGCGCCTTGCGGCCTCCAGCGGCGGCAGGCCGAGCGCCTGCTGATAGAGCCGGGTGGCGTCCCCATGGGCATGGCAGCTGAAGCAGTAAAAGCCCCTGTCGCCGGGATAGAGGCACATGGAGGGCGTCCGGTCGGCATGAAAAAGGCAGCGGGCGTAGTGCCTGCTGCCTGATCGATGCGTCTGTAATCCAAGGTGCTCCGCCGCGCGGATGCAGTCGGCCTGCCTTGCGGCCTCAAAGACATTCGTGTTGCATACCTCCTTTTTCTGTCCGGATTAAAAACGGCAACAAACCGGCATGATGCCGGCGGCATCACCGACAAACTGCTGTAAATCCAGCTGCCTGGCGGGCGAGGCCGACGCTCTTTAAAAAGATTTACATAACAAAATAGACCGGAGCTTCTGCGCCGGTCTGTTCTGTTTGGATGAATGGCTGATGATAGCATAGCACATCGGAAATCATGACGTCAAGGGGCCATTTTGGCTCATGCCGCACCCTCTGCAAGGATATCGTACCACAGCCGCAAACGGCGCGCAAGATGACATTTTATGCCATTTTATGCCATGGGCCCGAGGAGCGATTTTCCTGATGAGAACAGGAAAAAACGGGCGTTCCGGGGGAGATTTCCGCGCGTTTGTAACAATTGGCCTCAGTCCGTAAGCGGCGCGTACACGGCGCCCGTCACCCGGCACAGCTCGTCCGGGGCCAATTCGACCTGCGCGCCGATCTTCCCGGCGGAGACGCAGACGGCGTCAAAGAGCTGCGCCGTCTCGTCGATGTAGGTGGGGTAGGCCTTCTTCATGCCCACGGGGCTGCAGCCGCCGTGGATATAGCCGGTATTGGGCAGCAGCAGCTTCTGCGGGATCATCTCGATCGCCTTCTCACCGCAGGCTGCGGCGGCGAGCTTCAGATTGAGCGTCGACGGCGCAGGGATGACGAAGACGTAGAACGCGCGGCTCTTCCCCTGCGTGACGAGCGTCTTGAAGACGGCCTGCGGATCCTGCCCGAGCTGGCGGGCGACGGAGACGGCGTCGATGCCCTGCTCCGGATCATAGAAGTGAACCCTGTGCGCCGCGCCCTCGCGCTCGAGGATGCGCATGACATTGGTCTTGACCGCTGCGGCCATGGTAAATCCCTCCGTTCATCGTGTGACATTGCACATTGTAGCATGATTGGCGGGGAAAAGCAAATTGCGATTGAAGAACAGGGCTGAATATGTTATACTCAGATCAGCGATTTGACGCCCGCACAGGGACGAAAAAGCGGTGCGGCGTCTGCAATAATCTCATCGTGATCCCCGTTATCCTGAAATGAAAGAAGGGCTTTCCATGATTCATCACAACCCGCTGATCGGCACCAAGCCGGGCAAAAAGTTCATCACCATGGGCGAGATCATGCTGCGCCTCTCTCCGCCTAATTATGAGAAGATCCGCATGGCGTCGAGCTTTGAGGCGAGCTACGGCGGCAGCGAGGCGAACATCGCCCTCGCGCTGGCCAATCTGGGCGTGGACTGCACGTTCTTCTCCGTCGTGCCCAACAACAGCCTGGGCAAGAGCGCGGTGCGCATGCTCCGCTCCAATGACGTCCACTGCACGCCGATGATCCTCTCCTCCCCGGAGGAGACCCCGTCCTGCCGCCTGGGCACCTATTATCTGGAGACGGGCTACGGCATCCGCCCGAGCAAGGTCATCTACGACCGCAAGCACAGCGCGCTCTCCGAGTATGACTTTTCGAATTACGACCTGAAGGCGCTGCTGGAGGGCTATGACTGGCTGCACCTCTCCGGCATCACCCCGGCCATCGGCGGCAACTGCCCGGAGCTGATCATGAACATGATCAAGGTCGCTAAGGAGCTGGGCCTGACGGTCAGCTTTGACGGCAACTTCCGCTCCAAGCTCTGGACGTGGGAGCAGGCGAGGGACTACTGCACGCAGGTGCTGCCGTATGTGGACGTGCTGCTGGGCATTGAGCCGTATCACCTGTGGAAGGATGAGGAGGATCACAGCAAGGGCGACTGGAAGGACGGTGTGCCGCTGCAGCCGAGCTATGAGCAGCAGGACGAGATCTTCCAGAAGTTCGTGGCGCGCTATCCGAATATCAAGTGTATCGCCCGCCATGTGCGCTATGCCCACTCCGGCAGCGAGAACAGCCTCAAGGCCTTCATGTGGTATCAGGGCCACACCTTCGAGAGCAAGCTCTTTACCTTCAACATCCTCGACCGCGTCGGCGGCGGCGACGCCTTCGCCAGCGGCCTGATCTACGCGATGATGCACGACTACAAGCCGATGGACATGGTCAATTTCGCCGTGGCCTCCAGCGTCATCAAGCATACGATCCACGGCGATGCGAACATCACCGACGACGTGAGCAGCATCCGCAACCTGATGAACATGAACTACGATATCAAGAGATAACGGGTTTTATCTCATTCTCTGGGGGAGGGGCGCTGCCTCTCCCTTTTTTGCATTTCCAATGCAGGGGAGGGGCGCTGCTCCTCCCTTACAGGAGTTACCCTGCCCGGCAGAGCGCGGAAGCAAGTGGGCGGGCGGGTGGGGCCTAACAGAGTCGCTGCGTAGCAGCGGGCAGCCCGGTATGAAGAGCGCTCCGGCTGCGGCCGGGGAACCTCATCCGTCTGCCCTCCGGGCAGCCACCTTCCCCTCACAGGGGAAGGCTTGGGGTACCTCGCGCGCGGCGCGGGCGGGGTGGGGCCTAAAAAAGCAGCCTGCGCAGCAGGCCGTAGCCCAGCCTGTCGGTAAGCCCAAACTGATTGAGGCGGCGCGGCTGCTCCGCCCGCATGCTCCCTCAGTCAGTTTCGCTTGCGCTCACTGCCAGCTCCCTCCCGGAGGGAGCTTCGGGACGGCGTCGCTCTGCACATCAGCGTCGCTGATTTGTGGAAGAAACACGCGATGAACCTCCCTCCGGGAGGGAGGTGGATGCCGCAGGCAGACGGAGGGAGCCGGCGGGAGGCAGAGTATGAATTCTATATAAAAAACGGACCACTGATAACAATGGTCCGTTTATGATTGATTCATCAGTACGCGATCACCACGCCGCCGTCATACGCATACAGCGAGGACAGGCCGGAGGTCGGGGTCATCACGATCTCGCCGATCGCCGGACACTTGTCGCGGATCATGTCGCGCACCTGCTGCGCGCGCTCCAGGCAGTTGCAGTAGGAGAGGACGAGCCTGCGGGAGCCGGGCTCGCTGCCCTCGGTCTGCTTGCGGCAGACGTCGACCATCTGAGAGAGCGCCGCCTTGATGCCGCGCGCCTTGCCCAGCTGCTTGATGCGGCCGTGACCGTCGTCGCTCATGACCAGCCGGATGGACAGAATGCTCGCCACGGCGGCGACCGCCTTGCTCACGCGGCCGTTCTTGACCAGATTATCCAGCGAATCGAGCACGAAGATGGTGTTCATCGTGCGGATCTTGTCCTCGACCTTCTCCACGATCTCCTCAAACGCGCAGCCCGCGTCGATCAGGTCGCGCGTCATCAGCGCCAGATACGTCTCGCCCGCGCTGGCGCTCTCGCTGTCAAAGATGTGGATGCGGCGGTCGGGGTTGTTTTCCTGTGCGAGGTTCACGCCCAGCGCAGCGGCATTGTAGGAGCCGGAGAGATTGCTGGACAGCGTGACGATGAAGCAGTCCCCGTCCGCGCCGTTGATCAGGCGCTCGTAGTAATCCGGCGACGGGCAGGCGGAGCGGGCCGCGTCCTTCGTTGCTTTCATGGCCTCGATGAAGGCGGGGATATCGACACTGCCGTCGTCGATGTAGTCCTTGCCGCCGACGGTGAGGGTCAGCGGGGCGATGGTGGCGCCTGTGCGCTCAAGCAGCTCGGGGGAGAGATCACAGCAGCTGTCGACAAGAATATTCATACGAGTACCTCCGTATTGTCGGAAATCATACAATATATGGATAATATGATTATAATCCGACAGAGCGGCTGTGTCAATGAAGAAGATGGAGGAGAGCGTCCGCCTGCGGGCGGCGCAGCCCCTGTAGGGGAGGGGCTCTGCTCCTCTCTTAGGCCGCGCCGCCTCAAATGGTTTGACCTTATGGCAAACAGGGTTACGTCCGCCTGCGGGCGGGAACCTCATCCGTCACGGCTTCGCCGTGCCACCTTCCCCTCACAGGGGAAGGCTT
The DNA here is from genome assembly GCA_017936375.1 of Clostridia bacterium. Taxonomy (GTDB): domain Bacteria; phylum Bacillota; class Clostridia; order Christensenellales; family Aristaeellaceae; genus Ventricola. The sequence goes on from JAGBFR010000047.1 coordinate 98,274, forward strand.
AGGGGATACGAATCGCGTAAATCCCAAGCCCTCCCCTGTGAGGGGAGGGTGCCCCGAAGGGGCGGGTGAGGTTCCCCGGCCGCAGCCGGATCGCTCTTTATACCGGGCTGCCCGCTGCTCCGCAGCGACTCTGTTAGGCCCCTCCGGGGATCCCGCATAGTCGCGGTGTTCCACCGCTCCTTGCGGTTCCCCACGCTCCGCCTCGCTGCTTCGCCCACCGGGCGCGCTCGGCTTCGGTGCCCCGCCCGCCCAAGCGGCTCCTGCGCTCTGCCGGGCAGATCTTGACAGCCGGGCGCGGTGGCCCTACAATACAGATGAATACAGGTGAATACCGATGAATCTGGGGAGGAACAGCCTATGAAGATGCAGTATCCCGTGACGGTCGCCATCTGCGGCCTTGGCAATCGCGGCAGGGAGACCTATGCGCGCCTTGCCTCCGTGCTGCCGGAGCGCATGCGCATTGCGGCGGTCGCCGAGCCGATTGAGGAAAAGCGCGAGGAGGTCCGCCTTGCGTACGGCGTGCCGCAGGAGATGTGCTTTGAGACGGGCGAGGAGATGTTTGCCCGGGAACGCCTTGCGGACGTCGCCTTCATCTGCACGCAGGACAGGCAGCATGTGGGGCATGCCGTCGCCGCGCTGCGGGCTGGCTATCATCTGCTGCTGGAAAAGCCGATCGCGGTCACGATGGAGGACGTGCGCCTGATCGAGCGCACGGCGAGGGAGATGAATCGCAGCGTCGTGGTCTGCCATGTGCTGCGCTATGCGCCCTTCTTTGAGGTGATCCGCAGCGCAATCGAGCGGGGCGACGTGGGCGATGTGGTCTGCATTCAGGCGCTTGAGCACGTGGGCTACTGGCATCAGGCGCACAGCTTTGTGCGCGGCAACTGGCGCAGTGAGGAGGAATCGACCTTCATGCTGCTGGCCAAGTGCTGCCATGATCTGGATTACCTTGTCTGGCTGAGCGGCCAGCGCTGCGCGCGGGTGTCGTCGTTCGGCAGCCTGCGCCATTTCCGGGCGGAGTGCGCGCCCGCGGGTGCGGCGGCGCGCTGCACGGCGGGCTGCGCGGCGAAGGAAAGCTGCCCGTACGACGCGGAAAAGATCTATCTGACCAACGCCAAAACCGGCGTGCTTGCGGGCAATACGGGCTGGCCGTGCAGCATCCTTGCGCAGCAGCCGACGGAGGCGAGCATCCGCGAGGCGCTTGAGACGGGGCCCTACGGGCGCTGCGTCTACGCCTGCGACAACGACGTTGTGGACAGCCAGATCGTCAACATGGAGATGGAGAATGGCACGCTCTGCCAGCTGATGATGACAGCCTTTTCCGCGCACGGCGGCAGGACGATCCGCGTGATGGGCACGATGGGCTCCATCGAGGCGGATATGGAGGAGAATACCGTGCGCATCATGCCCTTTGGCGGCGAGGCGCAGGAGATTGACGTGCGTAAGCTGAGCGCGGATCTGGCCGGGCATGGCGGCGGCGACGGCAGGCTGATCGCCGAGCTGCTGGAGATGCACGGGCGGACCGGGCAGCCGACGGCGCGGATGACCACGCTGGAGGCCTCAGCGGAGAGCCATTACATCGCCTTTGCGGCGGAGCGGTCGAGGAAAAACGGCGGCATGGCCGTTGAGCTTTCGGACGTACGAGAGGGTTAAGAGAAGCAAACACGGGCGGCGGAGGCTGTCCGTGTTTGCTTGATGAGCAGCCGCGCCGCGCACGGCGGTTCCCCGAGCCTTCCCCTGTGAGGGGAAGGTGGCTGCCCGGAGGGCAGACGGATGAGGTTCCCCGGCCGCAGCCGGAGCGCTCTTCATACCGGGCTGCCCGCTGCTCCGCAGCGACTCTGTTAGGCCCCACCCGCCCCCCCCACTTGCTTCCGCGCTCTGGCGAGCCGGGTAACCCCTGTAGGGGAGGGGCTCTGCTCCTCCCTTAAGACGCGCCGCCCCAAACAGCTTGGTCTTATTGCAAACAGGGCTACCCGCCGCCCGCCCAAGCTGCTTCCGCGCTCCACCCCATCATAAAACCCCGGACAGCCTTCAGGCTGTCCGGGGTGATGTTTATTCTGCGTTTTCCGCGATATGCAGCGTGAACTGGAAGACGGAGCCCTCGCCGAGGTTGCTTTCCACCGTCATATCCTCGCCGAGCTGCTTCATGATCTCATACGCGATGGCAAGGCCGAGGCCTGTGCCCTTGCCGCCGTGGGACTTGTCCGCCTTGTAGAAGCGGTCAAAGACGTGCGGCAGGTCCTCCGGCCCGATGCCGATGCCCGTATCGCGGACGCTCACGCGGATGACGCTGCCCTCGACGCGGGCGCGCAGCGTGACCACGCCGTCCTCGGGCGTGTACTTGAAGGCATTGTCCAGCAGGGCGACGAGCACCTGCTGCGTCCTGTCCGGGTTGCCGGAGACCTGCGGGAGCGCATCGGGCACGTCGTAGATGAAGATCTGCTGATAGTCCTCCGCGTAGGCGGAGTAGGTTTCATGGATCAGATCCAGCAGCGGCTTGGGGGAGAAGACGCTGCGGGAGAGAGACGCTCTGCCGCTCTGCAGGCGGGAGAGCTCGAGCATGTCGCTCACCAGCCGTGACAGGCGCATGATCTCGCGCAGGATGACGTTGTAGGTCTGCTGGCGCTGCTCGTCGGTCCTGATCAGGCCATCGCGCAGCGGCTCCACCAGCGCGCGCATGGCGGTCAGCGGCGTGCGCAGCTCGTGGGAGACATTGGCGACATAGTCGCGGCGCGTCTGCTCAAGGCGCTCGGCGCTGGTCACGTCGGAGACGATGCCCACGCAGCCGCTGACGCTGCCGTCCTGCTTAACGAGCGGGGAAATGGACAGGCGCAGGGCGACAGAACCCTGCCAGATCGTCTCGCGCAGGCTCTGCCCGCTTGAGAGCGCCTCGTCGAACATCCGGAAGACCTCCGGCAGCGCGTCGCGCACGTTCGCCGCATCCGGCGGGAGCTCGAGCAGGCTGTAGACAGCGGGGTTGATGAGCGTGGTCGCGCCGGCGGCGTCCACGGCGATGATGCCCTCGGAGAGGCCGTTGATCAGGCTCTGCAGGCGGTTTCGCTCCAATTCAAGGGAAGAGATGGTCGCGCCCAGCTCGGCGGAGAGGACGTTGAGCGCGCGGCCCAGCTCGCCGAATTCATCCTCGCGCTGATCGTCCGCGCGGGCGGTCAGATCGCCGCCTGCCATCGTCAGCGCGGTGGAGCGCATGGAGGCCAGCGGCCGGGAGATGCGCCTGGCGAAGAAGAGCGCGATGGGCAGAAGCAGCAGCGCGACGAGCAGCAGGGAGAAGGTGATCGTATCCGACAGCGCCTTCATGCCGCTCATGACCTCGGTCATCGACTGGGACATGAAGACCGCGCCGACGACCTCGCCCCAGTAGGTGATGGGGACGGCGACGGCGACGATATTGCCGGAGAAGACCTCCTCCGTGCTCTCCGCCTCCTCGCCCTGTCCGGCGATGCGGGAGAGCACCTGCGCGCTGCGCGCGCCTGTCTGCGCCGACGTGCCGGAGGTCAGGTCCTCCGGGCTGCCTACATGCGTGGCGACCTGCCCGGTGAGCACGGTGGGCAGCATCGACTGCGCGAGCCGCGCGGGCAGGCGGCCGACGCGGCGGCCGTCCGTCTGCTGGGTGCGGATGAGCGTTTCGCCCCGGGCGTCGACCACCCAGACCGTCGCCTCCCACTGGGAGGTGCTGCGGCCGATGAGCGGCACGAGGTAGGAGGTGGAGATTTCGCCGCGCAGCGTGCTCTCGATGTAACCGCTGATGATCTGCCCCTTGGGGATCAGATCGTCGATTTTATTGCGCGCAAAGAGCGCGGGGGAAATCAGGTTGTAGATGGCGATGATCAGCACGGCAAAGAGCAGCACCGTGCCGTAGACGAGGAAGAGGACGCGCCTGAAGAAGGAGCCGCGCTTCATACCTCGGCCTCGAATTTATAGCCCACGCCGTAGACTGTGATGATGTCCCATGCCTTGCCCATCTCCTCGCAGGCGAGCTTCTGGCGCAGGCGCTTGATGTGGGTATCGACCGTGCGCGTGTCGCCGAAGAAGTCGTAGCCCCAGATGCGGGAGAGGATCTGCTCGCGGTCAAAGACCCGGCCCGGATGGCTGCACAGCAGATAGAGCAGCTCCACCTCGCGCGGAGTGCAGGCGACAGCCTGCCCGCCGAGGCGCACGCTGTAGCGCTCGGGCTGGATCTCCAGCTGGCCATAGGTCAGCGTGGTCAGCTTTTCCTCCTGCACGGCGGTCTGCGCGCCGGTGCGGCGCAGGACGGCCTTGATCCGGGAGACGACCTCGCGCGGGGAGAAGGGCTTGACGATGTAGTCGTCCGCGCCCATTTCCAGCCCGAGGATGCGGTCGATCTCCTCGCCGCGGGCGGTGAGCATGATGATGGGCAGCTGGCTGTCCCGGCGCACGGCCTGGCAGACCTCCATGCCCGTCATGCCCGGCATCATCTGGTCGAGCAGCATGAGATCATAGCGCTCTTTTTTGATCATCTCCATCGCCTGCCGCCCGTCGTAGGCGGAGTCGTGGAGGAAGTCTTCATTGTCAAGATACAGCGAAAGGGACTGATGGACGATCGGGTCGTCGTCGCAGATCAGGATCCTCACGTTTTTGCTCATGGGCATTCACCTCTGGCCTTATTGTATCCGATGGATATGGCGCGATTGTGAAGCGGAGAAGGAAAATTTCTTCTTTCCGTCACATTCTTTATACGGCAGGCAGCACGGCGAGGCGGATCGCCGCGGACGCATACGGCACGAGCAGCGCGTCAAAGGCCTCGCCCGATGCGCTGCGGTCCATCGGCGGCTGATCGCAGCTCGCCCCGCGCATGCCCCAGGAGGCGAGCGGGACCATGCGCGCGCGGATCACGACGCCGTCCTCCGTCTCCTGCGCCTCCAGCGGTTCGCCGGTGAGGAGCGCCGCGCCGAAGGGCTTCTTCGCCAAGACGGCGCCGTCCGCTTCCTCCGCGCCCGAGGCGTAGACAAAGCGCAGCGGGCCGCGCGACACGCTTGCCGCCTGATGGAAGCCCTCGGTCGTCTCCACGCCCATCGGAAGGGTGAGCAGGATCTCGTCGCCGTCGTGCCACTGGCGGTTGATCGTCAGGAACGCGCCGGCCTGCGCGGGCAGGATCTCGCCGCAGACGGCGGCCGCCGCGCCCTTCGCCCACGCGGGGATGCGCAGGTGGATCGGGAAGGCGGCGCTCCTGCTGATATTTACGCTGATGCGGATGCTGCCGCTGACGGGGTAGCGGCTCTGCACGCGCAGCTGCACGGCGGTCTCGCCCAGGCGGTAGCGCACCGCGCAGGGGGCGTAGCCCATCGCCGCGAGGCCCTCGTCGCGCGAGAGCATCCACTGGTGCTGGGCAAAGCGCGGGATCGCGCCCAGCAGCGCGCAGAGGGATTCGCCGTCCGCGAGGGAGAAGAGGCCGTCGTCCTCCCCGCTCATCGGGAAGCGCGGGGCGCGGGAAAGCAGCGCCTGATTGGCCTGCTGGATGGGCTGGATGCTGCGGCCGTCGGCGGCAAAGGCGGCCGCCACGCCGTTGTAGATGAGGGTCTCCAGCTGGTCCGCGCCGTGCTCGCCGGCGGGGCAGGAGAGCAGCGTCTCCAGCGAGGCGGCGAGCTCGCACAGGCTTGCTGCCGTCACGCCGCGGGTCGGGTCCGTGCCTGCGAGGAGGGGATCCGCCGTCACGCCGCCGCAGACCGCGCCGTGCGCCTTGTTAAGCCGCACGAGGCCAACCTCCGGCGCGGAGAGGTGCTTGCCCGAGCCGGTCAGCACGCCGCACAGCGCACTGGCGCGCAGGCCCTCGCAGAGGTTCGCGCCGTCCGCCGTACGCAGCAGGTGGTGATAATAGCCGTCCTGCGCCTCGCTTTCAAGCGCTTCCTCAAGCGCCTCGGGCGACACCGTGCGGGAGATGGGCGTGCGGTAGGGGAAGGCATGGAAGACGGAGGTCCAGTCCGTGCCCTGCGTCACGAGCAGGGTGAGCACGGGGAGGATGGCCTTCTGCCCGGTGACATTATAAAGGAAGACGCCGGCCTCGAGGGTGTCGGCGGTATGCGCCGCGTCCTCGGGGGAGAGCGGGTGCTCGGCGAGCGAATCGCGCAGGTACTTCATGTAGCGCAGCATGAAGGTGAGCAGGCGCTTGTCGCCGGAGGCGGTGTAGGCGCACTGCAGCGCGCGCAGCATCCTGCCGCGGGCCGCGAAGCTTTCGCCCTCCGCGCCGAAGCTGCCGTCCTCGCGCTGGGCGTCGGCAATGAGCTGGCACAGGCGCAGGCTCTCGCGGCGCAGCTCCTCATCGCCAAGGAGCGAGGCCGTCAGCAGCGACGCCTCGAGCAGATTGGGCGCGGCCATGCCGCCCTCCATCTCCCCGCCGAACCAGGCGCTCGCGGGCCCGGCCTTCGGGCAGACGGAGGCGCAGCGGGAGAGGAGCCCCGCGCGCAGGGCGATCAGGCGGTCGCGCAGGCCGTCCGCGGCGGAGACGGCGCCTGCGGGCAGCGGCGCAAAGCGCCCGGGCGCGAGCGGCGCGCGGGCGAAGAAGGTGCGGGTGAGCATGATGGATAACCTCCGGATACAGGGCGCAGGGCTGCGCCGGATTTTGTAAAAGAAGCATTTGCCAAAACGGGCGGACTGCGCTGGAGAACGGCACAATTTCCCATATACAGTTTACATCGGCTGACCGCTCCCCGTCAACGGGGATTCGGCGGGAATGCGCAGCCCGCGCAGGCATCGTCCGGGGGCGTTTGGCATATCTGCCTTGAATGCCCGGCATAAAAGTGTTGAAAACGCGGTGAAAATGGAGTACAATCAATCTGTATAACTGTAATTTACGTTGAGAGGAGTTTTTTATATGGAAAAGACGACTGAAAAGCGTGCCAAGACGCTGCGCATCATCAGGGATGATCCCTATCTTGCCTCTCATGAGGGCGACATCCGCGAGCGCCTCAACCGCTACCGCAGGAAGAAGCGCGCGCTGCTCAAGCCCGGGCAGACGCTTTCCGACTTTGCCAACGGGCATATGTACTACGGCTTCCATAAGACGAAGACCGGCTGGGTCTACCGCGAGTGGGCCCCGGCGGCAAAGGCGCTGCACCTGATTGGCGATTTCAACGGCTGGAACCGTGAGAGTCATCCGCTGAAGAATCTGGGCGACGGCAGCTGGGAGATCGAGATTCCCGGCCGGCGCACGCTGGCGCACCTCTCCCGCGTGAAGGTCTGCGTCACCGGCGAAAACGGCTTGCAGGACCGCATCCCGCTCTACGCTCGCTATGTCATGCAGGACAAGGAGACCCATGGCTTCAACGCCATCATCTGGAATCCGCGCAAGGCCTTCGAGTGGACGGACGCGGACTTCCGCCCCAAGCGCAATGTGCCGCCGCTCATCTATGAGTCCCACATCGGCATGGCGACGGAGGAGGAGCGCGTGGGCACCTACCTCGAGTTCATGCGCGATATCCTGCCGCGCATCAAGCGCAACGGCTACAACACCGTGCAGCTGATGGCGGTCATGGAGCATCCCTACTACGCGTCTTTCGGCTATCAGGTGGCCAATTTCTTCGCCGCCTCCTCGTGGTACGGCACGCCGGACGACCTGAAGGCCCTCATCAACGAGGCGCACAGGCTGGGCCTGTCCGTGCTGCTGGATCTGGTGCATTCCCACGCGGTCAAGAATACCGCCGAGGGCATCAACATGTTCGACGGCACCGTCGGCCAGTTCTTCAAGGAGGGCGCGGCGGGCGATCACCCGGCGTGGGGCTCCAAGGTCTTTGACTACGGCAAGGACGGCGTCATCCACTTCCTGCTCTCCAACATCAAGTTCTGGCTGGATGAGTATCACTTCGACGGCTTCCGCTTTGACGGCGTGACCAGCATGCTCTATCACGATCATGGCCTCGGCACCGCGTTCATGAATTACGACCAGTACTTCTCCGCCAACACGGACAACGACGCCGTGACCTACCTGCAGCTGGCGGCGGAATTGACCCATGAGTACAAGAAGGGCAGCGTGCTCGTCTCTGAGGATATGAGCGGCATGCCGGGCATGTGCCTGCCCATCAAGGACGGCGGCATCGGCTTTGATTACCGCCTGAGCATGGGCCTGCCGGACTTCTTCATCAAGACCATCAAGGAGCGCGAGGATGGCTACTGGGAGATGGGCAAGCTCTTCTATGAGCTGGTCTCCCGCCGCCCGGGCGAAAAGTGCGTGGCCTACGCCGAGTCCCACGATCAGGCGCTGGTGGGCGATAAGACCATCATGTTCCGCCTGGCGGACAAGGAAATGTACTGGGGCATGAACAAGGGCGACCAGAACATCATCGTCGAGCGCGCGGTCGCGCTGCATAAGATGATCCGCCTGGTGACCATCGCCGCCGGCGGCGACGGCTACCTCAACTTCATGGGCAATGAGTTCGGCCATCCGGAGTGGATCGACTTCCCGCGCGAGGGCAACGGCTGGAGCTTCAAGAACGCCCGCCGCCTCTGGTCCCTGTCGGATAACGGCTTCCTGCGCTATCAGCAGCTGGGCGACTTTGACAAGGCGATGGTGCGCCTTGTCAAGCAGTACTCCGTGCTGCAGGGCGGCTATGCGAACAGCCTGCGCCAGCATGAGCAGGATCAGATCCTCGTCTTTGAGAAGGCGGGCTGCATCTTCGCCTTCAACTTCCACCCGAATAACTCCCAGACCGGCCTGTTCATCCCGGTGAATGATCTGGGCGAGTACGAGGTCGTGCTCTCCACGGACGATAAGGAGTTCGGCGGCTACGAGAGCATCGACAAGAGCGTCGTCTATCACACCTGGAATAAGGATCCGCAGTTCGGCGACGGCTTTGCGATCTACCTGCCCGCGCGCACGGCGGTCGTCCTGCGCAAGAAGGCGAAGTAAACAGCCGCCGCGCAGCACATGCTGCAAACCGAAGCGATGAGCGCTGCATGGCGTCACTCCTTCCACCAGCCTGACGGCTGGTCCCCCTCCCTCAGGAGGGAGGTCTCAACGAAACTTGTCAGAAGACAGAATCCTTCTCTCTGATCAGCGGCGTTGATGGCTCCCTCTTGAGGGAGCTGGCACGGCGAAGCCGTGACTGAAGGAGTGATGGTCAGCAGCGCTTTTTTCTGAGTATCTTAGCCTGTATATAAAAAAGAAATAAAGGAGAAACTACCATGCCGACCATCCTGCTGCTTGGCGATATCACAGGAAGGAGCCGCGTCGCGCTGCGCATGCAGACCGCCGTGCTGGAGGGCAGGGGGCACGAGGTGCTCGCCCTGCCGACGGCGCTGATCTCCAATACCCTCAATCTGGGCAAACACTGCGCGCTGGATACCACGCAGTACCTGCTCGAGTCCCTTGCCGTGTGGAGGGAGCTGGGCCTGGGCTACGACCTGCTGTCCATCGGCTATATCACGGGCCTTGAGCAGGCGAAGGCGCTGCGCTGCGTCGTCGCGCAGGCAAGGGCGCGCGGCGCGCTCGTCATGGTCGATCCCATCCTCGGCGACGGGGGAAAGCGCTATCATTCCATCTCCGCCGATCAGGAGGCGGGCATGCGCCTGCTGCTTGACGAGGCGGACCTGATCACGCCCAACCTGACCGAGGCCTGCATCCTCTCCGGCGTGCCATATGAGGAGGCCGCGCAGGGCGGCGAGGCGCTGGAGCGCGTGCTGGCGATTCTCGGCGCGGGCGGGCGCGGCGTGCTGGTCACCGGCTGCCATGACGGCAGGGGCGGGCGGATGGTCTGCGGCGCGGACGCCTCCGGCGCGCGGTTTGATCTGCCGTATGAGAAGATTCCCGGCCATCACTGGGGTACGGGCGATCTCTACGGCGCCGTGCTGATGGATGGGCTGCTCGCCGGGCGCGCGCTCAGGGATGCGGCGCAGGCGGCGGCGCAGGCCGTCTATGACGAATTGACCGGCGCAGGGAGCGGCCTTCTGCCAAAGCCGTAAGCGGGTCGGCGCAAATACCCCTATAATCCTATTGACGTAGTATGAATTGAGTGGTATACTGATTCCCGGAAAAGAAAAGGGGGAATGGACATGATGATCTCGACCAAGGGCCGCTACGCCCTGCGGATCATGGTGGATCTGGCGCAGCATGACGGCGACATGCCGGTCAGCGTGCGGGAAATCGCGCAGCGTCAGGACATTTCCGGCAAGTATATGGAGCAGATCATCAGCGTGCTCGGGCGCGCGGGGCTTCTGCGCAGCGTGCGCGGCGCGCAGGGCGGCTATCATCTGGCAAAGACGCCGGAGGAGATCACCGTCGGCATGATCCTGCGGGCGACGGAGGGCGATCTCGCCCCGGCGGAGTGCGTCGGCAGCGACAATCTCCCGTGCGAGCGCAGCGGCGTCTGCCCGTCGCACATCGTCTTCACCCGGGTGTACAGCGCGATCAACGGCGTCATCGACGGCATCTCGCTGAGCGATCTGATGCCGGAGGGCAATCCCATCGAGCGCGCGCGCAGGCCGCGCGGCTGCGTTTGACGGCGAATACGAAAATTCAGGAATACAGTGAATTCAGAAGCAACCCCGGCCTGTGCGCCGGGCAATATATCAAGAGGATAACAGGGAAGCGAGGCAATCAACCGTGATCTACATGGACAATGCGGCCACCACCGGCCTGAGCGAGCGCGCGTTTGAGGCGATGCGCCCGTATATGATGGAGAACTTTGCCAACGCCGCCGGCACCTACAGCTTTGCGGCGAAGAGCAGCGCGGCGATGGAGCGTGCCCGCGGGCAGATTGCGAAGGTCATCGGCGCGAAGGCGAACGAGATTTTCTTCACCTCCGGCGGCACGGAGAGCGACAACTGGGCGCTCAAGGGCGTCGTCGAGGCCAATGCGGCGAAGGGCAGGCACATCATCATCTCCGCGATCGAGCATCACGCCATTCTGCACAGCGCGGACGCGCTGAAGAAGCAGGGCTGCGAGGTGACCGTCATGCCCGTCGATGCGGACGGCCTCGTCGACCCGAAGACGGTCGAGGCGGCGATCCGCCCGGATACCGTCCTGATTTCCATCATGGCGGCGAACAATGAGATCGGCACCGTCCAGCCGCTTGAGGAGATCGGCGAGATTGCGCACCGCCACGGCGTCATCTTCCATACCGACGCGGTGCAGGCCTTCGGCCATATCCCGCTTGATGTGGACAAGATGCACATCGATCTGCTCTCCGCCAGCGCGCATAAGTTCCACGGCCCCAAGGGTGTGGGCATCCTCTACATCCGCCGCGGCACGAAGATCGCCGTCTTCATGGATGGCGGCGCGCAGGAGAAGCGCCGCCGCGCCGGCACGAGCAATGTGCCGGGCATCGTGGGCATGGGCGAGGCTGCGCAGGCCGCGATGGAGGAGATGGAGACGGCGATGCCCGCCGTCGCCGCGCTGCGCGACTACATGATCGCGCGCATCGAAAAGGAAATCCCGTTTGTGAAGGTCAACGGCCACCGCGAGAAGCGCCTGCCGGGCAACGTCAACGTCTGCTTCCGCTTCATCGAGGGCGAGGGCATGCTCATGCTGCTGGACGCGGCGGGTATCTGCGCCTCCAGTGGCTCCGCCTGCACGAGCGGCTCGCTCGATCCGTCCCATGTGCTGCTGGCCATCGGCCTGCCGCATGAGATCGCGCACGGCTCTCTGCGCCTGTCCATCGGCGAAAACACCACGCGCGAGCAGGCGGACGAGGTCATCGAGCAGCTCAAGGTCATCATCCCGAGGCTGCGCAGCATGTCCCCGCTCTACGAGGACTTTGTCAGGACGCAGGCTTAACAACGACGATAATCGGAGGAATATACCATGTATACCGAGCAGGTAATGGATCACTTCATGCATCCGCGCAATGTCGGCGAGATTGAGGGCGCCAGCGGCGTCGGCACCGTCGGCAACGCCAAGTGCGGCGACATCATGCGCATCTATCTGGATATCGACGACGACCAGATCGTGCGCGACGCAAAGTTCAAGACCTTCGGCTGCGGCGCGGCGATCGCGACCAGCTCCATGGCGACCGAGATGATCATCGGCAAGACCGTCAAGGAGGCGCTGGCCGTCACCAACAAGGCGGTCATGGAGGCGCTGGGCGGCCTGCCGCCGGTCAAGGTGCACTGCTCCCTGCTCGCCGAGCAGGCCGTGCATGCCGCGCTGTGGGACTACGCGCAGAAGAACGGCATCGTCATCGAGGGCCTTGAGCCGCCGGTCGACGACGTGGACGAGCTCGAGCACGAGGACGAAGAAGAATAAGCGGGCCGTGCCCGCTGCCGATTCCGAACCGCTTTGCATGCCGAAGGGGTTCGGCGCACGCGGCCGGGCATCCGGCATCATATCTAACTGAACAGAAAACAGGGCAGATGCGGTTGCATCTGCCCTGTGTGTTTATGCGGTTTGTCCGTCCTCGCTCTCCGGCGTCGGTTCCGGGAGCGGAAGGACGCGCTCGGCCTCAGCCGGGGTCGCCTCGGTGATTTCAGGCGTGGGCTCCGGCTCGAGCGTGGGGAGGGATTCGATCTGCGTCGCCGAGGCGGTGATCGCCGGGAGCGGCGTGACCGCAGGCACCGGCGTGGCCTCAGGCGTGGGGACCGCCGTGGGGGCGGGGGTAATCGTCAATTGCTGGCCGTCCTCAAGGATGCAGTTTTCCACCCGGGCGTGGGACGCCGTGGCGTCGCCGACGATCATCAGCGATGTGCCGGGCTGCGCGCCCGCGCCGGTGGCGTCGCCGCCGGAGAGCGTGCCGGAGAGGCTGACGACGGATGCGCCGCCCGCATTCATGAGGAGCATGGCGTCGCCGCCGTATTCGCGGCCCTCGCCGCCGCGCACGCTGCCGGTCACGCCGACGCTGACCCGGTCCGCCGCGGAGACGAGCTGGATGCCGTCGCCGCCGATCGGACCGCTGCCGCCGGTGACCTCGCCGTCGATGGTGATATGGGCATTGCCGCTGAGCTCAAAGAGATTGAGCGCATGGCCGCCGATGACGCTGCCGCTGCCGCCGGTGATCTCGCCCGTGACCATCATCGCGCCGGAATCCCGCAGCGGGGAGACGACGAGGCCGGGGCCGCCCGTGCTGCCGCTGCCGCCGGTGACGGCGCCCTCGATGCTGCCGTAGAAATCGCCGTCGGTATGGCGGATCAATACGCCTTCGGCGCCTTCGCCGCCGGTGACGCTGCAGCCCGCGCCCAGCAGCAGCGCGCCGCTGCCGCTGAATCGGATGCCGCTTGCGCCGGAGGCGCCGGAGGCGCTTGCGCCGTCCTTAAGCTCGATGTGCGAGCGGCCGGAGACGGCTAGCGTGTCCGTCAGGCTGACGGAGGAAAAGGTGATGCTGGAATCGATGACCTCAAGACCCGAGATAGACGCGTTGGCGTCTGCGCCGCGGATGGTGACGTCCGCCCCGACGCTCAGCGCCTGACCGCCCGCAGCGCTGAGGCTGCCGGTGATGAGGATGGTATCCCCATCCTTTGCGCTGGCGGCGATCGCCTGCAGCTCCTCATAGCTCCATGCGGGGCCGAGCGTCGCTGCCATGGCGGGCAGGGTCTGTGTCATGATCAGCAGAAGGGCGAAACAGGCCGCCCAAATGCGTTTTGTCATGGTATACTCCCTTCGATGGGTTCCCGCGCAGGGCGGGAAATGCCCGGTTTCTTGCGGACATATACGCTATTATATCATAGATGCGCATAAAGGGCAAGTCCGCCGCCGGGAGGGGAGCTGCTGCACATTGACAGGCGCGCGAAAACGGCGCCCGGACGGGGCAAAAAGCAAAAGAAATGACAAAAAAGAGAAAAAGTGAAAAACAGGTGTTGACAGATGCGGCAAAGTCTGCTATACTAACAAACGTCGTCGAGATAAGTTCATTGGGGAATTGTGTAACGGCAGCACCTACGACTCTGACTCGTATTGTCTAGGTTCGAATCCTAGTTCCCCAGCCATCTGCCTCCATGGTCAAGCGGTTAAGACGTCGCCCTCTCAAGGCGAAATCAGGGGTTCGATTCCCCTTGGAGGTGCCAAAGAGCCACAGCAAGCGTTGTGGCTTTTTTCTTTTATCCGAGGCATGGACAGTCCCTGCAGGGGAATGGTATAATCGGAGAATCCTAGAGTACAGGCAAGGCGGAGGACGCGCATGAAGACCTATCTGTTTGACTTTGACGGCACGCTGGTTGATTCCATGCCCGTGTATGCGGCGATGATGCTCAATATCCTGCGCGAGCAGGGCGTGCCGCACAGCCCGGATATCATCAAGGTCACCACGCCGCTGGGCTATCGCGGCGCGGCGGAGCTGTTCGCCTCCATGGGCATGGATATGCCGGTGGAGGACATCGTGTGCATGATGACGGAGCGCGCGGTGAAGGCCTATACCTTTGATGTGCCGGCGAAGGCGCATGTGGCGGACGCGCTTGCCCGCCTCCGCGCGCGGGGCGACAGCCTGAATGTCCTCACCGCGAGCCCGCATGCGATGCTCGACCCGTGCCTCAGGCGGCTCGGGCTGTACGATCTGTTTGACAATGTGTGGTCCTGCGAGGACTTCGGCACGACAAAGGCTGATCCGCAGATCTATCACATGGCGGCCGCGCGCATGGGCCGGGCGGTGGGGGAGGTCTGGTTCCTCGACGACAACCTCGGCGCGGACAGGACGGCGAAGCAGGCGGGCATGCGCGTGTGCGGCGTGTACGATGACTCCTCCGCGGAGTATGAGCAGGAGATCCGCGAGGCGGCGGATGTGTATATCCGCGATTTTTCGGAGATTGCGCGCATGGATGCATGGGACGCAGCGCAGGGAGAATGAATCATAAGGAAGCGCCGCAGGCAGCGGCGCTTTTTCTATGCAGCCGGCGCGGACGCTGCAGATTTTTCGTTGACACTCCGCTGTGCAGCATATATAATCAATAGTAGCAAAAGGCTGAACAGCCTGCATAAACCGACGACCTGTTTATGCGAAAACAAAGAAAAGGAGACGAACATCTATGAAGAAGCTGCTTACGTTGGTTCTTGCGCTCATGCTCGTGCTCAGCTGCGCCATCGCCGCCGCCGAGATCGATCCCGCGCTGATCGCCGCCGCTCAGGAAGAGGGCGAGCTGGTCGTCTATGGCTCTTGCGAGGAGCCGTATCTGGCCGCTGCTGCCAAGCACTTTGAGGAGCTCTACGGCATCAAGACGTACTATCAGCGTCTGTCCACCGGCGAGGTGCAGGCGAAGATCAATGAGGAAGCGGGCAATCCGTCCGGCGACGTCTGGTTCGGCGGCACGACCGATCCCTACAACGAGAGCGCCAAGGCCGGCCTGCTGACCGCCTATGAAGCGGCGAACGCCGCCGATCTGGCCGCCCCGATGTACCGCGACGCCGACGGCTACTGGTACGGCATCTACAAGGGCATCCTGGGCTTCATGGTCAACACCGAGGAGCTTGCCCGCCTGGGTCTGGAAGCGCCCAAGGGCTGGGACGACCTGCTCAAGCCGGAATACAAGGATCTCGTCTGGCTCTCCAACCCGAACACCGCCGGCACCGCGAAGCTGATCATCAACACCATGGTTCAGCTCAAGGGCCATGACGAAGCCATGAAGTACTTCGTCGAGCTCGACAAGAATGTCCAGCAGTACACCAAGTCCGGCTCCGGCCCGTCCAAGAAGGTCGGCATCGGCGAGTGCGTCATCGGCGTGGGCTTTCTGCACGACGGCATCGCGCAGATCCTGCAGGGCTATGACAACATCGCCCTGGTGATCCCGTCCGAGGGCACGAGCTTTGAGATCGGCGCGACCGCGATCTTCGAGGGCTGCGCGCATCCGAACGCTGCGAAGCTGTGGATCGAGTACGCGCTCTCTCCGGAGTGCGTGGAGCTGGCTGACGACGCCGAGAGCTATCAGTTCCTGGTCATCAACTCCGCCCAGCAGCCGTCCGCGGTCGAGCCCTTCGGCCTTGACCCGAACAACGTCATCGACTATGACTTTGAGGACGCCAAGAACAACACCACTCAGTATGTTCAGGACTTCTTCAACGCCATCGGCGCCGCTGCCGACGGCCGCTTCAAGACCGAGTAATCCGGCCTGAACCGGCTGTGCATCGCGCATAATCCTTAGAACACGAGGGGATGGAGGCGAATGCCCCATCCCCTTTCCTTATCGCTGAGCAAGAGGGGTGCATGCCCGTGAAAACTCGTCAAAGCGCGGCGCTGGAGCGGAAGAAATTCTTTGCCGATCCGGTGATGATCGTGACCATTGCGCTTCTGATCGTCCTCCTGGCGCTGTTTATTCTCTATCCGCTGGCCATGCTGCTGCTGGACAGCGTCTATGTGCGCAATACCAATCTCGTCCCGCTGGAGTCCGTTCAGGACAGGACGGCCCAGATCCCCTATGCGGAGGACGGCACCATCCGCATCCTCAACAACAAGGGCAAGGAAGCCGCTGTTTCCCTCGATGGGATCGACGGCGCATTCGGCTATCTGTTTGCCAAGAACGGGCGCGTCTATAAGGAAGGAGACGAGCTCAAGGCGGGGAATGTCTATGTCAAGGTGCAGGAAAACCATCTGACCTTGGACGCCTTCCCCAGAATCTTTGCGGATTATACGTTCAACAGGGCGTTTTACAATACGCTGCTGCTGGGCATGATCACGGGCTTCGGATCGGTGATCATCGGCCTGCTCTTCGCCTATGTGGACTGCTACGTCAATGTGCGCTCCCGCGTGACGCGGAAGATGTTTGATGTGGTGTCGATGCTGCCGGTCGTCTCCCCTCCGTTCGTCCTGTCCCTGTCGATGATCCTGCTCTTTGGCCGCGGCGGCCTGATCACCCGCGAGCTGCTGGGCATCTACGACAGCGACGTGTACGGCCTTGGCGGCATTGCGATCGTGCAGATTCTCACGTTCTTCCCGGTGTGCTATATGATGCTCAAGGGCCTGCTCAAGAACATCGATCCCTCGATGGAGGAGGCCGCGCGCAATATGGGCGCCAGCCGGATGAAGGTCTTTACCACCGTGACGCTGCCGCTGATGCTCCCGGGCCTTGGCAATGCGTTCCTGGTGACGTTCATAGAGTCCGTGGCGGATTTTGCCAATCCGATGATGATCGGCGGCGACTATGACACGCTGGCCACGACCATCTACCTGCGCATCACGGGCGGCAGCTATGACACCAACGGCGCTGCGGCGATGGCCGTCGTGCTGCTGGGCATCACGCTGGTGCTCTTCCTGATCCAGAAGTATTACCTCGAGGCGAAGACGGCAGCGACGCTGACCGGCAAGGCCAGCCGCGCCCGCGCGCTGATCGACGACAGGAGCGTGCGCCTCCCGCTGGTGACGGCCTGCTCGCTGCTCTCCGCGTTCGTCATCATGATGTATGTCGCCATCCCGTTCGGCGCGCTCTTCAAGCTCTGGGGCCGCGACTACAGCCTGAGCCTCAAGTGGTTTAACCAGCTCTTCCGCGACGACGGCTTCAAGGCGTTCACGGATTCCTTCGTCCTCTCGCTGATCGCCTCGCCGATCACGGCGCTGCTCTCGATGATCATCTCCTATCTGGTGGTCAAGAAGCGGTTCCGCGCGAAGGGCTTCATCGAGTTCGTCTCGATGCTGGCGATGGCCGTGCCCGGCACGGTGCTGGGCGTGGGCTTCATCCGCGGCTTTGCCAACGGCATCTTCCGCACGGGCGTCATGCAGGGCATCTACGGCACGGGCGTGATCCTCGTGATCGTGTTCGTCGTGCGCTCTCTGCCCGTCGGCACGCGCAGCGGCATCTCCGCCCTGCGGCAGATCGATAAATCCATCGAGGAATCCGCGTACGATCTGGGCGCGGGCAGCGCGAAGGTCTTTGTCTCCGTGACGCTCCCGCTGATCAAGGATTCCTTCCTGAGCGGCCTTGTGACCACCTTTGTCCGCTCCATCACCGCCATCAGCGCCATCATCCTGCTGGTGACGCCGCGCTATCTGCTCATCACCTGCCGGATCAATGAATTCGCGGAGAAGGGCGCCTACGGCGTGGCCTGCGCATATGCGACCATCCTGATCGCCATCGTCTATGCGTCGATTGTGGTCATGAATTTCTGCATCAAGCATTTTGGCACCAGCAAACAGGTGCGCATAAAGGAGAGTGAATGACCATGGCCGGCAAGGAAAAGAAGGGCGTGCGCCTTGAACATATTTCCAAAATCTACAAGGATCCCAAGACGGGCAAGGACTTTTACGCCGTCAACGACGTCTCCCTTGACATTGCGCCGGGCAGCTTTGTGACGCTGCTGGGTCCGTCCGGCTGCGGCAAGACGACCACCCTGCGCATGATCGCGGGCTTTGAGAGCCCGGACGCGGGCGAGATCTATCTGGGCAGCGACCCGATCAACGCCCTCACCCCCAACAAGCGCGACACGGCGATGGTCTTCCAGAGCTATGCGCTCTTCCCGCATTACAATGTGTATGACAATATCGCCTATGGCCTGAAGCTGCGCAAGGTGCCCAAGAAGGAGATGGACGAGCGCGTGGCGCGGATCCTCGATCTGGTCGAGCTCACCGGCATGGAGAGCCGTATGACCAATCAGCTCTCCGGCGGCCCGCAGCAGCGCGTCGCGCTGGCCCGCGCGATGGTCGTGGAGCCGGGCGTGCTGCTCTTTGACGAGCCGCTGTCCAATCTGGATGCGAAGCTGCGCGTCTCCATGCGCACGGAAATCCGCCGCATCCAGCAGACGCTGGGCATCACCGCCGTCTATGTCACGCACGATCAGGCGGAGGCGATGGCCATCTCCGACAATATCATCATCATGAACAAGGGCGTGATCGCGCAGATGGGCACGCCGGAGGAGGTCTATTACCATCCGAAGAGCGAGTTCGTCGCGGACTTCATCGGCGAGGTCAATTTCCTCGAGGGCGTTGTGAGCGCGGCGGACGGCGAGGGCTGTGTCGTCTCCATTCAGGGGCATCCCGTCCGGGTGGAGAAGGCGGACGGCTTCGCCGCAGGCCAGGCGTGCAAGGTCGTGCTGCGGCCGGAGGCCGGCATCCTCGCGGACAGCGGCGATATCCCGTGCCGCGTGGTGCTCTCCTGCTTCATGGGCGCCTATCAGAATTACCACGTGATGGTCGGCGACACGCTGGTCAAGCTGGCGGACTACTGCCCGGCGGGGCGCAGGGTGTACCGCGTCGGGGAGACGGCGTATCTCTCCTTCCGCCCGGGCTGCGTGAATATGCTTTGACGGAGGCTGCATGAATTACCGCAAGGATAAATACGGAAACGACGTCTCGATTCTCGGCTTTGGGTGTATGCGGTTTTCCTCGACGATGGGGAAGATCGACGTCAAGAAGGCGGAGCAGGAGATCATGGCGGCGTACAGGGCCGGCGTCAATCACTTTGACACGGCGTACATCTACCCCGGCAGCGAGGCGCTCCTCGGCGAGGTCCTCGAGCGCAATGGCATCCGCGACAAGGTGAGGATCGCGACCAAGCTGCCGCATTACCTGATCAAGAGCCGCGAGGGGATTGAGAAGGTCTTCCGCGAGGAGCTCGCGCGCCTGCGCACGGATTATGTGGATGTGTACCTCATGCACATGCTCACCGACGTGCAGACATGGGAGAAGCTCAAGGATCTCGGCATCGTCGAATGGCTGGAGGAGAAGAAGCGGAGCGGCGAGATCCGCCAGGTCGGCTTCTCCTATCACGGCAACAGCGACATGTTCTGCCAGATGGTCGACGCCTACGACTGGGATATGTGCCTGATCCAGTATAATTATCTGGACGAGCATTCCCAGGCGGGTAGGAAGGGCCTGCATTACGCGCACGCCAAGGGGCTGCCGGTGTTCATCATGGAGCCGCTGCGCGGGGGCAAGCTGGTCAGCCATCTGCCCGAGGCGGCAAAGCGCGTCATGGCGGAGCACGATGTGCAGCACACGCCGGCGCAGTGGGCTTTCCGCTGGCTGTGGGATCAGAAGGAGGTCACCTGCGTCCTCTCCGGCATGAACAGCCTGGAGATGGTGGAGGACAACTGCGCCACGGCCTCCTCCGCGCAGCCGGGCGAACTGACGGCGGGGGATCAGGCGATGCTCGCCAAGGTCGTCGAGGCCATCCGCAGCGCGATGAAGGTTGGCTGCACGGGCTGCGGCTACTGCATGCCCTGCCCGAAGAACGTCGATATCCCCGGCACGTTCGCCGCGTACAACCACTGCTTCACCGAGGGGAAATCCTCCGCGATGTGGGAGTATGTCAAGTGCACGGCGCTGCGCAGGACGTCGACCGCGGCCTCCAACTGTGTGTCCTGCGGCAAGTGCGAGCAGCACTGCCCGCAGCATATCGCCATCCGCGACGAGCTGAAAAACGCCAGCCGCGCGCTGGAGACGCCGTTCTACCGGCTCATCCGCCGCGTGATTCGCCTGTTCAGAGCGTACTGATCCGGATATACCCAAAAAGAAGAACGCGTCCATCCGCGCTTTCCCAAAGGCAATGGGGAAGGGGATGGACGCGTTTTATGATGGGAGACTGCACAGAATCACATGCTGCGGACTCCGTGCGGCTTAAGGGTGTAAAGCAGTTCGGAAACGGGGGCAGCCATCGGCACTCAGAACACGAGGTCGCCCGGGCGGTAGCCCTCCGGCAGCTCCTCTTCCTCGACAAAATGGAAATCCTCGTCCTCCAGCGTCGGAAGGAAGAAGGCATAGGGGTAGCTGTCAAACTCGCAGGCGTAGCTGCTCGCGCCGAACCAGCCGCCCTCCTTCGCCTTGAGGTTGAGGTCGCGGGCGAACTTGGTGTCGTTGGAGCAGTCGTGCACGACGATGTCCCAGCCCTCGTCGTCCGCGATCTTCATGAATTTCATCGTCAGCTCACGGCTCCAGATGGGGGAGATGTAGCCCTGACGCGCCATGTACATCGGCTCGCCCTCGTAGTTGGCGATGTTGTTGGGGTTCAGGTGGAGCTCGGCGCAGTTGATGAAGTCGATGCCGGTGGAGAGGATGCGCTCCTTCTTGGCGAAGAAGGCCTCGAAGAAGTCCGGGGTCATCGGCGTCTCGATGCCGACATAGGGGATGTATTTCTTCGCCGTGCGGATGTTCTCGATCACGTTGTCCGCGCAGTTCACGCCGCCGAGGTTAAAGCGCAGCTCGTCAAGGCCGGCCTCGCCGAGGGCGCGCAGATTCTCTTCCGTGCAGAGGGTGCCGTTGGTGTACATATGCTGATGGATGCCGGCCTCGTGGAAGCGGCGGATCACGCCGTAATACTTTTCGATCTCCATGAACGGCTCGAGATACACATAGGACACGCCGGTGGGCTTGTTGGGCATGGAGAGCAGCAGCGGCAGGTCCTTCTCGTAGAACTTTGTGCCGCCGATCTCCCACATGCCCTCGCCGATGGGCGGCTGGCAGTCGAGCGCGCCGTAGTTATAGCAGAAGCGGCACTGGACGTTGCACTTGTTCGTCTTGCGGATGGCGGACAGGCCCGTGCCCAGCAGGCAGGAGCGGCAGCCGCGGGAGAAATTCTCCTCCTTGCCGACGAAGAGCGTGCGCCCCTGAAGGGACTTGAGGCCCTTGATCTGCGCCTTGAGCGCGTCGCGGCGGGCGTCGCAGGCCGCGTCGATCTGCGCGAAGACGGCGAGGGCGATCTCCTGCTGGCGGGGCAGAAGGGGCTCGTCCTCCGGCAGCATGGCAAAGAACTGGAACCAGAGCAGCGCGTCGCGCTTGGATATCTTCATGGTCTTCCTCCAAAATCAGTTCGCATATGGAAATGAGCATACCCGATTATTATAGCACGGAAACGGTATGGAGGCAATCTCCCTGCATCATCGCCTGAGTGCAGAGGGCTGCATGAAAAAAGCCCGGCAAGCACTCCCCCAGTCTGCCTGCGGCAGCCAGCCCCCTCAAGAGGGGGCCTTCAACGATCCTTATCAGAAATAAGAAGATTGTTCTCTGATAAGGGCTTTGAGACCTCCCTCCTGAGGGAGGGGGACCATCCGAAGGATGGCGGAAGGAGTGATGCAGGGATGGCTTTTACTGTCAGCTTGGCAGTAACATGCAGGGATATTGTTTTGTCGTTCTTCACTCCGCCGCGCGCACATTGGTAAAGCCCGTGGAGGCGCGGGAGAGGATAAAGTCGGTCGTGGCCACGTCTGCGGAGGAGGCAAGCCCTCGCGGCCCGCCAAAGCCGCCGCCGAAGCCGCCCATGCCGCGGCCAAAGCCGTCAAAGCTGAGCGCCGCGTCAAGATCGATCCCGGCGAAGTGCTCGGTGATCTGCTCCTCGGTCAGGATGTCGCGCACGTCAAAGCCAGTCAGTAGAGCGTTCAGGTCCTTGCCGGCGAGCAGCGCGTCAAGGTCCTTGCCGGCGAGCAGCGCATTGAGGTCGAGCGCGGCGAGTGCCGCCTGATAGTCGGCATAGGCCTGCATCTGCGCTTCGAACCCGCCGAAACCGCCGCCGAAGCCGCCCTGACCGCCGCGGTCGCCCATGGCCTCCGGCGGCTGCATGCCGCCCTGCGGCATCTCCGGCGCTGCGCCCATCGGGGCCTGCATACGCTGCTGGGCGTTGCCCGCGCCGTGCTGCATGCGCGTGCCGGGGGTGTAGGCGGTGATGGAGGTGTACAGACCGTCCTGCGCCTCGCCCTCGATCTCGCCGCCAAGGTAGACATGGTACGTGCCCTCGGTGAGTTCCGGCGTGGAGAAGGCGATGTACATGTAATCGTGCGGGAAGTCGTAGGCGAAGACGGGCACGTCGTTTTCATCGGTGACGACGACGAGGTCGTCCGTCTCCTGACCGAATTCGAGCATCATGAACAGCTGCTGCGAGTCCTCGTCGATCGGGTCGTACATGTTGCCCGCGCCGACGATCACGCCGCCGTTGATCGTGCTGCCCATGTCCGAGTCGATGCCGCCGTCCTGGCTGGTGGGGTGGGCGAGGTTGATGACGGTGCCGCCGTTAAAGACGATCCAGCCGTTGGAATCGATGCCGTCGCCCTCGCCGCCCGCGATGGGCTTGACCGCGGAGTAGAGGAAGCCGTCGTTGACCGTCAGCGTGCCGAAGCCGTCCTCGGACACGTTGAGCGGATCGTCGCACGCGGCGATATGGAACACACCGCCGTTGATGGTCATGTGGCCGGAGGCGACCTCCACGCCCTCGTTGTCCGCGTCGACGATCAGACGGCCGCTGCCCTCGAAGCCGAGGGAGACCTGCGCGCCGATTGCGCCGTCAAATTCGATATCGTCGTCCGCCGCGCCCACGGTGTGGGAGCCGACAATCGTATTGTCGCTGCCCTCGGCCAGCTCAATGGTCACGCCGTATTCGCCCGCGACACGGGCGTCCTTCGCGGAGTAGACGGCGATGGCCGGGGCGGTGCGGCAGGTGAGATTGGCATTGTCGAGGATGAGGCGCACCTCGTCGTCCTCACCGGCCCTGACGGCGATCTGCACGTCCGCCGCTGTGCCGCTGATGCGGTAGCTGCCCGCGTCCGTGATGGTGACGATGCGGTTTTCAAGATCCAAGAGCT
The DNA here is from genome assembly GCA_017936375.1 of Clostridia bacterium. Classification (GTDB taxonomy): domain Bacteria; phylum Bacillota; class Clostridia; order Christensenellales; family Aristaeellaceae; genus Ventricola. The sequence goes on from JAGBFR010000047.1 coordinate 121,654, forward strand.
CCTGAGGCACGTCCTCGTGCGCCTCCTTCTGCATCACCAGATGCACGGGCGCGGAGGGATCGGCGGAAATGGGCGCGCCGTCCACGGTGATCGCCTGATCGCTGAGGAAGACGGCGGTCTCGCCGAGGGCGCAGGCCTGTGCTGCGGCAAGCAGGCACGCGGCGAGGAGGAGGGCAAGCAGTTTCTTCATAATGCAAACACACCTTTCCAGTGGTTATCGTGACGGAATCATTATATGCTGTGCAGATGTTGGCCATTTGGAAAGAATGTGGACGGATTGTGAATTTCTGTATGCCGTGTGCGGGGTTGACAGACGGCGGGAAATGGATTATCCTGCCCATACATGACGATGCAGGGAGGAAGACGCATGGACAGGGAAAAAACGCAGGCGCGTCTTGCGCCGCTGATGGCGCGCATTGTGGAGATCAGGCGGGAGAAGCCTGCGCATCTGCCCGTGCTCGTCGCCATCGACGGCCCCTGCGCAGGCGGGAAGACGACGCTCGCCGCGCAGCTCGGGGAGGCGCTCGGCGCGCAGGTGCTGCACATGGACGACTTCTTCCTCCAGCCCCATCAGCGCACGCCGGAGCGCTACGCCGCGCCGGGGGAGAATGTGGATCACGAGCGGTTTTATGACGAGGTGCTGCTGCCGCTCTCGCGCGGGGAGGCGCCGGTCTATCGTCCGCTTGACTGCGGGCGATTGGCGATCGGCGAGGCGGTACCCGTGCGCGTGACGCCGGTTGTGATCATCGAGGGCAGCTACAGCCTGCATCCGCAGCTGGAGGGGCTCTATGACCTGCGCGTCTTGCTGCGGGTCGATCCCGATACGCAGCGGCGGCGCATCCGGCAGCGCAACGGCGAGGAGGGGCTGCGCATGTTCCTCTCGCGCTGGATTCCGCTGGAAAACAGCTACTTTGCATCGACGGCAATCGCCTCGCGCTGCCATATGGAGATCCCGCCGGAGGGCGGCGGCCTCGGGCGGCATGAGGCGCTGGCGGAGCGCTTCGCCATGGCCTGCCGCGCGGTCATGGGGGACGACCTCGTCGGCGTGTATCTGCACGGCTCGGGGGCGATGGGCTGCTTTCATGAGGAGAGGAGCGACGTCGACCTGCTGGCAGTCGTGCACGGCGCGATGACCGCGGAGCAAAGGCGCGCGCTGATGGATCATATCATGGCGCTTGACGCCCTCGCCCCGCAGAAGGGGATCGAGATGAGCGTCATGCAGGCGGGCGCGCTGCGTCCGTTTGTGCATCCCGCGCCGTATGAGCTGCACTATTCCCGTGCGCACATTGATTGGTACCGGCGTGATCCTGTGGATTATGTGGATAAGATGCGCGGCGCGGATCCCGATCTGGCGGCGCACTGCACGGTGATTATCCACAGGGGCAGGACGATCTGGGGAAAGCCGATCGCCGAGGTCTTTGGCAGCGTGTCGTGGGCGGACTATATGGACAGCCTCCTCTCCGATGTGGATCAGGCGGGGGAGGACGTCGCGGACAATCCGGTGTATGTGATCCTCAACCTCTGCCGCGTGCTGGCTGCGGCGCAGGAGCGCCTCGTCCTCTCCAAGCAGGAGGGCGGCGAGTGGGGGCTTATCCATCTGCCGGAGCATGCGGCGCTGATCGGCGCGGCGCTCGGCGAATATGCGACGGGCGAGCCCGCTGCTTATGACATGGAGGCGGCGCAGGCGTTTGCCGGGGAGATGCTGGGGAGGATTCGGAAAACAAACTGAGAGACAGAGGACGGGGCATACTGCTCCGTCCTTTTTCCGTCTGCGGCTTTGGGAAATACCCGCCCGCAGGCAGCGCAGCCCCCGCCTCCAAGCCTCCCTCCTGAGGGGGTAAAAGAAGGGCTCCCCCTCATAAGAAGGGGAGCCTGAGAGAAAAATGGGGGGTTTATCAGATTCTCGCGTCCCAGAGGCCGCAGAAGCTGTCGATGGGATCCTTGCCCTTGAAGGCGTCCGGGCCGGCGATAAGCGCGTCGACCAGCGCGTCGAGTGTGGCGGGCTTGGAATCGTAGGCGTTGATGTAGGTGCGCAGCTGCGGCACGTCGGCGAGCATCGTCGGGGCGTTCACGCTCACGCCGATGACCGGGAGCTCAAAAACGTACCACGGGATCTCTCCGCCGCCCTTGGAGAGGCCGAAGGCCGGGCGGCCGTTGGCGACGTCAAAGACGGTGAGCACCAGATCCTGACCGGCTACGAAGTCTGCAATGGCGTTCTTGCCGGCGAAGTAGAGGTTGAGGCTGGGCTTTTCGCCCTTGGCGATCTGCTGCTTGATCTTGTCGAGCGGGCTCTCGTAGATGAAGGCGTCGAATCCACGCTCGCAGAGGCGGTCGCGCAGCTCCTCAGCGGGGTTCTTCTTCGCGCCGCTGCCGCCCATGGCCATCTGCACCAGCGCGTCCATCGGGCCTGCCGCGCCCTTGACGTAGACGATCATGATGCGCTTGTGCTTGTCGGGGCACAGCGGCAGCACGCCCTCGTCCTTGTACTTGACCAGCGTCAGGCTGTCGCGGGCGATGGCCTCGTGCAGGGCCTTCGCCTCCTCGCCGCCCAGCTGCGGCGCGGCGGGGACGAGCGCCTCCTTCGCGGCCTTGTGCAGGCCCATGCGCGCCTTGAGGCCGAGGATGCGGGTGAGCGCCTCGGTCATGCGCGCCTCGCTGATGACGCCGGTCTGGTAGGCGTTAAGCATCGTGGCGAAGTCCTCGTCCGGGTCGTTGAAGAAGAGGAACATGTCGCAGCCCGCATTGATGGAGGCGGGGAGCATCTCTTTGCGGGTCATGCGGTCGGTCATGGCGATCATGTGGGAGGCGTCGGTGACGACCATGCCGTTGAAGCCGAGCTTCTCGCGCAGCAGGCCGGTCATGATCTCCGGGCAGAGGGTGGCGGGGAGCATCTCCTCGTCGCGGATGCCGGGCTTCACCTCGCGCATGTATTCGGGCATCATGATGTGGCCGCCCATGATTGCATCGAGGTCCGCGTCGATGAGGGTCCTGTAGACATGGCCGTAGGTCGCCATCCAGTCCGCCTCGCCGAAGGTGTTGATGTTGTTGGCGATGTGCGCGTCGCGGAAGTCCTGTCCATTGCCGGGGAAGTGCTTGGCCGCGCAGGCAAAGCCGGGGATGGTGTGCGCGCCCTCGAGGTAGGCGCGGCTCATCTCGGCCACGCGCTGCGGGTCATTGCCGAACGCGCGGGCGACGACCTCGGTATTCTGCCAGTTGTAGTGGATGTCGCAGACGGGGGCGAAGGCCATGTTGCAGCCGAGGGAGGCGGCCTCTTCATTGGCGAGGCGGCCGAATTCGCGCGCATAGCCGACATTGCCCGTCGCGCCGATCTTGACGCCGGCGGCGATGTGCGTGCCGTCCGAGCAGGCGCCGTTGCCGCCGGTTTCCGTGTTGCAGGCGATGAAGACCGGCACCTTCGCAAAGCCCTGCAGCATGCGGTTCTGCATGGCGACGTACTGGCCGGGCATGTTGTTGTAGCGGCAGCCGCCGAGGTGATATTTCTGCATCAGATCGCGCAGGTACGCCTCGTCCATGCCGGCGGTCAGCTGGAAGAAGAGCTGGCCGACCTTTTCTTCGTCGGTCATGGAGGCGATGGTCGCCTCGACCCACTGGATATCCTCGTCGGAGAGATAGTAGGGCTTTGCCTTGAGATTGACCATGGGTGATCTCCTTTCGGTATGTCGCTTATGCGCCGAGGTTCCTGCGGAACGCTGCGGTTTTTTCTTCCTGGTATTCGCCCGCGTAGCTGCCGGAGAGCAGGCGGTCAAACGCGGTGCTGATAAACTCCTCCCAGCTCGCCTTTTCGCTGCGCACGAGGATGGGATAATAGAGGACGCCGTTCTTCTTCGCCGCGTCCAGGTCGCCGGGCGCATCGCCGCACATGAGGATGTGAGAGGGCTCGTAGCCCTTCTTCATCAGCTCGCCGATGCAGTAGGCCTTGCTGCCCGCATCCTGCGCGAGGACGATGTCCGTGTGCTCGATGAGGCCGTGGCGCTCCCATTCCTCCAGCACAGCGCCGGGATTGGCGCTGGAGACGATGGCGACGTCCGCCCGCTCATGGGCAAAGGCGAGCGCCTCGCGCGCCATGGGGAAGGGGAGCGTCTCCTCCTGCGGGAGGGCGGTGATGGACGCATTGACCGCGCGGGACCAGGCGAGCGCCTTTTTGAGGGATACGCTGCCGGGCTGAGCGGCGATGGCGCGCTCGAGCGCGTCGTTGGAGAGCTCGGGGCTGTGCTCCGCCCAGTCAAGCAGGGCGGGCAGGTCTTCAATCGGGCAGTACTGCGCGTCGATCTCAGAGAGCGCGATGGCCAGCCCCTTGAAGCGGTTGATGCCGCGGGTCATGGTGTAGAGGTTGATGTCGTTCCACCGGGCGAGGATGGGCTCCGCCCACGCCTCAAGCCCCCATTCGGCCACCATGCACGGGCCGAAGCAGCGGAAGTGCTTGATATCCATCGTGTCCATCGCGCAGCCGTCGCTGTCCACGCAGACGAGGAAATCCTTCTTTTTTTCATATTGAGCGAGCGTGCAGGACATGGAAGCAGTCTCCTTTTCAGGGGTAATGACCGGGCATGCGGCCGGCATGGTTGTAGTATAGAGAATCGCAAAGGCACGCACAATACGTGATTTTTGCGAAAAAGCGTATGATTTTTTGATTTTTCTCCTGCAGGGCAAAAAATATACTGTCGGAGCGGGAAATGGGACAGAATATGATAATCTTTGTCTGACAGGGCAGTCAAACAAAAAATTGTCATAGAAAGAGTAAAGATCATTCTCACAAACTTTGTGAATTATTCCGTATAATAGGGTTACACTGCTGAGGCGCCGTGCGCCTTGCCATCTTCTCATCCATCTGAAAGGAATGAAACGACATGTCTGAAAAGAAGTTCCGTAAGTTTGGCATGCGCGACAACCTCGCGTACGCCGCCGGTGACTTTGGCTGCAACATGAGCTTTGCGCTCAAGGGCACCATGGCCATTTTCTGGACCCAGTTCATGGGCATGGACCTGTGGTACTCCCTGCTGCTGGTGATCGTGCAGGTCTGGGACGCTATCAACGATCCGCTGATCGGCTCCATGATCGACGCGGACAAGCACCAGTATAAGCGCAATAAGTTCCTCCAGTACATCTGGGCGGGCTCCATCGGCCTGATCGTGGGCGGCGCGTGCTGCTTCCTGCCGTTCCCGAATGCGCCGGTCTGGGCGAAGTTCATCCTCTTCATCGCCGGCTATGTGATCTGGGATGCTTTCTACACCGTGGCGAACGTGCCCTACGGCTCCCTGCTTGGCCTGATTTCCGATAACCCCGGCGACCGCGCCTCCCTGTCTGCGTGGCGCTCCGTCGGCTCCCTCGTGGGCAACATGGCCCCGATGGTCATCCTGCCGATGATCATCTACGATGCGGAGAATAACCTGATCGGCGAGCGTGTCTTCATCGCTGCGCTGCTGATGGGCTTCCTCGGCTTCCTGTGCTTCCAGTTCATGATCAAGAACACCGAGATCCGCGTCGAGAGCGACGTGACCCTGAACGAAGAGGCGCCGAAGTTCAACGTCGTTGAGGCGATGGGCAACTTCCTCAAGAACCGTCCGGCTGTCGGCGCGACCCTCGCCGCGATGGGCATGTTCCTCGGCTAGCAGGGCGCTGCCACTGCCGTGACCGTCATGTTCCAGAGCTACTTCCACAATGCGCAGATCTCCGGTCTGGTCTCCATGTTCGCGATGATTCCGATCATCCTCTTCACGCCGCTGGCCCGCAAGATGGTCGTCAAGTTCGGCAAGAAGGAGCTGGCCACCGTCGGCGCGATCTGCTCCCTGATCGCCTGCTCCCTCATGCTCGTGCTGCCGATCACCCCGGACGGCAAGGGCATCGTGATCTACATCGTCTGCCAGCTGATCAACTCCCTCGGCCTTGGCATCTACTCCACCGTCTCCTGGGCAATGATGGGCGACGCCATCGACTACAACGAGTGGAAGACCGGCAAGCGCGAGGAGGGCACCGTCTACGCGCTGCATTCCTTCTTCCGTAAGCTGGCGCAGGGCGTCGGCCCGGCGCTCGCGCTGGTCGTGATGACCTGGCTGGGCTATGTCGGCACCCTCGGCGCCAACCAGACCCCGGAGACCGCGCTGAACATGCGCTATCTCGTCGCCGCTCTGTATCTGCTGAGCGCCGCGATGCAGTTCATCGGCCTGAGCCTCGTCTACAACCTGGACAAGAAGAACCTTGCCAAGATGAACGAGGAACTCAACGCCCGCCGCGCTGTCAAGGGCTAAGCCCTGCATGCAATCAAATCCCCCGTGCTTCGGTCGGGGTTCGTAAAACAGCTAAACCGACCTATGGTTACGATTGATATGCTACCCCCATAAGAGACAGTGAAAAAAGAAACTGTCTTTTATGGGGGTATTGTCATGCCACAACAGAGCAAAGCGTTGGATGGGAATC
>JAGBFR010000048.1 GCA_017936375.1 Clostridia bacterium
GGCGGAGCACGCTGCGAAGTTCGCGGAGCTGCTGGGCGAGGTCGTGACCGACAGCACGAAGAAGAACCTCGAGATGCGCGTTGACGCGGAGAACGGCGCGACCGCCGGCAAGTTTGAGCTGGCGAAGAAGGCCAAGGAGCTCAATCTCGACGCGATCCATGATACCGTGCATGAGATGGCCCGCGACGAGGCCCGCCACGGCAAGGCTTTTGAAGGCCTGCTCAAGAGGTACTTCGGTAAGTAATAGCATACAAAGGGTCAGCTTCATAAAGGAGCTGACCCTTTTGATCAAGACTGCGCCCGGATGGAGCGCCAGACCGGGACGCTGCGTTTCCCCATTCCCCCTTGCCCCCTGCCCCCTGCAGGATACAAGCAAGCGACAAGAGACAAGGAGGTCTTCAATGAAAACATGGATCTGGATGATGGCTCTGCTCATGATCCTCGCCCTGCCGGTGCAGGGCGTTCTCGCAGAGAAAACCGATGCGGCGGCGCCGTATCTCCCGACTGAGTATACCGCCGAGTATGAGAAGGCGGCAGCGGCGCTGCAGGCGCACACGCCGGGTGCGCAGGTGGATTACGCTGTGCGCGAGCGCGACGACGGGCGCTATGAATGGGATCTGTTCTTTACGCTCGGCGGACAGCTTGGTGAAGCGGAAATTGCGGAGTCCGATTACGCGGTCCGCCGCGTCCGGCAGGTTGACATGCCCGAGGGCGGGCTGACGGCCTCGCAGGCGATGGCTGTGCTGGCGCAGGAGAAGGGCGATATTACGATCATCGATCTGGAGCTTGAGCGCGACGACGGCAGCCTGCGCTATGAGGGCGAGGCGGAGCTGGACGGGAAGCGGTATGAGTTTGAGATCAGCGTGACGGGGAAGATTGTCGAGTGGAAGAGGGATTGATGGAATCATGCCCAATTCGTCAATTCACAGATAACAAAAGACCCCGAAATCTTGGTTGACAAGAATTCGGGGATAGCGTACAATGTAGACAGGTAGGGGTGAAGTCCTACAGGTGGTAATCCACCGCGATACTCTTAAGAAATCCTAGAAAACCGCCTTATGCAGGTTCCGGCTGCGAGGCGGTTTTTATTTATCGTCTGTTCTGCGTTCCAGCAATATATGCAGCGAAAACCAAACTGGCGACTGCGATGCGCTGCATATTACGCCGGATGAGATCCTGACGAAGGATGTTTCGGCCCTATCTGTTCGCCAAGAGCAGCTCATTGATCGTCTGAACGCCTGCTCGGAAAAAGACAGAGATACAGCGCTTCGCATATTGGATGCCTTCCTCCGCTCTTTGGCAGATGAATGATTTGATTGAAAACAAGGCATCGGCAATGACGCTGATGCAGGCTTATCTTTTATAGTAAAGCGTATTCATCTTCTGCGGTGATGTGTTATAATCTCCCCAAGAGGTGATCCCATGAACATCATGACCTTCAATACCCAGCACTGCCGCAACTACATCACCCGCGTGATCGACTACCCCGTGATGGCGGACGCCATTCTCGCCTGCGGGGCGGATATCGTCGGCCTCAATGAGATGCGCGCCGAGGGCCCGGCGGAGGGCTATGAGCCGCAGGTGGAGACGCTCGCCTGCTTGACGGGAATGGAATACTACCGCTTCGCCGAGGCGATCCGCATAGGCGGGGATAACCCCTACGGCAACGGCCTGCTCTCCCGTATCCCGATTGACAGCGCGGAAGTGATCCCTGTACCGGATCCCGAGGAAAAGACGGGCAGCGAGTGGTACGAGACGCGCTGCCTGCTCAAGGCAAGGCTGGCCAACGGGCTGACGGTGCTCGTCATCCATTTCGGCCTCAACCCCGATGAGCAGGAAAACGCCGTCAAGACCGTGCTGCCGCACCTGACGGATGAGCGCTGTATCCTCATGGGCGATTTCAACGTTCTGCCGGAGGATCCTGTGCTCGCGCCCATTCGCGCGCGGATGCGGGACACGGCGGAGGCCTTTGCCGCGCCGCTGCTGAGCTTCCCCTCCGATACGCCGGACAGGAAGATCGACTATGTCTTCGTCTCGCCGGATATCGAGGTCATCTCGGCGGATATCCCTGCGATTGTCGCCTCTGACCACAGGCCGCATACGGCGAAGATAAGGCTGTAAATAAGCGTCATACGAAAAAGGGCTGTCAGATGATTCTGACAGCCCTTTTCTATGTTTGCTTTGTGTGAACTGTGCTTACTTCGCTATCCCCTCGATCACGAACGTCGTGATGGAATGGCCCTTGAGCGCAGCGACGAGCACGCCGTCTTTCACGGCGATGGGCGCAAGCTCTGCCCAGTGCTCGCCGTCCTTCATGCTGCCGCTGGTGCGGATGACCTTCGCCTGTGCGCCGACCTTGCCAAAAGCGGAGAGGTCGAGCGTGAGCGCCTGCTCGTCTGCGTCCTCATTGACGGCGACGACGGAGAGCGTGCCCTGCGCCTCGTCGTAGGCGGCGATGACGCTGTCGCTGCATCGGACGATCCGGCTGCCGGGGCGGATATAGCGGGAGAATTGGCCCATGCCGTAGTACTTCTGTGTGAGAACGACATCCTGCCTGTCGTGATCGGCGACGGCGAAGCCCCAGTAGCCGCCGTTCAGGTCGACCATGCCGGAGTCCTTGTTGCCGGCGAAGCCGTCCTTGCTGATGTGGTTGTCGATGACCTGCCATGTGACCCACGCGGTGGGCATGAGCTTATTCATATCAGAGATGATCTTCCTGCCCAGCCACAGCGCTGCGCCCATTTCGCCCGCATTTTTGCCGGCGACGTCGCCGCCGTCCACCTCGCTCATCCAGAAGGCGAAGTCTTTTTCACGCGCGAGTGCGCCAAGCTCCTCAAGGCCCTGCTCGATATAGGAGTGGGTGTTGATCCTGCCGATGGCGGCCAGCGCTTCGGGCGTATAGGCGTGGTACTCGGCGAGCTGTTTTTCAGGGCTGGTCTCGTCGCTGGCGGCGATGATGACATTGGTGCTGCGGCTCCCGGCCAGCTCCTTGGCGGTCGCCTCGATCACGGCGGACTGCACTGCGCCGGCGTCCAGGTGGCAGCCCTCCTGCTTCCAGCTGTTCGCGTGCCAGTAGTCGGTGTCCGGCTCATTCATGGGTGAGAGGCTGGCGACGCGGATGCCCAGCTCATGCTGGATGTAGTCCGTCACATGGACGAGGTATTGCGCAAAGTCGTCATAGCAGTCCTCGCGCAGGTTGTTGTCCATGGCATTGGCCGAGCCGGAGGAGCAGCCGCTGACAGTCATGAAATACGGCGGAGAATTGGAGAAGACCTCGACGATCGCCTCGTCGCCCGCAGCCTTCACGGCACGCTGCATGACGTTGATCTGCCGCTGATCCGCGTCATAATCGTAGACATAGCGCTGCTGCGCCTTGTCCCAGACGAGCCAGCCGGGGATGGCGGAGTCGGTGCGGGTGATGTGGGTATGCGTCGGGTCGTCGCCGCCGCCGATGTTGTAGCGCATGATGTTCATGCCCAGTCCGTTCGGGCTGAAGAAGAGATCGGCGGACTGCTGGGCCAGCGTGTCCGAATAGCCGACGCGATTGGCCCACCAGCACAGGCTGGTGCCCCAACCCTCAAAGATACGGTTATCTGCATCCGCGGGATCGATGCGGATTTTGCTGCCCGCAGAGGCGGCCGGCGCGCAGCCTGTCATAGAGAATGAGCCAAGGCACAGAGCATAGGCAAGCATTCTTTTATAGCGTGATTTCATGGCATTGTCATCCTTTCGGCAGAGTGGGGATGTCGCCGCCGCCCTGCACGGTTTGCTTTTCTTCATTATAGCCCGGCGGCGCGGAGGCTGTCAATTCAAGCATGAAGTGAAAGAAACAAGCGGATGTGAAAATAATTCTCAAAAATAATAAAATACCTATTGACAAGTGAGAATTATTATCGTATACTAAGCTCACAAGAGAAAAACACCCCGCGGCGTCAGCGGGGGAGAAAAAATAAGAAAAACAAAAACAGGGAGGAAACAGATTATGAAGAAGTGGGTATGTCCGGTTTGTGGTTATGTGCATGAGGGTGAGCAGCCGCCTGAGCGCTGCCCGCTGTGCAAGGTTCCGGGTGAAAAGTTCACGCTGCAGGCGGGTGA
>JAGBFR010000049.1 GCA_017936375.1 Clostridia bacterium
AGAAGCTGCGCTTCGCTATCCGCGAGGGCGGCCGTACCGTCGGCTCCGGCGTCGTCACCAAGATCTTCGAGTAATCGAATATCGCGGCGAGTACGCTCACAAGCGAAACAAAAGAGAGTTCCTTCGGGAGCTCTCTTTTTTTGTTCCGCAAAAGCGTCGTGCTCTGAGTTTCCCTTGCCAAAACGCGCAGAATGGATTACAATGAAGGGCATGAATGATTCAGAATGCGGGGGTATGCACGTTCGCGTTCTGTTTAGAATATACATTATCTTTCAGAAACGAGGTTCTCCCGATGGGCAGACTTTCTTATCTTGTGAAGCGCGCCATGAAGATGGACTATAAGGCGATGCTCAAAACTGCGAATATGCTGCACAAAAAGACCGGCAAGAGCCGCCTCTGGCTGATGGCGGACATGGCGAGGTGCGCGGCAAAGTACAACGCGGGCTATGTCGATTACAAGATTGCCGAGATGTATCGGCTCAACGACGCGCAGCGCAAAACGCAGATCACCCGCGGCGTGTCCAACAGCATCGTCTCCCGGATGAACGACAAGAAGTTCTGGCACTTCTTTGACAACAAGACCGAGTTCAATGAACTCTTTGCTGAGCAGGTGCGCCGCGGCTGGATCAACCTGACGACGGCGACGGAAGAGGAGTTTGCCGCATTCCTCCAGGGGCGCGGCGATATCATCTGCAAGCCGATCGACGGCTCGAGTGGACAGGGCATCTTTAAGTGCACGCCCGACGAGTATGCCGACCCGAAGGCGCTCTATAACCGCCTCAAGGAGGCTGGCGTAGGCATCGTCGAGGACAAGGTGATCCAGCATGAGGCGATTTCTGCGCTCTGCCCGACCTCCGTCAACACCATCCGCGTGGCGACGCTGCTGGGCGATAAGAAGGAGGGCATCGTCTACGCCTACATCCGCATCGGCAACGGCAAGGTCATGGACAACGTGGACTGCGGCGGCATGGCGGCCCCGGTCGATCTTGAGACGGGCGTCATCAGCTCCGTCGGCGCGAACAAGGCCGGCGAGACGTACGAGATTCACCCGATGACTGGCAAGCGCATTCCCGGCACGCAGATTCCGTACTGGAACGAGGTGCGCGAGATGTGCCTGAAGGCGATGCACGCGGTTCCGCAGGTGCGCTTTGTCGCGTGGGACGTCGCCATCACGCCGGATGGCCCGGTGTTCATCGAGGGCAATTCCTTCCCGAGCCATGCGATCCCGCAGTTTGCGGCGCATTTCCCGGATGGCATCGGCATTCTGCCGCGCTTCGCGGAGTTTATTGATCTATGAGCACGGCGGGCTGCACGCTCTGCCCGCGCCTCTGCGGCGCGGCGCGCGGGGCGGAGGAGGGGCATGGCGTATGCGGCGTGGGCACGCTGCCCAAAATCGCGCGCGCGGCGCTGCACCACTGGGAGGAGCCCTGCATCAGCGGCACGCGAGGCAGCGGCGCGGTCTTCTTTTCCGGCTGCGGGCTCAGATGCGCCTTCTGCCAGAATGAGGCGATCAGCCACGGCGGCACGGGCGAAATCGTGAGCGTGGAGCGGCTGGCGGAGATTTTCGCCGAGCTGGAAGCGCAGGGCGCGCACAACATCAATCTGGTCACGGCGGCGCAGTTCGTGCCGGCGGTGATTGCGGCGCTTAATCTCTATCGCCCGAAGATCCCGATCGTCTATAATTCCTCCGGGTATGAGCGGCTGGAGACGCTGCGCATGCTCGAGGGGTATATTGATATCTATCTGCCGGATTACAAGTACATCGATCCCGGCATGGCTAAGCTCCTCTCCGGCGCGGCGGATTACCCCGACACGGCATGGGCCACGATTGGCGAGATGCGCAGGCAGACGGGCGCGCCCGTCTATGACGAGGACGGCATGATGCTGCGCGGCACGCTGGTGCGCCATCTGCTGCTGCCCGGGCTGACGGGGGACTGCATGCGCATTCTGGAGCGCATCCATGACGAGCTGCCAGGCACGCCTGTGTCGCTGATGGGGCAGTACACGCCCTTTGGCCGCGCGCTGGAGATCCCCGGCATGAACAGGAAGATCAAAAAAAAGGAATACGCCCGGGCGCTTGAATACATGGAAGCGCTGGGGCTGGACGGATACCGGCAGGCGCTGGAATCGGCGAGCGAGGCGTTCGTCCCGGCGTTTGACGGATCCGGCGTGTGACACAATGCAATACGGAGGAGGACGGCGCGATGTTTACAGCGAAATGGGGCGTGCATGAGGGCACGGATTATCAGATTGTGACGCTGGCGGGCGCGGGCCATGAGGCGCGCATTCTGCCGGTCAATGGATTCAACCTCTATGCATGGACATATGAGGGCAGGGAAATCATGATGCAGCCGGCGGATATCCATGCCTTCGGCAGCAAATATGGAACGCCCGTGCTCTTCCCGACGCCCAACCGCGTGAAGAACGGCGTGTATCGCTGGCAGGGGAAGGCGTATGATTTCACAAAGCGCGGGGAGCGGATCGTGCGCCATGGTCTGGTGATGGATGAGCCGTTCACCGTGACGGACATGAGCGCGGATGAAGAGAAGGCGTCCTGCACGGCGGAGATCGCGATCCGCCCGGGCGACGGTCTGTACGAGGGCTATCCCTTCGCCTGCACGCTGCGCCTGACATGGACGCTGACGGCGGTGGGGCTGCGCCTCGATGTGCAGATTGTCAACGACGGCGAGGCACTGATGCCCTTCGGCTTTGCGATCCACCCGTATTTCAGCAAGCGCGGCGATGCGAATCGCTGCTTCATCCGCGTGCCTGCGCAGCGCTACTATGAGACGGATGAAAACCTCATTCCCACCGGCAGGCTGCTGCCTGCGGGCGAGGGCACGACGATCCACGACGATTTCCACAGTGTGGAGAGCCTGTATCTGGATACCGTTTTCCGCGGGCTGAGCGAGGACGTCTGCTCGCAGGTGAAGTGGGACGATATGCTGCTGAGCATCCGCGCGTCGGACTGCTTCCGCAATGCCGTCGTCTTCACCCCGCACAATAGGCCTGGCTTCTGCATCGAGCCGCAGACCTGTTCGACGGATTTCCTGAATATGCACGCCCGCGGCCTCGCGGACGAGAGCGGCCTGCTCTCCCTTGAGGGCGGACAGACCTTCCACTGCTTCGTTGAGATGACGGCGCAGAAGCTGTAAAGAATCATATCATATAAAGAAGCAGCGCCCCCGCATGGGGAGCGCTGCTTTTATCATTGTGTGGATTTTACTCGGAAAGAGGAGCGTACTGATAACCCATATCCAGCGCGTACTGATGGACGGCGCTGTTCTCCGGCGCGAAGATGGTGATCATGCCGCAGCCGTCAAACGCTGCATAGTTGACCTCCGTATCGCCGCCGTAGAAGATGACAGACTGCAGATTCGGGCAGTGCGCAAAGGCGTCATAGGCGACAGTTTCACAGGACGCCGGGACAACGATGACCTCGGCGTCAACGCCGGCAAAGGCCTCGTAAGCGACTTCCGTAAGCTCCGCCGGGAGGAAGAGCGTCTTCGCATTCGGCAGGGGCCACTCGGGCACGGGGATGGGCTCCGTGATGGTGAAGCTGGCGCTCAGGGTCTTGGTCGTGTAGCCGCCGAAGGAGGCAGCCTTGAAGTCCGCAGAGATCTGCGCCGTGCCGGGGGCGTTGTTGTTGGCGTACTGGAATCCGCCGATGGTCAGCGCGCTGCCCGCCTCCAGCATTTCGCCGGGGCCGTATTCGCTGCGGTCGATGTAGGCCGCAGGCTCGACAGCCTCGCCGTCATACGGATAGGAGGCGCTCTCCATGACAATGCTGTATTCCGTTTCGACATACATGGATTCGGGCATCGCGAGGCCGCGGGAGGCGCCGCGCTCGTCGTAGTGCGGGTAGAACCGCTCGTTCAGGCTGACGAGCAGCTTGCCGTCCTCGATGGTCATGACGATCGGGTCGTAGCCGCACTCAAGCAGGTAATTGTACACTTCATAGAAGAGATCATAGCTCACGCCGCCGATCAGCTCTTCCTCCTCGCCGCCGGACTCGCCGCCGCCGGACTCGCCGTAGCTGCCGCCGCAGACGGTGCACTCGTCGTTTTCATCGAGGGTGCAGGCGTCGGGGCCGGAGACGAGTACATAGGAGTACATATCCTCCTTGTCCTCGACGTGGTTGGTGCAGACGCGGGAGTGGGTCTTCTCGTCCTTATCCCTCGACCAGACGATGTTGCAGGGGGAGGACTCGCTGCCGTATTTGCAGTATTCAGGCTCGGGCTCGGTTTCGCCCTCGCCGCCGGATTCGCCGCCGCCGGTGGAGCCGCCCTCGCCCGTAATGGTGAAGGTGACGGAGAGGGTTTTGGACATGATGATCTCGTCAGCGGCGAGATCAAAGGTCACGGAGGCGGTCGCTGTGCCGGGGTTTACGTTGTTTTCGTAGGCGATATCGCTGATGAAGAGGAAGCCGTTGTTATGGAGGATGGGCGCCGGACCGTATTCGCCGGGCTGGGTCAGGACGGCAGGCTCGATGGCTTCGCCCGTATAGGGATAGGAGCCGCTGCCCTCGAGGCTGAGCGCGTATTCGCTGGGCACGAGGAGATACTCGGGCAGGGGGAAGCCGAGCGCATCGGCCTCCGTAAGCGCCGCCTCGGACAGGGAGACGGACAGGCTGTTGCCCTCATAACCCATGTCGATTGCGCTTTCGCCGGTCTCCATCATATAGAAGAAGAGCTCAAGCAGGTAGGCCTCCGCCTCGCTGTACTCTGGGCCTTCGGTGATGTAATCCCAATGGCAGACGGAGCAGACACCGCCCTCGTCGGGCGTGCAGGCCGCCTCCGGGGTGACGATGACGTGGCTGTTGACGTCTTCCTTGTCCTCGACGTGATTGAAGCAGGCATAGGTATGGGTCATCGCTTGGGTGTCGATCCACCAGCCGAAGGAGCACGGAGAGTCCTCGCTGCCGTACTTGCAGTATTCGATCGGGACGGCCAGTGCGGCGGACGCCGCAAGCACAAGCATCAGGTACAGAAGAAGGGAGAGCAGTCTTTTCATGAGCATACCTCTTTCTGATGAATAATCCGTAAAGTTAATCTGATCATGTAGATTATACATCAATTGTCCGGAATGCGCAACGAAAAGCATTTATATAGGAAAGCATATTCAAACGACGCCTAAGTTGACAGCGGCATGCATTTCGATTAAAATGAAGAATAGTGAAACATCCTGATATTGATGACACGCGCCCGCCGCGGCGCAGAGGAATAAGAGGAGGTAATCCCCCGATGCTGAAAAAGAAGACGAGAATCGTATGTACCCTCGGCCCGGCGACCGATACGGACGAGATGGTATCAAAGCTCATGGACGCCGGCATGAACGTATGCCGCCTGAATATGTCCCATGGCAGCTATGAGGAGCAGGCCGTGCGCATCCAGCGCATCAAGCGCCTGCGCGAGGAGAAGAATATCCCTGTCGCCATCCTGCTGGACACCAAGGGCCCCGAGGTGCGCACCAAGACGCTCGCCGCGGGCAAGGTGGAGCTGGAGGCCGGTCAGGAATTCACCCTCACCAGCCGCGAGGTCGAGGGCGACAATACCATCGTTTCCATCACCTATCCGAGGATGGTTGAGCTGGTCAAGCCCGGCAACCGCATCCTCATCGACGACGGCCTGCTCGATATGCGCGTGGTGCGCATTGAAAACGGCACGGACATCGTCTGCCTGACCGCCAATGCCGGCGTGCTCGGCGGCCGCAAGGGCATCTCCGTCCCGGACGTCGACCTTGAGATGCCGTCCATCGGCGAAAAGGACCGCGCGGACATCGTCTTTGGCATTGAGCAGGGCATCGACCTGATCGCGGCTTCCTTCGTCTGCCGCCCGACCGATGTGCTGACCATCCGCCAGCTCTGCGAGGAGAACGGCGGCAGCCATGTGAAGATCTATTCCAAGATCGAGAACCGCATGGGCGTTGACAATTTCGACGAGATCCTCAAGGTGTCCGACGGCATCATGGTCGCCCGCGGCGACCTGGGCGTCGAGGTGGAGATGGAAGAAGTGCCGGTGCTTCAGAAGATGATGATCAAGAAGTGCATGGCGGCGGCGAAGCCTGTCATCACCGCCACGCAGATGCTTGATTCCATGATCCGCAATCCGCGCCCGACCCGCGCGGAGGCCAGCGACGTCGCCAACGCGATCATCGACGGCACGGATGCCATCATGCTCTCCGGCGAGACTGCGGCGGGCAAGTACCCGATTGAGGCGGTCAATACCATGGTGCGCATTGCCAATTACATTGAGGCGCAGCGCAACAAGGATTCCGCCCGCACGGCGCAGGAGCTGACGCGCAAGGCGATCCAGCCCTCCGTCGGCAATTCCGTCTCCTATGCCGCCTGTGAGATGGCCGAGGCGCTGGATGCCGCGGCGATCATCGCGCCGAGCAACTCCGGCACCACCGCCCGCATGGTCGCGCGCTTCCGCCCGGACTGCCCGGTTATCGCGCCGACGACCGATGAGCACACCTATCATCAGCTGGGCCTGAGCCGCGGCGTCATGCCGCTGCGCATGGAGATGTGCGAGGGCACGGATAAGCTGATCCGCAATGCGGTGGATGTGGCGCATAAGTCCGGGCTGGTCAAGACGGGCGACGTCGTCATCGTCGTCGCGGGCATTCCGACCGGCGTCTCCGGCACGACCAACATGATCAAGGCGCATATCGTCGGCGATGTGCTCATCCGCGGCGTCGGCATCGGCGAGGGCAAGGTGCATGGCCGCGTCTGCAACGTGACCACGCTGAGCGATCTGGCGGTGACCTTCCAGGATGGCGACATCATCGTCGCGAAGATGACCACCAAGGAGATGCTGCCGTACCTGCGCAGGGCGGCTGCCATCATCGTGGAGACCACGGACGAGAATTCCCACGCTGTCGTCACCGGTCAGGCGCTGGGCATCCCGGTGTTCATGGATAAGTTCGCCCTGAGCGTGCATATGCTCAAGGACGGCACGACCATCACCCTCGATGCGGACAACGGCTTTATCTTCAACGGCATCGTCAAGTAAACGAATAGCAGGCGGAGCGCTCCCGTGCGGGGCGCTTCGTTTTCATTTGGGAACGAAGACATTGGACATAACCGCTCTGCAACCCGCTCTCTCCCTCCGTCATAGCCGAAGGCGATGCCACCTCCCTCTCGGAGGGAGGCTTGGGAAAGCGGTACTTTGCAGATCCATTTTGCTGATCTGCTCATGCTGCGTAGAGGAACAGGCTCCCTCTGGGAGGGAGCTGTCGGCGAAGCCGACTGAGGGAGCCTTTCGGGGCGCTCTGTTTTTCTATCCGACATTTCGTGGGCAATTCTCTGGTTTTCGGACATAACCGCTTGCAGAAGGGGAATAAAACAGGTATGATAGAGCCATGGAATGAAAACGTTCCCGACTGACAAGGAGTTGAATGTCATGTACGGATTTTATTACGATCCGACCTATATTCTCGTGCTCATCGGCGCGCTGCTCGCAGTCTTTGCGCAGGCGAAGGTCTCCTCCGCCTACAGCAAGTGGTCCGGCGTCAATTCCCGAGGCGGCATGACCGGCGCGGAGATGGCGAGGGTCATTCTGGATGGAAACGGCTGCCGCGACGTGCGCATTGAGCAGGTGGCCGGCAAGCTGACCGATCACTTTGATCCGCAGGACGGCGTGCTGCGCCTGTCCCGCGAGGTGTATCATTCCTCGTCCATCGCGGCGATCGGCGTGGCGGCGCACGAGGCGGGCCATGCGATTCAGGATGCGCAGGGCTATGTGCCCATGAATATCCGCGCCAACCTCGTCCCGCTGGCGAATATCGGGTCGCAGGCGGCCATGCCGATCTTCCTGCTGGGCCTGCTGATGAGCTGGGAGCCGGTGCTCAAGATCGGCATTGCGTGCTTCCTGTTTGCCGTGCTCTTCTATCTGGTGACGCTGCCGGTGGAGCTCAATGCGTCCAGCCGCGCGGTCGCCGTGCTCTCTGACGGTTATATGGCGGAAGACGAGCTCAAGGGCGTGAAGGCGGTGCTTTCCGCCGCGGCGCTGACGTATGTGGCCTCCGCCGTGCAGGCCGTGCTGCAGCTGCTGCGCCTTCTGCTCATCGCAAACAGCCGCCGCAGGGACTGATGGGGGAAAAGACCGCTCATCTGAAAAGGATTGGAAGCTATGTCATATTCATCCGATACCAAGGAGGAGCTCTGCCGCTTTGAGCCGGACAGCGTGTGCTGCCTGCTCGCGGAGCTCTCGGGCATCATCTCTGCCGCGGGCTCGGTGATTTATCGCGGCGGCGGAGAGAAGCGTCTGTCCATCGAGACGGAGAACAGCGTCGTCGCCCGGCGCGCCTACAGGCTGCTGCGCGACGTCTTTGATGTGCAGCCGGAGCTGGTGACGCTGCGGCGCGCGCGCCTTGGCGGGCGCAGCGCCTACCGCGTGGAGATCAGCGGCGGGGACGCCTCCTTTGTCCTGGAGGGCTGCGGCATTGCCTTTGGCCAGCGGCGCGGCGTGCCGAAGGAGCTGACCGTGCGCAAATGCTGCAGGATGTCCTTCCTGCGGGGCGTGTTCCTCGCGGACGGCTCCGTGACCGACCCGGAGAAGGAATACCACCTTGAGTTCGCCATGGCGGACGAATACTTTGCGCAGGCGCTGCAGCGGCTGATTGCCCGCTTTGGCCTCAATGCGCACATCATCAAGCGCCGCCAGCTGATGATCGTCTACCTCAAGGGGCAGAGCGAGATCACCGATATGCTCAGCATCCTCGGCGCGCAGAGCGCGCGCTTTGCGATGGAGGACGCCTACATCCGCAAGGAGCTGCGCAACAACGCCAACCGCGCCGTCAACTGCGACAGCGCGAATGTGCAGCGCGCCGTGGCTGCCGCATCCCGGCAGACGCAGGCCATCGAGCGCCTGCTCGCCGCGAAGGGGGAGGACAGCCTCCCGGCGGCCCTGCTGGAGACGGCCAAGATGCGCCTGCGCTACCCGGAGGTGTCTCTGGAGGAGCTGGGCACGCTGCTTGACCCGCCGGTGGGCAAGAGCGGCGTGAATCACAGGCTGCGCCGGCTGGAAAAGATGGCGCAGGAGCTGGACGCGCAGCAGGAGGCGTGAGATCGATACAGGCAGATCACCGCAGGGGAACGACAGAATTCCTGCGGCGCAATAAAACGACATGACGGAACGGAGGACGATGGACATGGAGCTGTCAATCCGCGTGGGCAACAAGGGCACGCTGATGACGCGCGAGGCGGCGCAGATCGCAGAGCGGATCAAGCTGCACGACGCGACGGTGCTGCTGCGCAGGGAGAATATCACGGTGAACGCGAAATCGCTGATGGGCATTCTGTCCCTCGGCATCCGCGAGGGCATGACGCTGACGATCATCGCCGAGGGCGGCGACGAGGCGAAGGCCGCCTGCGAGCTGGCAGCCCTTCTGGGGGCGTAAAGCCTTGACTTTTTTCTGAGGATTGCATATAATATCAGCGATATCCGGCAATGACGGGGAAAACGGGACGCCCATCCTCATAGAGAGCGCGGTCACGGCTGCAAGCCGCGCAGGCGAGGCGTCCTCATGTTCCGGCCCCCATCAGCCACGGCGCTAAGAACGCCGTCGTGTGCCCGCGTTACGGGCGATGAGGAGGGCATGCGTATTTGTCATGCCAAGCCGGGTGGTACCGCGAAGCGCCGCTTCGTCCCAGTGTGTCTGGGGCGGAGCGTTTTTTTATCGCATCATCATGACTTCTCCAGAAAGGATGATATACAATGGCCAAGAAGAATCAGCAGGAATTTGTCCAGCATATCACGCCCCGCAGCGAGGATTTCTCCCAGTGGTATACCGACGTGGTGAAGCTCGCCGACCTGATGGACTACACCCCGGTCCGCGGCTGCATGGCGATCAAGCCGTACGGCTACCGCATCTGGGAGCTGCTCCAACAGCAGCTTGACGCCGAATTCAAGCGCACCGGTCACGAGAATGTCTCCATGCCGATGCTCATTCCGGAGAGCCTTCTGCTCAAGGAGGCGGACCATGTCGAGGGCTTCGCGCCCGAGGTCGCGTGGGTGACGCAGGGCGGCACCGAGCCGCTCGCCGAGCGCCTCGCCGTGCGCCCGACCAGCGAGACCATCTTCTGCACGATGTATGCCAAGTGGGTGCAGAGCTGGCGCGATCTGCCGCTCAAGTACAATCAGTGGTGCTCCGTCATGCGCTGGGAGA
The DNA here is from genome assembly GCA_017936375.1 of Clostridia bacterium. Lineage (GTDB taxonomy): Bacteria > Bacillota > Clostridia > Christensenellales > Aristaeellaceae > Ventricola. Next base: position 10,171 of record JAGBFR010000049.1, read on the forward strand.
AGACGACCCGTCCGTTCCTGCGCACGGCTGAATTCCTCTGGCAGGAGGGCCACACCATCCACGCCACCGCGGAGGAGGCGCAGGAGGAGACCATGCAGATGCTGGAGGTCTACCGCGACTTCTGCCAGGATGTGCTGGCGGTCCCGGTCTACTGCGGACAGAAGAGCGACAAGGAAAAGTTCGCCGGCGCACGCGCGACCTACTCCGTCGAGGCGATGATGCAGGACGGCAAGGCGCTGCAGAGCGGTACCAGCCACAACTTCGGCACCAACTTCTCCGAGCCGTTTGAGATCAAGTTCCTGGACAAGGACGGCACCCAGAAGTTCGCCCACGAGACCAGCTGGGGCGTGTCTACCCGCCTCATCGGCGCGATCATCATGACCCACGGCGACGAGCGCGGTCTCAAGCTGCCGCCGAAGGTCGCCCCGTATCAGGTTGTCGTCGTGCCGGTTGCGGCGCACAAGCCGGGCGTCCTCGAGGGCGCGCAGGCTGTCGCCGACAAGCTGGCGGCTGCGGGCATCCGCGTCAGGTTTGACGATCGCGACAACGTGACCCCGGGCTGGAAGTTCAACGAGTGGGAGCTCAAGGGCGTGCCGGTCCGCATCGAGGTCGGTCCGCGCGACCTCGCCGAGGGCAAGGCCATGACCGTCCGCCGCGATACCTTTGAAAAGGCTGCGATGGATATCGAGGGCCTTGAGGAGACCGTGCTGGCGATGCTGGAGGACGTGCAGAAGAACATGTTCGAGACCGCCCGCGCCTTCCGCGACGAGCACACCGCCGACGTCCACACCCTCGAGGAACTGGGCGAGCAGGTCAACGGCGGCTATGCCAAGGCCATGTGGTGCGGCGAGCAGGCGTGCGAGGACAAGGTCAAGGAGATGTTCTCCGCGACGACCCGCTGCATGCCCTTTGACCAGACGCCCATCGGCGAGACCTGCGTGTGCTGCGGCAAGCCGGCGCACAAGGTGATCTACTTCGCCAAGGCGTATTAAGCAATGCAAAACCTCGTGCTTGCTATAAGTATGAGGTTATTTATCGTATAGGGATAGGCTGCGAAAGGAGAGGCAAAGTGAGAGAGATAAAGTGGGATAAGGAAAAAGCAAAGTGGTCCATGCTGTTTTCGCTGCTGTTTGTTATGCTGGCTCATGCATATCGGTTTATGAATTTGGCGTACACAAACGATTCTGCAGAAATTGTACAGTCAAGTGACACAATCTGGCAGATAGAACTGGGCAGATTTCTCACGCCGGTGTATTGGAAAGTGCGGGGAGATATTGTTGCACCTTATCTGATAGGTGTACTCTCTGCTCTATTCTTGGCAATAATTGTATATCTTGTTGTACAGATGCTGCAGCTCCAATCAAAAGTGTCGATTGCCTTACTGTGTGCGCTGCTAACATGCAACTGGGCGCAATTCAGCACGAATGCAACGTATATACAGTGTACAGATGTTTATATGCTGTCTTTTTTGCTTTCGGTAGTAGGCGTAGCATTATGGAATGAGCATGGAATTTGGAACACGATATGCTCTATTGGTTTCATATGCGCATCTTTGGCACTATATCAAAGCTATTTTCAGGTGGCCGCGCTGCTTTTCATGCTGATATGTATGAAGAGATCGCTTGAAAACGAAGATATCAAGAGAGTAATTCTGGATGGACTGCGGGCAATTGTGATTCTGATTGCTGCGCTGATTATGTATGAATTATGTATGCGATTCATCGAATGGAAGATGGAAATAACTCGCAACTCAGGTAGTAACGGAATAGGAAGCATAGGAAGCATTCTGAAGAAGGATATTCTGAAACTATTAATTGATACATATTCTTATCCATTTAAGTTTATGACAGGCAAAACAGTTCATTTGCCTGAGATTACTGCGGTGCTTTACGGTATTGCGCTTTTCGTTACGCTTATCCTGATGATTGGTATTATGAAAATGCGACATATAAAGATCGTGAATGCAGTGATTGCGGTAGTGCTGCTTGCTTTGATTCCGTTTGGGGCAAATGCTGTCTACTTTATTGCAACAAGGCATGTTAAGGCGCGAATGCTTGAGTCATATTATCTCTTCTTTGCGTTTACAATCTATCTTGTCGAGCAGATTGCTTCCAGTAAGGAAATGGTGGCGAGATGGATGGTGCGGCTTGGCGCTATGGCATTGGTTGCATTGTCGCTGACATGCTACAATCATACAGTATACGGCAATCATATGTATATCCGGCGTGATCTTGAGTTTCAATCTACGCTATCTGTTATGACCCGAGTGATGGACCGTGCTGAACAGGTGGAAGGCTATGAACCGGGTTACACTCCTGTGGCTTTTATTGGAACAATGTATGATTCGCCATTGTCTATGCAGCGTGTTGGATTTGAACATCTGACAGAGAAAGAGACAGCCAATAGCAATAATTATTATGTGACTGCCAGCGAAGAATTCTACCCGTATTATTTCTGGGAAATTCTTGGCTACCCGTTTAATTTCATAGGAGAATTTGAACGCAGTCAATTGACCCTTATTCCAGAGATTCGTAACATGCCAACATTCCCGGCGGAGGGAAGCGTAGCAATGAGGGATGGAATGCTGATTGTCAAAGTAGGCGAGTTGAGAAAGATCGATGAATGAGTATCAGGTTAATTGAGGTATACCGGATGTGAAATTAATTCACCGGTGGAAATAATATTGTTCATCAAAAGTAGAAAATTACTTGACATCAAAATGTGTGCGTGATAATATAGGCGTACATATTTCCGGCGATGAAGAGGAAGAACCCACGGTGCAGCGCAAAGCGAGGGAGCGACGGTGCGAGGCTCCTGCGCGGGACGTGGTATGGTCGCCTCCGAGCCGCAGGCTGAAGGCCGCAGGGCTGGTAGGTCTGCCGGCATCCCACCGTTATAGGGGAGAGGGCATGGATGTGCCCGTTGAGCGTGCGCAGGCACGGAATTTAGGTGGTACCGCGAAATGACAGCCTTTCGCCCTAAACGAGGGAGGAAGGCTGTTTTTTTGGAACTAAAGGAGAGCAGAGTATGAGACTAAACGGTGCAGCAATTCTGATTGAATGCCTCATCGAACAGGGCGTCGGCACGGTCTTTGGATTCCCGGGCGGCGCCGTGCTGCCGATCTATGACGAATTGTACAAGCGTCAGGACAGGATCGGCCATGTGCTGACCGCGCATGAGCAGCATGCGGGCCACGCGGCGGACGGCTACGCCCGCGCCAGCGGCAGGACCGGCGTGTGCATCGCCACCAGCGGCCCCGGCGCGACGAACCTCGTCACCGCTGTCGCCACGGCATATATGGATTCCACCCCGGTGGTCTTCATCACCGGCAACGTGCCGCAGAGCCTGATGGGCACCGACTCCTTCCAGGAGGCGGACATCTCCGGCATCACGATGCCCATCACCAAGCACAACTACATGGTCACCAAGGTGGAGCGCCTGGCAGAGACGCTGCGCGAGGCCTTTTACATTGCGGCGTCCGGCCGCCCCGGCCCCGTGGTTGTGGATATCCCGAAGGACGTGCAGATCGCCGAGACGGACTATGAGCCGGCCAGCGGCGACGCGCTGATCCCGAAGATCTCGATGAAGCATCCGATGATGCAGCTTCGTCCCGAGGGCGCGGCGCTGGAGCGCTATAAGACCAGGGCCATGCCGAGGCTTGAGCAGGCGGCGCAGCTGATCGCCGAGGCGCACAGGCCGCTCATTTACTGCGGCGGCGGCGTCATCCTCTCCGGCGCGCAGGAGGAGCTCATGGAGCTGGCGGACCGCGTGGACGCGCCTGTCGTTTCCACCCTGATGGGCCTTGGCGCCGTCCCGGCGCAGAATGAGCGCATGCTCGGCATGCTGGGCATGCACGGCACGCACGCGGCGAACACGGCCATGCAGAACTGCGACCTGCTGATCGCGGTGGGCGTGCGCTTCTCCGACCGTGCGCTGGGCAAGGCGGAGACCTTCGCCCCGAATGCGAAGGTGCTGCACATCGACATCGACCGCGCGGAGATCAACAAGAACGTCTCCACCACGCTGCACATCACCGGCGACGCCCGCGTCGTGCTGGAGCTGCTGCTGGCCCGCGTCTCCCAGAAGAGGCACGACCAGTGGATGCTGCAGACCCGCGGCTCCAATGACGAGGGCGGCAGCGAGCGCTTTGAGCCGCGCAGGATTCTCAAGGGCATGGCAGCCGTCGCGCCGGACATCACCGTGGCGACCGACGTCGGCCAGCACCAGATGTGGACCGCGCAGCACTTCCCGTTCCATCGTGTGCGCCAGCTGATTTCCAGCGGCGGCCTTGGCACGATGGGCTTCGGCCTCGGCGCTGCGATGGGCGCGGCGCAGAGCGACCCGGAGGGCAAGCCTGTGGCGCTGGTCACGGGCGACGGCTCCTTCCGCATGAACCTGACGGAGCTGTCCACGATCGCCTATTACAACATCCCGGTCATCGTCGTGATCTTCAACAACGGCACGCTGGGCATGGTCCGCCAGTGGCAGACCCTCTTCTTCGGCCAGCGCTACAGCCAGACGACGCTCGACCGCGGGCCGGACTTCATGAAGCTGGCTGACGCGTACGGTCTCAAGGGCACGCGCGTTTCCAATATGAATGACTTCAGCGAGGCGTTCGCCGCGGCCTATGCCGAGGGCAAGCCCTGCATCATCGAGTGCGTGCTCGACATCGACGAGATGGTCGCGCCGATGGTCGCCCCGGGCTCCCCGATCGACTCGTTCTGCCTGAACTGACGGAGGTGGCCTATGTATATCAATTTTGATGAATCCACCCGCTACACCGTCGGTGTGCTGGTGGATAACGAGCCCGGCGTCCTCTCCCGCGTCTCCGGCCTCTTCTCCCGCAGGGGCTTCAACATCGAGTCCCTGACCGTCGGCACGACGACCGATCCGCAGGTTTCCCGCATCACGATCGTCGTCAAGGGCAACGACGCGAACATCGAGCAGCTCGTCCAGCAGCTTTACAAGCTCATCTGCGTGCAGAAGGTGCAGGTCATGCAGCCGCGCAACTCCGTGGAGCGCCAGCTGCTGCTGGTCAAGGTCAAGGCCGGCGTCGCCGACCGCGAGGGCCTGATGCGCCTGGTCGACATCTTCAAGGCGAAGGTGCTCGACGTCACCCGCGGCTCGATGACCCTGCAGATCACGGGCGAAAACGACAAGATCGCCTCGATGCTCAGCCTGCTGGAGGATTACGGCATCCTCGAGCTGGTGCGCACCGGCATCGTCGCCCTCGAGCGCGGCGACGGCGTGATGAACAGCGACATTTTCGATTGATGGGGCTGCGCCCCATACCCTGCCCGGGGATGATCCCCGGACCCCGTTTCCGAACTTGTTTTCCGACATGCTGACCTCGGTACACGAGGCCGATGCATGCCTCAATAGAAAATACGACAATGATTAGGAGGATAAACCAATGGCACAAATGTTCTACGCACAGGACTGCAACCTCGATCTCCTCAATGGCAAGAAGATTGCCATCGTCGGCTACGGCTCCCAGGGCCATGCGCACGCGCTGAACCTGAAGGACTCCGGCTGCGACGTCGTCGTCGCGCTGTATGAGGGCTCCAAGAGCTGGAAGAAGGCGGAGGCTGCCGGCCTGACCGTCATGACCACCTCCGAGGCCGCGAAGGTCGCCGACATGATCATGATCCTGATCAACGACGAGAAGCAGGCCGCCATGTACCACAACGACATCGAGCCGTACCTGCGCCCGGGCATGATCCTTGCCTTCGCGCACGGCTTCAACATCCACTTCGGCTGCATCAAGCCGCCGGCAGACGTCGACGTCGTCATGATCGCGCCGAAGGGCCCGGGCCACACCGTCCGCAGCCAGTACCTCGAGGGCAAGGGCGTGCCGGATCTGATCGCCGTCTATCAGGACGCCTCCGGCAAGGCGCAGGACTATGCGCTGGCCTATGCCGCGGGCATCGGCGGCGCGCGCGCCGGCATCCTCAAGACCACATTCCGCGAGGATACCGAGTCCGACCTGTTCTGCGAGCATGCCGTACTGTGCGGCGGCGTCTGCGCGCTGATGAAGGCCGGCTTTGAGACCCTCGTCGAGGCGGGCTATCAGCCGGAGAACGCGTACTTCGAGTGTATCCATGAGATGAAGCTGATCGTCGACCTGATCTTCGCCCATGGCTTCGCCGGCATGCGCTACTCCATCTCCAACACCGCTGAGTACGGCGATTACGAGATCGGCAACCGCATCATCACCGAGGAGACCAAGAAGGAGATGAAGAAGGTTCTCTCCGAGATCCAGGACGGCTCCTTCGCCCGCAACTGGCTGCTGGAGAACCAGGCCGGCTGCCCGCACTTCCTCGCCAAGCGCCGCATCGAGGCCGGCAGCCAGCTGGAGGAAGTCGGCAAGGACCTGCGCAGCAAGATGAGCTGGGGCAACAAGGTGGAGGAACTGTAATATGCGTATTTCTGACCGCGTTAAGACCGGCCCTGAGAAGGCGCCGCATCGCTCCCTCTGGAAGGCGCTGGGCCTGACCGACGAGGAGCTCACCCGCCCGCTGATCGGCGTGGTTTCCGCGCAGAGCGACTGCGTGCCGGGCCATAATCACCTGAAGAACATCGCGCAGGCTGTCAAGGACGGCATCCGTCTGGCCGGCGCTGTGCCGGTTGAGTTCCCGGCCATCGGCGTGTGCGACGGCATCGCCATGGGCCACATCGGCATGAAGTATTCCCTGTCCTCCCGCGAGCTGATCGCCGACAGCTGCGAGGCGATGGCGCAGGCGCACGGCATGGACGGCATGGTCTTCATCCCGAACTGCGACAAGATCGTTCCGGGCATGCTCATGGCTGCCCGCCGCCTGAATCTCCCGGCGCTGGTCGTCTCCGGCGGCCCGATGCTGCCGGGCAAGATGCCGGGCGACAAGCGCGACTATGACCTGAACGCCGTGTTCGAGGCGGTCGGCGCGTACAAGGCTGGCAAGATTGACGACGATGGCCTCAACGCCGTCGAGTCGGGCTCCTGCCCGGGCTGCGGTTCCTGCTCCGGCATGTTCACCGCGAACTCCATGAACTGCATCACCGAGGTCATCGGCATGGCGCTGCCGGGCAACGGCACCATCTCCGCCGTGGACGCCGCGCGCATCCGCCTGGCGAAGATGAGCGGCATGCGCATCGTCAAGATGGTCGAGGAAGGTCTCACGCCGGACAAGATCATGACCGAGGCGGCATTCCACAACGCGCTCTGCCTGGATATGGCGCTGGGCTGCTCCACCAACACGGTGCTGCACCTGCCGGCCATCGCGCACGAGTGCGACATCGAGTTCAACCTTGACTGGGTCAACGAGACCAGCGCCAAGGTGCCGAATCTGTGCCACCTCGCTCCGGCCGGCGAGCACCATGTCATCGATCTGCATCTGGCGGGCGGCGTCATGGGCGTGCTCTCTGAGCTCAAGGGCCGCGGCCTGCTCGACGAGAGCTGCATGACCGTCTCCGGCAAGACGCTGGGCGAGCAGCTGGCTGCCGCGAAGAACTATAACACCGAGGTCATCCGTCCGTTCGATGATCCGTACTCCGCCACCGGCGGCCTGATGATTCTGCGCGGCAACCTCGCGCCGGACGGCGGCGTCGTCAAGCGCAGCGCGGTTGCGGCCGAGATGCTCGTGCACGAGGGTCCGGCCCGCGTCTTCAACAGCGAGGACGAGGCCATCGCCGCGATCTACGCCGGCGCGATCAAGCCGGGCGACGTCGTGGTCATCCGCTACGAAGGCCCGAAGGGCGGCCCGGGTATGCGTGAAATGCTCAGCCCGACCTCTGCCATCTGCGGCATGGGCCTTGACAAGGAAGTGGCGCTGATCACCGACGGCCGCTTCTCCGGCGCGACCCGCGGCGCGGCCATCGGCCATGTGTCCCCGGAGGCTGCCTCCGGCGGCATGATCGGCCTGGTCGAAGAGGGCGACATCATCTCCATCAACATCCCGGACGGCAAGCTCGAGCTCAAGGTCGCGGACGACGTCCTCGCCGAGCGCAAGGCGAAGTGGGTCTGCCCGCCGCCGAATGTCACCAAGGGCTATCTGGCGCGCTATGCGAAGCTGGTCTCCAGCGCGAACAAGGGCGCGATTGTGGAGTAATCCCGACAATCAAAGAATACGCAGAAGACGGCGGGGAATCCCTGCCGTCTTTTATGATGCAGAACACCCGCGTCGGTTTCGGAATAACACTTTTCATCTGGAATGTGAGGATATGTCTTGACAGCATGTACTTTACGCTTCATAATTTATGTGTGAATTGTCAATTGCGGACGACATCATGCAATTGGCACACGGAAAATGGAAAGGAGACAGAAGTATGAAGAAAATCGTATCTCTCGTGCTGGCGCTTGTGCTGGTCGTCTCTGCGTTTGCCGTTGGCAGCGCTGCGGCGTTCACCCCGGGCGAGTACGAAGGCTCTGCGCAGGGCTTCGGCGGCGCGGTGACCGTGAAGGTGACCGTCGATGCGGCCGGTGTGACTGCCGCTGAGATCAATGCTGAGAGCGAGACGCCCGCCATCGGCGGCGCCGCCGCCGAGGCGCTTGCCGCCGCGATCGTTGGCGCTGCCGACGCCGAGGTTGAGGCTGTTGCCGGCGCGACCGTGACCAGCGGCGCTGTGAAGGAAGCTCTGGCTGCTGCGCTGGCTCAGGCTGCCGGCGAGGCCGCTGAGGAGGCTCCGCTGGCCTTCACCGCCGGCACCTACACCGGTGTGGCGGAAGGCTACAACGGCCCGGTTGAGGTCGCCGTGACCTTCTCCGAGAGCGCTGTGACCGCTATCGAAGTGGTTTCCTCCAAGGAGACCGCGCACGTGGGCGACGTGGCCTATGCGCCGATGATCGCCGACATGATCGCTGCCAATGGCTCCGGCGTTGACGCCGTTGCGGGCGCGACCTTCTCCTCCGCTGCCCTGCGCAACGCCGTGAACGCGGCTGCCGAGCAGGCTGCCTGCACCAACATGAGCGCCTTCAAGGCTGCGACTGTTGAGCACACCGCTCAGGCCCCGATCGAGGGCACCTGGGACATCGTCATCGTCGGCGCCGGCGGCGCGGGCATGGCTGCCGCTGCGCAGGCTGCGCAGGACGGCAACACCGTCCTCATCCTCGAGAAGGCTGCTGAGATGGGCGGCAATACGCTGGTTGCCGGCGGCGCCTTCCAGTCTGCGATGCCGTACCTCGTTTGGGACGCGGAGAATCCGGACGCCGTTGACGGCGTTTGCCCGTACGACGGCCAGACCTACGCGAAGGTCAAGAACGACAGCGGCCGTATCGCCATCCTCAAGACCATCCTTGAGTGGTCCGAGGAGCCGTTTAACGGCACTGTCAACGAGGAGTATCCCTTCGTCGCCGGCGAGATTGGCCTGAATGCTGTCCGCGGCGTGCATGAGGAGTACCTCCCGATCCTGCAGGAGCTCAAGCAGGAAATCAAGGCTTACCTCGACTGGGCCCAGCCGCAGCTTGACGCCGGCGTGAACGAGACCCAGCTGACCCTGTTCTCCTCCTTCAACCTGCACATCTTCCAGACCTACTACGGCGGCCTGCGTCCGAGCGCTGACAACAGCGAGTGGATCTACAGCGACGTCGAGCTGGTGAAGCAGTTCGTCTACGGCGGTCAGGAGATCAAGTCCTGGCTCGGCGAGCAGGGCGCGCTCTTCGACTATGCGAAGCAGACCACCCTCATCGGCTGCCTCTGGCCGCGTGAGAATGCCCCGCAGGGCGGCGTCGTCGACGGCGTGACGTACTCTGGCGCGGACAACAAGTGGGGCACCTACTTCATGGTTCCGCTCAACACCATGCTCAAGGCGAATGAAGCCAATCAGATGCTGCTGCGCACCACCGCGACCGAGCTGATCGTGACCGACGGCCGCGTCACCGGCGTCAAGGCCGTGCAGTATGACGGCACCGAAGTTACCGCCCATGCCACCAAGGGTGTCATTCTGGCGACCGGCGGCTACGGCGCGAACATCGAGATGGTTCAGGCGACCAACAAGTATTGGAAGCCGGAGTACATCGCCGACAACATCGGCACCACCAACCGCAGCGGCCTGACCGGCGACGGCATCACCATGGCCGTGGCTGTCGGCGGCGTGTTTGAGGGCGAGGGCTGGACGCAGATGATGCCTCTGGGCTGGGTTGACAATGGCAACCTCTCCCGTGGCGCTGGCGAAGACGTTATCTTCATCAATGCTGCGACCGGCAAGCGCTACGTCGATGAGTCCGCTGAGCGCGATGTGCTCTCTCTGGGCGGCTTCGAGAACGGCATGGATCTGGCGCTGGCTGAGAAGCTGGGCCTGAAGGCTGTTCCGGGCATCTACGTCGAGGTTTCCAACCCGCGCATCACCATCAATGGCACCGAGGAGATCCCGGGCCGCCTGTACTTCCGCACTGTGGAAGAGATCGCGGCGATGATCGAGCTCGATCCGGCCATCCTGCGCAAGACCATCGAGGACTATGACGCCTACGTCATGGGCCTGACCGATGAGCTCGAAGTGCCGAAGCTGGCCATCCAGGGCACCATCGGCGACGTTGAGGTCGACGAGAACGGCAACTACCTGCCGGAGACCTACAACATCGGCACCCTCCGTATGCGCTTCCAGGCTCCGTCCACCCATCACACCATGGGCGGTCTGAAGGTCGACACCGGCCGCCGCGTGCTCAACGCTGAAGGCCAGGCGATCCCGGGCCTGTACGCTGCGGGCGAAGTCACCGGCGGCAACCATGCGGGCAACCGTCTGGGCGGCAACGCCGTGACCGAGATCATCGTTTCCGGCCGTGCTGCGGCGCAGGCTGTGAACGCTGACAACAAGTAATTCCATTCCTTCGAAGCGGCTCCATGGCTCCGGCTGTGGAGCCGCTTCTTTATCCCTGCCATGCCGCCGGGGGCAGGTGCGGCAGCTTTTGCTTGCATTCCTGCGCGGGATATCATACAATAATAAAAGAAGTACGCGCCCGGCGCGAATGGATGGAGGAATGCACATGAGCACCTATCATGTCGTCAGAATGGACAAGCCGGACTGGAGCGCCGTTGAGGCTGTGGAGCTCCATCATCAGCCGTGGCTGAAGGATAACGGCGTGCGTGCATATGCGCAGGCCTGCCACGACGGCGAGCGCATCCATGTGCGCATGGAGGCGAAGGAGGAGGAGATCCGCGCGACGCTGACCCAACCGCTGGATGCGGTCTGCACGGACAGCTGCCTTGAATTCTTCTTTGCGCCGGAGGCGGGCGACGACCGCTACTTCAACCTCGAGTGGAATCCGCTGGGCACGCTGTACCTTGGCTTCGGCGCGGCGCGGGAGACGCGCGTGCGCATGCTGGTCAGGGACAAGGACGCGCTTTTTGCGCCCAAGCCCTATACCGTGGAAGGCGGCTGGGGAATCGAATTCTCCGTCCCGGTGGCGTTTATCCGCCTGTTCTTCCCGCGCTTCTTCCTGGAGGGCGAGGCGGCGGGCAATTTCTACAAGTGCGGTGACAAGACGAGCGTGCCGCATTACCTCGCGTGGGCGCCGCTGAGCAGCGCCAGGCCCGACTACCACAGGCGCGGGGATTTCGGAAAGCTGATCTTTGATTGACAGAAAAAGAGGCTGTCAGGCATCCTTGGGGATGAGCCTGACAGCCATTTCTTTTATTCTTATTCTTTCTTCGCATGCGGGCACTTGCCTGCGCAGCGGGAACAGTCCCCGCCGCAGGAGAAGAGCAGCTTCTTCCTGCGGATGCGCCGCACGGCGAGCATCGCCAGCAGCAGGATGACGAGAAGGACGATGACGGTGGCAGCGTTCATTCACATCACCCCGAGCGCAAGCCCGATCAGCCGCACGAGCAGCGCGGCGACCCACGCGATGGCGCACTGGAAGATCACCACGCCGACAGCCCACTTGCCGCCCAGCTCGCGCCGGATGGAGGACACCGCGGCGACGCACGGGGTATAGAGCAGGCTGAAGACCAGCAGGCTGGCGGCGGCCAGCGGGGTCATGGAGGCGAGGAGGACGTCCGTGGAGCCATAGAGGACGGAGAGGGTGGAGACGACGCTCTCCTTGGCCATGAAGCCGGAGATCAGCGCCGTGCTCACGCGCCAGTCGCCGAGGCCCAGCGGCGCCATGATCGGCGAGATGAAGCCGGCGAGGGCGGCGAGCAGGCTGTCCTGCGAATCGGTGACGACGGACAGGCGCGCGTCGTACGTCTGCAGGAACCAGATGACGATCGTCGCCACGAAGATGACGGTGAAGGCGCGCTGGAGGAAGTCCTTGGCCTTCTCCCACAGGAGCAGGGCGACGTTGCGCGCGCCCGGCATGCGGTAATTGGGCAGCTCCATGACGAAGGGAACGGGCTCGCCGGTGAAGAGCGTGCGCCGCATAACGAGCGCGGTGATGATCGCTGCGGCGATGCCCAGCACATACAGGCCAACCATGATGAGGCCGACATGATCCGGGAAGAACACGGCGCAGAAGAAGGCGTAGATCGGCAGCTTCGCCGAGCAGCTCATGAACGGGGTGAGCAGGATGGTCATCCGGCGGTCGCGCTCGGAGGGGAGGGTGCGCGTGGCCATGACGCCCGGCACCGTGCAGCCAAAGCCGACGAGCATCGGCACGATGCTGCGGCCGGAGAGGCCGATGCGGCGCAGGAGCTTATCCATGACGAAGGCGACGCGCGCCATATAGCCGCTGTCCTCCAACAGGGAGAGGAAGAAGAAGAGCGTCACGATGAACGGCAGGAAGCTGAGCACGGAGCCCACGCCGTTGAAGACGCCGTCAATGACGAGCGAGCGGACCGTGCTGCTGATGGAGAGCGAGGAGAGCAGGCCCTCGGCCAGCGCTGTGAGCGCGCCGATGCCGGCCTCCAGCCATTCGGAGAGCACCGCGCCCACGACGTTGAAGGTCAGGTAGAAGACAAGGCCCATGATGGCGATGAAGGCGGGGATGGCGGTGAAGCGGCCGGTGAGCACGCGGTCGATCGCCGCTGAGCGCGCATGTTCGCGGGATTCGCGGGGCTTGATCACCGCCGCGTCGCAGACCTTTTTGATGAAGGAAAAGCGCATGTCGGCGATGGCGGCGGCGCGGTCGAGGCCGCGCTCCTCCTCCATCTGAAGGATGATGTGCTCGACCATCTCCTGCTCATTCTGCGAGAGATGCAGCTGCGCGGCGAGGAGCGGATCGCCCTCGGCGAGCTTGCTCGCGGCGAAGCGCACAGGCACGCCGGCGGCCTTCGCGTGATCCTCGATCAGGTGCATGATGGCATGCAGGCAGCGGTGCACCGCGCCGCCCTCGTCGTCCGCGTCGCAGAAATCGGCGCGGCCCGGGCGCTCCTGATACTTGGCGACATGCAGCGCATGGTCGACCAATTCGCCGATGCCCTGATTCTTTGCCGCGGAGATCGGCACGACGGGGATGCCCAGCCGCGCCTCCATCTCATTGACGAGCACGGAGCCGCCGCCCGCGCGCATCTCGTCCATCATGTTGAGCGCGAGGACCATCGGCATATCCAGCTCCATGAGCTGCATGGTCAGGCAGAGGTTGCGCTCGATGTTCGTCGCGTCGACGATGTTGATGATGGCGTGCGGCTTATCCTCCAGCAGGAACTGGCGGGTGACCAGCTCCTCGCTGGAATAGGGGGACATGGAGTAGATGCCCGGCAGATCGGTGACCAGCGTATCGGCATGGCCGCGGATCTGGCCGTCCTTGCGGTCGACGGTCACGCCGGGGAAATTGCCCACATGCTGGCTGGAGCCGGTGAGCTGATTGAAGAGCGTGGTCTTGCCGCAGTTCTGATTGCCGGCGAGGCCGAAGGTGAGCACCGTGCCCTCGGGCAGGGGATGCTCGTCGGCCTTGACGTGGTACTTGCCGCCCTCGCCGTAGCCGGGGTGCGGCGTCTTGCGCCCTTGACGGCGCTGCGCGGGCTCCGCCTCGGCCTGCGTGATCGTGTGCACGGCGATCTTCTTTGCGTCGTCCACGCGCAGGGTGAGGGAATAGCCATGGATGGTGAGCTCCATCGGGTCGCCCATCGGCGCAAACTTGACCAGCGTGACCTGCGCCCCCGGGATCACGCCCATATTGAGAAAATGCTGGCGCAGCGCGCCCTCGCCGCCCACGCTGTCGATGACGGCGGACTGGCCGGGGCGAAGCTGGCTCAGATTCGAGACTGCATTCATGGTAACACCTTTCTTCCTCTTTCGGATATGGTGGGGATCTGCTGATAGTCTATACTAACTGAGCACGCTTGTAAAGAGGGGAGCGCAAGAAAACGCAGACAGGCGCAAATAACCCCCTCTGTTTGACAGCGCATAGCGGCGATGATATAATAAAACAAACAGGATGTAAGCGATGGAGGGACGGCTGTGGAGCGGAGGATGTTTGGCGGGCTGCCTGCATGGGAGCAGATCCCCGATATCGGGCTGTACATGGATCAGGTGCTCATCTATATGGAGATGTCCCTCGGCGGCGCGCTTGCGACCGGGGAGATCACCCGCTCGATGGTCAATAACTACGTCAAGTCAGGGCTGCTGCCCAGGCCTGCAAAGAAGAAGTATGATCGCGAGCATCTGGCGATGCTGCTGATGATCGCCGTGCTCAAGCAGGCGCTGAGCATGGAGCATATCGCGCGGCTGCTCTCCCTCGTTCTGGCGCGGGGGACGGAGGCGGGGTACACGCGCTTCCTCCGCGAGATCGCCGCGCTGGAGGAGAATGTCAGCCGCGGTCAGATTGAGCTCTCTCCTGCGGAGGATGAGCCGGAGCTGCATGCGCTGCGCACGGCGGTGAGCGCTGCGGTATGCACCGTGCGCGCCGGGCGGCTGCTGGATGCGATGGCGCAGACGGAAAACGCAGAAAAAGGAAAATAAAAGTGAAAAATCCGCGGAAGACGGGAGCATGAAACCACGCTCATTCGTCATATGCATAGTATATGGATATACACACGGCGGCTGCGCGCAAAACCGGCGGCAAAAGCGCAGGTAATTTTGGAAAAACCTTGAAATCACCTTTTATTCTGGTTTATACTACTGAAAGATGTTCGATGATGAATGAGGAGGGCTGACCATGTTTTGTCCCCAGTGCAATAACAGAATCCCGGACGGATCCAACATCTGTCCGCTTTGCTATGCGAATCTCGCCGGCGTGAAGCCGCAGACCAGCGCCAAGAGCGCGGCTGAGCCGCGCCAGAGCAGCGCAGGAAAGAGCAAGAAGGCCGCCTATACCAAAGGCAGCCGCGGCAAGAAGAGCCAGGACAGGACGCCGCTGATCATTGCCTTCGGCCTCGTGCTGATCCTCGTGATCATCATTGCGATGATTATCCGCTCGATGTTTGGCGGCGTGCCCTCCGGCGTCGGCAATAACGCCGGCACGCAGCAGCAGGCGCAGGTGCAGCAGCCGGCGACGCCGGGCCCGAATTTCGTGGTCTTCGGCGCGACGCCCGTGCCCACGCAGAAGCCCGCTGCGCCGCAGGCGACAGCCACCCCGCAGATTGAGGTCACCGCGACGCCCGCGCCTCAGGCGCCGGTCACCTATCAGACCCTGCGCAAGGGCGATCAGGGCCCCGAGGTCGTGACGCTGCAGGCGGCGCTGGTGGAGCTGGGCTACCTCAACGGCGCGACGGACGGCAACTTCGGCACCGGCACGCAGACCGCCGTCAGGAAGTTCCAGGAGGAAAACGGCCTTGACGCCGACGGCATCGCCGGCAAGATGACGCAGGAGGCGCTCTTTGCCAAGACCTCCGTCACCCCGATTCCCGACACGACGGTCGCCCCGGGCGACATCATGAACCTGCCGGGCTGATTCATGCACAAAAAGAGGCTGTCTGTCCGGACAGCCTCTTCTTTCTTTCTGTTTTCTTTCTGTATTTTTCCTATGCGCGCAGGGGCGCGCCTGATTTCATGGGAGTGATCTGTAATGAAGAAGATGGTTTTTGCCCTCTGTCTGCTGCTGATGATGGGCGCGTCCCTCGCGGCTGCCGCGCCGGAATTGACCGGCGTATCCGCCAGCGACGGGCAGCTGATCATCGGGCAGGACGGCTGGAGCTTTGACTTTACCGCCACGGAGGGCGGCACGCTGGCCATGCAGCTGCTCAGCGGCGAGACGGGCGAGGCGGTGGCCGACCTTGGCGCCGTGCAGATGGAGGCGGGCGCCGGCCGCGTCGCCTGGAACGGCCTGATGCCGGACGGCACGCCGGCGCAGCCGGGCAGCTATATGCTCGCCGTGCAGATGAGGAACTTCTGGGGCGAGGAGAGCGCGCAGAGCGTGCT
Source organism: Clostridia bacterium (assembly GCA_017936375.1). Taxonomy (GTDB): domain Bacteria; phylum Bacillota; class Clostridia; order Christensenellales; family Aristaeellaceae; genus Ventricola. Next base: position 26,380 of record JAGBFR010000049.1, read on the forward strand.
GTCCGTGAGCCTCTTTGAGAGTGAAATGCAGGCGGAGGAAAGCCGGCTTAATCTTGACGCGCTCTTTGCCGAGGAGGCCCTCGTCTGGAACGAGGCGGACTTTGGCGAGGCTGAGCAGGCGCAGCAGGCGAATGAATCGCGGGTGGATGAAAACGGCGTGCCGCAGGCGGGGAGCTACTGGGATATGAACCCGGACGACTATGACCTGACCAACCCGGCGCACCAGCAGGCGATCTGGGACATCATGATGCAGCCGATCACCGTGCTCAAGGGCGACCAGACGGAGAACATCTACATCACCAACAAGCCGGGCGTGAACGCAAAGCCGTATAAGGAAAACTGTGCCGGCGAGCTGCATGGGCAGAGCCAGGGCGTGCGCATCGTCGAGGACGACACGGACGGCGACGGCTATGTGCTCATTGAGGCCTACAGCAACGACGGCACCAAGAGCGAGAGCGAGTATGTCGAGGGCTTTGCGGCGAAGAAGGTGCAGGGTTATGTCAAGAAGAGCCGCCTGTACACCGAGGAGCCCAGCGACAAGTATGCGCTGCTGGTGGATAAGCTGCGCCAGAAGCTCTATGTCTTTGAGGACGGCAGGATCATAAGCGTCCTGCCGGTCTCCACGGGCCTGAATAACCCCAAGCAGCCCTACAACGAGACGCCCTCGGGCGAGTACCTGACCGTCAGCCGCGTGGGTGATTTCAAGGCGGGCAGCAGGACGATCGGCCGCTATGCCATCCGCATCAACGGCGGCACGCTGCTGCACGAGGTGCTGCACGACGTCGGCCGCGACGGCACGACAAAGATCTATTCGGCCTACGAGCCCGACCTCGGCAAGAAGGCCAGCCACGGCTGCATCCGCATCCCGCGCAGGAAGAATGCCGAGGGGATCAACATGGCGTGGTTCTGGGAGAATCTGGAAAACAAGACGAAGGTCATCATCTGGGAGGATCAGGGCCGGCAGATGTACGAGCCGGAGCTGCCCGACCTGTCGACGGTGCTCTATCGCAACCCCGACGGCGGCAGCAACTATCACCTCGACCAGAACTGCTCCGGCGTGAAGGAGAAGTACCTGCCGCTGACGGGCGACCTGACCTATGGCGACCTGCAGACGGAGGCCTTTAAGAAGCTGACCCCGTGCGTCTACTGCGGCGCGCCGGAGAAGCCGGAGACGCTCTACGAGCGCTACTGCGCCGCCGCCGAGCAGATCGGCGCGGTCGTCACGGACGAGATGAAGGCGAAGTTCGGGCTGTAATGACAGATCAAATAAGAAGGAGCTCCCCGCAGGGGGAGCTCCTTCTTGTGGTTGTATAGCTTTAGCGTAAGACAACCACCAGCGGAGCTGGTGAGAGTGAATGGACTTTAGTTTCAGGCATAGAGCGAAGCGAATGACAATCCATTGTGTTAAAGCTACTTTTATGATGGCTTACCCGTTAACGGGTAGTAG
>JAGBFR010000050.1 GCA_017936375.1 Clostridia bacterium
CACGGCGCCTTCTCGCCCGCCTGCTTGAACAGGTCGCGCACGCGCGCCGCGCCCATGCCGACGAACATCTCCACGAACTCGGAGCCCGAGATCGAGAAGAACGGCACCTTCGCCTCGCCGGCGACGGCCTTGGCCAGCAGCGTCTTGCCCGTGCCGGGAGGGCCGACGAGCAGCGCGCCCTTGGGCAGCTTCGCGCCGATGTCGCGGTACTTCTGCGGGTCGTGCAGGAAGTCCACGATCTCCACCAGCGCGTCCTTGGCCTCCTCCTCGCCGGCGACGTCGTCAAACGTCTTGCCCGTCTGCGCCTCGACATAAATCTTGGCGTTGGACTTGCCAAAGGACATGGAGTTGCCGCCCATCTGCTTGCTCATTCTGCGGAACATCAGCGAGCCGAGGCCATAGAAGATGACCAGCGGCAGCACCCAGGAGACGAGGAAGCTGAGGATCGGGCTCATCTGCTCCGGCACGACCTGACCGAAGGTCACATCCGCCTCCAGCAGGCGCTCGACGATCTTATCGTCCGCCAGCACGCGGTTGGTCGTGTAGTAGGTCTTCTTCTCTTCCGTGTCAAACAGGCCCTTCTCCGGGGTGAAGGAGATGGTCTGATCCTCGATCTGCACCTTCTCAATCTTGCCGCCGGCGAGCATGTCGAGGAATTCGGAATACTCGACCTCCTTGACGCTGTAGCGCTCAATCTGCGGGAAGAGCAGCGTATTGAGCAGCATGACCACGACGAGCATGATGATATAGTATACAATCAAAGGCTTTTTGGAGTTCTTATTTTCGTGCATGGCTGTTCCTTTCGTCCGTTTCATCAAAAGCCGTCCGGGCGTCCGCCCGTCAGGCCCGCTTAGCATGGCATCATCATACGACGAACATGTCAAAAAGTCAATTTCAATCCGCCGAAAGATACATCTGACGCGACACATTGTCGGATTCTTTGCAGCAGGCAGGCCCGGCCAAAGAAAAGAGACCGCACCGGAGTGCGGCCTCTCTTTTTTGCGGATTACTCGGCGTCAGAGATGTCATCGAAGCCCAGATCCTGGACGTCGGCGTCAAACTCGACTTCCTCGGTGAGCGCCTCACGGATGGACAGGCTGATGCGCTTGGCCTCAGTATCCACCTTGAGCACCTTCACGCGCACGACCTGGCCGACCTGGACAGCGTCCTCGACCTTGGCGACGCGCTTGAGCGCGCACTGAGAGATGTGAACCAGACCGTCAAGACCCGGCTCGAGCTCCACGAACGCACCGAACGTGGTGATGCGGACAACCTTGCCCTCCACGATGGTGTCGACCGGGTACTTCTCCTCGGCGATCTCCCACGGCTGCTTGGTCAGCGCCTTCAGGCTCAGCTGGATGCGCTCCTTCTCCTTATCCACACCGATGATCTTGACCTGGACTTCCTGGCCCGGGGCAACGATCTCGGACGGATGCTTCACGCGATGCCAGGCCAGATCGGTCACATGGATGAGACCATCGACGCCGCCGATGTCGACGAACGCGCCGAAGTCGGTCAGGCGGCGGACAACGCCCGGAACAACCTGATCCTTCTCGATCTTCTCCCAGGCCTTCTTCTTCTCGTCCATGAGATAGGCCTTGCGGCTGGCGACGATGCGCTTCTTGGTCTTGTCCACCTCGATGATCTTGACGGTCATCGTCTTGCCAACGAACTCGCCGATGTTCTCGACGAAGCGGCGGGACAGGTGGGAAGCCGGGATGAACGCACGAACACCCATCACGTCGGCGATCAGGCCGCCGTTGACGGCCTCACGGCCGGTGGCCTCGACGCAGGCGCCGGTGTCATGCTCGGCAACGAGCTTCTCCCAGTTCTTGGTGGCCATGACCTTGCGCTCGGACAGGAGCACATAGCCCTCGCCATCGTTCAGCTTGACCACTTCGGCCTCGATCTCGTCGTCAACCTTGCAGTCGGTGGTGACCAGATCGTTCTTCTTGATGTAGCCGTCAGCCTTGCCGGGAATGCTCACGACGACGCCGTCATCGCTCACCTGGGCGACGACGCCTTTGACAACCTGACCGGGGCGGAACTTGATCATCGTTTCCTCGAGCATCGCGGCGAAGTCCTCGGCGCCTTCAGAAACCAGATTCTTTTCCATGTCGTTCATGCGGGTACTACCTCCTCAAGTATCTCTGCCGGGCTATGCCCGGAATATGATACATACTTTATTGAATCACGGCGCTTGCACGCCGGGATACACTTAGTCTTTTGCGCCTTTGGCGCTCTCCTCGATGCGCAAGCGCACCTCTTCAAGAAGCCACTGCGGGGTGGACGCGCCGGCGGTGATGGCCACGCGGTCCTCGGCGGTGACGATCCCCTGCGGGATATCCTCCGGCGTCTCGACCTGATAGGAACGGCTGCAGCGCAGCGCGCAGGTCTCAAGGAGCTTCCTGGTGTTGGAGCTGTTTCTTCCGCCCACGACGATCATCACATCCGCCTCATGGGAGAGCCGCTCGGCCTCCTGCTGGCGCTGGCTCGTCGCCGCGCAGATCGTCATGCGGACAGTCAATTCGGGAATCCTGCGGCGCAGCACATCCAGCACGGCCTCAAAGCGGTCGCGGCGCAGCGTCGTCTGCGCGACGACAAGCGCCTTTGCCGGGAGCTGGGCGGCCTCCGCCGCCTCGCGCGTGGGCAGGATGAGCACCGGACCGGACGCCCAGCCTGCGATGCCGATGATCTCGGGGTGATCCGGCTCGCCGACGATGACCACCGCGTCGCCGGACGCGCTGAACTCGCGGACAAGCTGGTGAATATGCGCCACATGGGGGCAGGTCGCGTCGATCACCGGGATGCCCCGCTGCTCGCACTGCGCATAAACCTCCGGCGTGACGCCGTGGGAGCGGATGATGACCGTCTGCCCGGGCATCACCTCGTCGAGCGAATCCACGCTGCGCACGCCCGCGGCCTCCAGCCGCGCAACCTCCTGCGGATTGTGGATCAGCGGCCCGAGCGTCACGCACGGGAGCTGCTGCTTGGCGCATTCAAACGCCTTGCACACCGCGCGCTTCACACCGAAGCAGAAGCCCGCATGTTCGCCGATTTGTAGCCTCATAGCACCTTGACCTGTCACACCGGACAGCCCCGCAGCACACCCTTTATGGGTCTATCGCCGCAAAACCATCCAGTAAATCCATATACTCCATCTTATCCTATTCTATGCGATCTCCTTGATTCCTGCCATGATTCAAAGAAATTTTGAATCTTTCGTATTTTCGTTCGGCTTTTGCCTTATTCCCTGCCGGCCGGCAGGCTCTTGCCGCCGCTGAGCTGGGCAAAGGAGGCCTCAATGCGCCGGGTCAGCATGTCGCAGGCTTCCTTATTCACCCTGCCCTCGAGCAGGTCGTCCATCTCAATCGGCTTGCCCACGCGCACAACGATCTGATGGAAGAGCTTGTAACTGCCGTCGATATACACCGCGATCACCGGGCGCCTGCTGCGCAGCGCCAGCATCGCCGCGCCGCCCTGCAGCGGGCCCATGGCCTCGGTCTTCATGCGCGTGCCCTCCGGGAAGATGCCCAGCGTGTGGCCGGCCTTGAGCACGGTCATGGACATGCGGATCGCCGCCATGTCGACATTGCCGCGGTCGACCGGGACGCCGCGCACCTGACGGGCGATCCATGCAAACGCCTTGTTGCACCAGAGCTCCTTCTTGCCCATGAAGCGGATCTCCCTGTCCCTCGTGCACATGGCGAGGAAGAACGGATCCGCCCACGCGCGGTGGTTGCCCATGATCACGCAGCCCTCCGCCGGGATATTCTCCTTGCCCTCGATGCGCACGAAGAAGACCAGCTTGGCCACGACGGTAAACAGATTGAGCACCAGCTGATAGAACCACGAGCGTTTATTGTCGGTCAAGATGGCCTCCATCTCCGCGCTCTCGGGGATGATCGGCGTCCGCTCCGGCTTCACCGCCGGCTTGTTCTCCTGCTTGTTTTCGTTATTGTTTTCCATATATATCCTCCGCAATCGCCGCAATGGCGTCCACGACCTCGTCGATCGTCATATTCGTCGAGTCCAGCAGCACGGCGTCTTCCGCCTGGCGCAGGGGCTCGGTCTTTCTGGTCATGTCCTGATGGTCGCGCGCATTGAGATCGGCAAGCACCTGCTCATAGGGCGTCATATCGCCCTTGGCGACCTGCTGCTCATAGCGCCTGCGCGCGCGCTCCTCGGCGCTCGCCGTCAGGAAAATCTTGCACGGCGAATCCGCCAGCACGCGCGTGCCGATGTCGCGTCCGTCGATGAGCATATCCGCCTGACGCGCCATCTCCTGCTGCGCGCGGACCATGCTGCTGCGCACTGCCGGCCATTTCGACACGGCGCTCGCCGCCGCGGAAACCTCCGCCGTGCGGATCAGCCCGCTGACGTCCTCGCCAAAGAGGAGCGTCCTCTGCTCGCCGTCCTCAAGGACAGCCTTCACATCCGCCTGCTCAATCAGGGCGGTCATCGCCGCCTCGTCCTGCGGGTCAAGCCCGGAGCGAAGGGCGTAGAGCCCGAATGCGCGGTACATCGCGCCCGTATCCAGATGCAGAATGCCCAGCCGCTTTGCGACCCTGTCGGCAATCGAAGACTTGCCCGCGCCAACCGGGCCGTCGATGGCGATATTCATCGGCATGGTGATATTCCCTCCCGCGCGGTCTGCCGCGCCTGATTCTCTTCCTTCGGGGCAAAGCGTACGGCGCATCGCGCCTGCACACATTCAGCCATGATAATATTATAATCCATCCGCCTCCGCTTCTTCAAGTCCCGATCTCCATTTTGCCCATTTGCGCGCTCATCCTCCACATTATGCGACAATTATTCTCGTTTTTCGCGCATTCTCTCCACAATTGTCTCATTTTTCTCTCCACAAGCCCCACTTTACCCCATCTGTTCCTTGTGCTATAATAAGATCATCCACAGTAACCCCTCATGCTTATGACCCAAGGAGGTACGCTTCTATGTATACATTCAAGACCGGAACCGGCAAGCGCAGGCAAAAGCAGGTGCAGCGCCTGCTCTGCGTCATCATCTTCATCCTGCTCATCGCGCTGGCCGGCGTGACATATTCCTACGTCCGCAGCCGCTCTGCCGGGGCAAACACGAGCGAGGCCATCCTCTCCCGCGTCGTCAGCGAGGCCGCCAACGCGCAGAGCACGGTCTACCGCCTCACCCAGTCCAGCGGAACGAACACCAACACCCTCCTCTCCACCCTGCGCAGCCACATCTACGCCATGGAATGCCTCAATGCGCTGGCCGCCAACATCTACGGCCCGGGCACAGCGATTGTGGACGGCGCGCTGCTCACCTCCTGCCAGCAGAGCATCACAGAATGCGAGACGCGCCTTCAGGCCGGCAGCGTCATCACCTCGCAGATCACGCTGCTCAAGGAGAATGTCGATAAGATCGTCGCCGCCTTCAGCGCGGAATAAACGCACAGCGGGCTCCCCAACCGGGAGCCCGCTGTTTTTTTCGTTTTTACTGCGCCGCCATCCTGCGCACCGCCGAAGCCAGCGCAGCCACGTCTTCCTTCGTATTAAAGAGCCCCGGGCTCACGCGCACGGCGCCCGTCTCCAGCGTCCCGAGGAATCTGTGCACCCCCGGCGCGCAGTGCAGCCCGCCGCGCACGGCAATCCCCTCGCCGTCCAGCAGCGAGGCGACCTCCTGCGAGGCGCGCCCCGCGATATTGAAGCTCACCAGCATCGCGCCCCGGGGCGTATATACGCGCACGCCGGGGATCTCCATGAGCAGCCCCCGCAGCTGGCTGCACAGCGCGGCGATGTGCCCTCGCCCCTCCTCCCTGTGCGGCAGCGCAAAGCGAAGGCCCGCCAGCAGGCCCGCGATACCCGGCAGGTTGAGCGTACCGCTCTCCAGCGCATCCGGCATGATCCTCGGCTGGTACATGCTCTCCGAGGACGAGCCCGTGCCGCCCTGACGGAGCGGCGCAAGGCGCACCCCCGGTGCGACCCACAGCGCGCCCGTGCCGTGCGGGCCGAGCAGCCCCTTATGCCCCGGCATGGCGAGCATCGACACGCCCCATGCCCGGGGCGCGAGGGGCAGATGCCCCGCCGTCTGCGCCGCATCGAGCAGGAACAGCACGCCGTGTCTGCGGCAGACCTCGCCGACAGCCGCCGCATCCTGCGCCGCGCCCAGCACATTGGACATGTGCGTCATCACCACCAGCCGCGTGCGCAGGGTAAAGGCCGCCTCGATCTCCGCCGCGCGGATCATGCCGTCCTCGCCCGGGGCGATGAGCGTGAGCGTGATCACCCCGCTGCGCGAAAGCTCAGAGAGCGGGCGCAGCACGGAATTATGCTCCAGCAGCGTCGCAATCACATGATCGCCCGTGCGCAGCACGCCGTGAATCGCCGCGTTGAGCGCGTCCGTCGCGTTGAACATGAACGCCACGCGCGAGGCGTCCGTCTCGCCCAGCATTTTCGCCAGCTCCTCGCGGCATCCCTCCACCATCCGCCCGGCCTCAAGCGCGAGGGCATGCCCCGCACGCCCCGGGTTCGCCCCGCAGGCGGTGAGCGCCCTCGTCATCGCCTCCGCCGTGCACTGCGGCTTGGGGAAGCTCGTCGCCGCATTGTCCAGATAGATCATCCGTCTCCCTCCTGCCGTCACCATGCGTCCTGATCGCTCATACCCTACAGTATATGAGGTCGCCCGCCGGGCAGACCATGGAGGGATTGCATATGAATTCATCCTTCGGCATCGCCGCCTTTCGCTCAAGGACACAGGTGCTCCGCCTCGAGGAAGCCCTGCGCCGTGCAGGCATGGACGCAGGCGTGATCTCCACCCCGCGCGAGGTCGCCATCGGCTGCGGGCTCTCCGTCCGCTTTCCCCTTGCCGACGCGCAGAAGGCCATGGCTGTCAGCCGCAGGCTCGCGCCCTCCGCGCTGATCGGCTTTTACCGGGTGGATGGCTACGGCACCCGCCAGCTCCGCCTGACGCCGCTCCGGCCGTGATCCGGGCGCGCATCCCTTGCCATTTTCACGACGCGCCGCTATAATATAGATATCCATCACCCCATACTGCGAGGTAGCCTATGACTGCAAACGAGCGCCATGCGCGCATGCTGGATATTCTGGAAAGCCTTTACCCCGATGCAAGGCCCGCGCTTCATTTCCAAAATCCCTATCAGCTGCTGGTCGCCGTCATCCTCTCCGCCCAGTGCACGGATGTGAAGGTGAACATGGTCACCCCGGCGCTGTTTGAGGCGTATCCCGACGCAGCTGCGCTCGCCGCTGCGGACCCGCTTGATGTGGAGCCGTATATCAAGACCTGCGGCCTCTTCCGCAACAAGGCCAAGAACCTCGTGGAGACCGCGCGCCAGCTCGTCAGCCTCTACGGCGGCGAGGTGCCCGCCGACCATGAGCTGCTTACGCAGCTGCCCGGCGTCGGCCGCAAGACGGCGAACGTCGTGATGAGCTGCGCCTTCGGCGCGGACGCCATCGCCGTGGATACGCACGTCTTCCGCGTGTCCAACAGGCTGGGCCTCGCCGACGCGAGCGACGTCCTGAAGACCGAGCATCAGCTCATGGAGCATATCCCGAGGGAAAAGTGGAGCCGCGCGCACCACTGGATCATCTACCACGGGCGGCAGGTCTGCGATGCGCGAAAGCCCGCCTGCGCCTCCTGTGCGCTGCGCGAATTGTGCGAATACGCCAACGGCAACCCGAAAGGAAAGAAATAAGCGGGGGCTTTTCCCCGCCATCGCGCCCGCATGCTGCATGCGGGTGTGTTTTTTGCATGAATATGCATATCCCATTTGCCTTTCCGCACGCAGTCTGCTATAATACCCTGTATTCGCCGGGGAGCCTCCCGGCCTGATAACTCCGGCGTCGGCTCCGGCAGTCCCGCCGTCCAAACCGGTTTGCTGAGGAGTGTATACCCATGAAACAAACGACCGTCCCCTCCGGCAGATTCGCCTTCGACAGAAAAGCGTTTGCCGAGGGGCTTCGCGACGGCGTCCCGATCGGCCTTGGCTACTTTGCCGTCTCCGTCTCGCTGGGCATCGCCGCGCGTCACGCGGGCATGACCCCGCTGCAGGGCCTTGTCGCCAGCTGGACGACCACCGCCTCCGCTGGCGAGCACGCCGTCTTTACTTCCATGATCGCGCAGGCGACCTATCTGGAGATCGCGATCATCACCCTCATTGCCAATGCGCGCTATCTGCTCATGTCCTGCGCGCTCAGCCAGCGCATGGCTGTGGACATGCCCTTCTGGCACAGATTCATCATCGGCTTCCATGTGACCGACGAGATCTTCGGCGTGACCATCGCGCGGCCGGGGCATCTCGTTCCATCCTACAGCTACGGCACGATGTGCACCGCCGTTCCGCCGTGGGCCATTGGCACCGCTGTGGGCATCATGCTGGGCAACGCGCTGCCCGCGCGCATCGTCAGCGCCCTGAGCGTCGCGCTCTACGGCATGTTCCTCGCCATCATCATCCCCCCGTCGAGGAAGAGCCGCATCGTCGCCGGCCTTGTGATCGCCAGCTTTGCGCTCAGCTTCATCGCAGGCCGCCTGCCCGTGATCTCCGCCCTCTCCGGCGGCACGCGCACCATCATCCTGACCGTCCTGCTCTCTGCTGCGGCGGCCATCCTCTTCCCCGTGCATAACGACCAGACGGAAGGAGGCGAGGCGGCGTGACCTACACCTGGCTTTGCATCTTCATCATGGCGGGCGTCAGCTATCTGATCCGCGTGCTTCCGCTGACGCTGATCCGCCGCCCGATCCGCAATGCGTTCATCCGTTCCTTCCTCTACTATGTGCCGTATGTGACGCTTGCGGTGATGACCTTCCCCGCCATCGTCGAGGCGACGCAGAGCCCGCTGGCCGGCGCGCTCGCCCTCGCCGTGGGCGTCGTCGTCGCGTGGTGCGGCGCAGGGCTCTTCCCCGTGGCCGTCTCCTGCTGCGCGGTCGTGCTGATTGCGGAATTCTTCCTGCTGTGAGGCGCATGCCTCACAGCTTTTCTGTTTTCCGCGGCAAACAGAACAGATGCTCTTGTAAAAAAAGGCCTCATTCTGTTATACTATTGTCAATGAATGCACGGCATTCACGACAATAAAGGAGGAAACCACCTATGAAGAGACTCATTGCGCTTCTCCTCATCTGCCTGCTGGCGGTTCCGGCTGCAGCCTTCGCCGACGACGGCACGTTCACTGCCGCCGCCCCGGGCTTCTCCAGCGATGTGACCGTCACCCTCACCATCGCCGAGGGCAAGATCACCGAGGCTGTGATTGACGCTGCGGGCGAGACCGAGGCCATCGGCGGCGCCGCTGCCGAAACCCTTGCCGCCCAGCTCGTCGCCGCCGGCTCTGCCGAGATCGACGGCGTCGCGGGCGCGACCGTCACCACCACCGCCGTCAAGGCCGCTGCTGCGAATGCCCTCGCGCAGGCTGCCGGCACTGCGGGCGAAAAGGCCGCTGTCGCGGACGGCACCTATGCCGGCACCGCCTCCAGCTTTGGCCTGCTCAGCCAGATGACCTGTGAGACCACCTTCGAGGGCGGCAAGATCACGGGCATCACCGTCACCAAGGAAAGCGACAGCGCCACGGGCGAGTGGTTCGCCTGCGCGCAGGAGCTGCTGATCCCGCGCATTCTGGAAAGCCAGTCCCTCGCGGTTGACTCCATCTCCGGCGCGACCTCTTCCTCCAATGCGATCAAGGCCTGCGTGGCTGCGGCGATCGACGCTGCCGGCGGCCAGAGCGCGCAGTGGTACACCGAGGTCGAAAAGAAGACCGACGTGGTCACGCTCGAAGGCTACGACGTCATCGTCGTGGGCATGGGCGGCTCCGGCGTGCTCTCCTACTGCGCCGCCGCCGAGCAGGGCGCGACGGTGTTCGGCATTGAGACCGCGGGCAAGATCGGCGGCAACTCCGTGTGCACCTACGGCCCGATGGCCCTCAACAGCGAATACCTGAAGAACCTCTACAACAACGGCGAGGACTACATCAACGCCGACGACGTGTTCGCCGTGTGGATGGAGTATGTCGGCAGCAACGAAAAGGAAGACATCATCCGCAAGGCCGTCTACAACTCCGGCTCCGCGCTTGACTACTATGTTGAGAAGTTCGGCTTCGAATTCACCGGTATGGGCATGCTCGGTTCCTTCGCCGTGCCCGAGTGGACCAAGCTGTGGACCGTCTACACCCCGGACAACGGCGCGTGGAACGTCCTCGGCCCGAACAAGACCTATCAGTTCACCCGCGCGCTGGACATCGCCAACGCCATGAACGAAAAGAATCAGTACATGACCGAGCTGACCGCCACCACCCTGATTTTTGACGAGGCGGGCAAGGTCATCGGCGTGAACGCCGAGTACTACGACGGCACCCAGTACGCCATCTACGGCGACGCCGTGATCCTGGCGACCGGCGGCTTCCTCGGCAATGACGAGATGATGACCCAGTACCTCGGCAATCCGGTCAACACCATCGGCGTGACCACCTGCGACGGCACCGGCATCAAGATGGGCATCTCCGCCGGCGGCGCCACCTACATGATGGGCACCCTGCCGATGGTCCACATCTCTCAGGTCGCCAACATCATCCGCAACGATGACCTGACCGCCGACCAGAAGGCCATCCTCTCCGCGCTGGCCCTGACCACCGATCAGCTGATGATCACCACCGAGGGCAATGTCTGGGGCAACGTGAACCAGAGCGGCACGCAGAACGAGGGCATCAGCGTGGAGATCGTCTTCGCGCCGGAATACCGCTATTACGTCGTCTACACGCAGGAGCAGATCGACGCCATCCGCGAGACCGGTCTGACCCCGGCGCAGGCGATGTCCTCCTCCATGTTCATGGGTCAGGGCGGCACGCTGCCGGCCGCCGGCACGCCGGTCGCCGACATTGACGTCATCCTCTCCGTGGGCGAGGCGTACGGCAACGTCGTCAAGGGCGAGAGCATCGCGGCGCTGGCTGCGGGCATCGGCTGCGACGAGGCCAACCTCACCGCTGCGCTGGGCGGCGTGGAGACCACCTACTATGCCGTGACCTGCAACTCCTACGCGTACGCGACCGTCGGCGGCCTTGACGTCGATGTGAACATGAACGTGCTGCGCGAGGACGGCACCGCCATCGAGAATCTCTTCGCCGTCGGTCAGGATTCCGAGGGCGTCGGCAATGTGGACGGCAAGGCCTACACCCCGTGGGGCGGCCAGGCGCAGAGTTGGACCTTCGTCTCCGGCGAGATCGCAGGCAAGCAGGCTGCCGCTTACAGCACCGCCAAGTAATCCGTCATTTTCCCGGGAGCAGGAAACCCCTGCTCCCCTTTTTTATCCCACAAAAAAAGCACCGTATCCCGAGCCGTCACGCTCCATACGGTGCTTTTTCCTGTTGTAGAGTTTTGCGCTTTCCTTTTTCTTCGTCACCGGGCTTACGTCGCCCCAGGTCGCGCGGCGCGCCCTGTCCGCCTCGCGGCGCTGGCGCTTGGACATCTTCTCATACGGGACAAACTTTTCCATATCATGTACCTCCTTGTCTGTCGGTAAGTATATTATACCATACTTTGCATATTTTTTCAAATTGCGCCGTCGTGCAGCCCTGCTGCCGCTTGTGAGCGGGCGCCGTTTCATGTATAATAAGCCTACGACATAACGAAAGGACGGTATCCCCCATGGACATTCAGAAGATCATCACCGACGCCGTGAAGAAGCTCAGCGAAAACGAGGACCTGTGCAGGGCCTTCATGAAGAACCCCGTCGAGGTGCTGGAAAAGAAGCTGGGCATCGACCTGCCCGAGGATCAGATCAATCCGGTCATCGACGCCATCAAGGCGAAGATCAAGGTCGACGACGCGCTGGAATTCGCCGGCAAGCTCAAGGGCCTCCTCGGCAAGTAAGCCGCTATATACAGACGATAACACCCCGATCCGCCATGCAAAGCGCATGAGGAACGGGGTGTTTCTGTATGCTTTTATGCCTTGTCGCTGAAATACCCGCCGTCGGGATTGCGGAAGGCCAGCGCCTCCAATAGGTGCGTGCGCGTCACGCGCTCCTCACCGGCGAGGTCGGCGATCGTCCTGGCGACCTTCATCACGCGGCTGACCGCGCGCATGGAGAGGTTGTACTTTTCGCATGCCTTTTCAAGCAGCGCCTGCGAGACGGCGTCCAGCGCGCATAGATCCGTCGCCTGCCGGGAGGTCAGCTGCGCATTGCAGCCAACGCCCACCTCAGCCATGCGCCCGCGCTGCACCTCTCTCGCGCGCTGCACGCGCTCGCGGATCGCATCGCTGCTCTCCTCCTGCGCGCCGCCGGTGATCTCCTTGACCGGCACGGCGGCAATCTCCAGCTGAATATCGATGCGGTCCAGCAGCGGGCCGGAGATGCGCCCCAGATACCGCTTGATCTCCTTCTGCGTGCAGCGGCAGGGCGCGGTCTTGCTGCCATAGTTGCCGCAGGGGCAGGGGTTCATCGCCGCGACGAGCATCGCCCGCGCGGGATACTGCGCCTGCGCCGCCACGCGCACCACGCTCACCGACCCATCCTCCAGCGGCTGGCGCATGGCTTCCAGCGCCGCACGCTCATACTCCGGCAGCTCGTCAAGGAAGAGCACGCCCTGATGCGCGAGGCTGATCTCGCCCGGGCGCGCCTTGCTCCCGCCGCCGACCAGCGCCACCGCGCTCACCGTGTGATGCGGCGAGCGGAACGGGCGCTCGAGCATGATGCCCCGGCCCGCGCCGAGCGTGCCCGCCGCGCTGTGGATGCGCGTGACCTCCAGCGCCTCGTCGAGCGTCATATCCGGCAGGATGCCCGGAAGGCAGCGCGCCATCATCGTCTTGCCGCTGCCCGGCGGGCCGATCATCAGCACATTGTGTCCGCCGGCCGCCGCGATCTCCAGCGCGCGCTTGGCGCTGCGCTGTCCGCGCACGTCGGCAAAGTCGCTCGCCATCCTGCGCCCGCGCAGCTGCGCCTCGTAGGGCACGGACTCAAGCGGCTGGATCCTCCTCTTTCCATGCAGGTGATCGACCACCTGCCGCAGGCTCTCCACAGGAAGAATCTCGATACCCTCGATGCAGGCGGCCTCCTGCGCATTCTCCTTCGGGAGCATCACCGCGCTCAGCCCGCGCTCACGCGCCGCAATGGCCATGGACAGCGCGCCGCGCACGCCGACCACGTCGCCCGAGAGGGACAATTCGCCGATCACCGCGACGCCTGCGAGCTTCTCCTGATCGATCTTCCCATCCGCCGCGAGGATCGCCAGCGCGATGGGCAGGTCATAGGCCGGGCCCTCCTTGCGCACATCCGCCGGGGCAAGATTAACAGTCAGCCGCGCAATCGGAAAAAACAGCCCGGAGGAGGCCATCGCCGCGCGCACGCGCTCCCGGCTCTCCTTGACGGCGGCGTCCGGCAGGCCGACCAGCTCGTACATCGGCATGCCCTCGGCGCAGTACGCCTCCACCGTGACGAGGAAGCCCTCAATTCCCATAAGACCCAGACTGCTGATGCTGGCGAGCATGGCCCTCTCCTCCTGTGCATAGAACTTCTTTTACCATTCTACCCGTTCCCGGCCGGAAAATCAACCCGTGCGCATTTGCTGTTGCCCGATTCGCCCGCATGCGGTATACTGTTTCCATCAAAGGAAAAAGGCGGGATTCCACCATGAACACACTCGAGCAGGCAAAACCCCACGAGCTCTCCGCATGCATCCAGATCCTGCGCGAGGGCCGCGCCTTCCAGCAGGAGCAGGGCTTCACCCAGTGGACGGAGGAATACCCCGCCCCCGCGCTCATCGAGGAGGATATCCGCACGGGCGGCGGCTGGCTCTTCAAGATCGACGGCGAGCCTGCGGGCTACATGTATCTCTCCTTTGACGGCGACCCGACCTACCCCGATATCGAGGGCAAATGGCTGTCGGATATCCCCTACGCCGTCGTGCACAGGATCGCGCTCTCCCGCCGCTTCGCCGGGCGCGGGCTGTCCACCGCCGTCTTTGAGACCATCCGCGGTCTCTGCCGCGAGCGCGGGATCGGCTGCATCCGCATCGACACGGACAAGAAGAACGCACGCATGCAGCATGTGCTGGAGAAGAACGGCTTCACCCGCCGGGGCTATGTGCTCTTTGAGGGGGACAAGAAGCTGGCGTATGACCATCTGTTCGAATAATCCCCATAAAACCAAAAAAGATCAGGCGGCGTCATGGTTTCCCATGACGCCGCCTGTTTTATTCCCTTATGCGTTAAGCGCAGGCAGGATTACTGCAGGCTCTCCGCGATGTAGCCGCCGACGAGACGGCCGCTGGTGAAGGCCCAGCCCATCGCCGCGCCGCCGTAGGTGACGTACGCCTTGGTCTCGGAGAAGAGCACGCCCATGCTGTCCGTACCAACAGCGTACAGGCCCTTGATCGGGGTCTCGCCGTCGGTGGTCAGGACCTGGAGCTTCTCGTTGACGTCGAGCGCGCCGCAGGTGGAGTAGCAGTAGGAGGAGCCAACGATGCCGTAGTACGGCGCGCCGGTGACCTTCTTGAGGTACTTCTCAGCCTTGCCGAACTCAACGTCAACACCGGCCTCGCAGTACTCGTTATAGGTGGCGACGGTCGCCTCCAGGGTCGCCGGATCCATGCCCATCTTCTCGGCAAGCTCAGCGAGGGTGTCCGCCTTGTAGACGTAGCCCGCGTCGATGGCCAGCTGGAGCACTTCCTCAGCCTTGTCCATCGGGACGCCGGCCGGGATGCTGGTGCCGTAGCCAACATAGTTGGTGGACGGGCCATACGGAGTCTCCTCGAAGCCCGCGGTGATCAGCTGCTGAACCTGATCGTTGCCCCAGATGCTGTAGAAGTGCGGGCCAGAGATCCACGGGTTGAACATGGAGACGTCGGTCTCCGCCGTGAAGCGCTTGGCATTGGCGTCAACCGCCAGAGAGTTGGAGGAAATCGCCATGTTCAGCGGGATATCCGCCTGAGACCAGTAAGCCGGACGGCCCGGGGCCAGACCAGCCTTGCCCTCGACGATCACCGTCTCGTAGCCCGGGATGGTGCCGTCGACGCCGCCGACGTGAACCATCGGCGCAACGCTCATGTTGTAGGTGCCGGCGCCATTGACGATCGCAGACTCGATCATCTTGCCGTCGTTCTGATGCATACCGAAGAGCTTCCACTCGCCCTTAAGCGGGAAGTAGGTGTTCTCCAGGTACTTCTCTTCCATCTCGCCGCTGCCGGCAAAGCCGCCGGTGGCCAGGACAACAGCCTTCGCGTTGATCACGTATTCCTTGCCGTTGACCATGCTGCGCGCCTTGGCGCCAACAACAGCACCGGTCTCGTCCAGGATCAGATCATAGGCCTCGGTCTCGAGCATGTACTTGCCGCCCAGATCGGTGGTGAAGCGGTTCATCGCCTCGGCGAAGAAGCCCTCGGTCAGCTGCTTGCCGCCGGAGAGCGGGGTGTAGGCCGCCCAGACATTGCCGGCGAAGCCGCTGGCCGTGTCAAACTGGAAGCCATACTGGGTGAGCCAGTCGTCGGTGTAGCCGCTCTCGTCGAGCATCAGGCGGACCATTTCTTCCTTCGCCTGCTGCACACCTTCTTCATTGGTGGTGTACTCAAGCCAGCTCTGATAGAGCGCCTCCTTGTCGATCAGATCCTCGCCAGCCTTCTTGGTGACGACCTGCTTGGCAACCGGATCGTTCCAGTTCTCGATCTCCGCAGCAACCTGGCTGGGGACGTTGATGGCCATCGGGCCGCTGGTCAGGACCGCGTTGCCGCCCCACTTGGCCGCCTTCTCGATGGCCAGGACGGAGAGACCCTGCTCGGCAGAGCTGATCGCGGAAGCGAGGCCCGCGCCGCCAAGGCCGACAACCAGGACGTCCGCGGACAGCACTTCGACTTCCTCAGACTGGGGGATCTGGCGATAGAACGCGCTCACGTCGGACGCCTCGCCGCCGGCAGCGACGATCGCCTGAATCAGCGCCTCTTCAACCGCCTGACGCACGCCGTTGCTCGTCGCAGTCGCACCGCAGACAGCGTCCACGGAGACGGACTGGTACTCCAGCATGCGCGGGACCAGCGTGCTGATCACGGTCTCAACAAACGCCTTCGTGTCGGAGGTCTCGTCCTGCTTGACCTCGATGGACTCGATGCGGTTCTCGCTGACGGTCACAGCAACCGGAACCGGCTCGCAGGGCCTGAAGCCCAGGCCAGCGCCAGTATAGGTGCCCGGAGCCATGGTGACTTCCTTCTCACCGGAGACGCCCATCGCCTGGTCCAGGCAGTCCTGAACGGCCATGCGGATCGCCTTGCTGGTGAAGGTCGCGCCGGAAATGGCAGCCACATCGGCAGTCTGCTGCTCGATGATCATGCCCGGCAGCTTGTCAAGCGCATTGCTGCCAATGCCGTCCGTCTCCTCCTCGCCGACAACCTGCACGTCGAGGATCTTCTGCTCGTCAACGGTCACAACCGCCACGACATTGCCGCCGAAGCCGGCCGCAGCCGCCTCGTACGTGCCCGCCTGGTAGAGCGCCGCAGTTTCCGCGCTGGCGCACGTCATGAGCATGCACAGCGCAAGAATCAGACTCAGAATGTTCTTCATACGATTCTTCCTTCCTTTGGAAATATTGAGGGTTTTCACCCTTCTTGCCATCAGTATACCGTCCGGCTTGTGAAAAAGCAAACGATTTATTCTGCTCGCGTCATCACTAATAGTGATGACAGTGCCTCTATTCTGTCTTCGTTGGCATTCCCTTTTGCCCACATCAGGCACACGCTGCTCCGGCGCGCATCCTGAACTTCCTTGTAGATAATCCCCGGATGCGGGCGGATCACGCTCTTTACGCCAAGCGATATCCCATAGCCGGCCGCAACCATCGTCTCAATACAGTTCTGCGAGGCCGCATAGGCATAGACCCTCGCCGGAATACCGTCGCTGATCATCCGCTTGACCGTCTGCCTGTTCTCATCGCCGGAAAACAGGATCATCGGATCCTCTGATAGCTGCTGCATGCAGACCTTCTCCTCGCCGGAGAGCCTGTGCCCCAGCGGCAGCATGGCGTACACCGGCTCGTCGCAGATCCTGCGGATCTGCAGCCAGTCCCGTCCGTCCTCCGCGTCTTCATGCCGGATGGACACCAGACAGTCCAGTTTGCCCTCGTGCAGCTCAGAATAGAGCTTCTGCCGCAGCCCGCTGCTGAGGATGACGCGCGTATCCAGATACGCCCTGCGGAATGCACCGAGCGCCAGCGGCAGCTCGTTGCGCAGCAGATTGCCGTAGCAGCCGATGCGCAGCTGGCTGACATAGCTGTTCTTCGCCTGGTCGATGATGTCGCGGGTGATGTCCACCTGCTCGAGCAGGCGGCGCGCCTCGTTGACCATGATTTCGCCCGCAGGCGTCAGCCGCAGCCCCCTGTTCGTCCGCTCAAAGAGCAGCACGTCCAGCTCCTTTTCCAGCGCCGTGATCTGCTGGCTCATCGCCGACTGGACAATGCAGCACGCATCCGCCGCCTTCGTGAAGTTCAGATGCGTGGCCGCCGCCAGGAAATATTTCAATTGACGCAGCTCCATATTTATTCCTCTTTATTTATTCCTCTTTCCCCTGCGCGTCCGCCTGATCCTTGTGATAGTGCGCCCAGATCACCTTCGCCTGCGCCGGACCGATGCCCTCGACCGTGCACAGCTCCTCCACGCTCGCCCCGGCGATGCTTTTGATCGATTTGAACTTAGCCAGCAGCGCCCGCCTCCTCGCAGCGCCGATGCCCGGGATATCCTCAAGCGTGGAGCGGATGCTCGCCTTGCTGCGCAGATTCCTGTGGTGCGTGATGCCGAACCGGTGCGCCTCGTCGCGGATGCGCTGAATCAGATGCAGCGCCGGCGACTTGCGGTCCAGATAGATGCTCTCCTCCTGATTCGGGAGGAAGATCTCATCCAGCCGCTCGGCGAGGGCGAACATCGGGATATCGTACCCCGCCGCGTGCATCGCCTCGCGCGCAAAGCGCAGCTGCTGCGGGCCGCCGTCGATGAGGATCGCATCCGGCAGATCGGCAAAGCCGGACAGCGGCTCCGCGCCCTCTGGCAGCGTGCCATCCGCATTCAGCCTGCCCTCGGCGATGAGCTTCTCCCGCTCCTGCGTCGCGCGGGCGAGGCGGCGGGACATGACCTCGTAATGGGAGGCAAAGTCGTTCGCGCCCTCGACGGTCTTGATCCGGAAGATGCGGTACTCGCTGCGCGCGGCCTCGCCGTCGATGGCGACGACCATGCTGCCCACGGACTGCGCGCCCTGCGTGTTGGAGATGTCGTAGCCCTCGATGCGCCGGGGCGTCCTGTCCATGCCGATGACCTGCCCCAGCGCCTCGCATGCGCCGAGCGTGCGCTCATGCTGGCGCTCAAGGTGCGCATTGCGCTTTTGAAGCGCGTCGCGCGCATTCTTAACGGCGAGCTCGACGAGCTTATGCTTCGTGCCGCGCTGCGGCTCATGCAGCACGACCTTCTTTCCCTCCCGACGCTCGGTGAGGACGCTCTCGATGTCCTCCGCCTGCTCCGGCAGCTCGAGGCAGAGCACCTCGCCCGCCGGCTGCCGCCCGTCGTCGTAGAACTGCAGGATGAACTGCGCGAGCACCTGCGCCGTCTTCTGGTCGCCCGCGCCCTCGAGCGCGTAGTTCTCCGCGCCGATCATCCGCCCGCCGCGCACATAGACGACCTCGACCATCGCGTCGATGCCGTCGCTCACGCAGGCAAGGATATCCTGATCGCCGCCGCGCACGTTGATCGCCTTCTGCCGCTCCATCAGGGCCTGCACATCGCGCATCCTGTCGCGCAGCTGTGCCGCCTGCTCAAAGCGCATCTCCTTCGCCGCCTGCATCATCTGCGCCTGCAGGCGGGAAAGCACGGCGTCGCTCTTTCCGCCGAGGAAATCGACGACCTCGGAGACGACCTTGCCGTATTCCTCCGGCGTGGTCTTCCCCGCGCAGGGGGCGAGGCACTCGCCCAGCTGATGGTGCAGGCAGGGCCGCTTGTTCATCCCCGGGCGGATCGCCTGCGCGCAGGTGCGCAGCGGGAAGAGCCCGCGCAGAACGTCCAGCACCTCGCGCACGCCCGTCGCGCCCATGTAGGGACCAAAGTACTTCGCCTTATCCTTCTGCACGCGGCGCACCAGCTCCACCCGCGGGTAATCCTGCGTCACGTCGATGCGCAGGTAGGGGTAGTGCTTGTCGTCCTTGAGGAGGATGTTGTACTGCGGCTGATGGAGCTTGATGAGGTTGCATTCAAGGATCAGCGCCTCCAGATTCGTATCGCAGAGCACGATGTCAAAATCGTCGATCCGCGCCACCATCGCGCGCACCTTGACCGTGTGATCCCGGCTTTGGTGGAAATACTGGCTGACGCGGTTTTTGAGGTTGACCGCCTTGCCGACGTAAATGATCGTGCCCTCGCTCTTCATCAGGTAGCAGCCCGGGCAGGTCGGCAGCTTGGCAATCTTCAGCCTGAGCAGGTCGTTCATCCTCTATTCCCTCCTTGACTTGCAGCCTGTAACCCAATAACCAGAAAGCGGAGCGGATTGATCCGCCCCGCCGTCCTATTACTCTTCGTCCTCGTCCTCATCGTCCTCGCCGAAGCGGGTGCGGACGATCTGGATGAGCTTATCCATGAGCGCATCGTCCGGGGAGACGAACTCCTCCATCTCCTCGCCGTTCTCATCGGTAAAGACGTTGATCTTCATGATGTACACCGGATCGTCGTCGGGATCGTCGTCCGCCGGATTCTCCTTCGCCTCGCACAGCGCGGCAAACTCCTCGCCGTTGTAGAAGAAGTAGTCCATCACTTCCAGCAGCATCGTATTGCCTGCGTCATCGGTGAATTCCACGATGTCGCGCTCGTCCTCCGTCTCGGGGATCATGTCCGGATTCAGCTCCGGGTTCATTTCCGGGGTCATACATGCCTCCTGTCCGCGCACATGCGCTGATTCGATGGTTCTCATTATACCCAAATACGGCTGAAAAAGCAAGCGTGCGCCCCTGACCTGCGCAATTCGCTCACACCTGTCCGCAGGCGGGGAAGACGTCGATCCGCGTGATCAGCCTGTGCCCCTGTCCGGCGGGCACGAGGACCGCCATCGCCGCATCCACCTGCGCAGTATTGCCTGTGATCCTGCGCACGAGCCCCGCCCGCTCGTCATACCTGCCGCCCGTGCCGCCAGGCGCATGCGGGAGCGGCACCGCCGCCGCATACCCCGACAGATCCGGCACAACCGCGCGCGGCATGAGCAGGCCGTCCGCCTGCGCATCCCCGGCAAGGCGCATCGTCAGATAGCGCAGGAGCACGCCCGCCGCCTGCGGCTCCTCCTGCCGGGCCGTCCCCTCCTGCGCGCCTGCGGGACGCAGCTCCAGCTCGATCACCCCGTCCGGCCAGTACAGTGCAAAAGCATGCGCCTGCGGCTCAAGGCGCGCGATGCGCCCCTCCCGCAGCGCCATCGCCGCGCAGAGCGGGGCGATGGCAGGATCAAACGGGAAGAGCTGCGCATAGATCTCCGCGTTCTTTCCGGCGGGAAAGGCCTGTCCCTCCTCCTCCAGCGGCCCGCAGAACTGCCCGTTGACCATCAGCACGCCCGGCGTGCAGCTCTCGATAAACAGCACAGGATTCATGCCCGTCACCCCTCTTTGCAGAAGAGTATGCAAAAAGCTCCGGTCTTACGACCGGAGCCCTGCCGCCTGCGGGCGGGACCTCATCCGTCTCGCCTTTGGCGATCCACCTTCCCCATAGGGGAAGGTAAATATTGCTTATTGCCGACGCTCTTCTTAAAGCGCGATGGCCAGCACGCCGGCCGTGCCCATCTGCGCGGAGATCGCGGGATCGACAGGCTTTGCGCCCTCGACGCCCAGCGCCTCGAGCACGTCGCACATGCAGCCCTGAACAGGGTCCTTGCCGGCGACGTAGACGTCGGTATTCTCGATTTCCTTGACGAAGGACTGCATCGCCTGCACGTCAAGCGACAGCGCCGCGCCCAGCAGATAGCTCTGGATCTTCGCCGCCTCCTTGCCGCCCAGCGTGCTCAGGATGCGCCCGGCGAAGGCCGCGCGGCCAAGGCCGCTCTTCGAACATTCCCACGCGCCCTCCTTCGCCATGACGGGATCATACTCCTCCGCCTTGACAAAGCTGTGGCCGACAGCGTCGGCGATGATCGTGTGATGGGTGATCGCGTCGAGCAGCTCGCCGGAGATGGAAGTCATGCAGCCGAGGATCTCGCCGTTTTCGCCCATGGAGACGAACTTGTTGTGCGTGCCCGGGAGGACGAAGAGCGCAGGGCCCTTGCAGCCCAGCAGCTTATACAGGCCAATGGCCTCGACCTCCTCGCCGCGCATCATGTCCATGCCGGAGAAGTTGTCCATATCCACCGCGCCGGCGAAATTGCGCGTGCCGGGGATGAAGGCGATCGGGAAGGGCGCGACGTCCTCAAACACCTGCTCCTTCATGCCGCTGCGCAGATCCTCAAGGGACACAGGGGACGGCAGGTGCGGGATTTCAAGCAGGCCGAGGCCGCTGGTGATCATGCCGGAGGCAACGCACTTGATGACATCCGCCGCGGCATAGCCGTTCTTCTCAAGCACGGCGTCGATGCTCTCCTTGAGCATGCGGCGCAGGCGGCCGTTGTGGCCGTCGATGGAGGTGTGGCGCACGCCGCCCTCCGCCTTGACGGCGTCCACGAGTTCCTTGTTTTCATTAAGCAGCTTGACGCGCAGGTTGGTCGTGCCGCAGTCGATCACGAGATAGCACTTGCTCATTGCTCTTCCTCCCATGCATGAATAGCGTCGGTGAATTCATTCGCGCGCGCCTCAATCGCCGCATAGTCGCCGGCCTTGACGGCCTTGCCGATGACCAGCTGGCCGCCCACGCCGAAGCCGCAGACGCCCGCATTCAGGAAGTCCTTCACGTTGTCGGGCTTCACGCCGCCGACGGCGCTCATCGGGATATAGCCAAGCGGGCCGCGGACCGCCTTGATATAGCCAAGGCCCAGCTCTCCCGCCGGGAAGAGCTTGACGATGTCCGCGCCCATGTTATAGGAGGCGACGATCTCCGTCGGGGTCAGCGCGCCCGGCATGGAGACCATGTCCAGCTCCTTCGCGCGGGCGATGACCGCCGCGTCCACATTCGGAGAAATGACGAGGCAGGCGCCCGCGGCATGCGCGGCGTCGACCTCCTCGACCGTCAGCGCGGTACCGCAGCCGACGAGCACCTTGTCCCCGTAATGCTCGACCGTGTGGCGGATCTTCGCCGCATTCTGCGCGATGCAGTCCGCATTGTCATGGTCAAAGGTAAATTCCAGCACGCGCACGCCGCCGGCGATCAGCGCGGAGACCACGCCGTCAATTCTGTCCATCGGCACGCCGCGAAGAATGGCGACGAGCTTTTCCTTCTTGATAACGGAAAGCACTTCCTGATGCGTCATGGCTGTTCTTCCTTTCTGTATGTCGCTTATGCGCAGAGCGCAAGGATCGCGTAGGCGTAGATGCGCGCTGCCTTGACAAAGCCCTCGACCGAGATGCTCTCATTCGCCTGATGCTCCAGTTCCGGCTCGCCCGGGAAGAGCATGCCGTAGGCCACGCCCTCCTTGAGGTGGCGGGCATAGGTGCCGCCGCCGATGGCAAAGGGCTTCGCCTGCGTGCCGGTGATGGTGTTATAGACCTCCATGAGCTTGGTGACCAGCTCGGAGGATTCCGGCACATGATGCGGCTCGCTGACACGGCCCGGCTCGAGCACAAAGCCCGCCGGGGCGAGGCGCTTGGCGACTGTCGCGCGCAGCAGCTGCGCGTTATAGAAGACCGGGTAGCGGCAGTCGAAGGTGACGCTCATCTCCTTCTCGTCCGCAAAGAGCAGGCCGAGGTTGATCGTCAGCCGGCCGGAGACCTCGTCGCGGCCCGCGATGCCCAGATTCACGCCGTCGTCGCCCTCGCCAGCAGCCTCAACCAGCAGGCGGACAGGCTCGCCGCCGATGCCCAGCACCTCGAGCACCGCGAGGAGCATCTTCGCCGCATTCTTGCCGCGCTCGGGGGTGGAGGCATGCGCCGGAACGCCGGTGACGACGATCTTCGTATTGCCGTCCACCAGCTCGGTCTCGATGCTGCAGTCCTCATCCTCAACGATGAAGGCCTCCGCCGCCGCCTCGCGCCAGTCGCCCTTGACGATGGCCGTCGCCGTACCCGGAACGACGTTGGAGCGGGTGCCGCTGGCGATGGAGACGAGGCGATCGTCCGTCATCTTCGCATGCAGGAAGAGGGAGGTGATGCCCTTCTCGGTGTTGATCAGCGGGAAGCTCGCGTCCGGGGAGAAGCCCACGTCCGGCAGGCCGATCTTCTCCTCGTAATAGTGCAGATCCTCCATGCCGCTCTCCTCGTCGCAGCCGAGGATCAGACGGCAGCGCTTCCTGAGCGGGATGCCCGCATCCACGATGGCCTTCATCGCAAAGAGCGCGGCCACGCCCGGGCCCTTGTCGTCGCTCGTGCCGCGGCCAATGATGCGGCCGTCGATCAATTCGCCGCCGTAGGGATCGTGATCCCAGCCGTCGCCCTCGGGCACGACGTCCAGATGCGCCAGCACGGCGATCACATCCTCGCCCTCGCCGATCTCCGCGTCGCAGCAGTAGCCGTCGATATCGCGCGGCTGCATGCCAAGGCGGGCAATGTCCTCAAGCGCCAGATCCAGCGCGCGGCGGACCTCTGCGCCGAAGGGCGCATTGTCGGCGCTGCGCTCCGCGCGCAGGCTCGGCACGCGGATCCAGCGGCGGAGGGTGTCGATCATGTCCGGCTGCAGCGCGCTGAGCGCCGCGTCGAGCTTTGCATTGTACTCCATATCAAGTTCCCCTTTCTAAACGAAGGATTATCTTACATGACTGATATCAAAGGTGCGGTGATGGACAAGACAGGCAGCGCTTCCGCCCGCCTTCTCCCTCCGTCATCGCCGGAGGCGAAGCCGACTGAGGGAGTTATTCCTTACCCCAGCACGGTTTTCATCTGCGCCAGCGCGCGCTCAAGCTGGCTGCGCGGGCAGCCGATATTCAGGCGGATGAAGCCGCGGCCCAGCTCGCCGAAGAACAGGCCGTCATTGACCTTCACATGCGCCGCCGCCAGCGCGTCCAGCAGCGCCTGCTGCTCAAGGCCCAGCGCGCGGCAGTCCAGCCACATCAGGTAGGTCGCGTCCAGCGGCGTGACCTTGACCCTGGGCATATTCTTTGCAATATAGTCCATGGCGTAGTCGCGGTTGCCGACGAGGTATGCCTTCAGGCCGTCAAGCCACGCGTCGCAGTCCGTATAGGCCGCGCGCGTCGCCGCGAGGGCAAAGGCATTGCCCGCCTTCACGCCCGCGCCGTCCATCTCCGCGCGGATCGCCTCAAGCATGGCCGCATTGCGGCAGACGATGCTGCTCTGCTGCAGGCCGGCGACGTTAAAGGTCTTGCTCGCCGCGCAGAGCATGACAGCGATCTCATCCGCGCCCTCGATGGAGAGGATGCTGTGATGCTCGCCCTCGAAGACAAAGTCCGCATGGATCTCGTCGCAGATCAGCGGCGCGCCGTACTTGCGGCAGAGGGCGACCAGCGCGGTCAGCTCCTCGCGGCTCCATGCGCGGCCGCAGGGATTGTGCGGGGAGCAGAACATGACGGCCTTCGCCTCGCCGGAGGCGAGCTTGCCCTCCATGTCCGCGAGGTCGAGCTGATAGCGGCCGTCCTCGCCGGGGCGCAGCGGGCTCTCCACGAGCGTCCTCTCATTGCCCTTGACCGAGCCGAAGAACGGACCGTACACCGGCGGGTTGATCATCACGCCGTCGCCCGGCTTCGTCAGCGCGCGCACAGCGAGGCGCAGCCCCGTGACCACGCACGGGCTCATCAGCACCTGCGCAGGCTCAATGGCGAGCCCGTGGCGGCGCGCCCAGAAGCTGCACAGCGCCTTCGCGTCCGCCTCGCCGCTGATGGTATAGCCCCACGTGCCCCAATCAAGCACGCCGGAGAGCGCCTCGCGGATCGCCGGTGCGGAGGGGAAGTCCATATCCGCCACCCACATGGGGATCATCTCGCTGTCGCCGGAGGCGGCGATCATGCCGTCCCACTTTTCGCACTGCGTGCCGACGCGGCAGACGCCCGCGTCAAAGTATGCCTTGTCAAAAACCATGGTTTCCGTCCTCCCGTATCTCCTCCGCACGCGCGGTGCGGTTTGATCCTGACCGATGATTACGCGTCCTGCTTCGTGCATTCGATGATCCAGTAGCCGCCGTCTCGCTCGATGACCTCCGCCCTTCCGTAGAGCTCCTTGAGGTGCTTGAGCGCGCTGGGCGCGCCCTGCTGCTTGCGGATGACCAGATAGAGCCTGCCGCCGGGCACGAGATGCGCCTTCGCATCCTCGAACATCTTGTAGATGACCGCCTTGCCCGCGCGGATGGGCGGATTGGTGATCACCGCCTCAAACTCGCCCTCAATCTGCGCAAAGCCGTCCGAGAGCACGGCCTTCGCCGTCATGCGGTTCGCCGCCACATTCTCCTGCGCCAGCGCGAGGGCGCGCTCGTTGACGTCCGCCATCGTGATCTCGCACCCCGGGCACTTGGCCAGCGTGAGGATCGTCATCGCGCCCCATCCGCAGCCCATGTCCAGCACCCGGCCGGAAAGATCCACCGGCAGCGCGCTGCACAGCAGCTCCGAGCCCGGGTCGATGTGCTGCTTGGAAAACACGCCCGCGTCGGTGACAAAGCGAAGCACCCTGCCCGCAAAGACGTGATTGAAATGCCGCTCCTCATGCCCACTCGTGGGCGCAGAGGTAAAGTAATGCTCAGCCATAGTTTCCTCCATCCCTTCCGCTCCGGATTTTCAGAATTCCTCGAGCGGGGTAAACACCGCGCCGCGCTCCGTCGTCGCGCAGGCGTACAGCGCGCTGTCGTATCGTCCCGTATCAAGATAATGCCGGATGACCTCATAGGCGGTAAACGGCATCTCCAGCGAGAGCAGCCTGTCATAGGGCACCCATGCCAGCCGCCCCTCGCTGCTCTCCTGCGGCAGATGCGCGCCGGGCGCAAGCTCCGCAAAGAAATAATAGTTCTGCCGGATCTCGCCCTTCTTGAGCCGCATGCAGGCGTAGCGCATGTCAAGCCCGGTCAGATCCTCCTCGCGCAGCCCCGTCTCCTCCTGCAGTTCACGCAGGACGCAGGCACGCGCGTCGTTCAGTTCATCCTTTTCAAAGTGGCCGCCGATCCCGCACCAGCTCGGCGCGACCACGCGCGAGCCCACGCGGTAGAGCAGCAGCATCTCCCTGCCGTTCTCCCCCTCGCGGGAGATATACGCGGCGGTCATGTTCCGCAGGTTTCCATCCATATCAGAGCGCCTCCATTTCAAGCAGAGCGACCTCGTCGTCCTCAAGCTCGCGCCACTGCCCCGGGGCCAGCCGCTCATCCAGCGCCAGCGCGCCGATCTGCAGGCGCTTGAGGTAGATCACCTGCACCCCGCGCGAGGCGAACATGCGCTTCACCTGATGGTATTTGCCCTCCGTCACGCGCACACGCGCCTCGCTCTTCTCCTTTGAAGAGGAGAGGATTTCCAGCGCCGCGGGCGCGGCGTCAAACTCGCCGTCCGCATCGTCAATGTGCAGACCCGCGGCGAAGGCGGCGATATCCGCATCGCCCAGCGGCCCGTCCACATGCGCCAGATACACCTTGCCGACCTCTTTTTTGGGCGAGATGATCCGGTGCGCCAGCTGCCCGTCGGAGGTGATGACGAGCAGGCCCTCAGTGTCCTTATCCAGCCGGCCGGCCGGCATGCAGCCCATCGCCGCGTACATCGGCGGCAGCAGGTCCATGACCGTAGGCTGCTTTTTATCCCGCGCGGCGGTTAAAACGCCCTGCGGCTTATGCAGCATCACATGGCGCACGGGCTTGTAGTCAAGCGCGCGCCCGTCCAGGCAGACGCTGTCCGCCCCGGCGAGCACCTGCATGCCCGCGTCCCGCGCAATGCTCCCGTTGACCGTCACGCGCCCGGCGCGGACGATATCCCGAATGCCGCTCCTCGTGCCCTCGCCGAACAGGGCGAGCAGCTTGTCCAGCCGCATCCTGACCGCTTTCGTCTCTGCCATCGCGCCGCGCCTCCTTTGCCGTATACCGGCATAGTCATACATGATTTATTATACCCCATGGCGCGTCAATTTGCAATTCGCGATCCCCCTCCGCATCGCGTCAATCCGTTTTATCCTCCCCGTACGCCCTCATTTGCCCCGCGATTTCCGGGACAACTTCCGCCCGCTTGGACATTATTTGATCAAAAACCCGGATTCCGGCCACCGTTCAATGAAAATGTCACATAAAATTTCTTTCACTTTTGAATAGTTTATGGTATAATATTGTCAAGTGGAGCGGTATGCGTATGGCAATTCCGCTCTTTCACGTGTCAGTTTACTCTCAATTTTGGCACCAAATTGGCACCAAAACCCAATTCACAGGAGTGTGTTCACTATGAGAAAGAAGCAATGCGTTGCCATGCTGCTGGCCGGCGGCCAGGGCAGCCGTCTTGGCATCCTGACCAAGAACGTCGCCAAGCCGGCAGTCCCCTATGGCGGTAAGTATCGTATCATCGACTTCCCGCTCTCCAACTGCACCAATTCCGGCATCGACGTCGTCGGCGTGCTGACCCAGTATCGTCCGCTCGAGCTCAATGCCTACATTGGCTCCGGCTCTCCGTGGGATCTGGACCTTGCCAACGGCGGCGTCTTCATCCTCCCGCCGTATCACTCCGGCAAGACCGGCGAATGGTACAAGGGCACGGCCAACGCCATCTATCAGAACATTCCGTTCATCGCGCAGTGGGATCCGGAGTATGTGCTCGTGCTCTCCGGCGACCATATCTACAAGATGGACTATGCTGCGATGCTGCAGTCCCATATCGACAACAACGCCGACCTGACCATCGCCGTGCGCGAGGTCCCGTGGGCGGAGGCGCCGCGCTTCGGCATCCTGAACACGGATGAGAACAACCAGATCACCGAGTTCGAAGAGAAGCCGAAGAATCCGAAGAGCAACAAGGCCTCCATGGGCGTCTACATCTTCAACTGGAGCAAGATGCGCAAGTACCTGGAGCAGGACGAGCTCAACCCGAATTCCGAGAACGACTTCGGCAAGAACATCATCCCGGATATGCTCGCCGACAACCAGAGGCTCTTCACCTACACCTTCGACGGCTACTGGAAGGACGTGGGCACCATCGAGTCCCTCTGGGAGGCCAACATGGACCTGCTGGAGATGCCGATGCCCATCGACCTCTACGACAAGAAGTGGCGCATCTACGCCCGTAATCCGGGCATGCCGCCGCACTCCGTCGCCGAGGGCGCGAAGGTCGTCGATTCCCTGATCACCGAGGGCTGCGAGGTCAAGGGCGTGGTCAATCACTCCGTGCTCTTCGCGGGCGTCACCGTGGAGACCGGCGCGGAGATCACCGACGCGGTCATCATGCCGGGCGCGGTCATCGAGCGCGGCGCCGTCGTCCGCCGCACTATCGTCGCCGAGAATGCGCGCATCTGCGCCGGCGCGGTCGTGGGCGAGGAGACCGGCAATATCGCCGTCATCGGCCCGAAGGCTGTCATCGGCCCGGGCGAAAAAGTTGCTGCCGGCGTTCAGGTTGACGCCGATGCGCAGTAAGGAGGATACCCACCATGAAAGACGTAATGGGCCTTATCTACACCGGTGAAAATGACATTCATCTCGGTGAACTGACCAGCCTGCGCGCCGTTGCGGCGCTGCCGATTGCCGGCCGTTATCGCGTGATCGACTTCCAGCTCTCCTCCATGGTGCATTCCGGCATCAAGAGGGTCGGCGTCATCACCCAGAAGAACTACCAGTCCCTGATGGACCACCTCGGCTCCGGCCGCGAGTGGGACCTGCACGGCAAGGTGGGTCTGCAGATCCTCCCGCCGTTCCTCACCCGCGACGGCCAGGGCATGTATGACGGCCTGCTCGACTCCCTCAAGAGCAACCTCAACTTCCTGCGCCTCTCCAGCGAGGAATACATTGTGCTGACCAATAGCCACTCCATCTACAACATGGACTACACCGACGCGGTCAAGCAGCATATCGAGACCGACGCGGACATCACCGTCATGTACATGCAGCCCAGCGAGGCGTTTGACGGCGAGGGCTTTGAGGGCGAGGCGGATGCGCACTTCACCGTCGGCGAGGATAAGGTCATCACCGCCATGGAAGTCGGCCCGTCCCATCCCACCTGCCACTGCCCGAGCCTGAAGATCTACGTCGCCCGCCGCGAGAGGCTGCTGCAGCTCGTCGAGCAGAGCGCCGCGAACGGCTATCATCACTTCGGCCGCGACCTGATCCAGCGCAGCGTCAACAATCACAGCCTCAAGATCTGCGGCTATGAGTACAAGGGCTACTGCTGCCAGATGGATTCCATCCAGGCCTACTTCAACTTCAACATGTCCATGAACGACCCGAAGGTCCGCGCCGCCCTCTTCCCGGCGGAGCGCCCGGTCTACACCAAGGTCCGCGACGACCTGCCGGCCCGCTACATGGGCGGCCAGTGCTCCAACTCCCTGATCGCCAACGGCTGCATCATTGAGGGCACGGTCATCAACTCCGTTCTCTTCCGCGGCGTCAAGGTCGCCAAGGGCGCGGTTGTCAAGAATTCCATCGTCATGCAGGACGCCCAGATTCAGGAGGGCGCGGAGATTGACCACTGCATCCTCGACAAGCAGAGCGTCATCCGCCGCAACGGCCGCCTGATCGCGCCCGCTGCGTATCCCATCGTGATCGCCAAGAAAGTTGTGATCTAACACGCCTGCGGGACTGCACCCAAAGCCTCTTTGGCGTGCAGTTCCGCTTTTTTCCAGATATCCAATCTCCAGACGAAAGGAAGACAAGATTATGAAGATCCTGTTCGCTGCTTCCGAATGCGTGCCGTTTATCAAGACCGGCGGCCTGGCTGACGTTGTCGGCGCGCTCTCCCCGGTGCTCAAGGCGCAGGGCCATGACGTGCGCGTCATCCTGCCGCTCTACTCCGCCATCCCGGAGAAGTGGACCAGCCAGATGAAGACCGAGTGCGAGTTTGAGGTCGAGCTCGGCTGGCGCAAGCAGTACTGCGGCGTCAAGTCCCTCGAGTATCAGGGCGTGACCTTCTACTTCGTGGACAATCAGTTCTACTTCGGCCGCTCCTACATCTACGGTCTGGGCGGCGACGAGTACGAGCGCTATGGCTTCTTCTCCCGTGCGGTCATCGATGCGCTGCCGCATCTCGACTTCAAGCCAGAGGTCGTCCACTGCCACGACTGGCAGACCGGCATGGTCCCCGCGCTGCTGAAGATTCAGTATGCGCACTTCCCGTTCTACGCGAACATGAAGACCGTCTACACCATCCACAACCTGCAGTATCAGGGCGTGTTCTCCATCAAGTCCGTGCAGGATACGCTCGGCCTGGGCGACGACCTGTTCACCTCCGACAAGCTGGAGTGCTATGGCTGCGCCAACTACATGAAGGCCGGCCTCGTCTACTCCGACGAGCTGACCACCGTCTCCCCGAGCTATGCGGATGAAATCCAGACCGCCTTCTACGGCGAGCGCCTGGACGGCCTGCTCCGCGCCCGCCGCGAGCAGCTCTCCGGCATCCTCAACGGCATCGACATCGACGATTACGATCCGTCCAAGGACCCGCAGATCTACAAGACCTACACCATCGACACCCTCGGCGACAAGGCCGTCAATAAGGAAGAGCTGCAGAAGGAGCTCGGCCTGAACGTCGACCCCGACGCCCCGGTCGTGGGCATCATCTCCCGCCTGTCCAATCAGAAGGGCCTTGACCTCGTCGAGTGCGTCATCCGCGAGCTGATGGGCACCGGCATCCAGCTGATCGTGCTGGGCATGGGCGAGGCGAAGTACACCAACCTCTTCTCCTGGGCGGAGAGCGAGTATCCGGGCCGCCTCGCCGCGCGCTTTGCGATGAATCATCAGCTGGCTCACCGCATCTACGCCGGCTGCGACATGTTCCTCATGCCCAGCCAGTTTGAGCCGTGCGGCCTGTCCCAGCTGATCTCCCTGCGCTACGGCACGGTGCCGATCGTCCGCGAGACCGGCGGCCTGCGCGACACCGTCCTCTCCTACAACAAGTTCACCGACGAGGGCAACGGCTTCTCCTTCTTCAATTACAACGCGCACGACATGCTCCACACCGTCCGCCGCGCTGTGCACTACTACAAGAACAACAAGGAAGTCTGGAACAAGCTCATCGTCCGCGGCATGACCGGCGACTACAGCTGGGATGCGTCCGCGAGCAAGTACGTCAGCCTGTATGAGAAGCTGACGGGCTCCGGGGAGGAAGCCGTAAACCCTAATGAGGCCCCGGCTGGAGAGACCCCCGTTCAGGAGGCGCCGGCCGAGGCAAAGCCCGTGAAGAAGGCCCCGGCCAAGAAGACGGCTGAAAAGAAGACGGCCGAAAAGAAGGCCCCCGCGAAGAAGACCGCGAAGAAAGCCGAGGTCAAGGAAGAGCCCAAGGCCGAAGAGGTCAAGACCGAAGTCAAGGCTGAAGAAGCCCCGGCCAAGCCCAAGCGCGCCCCGCGCAAGAAGGCCGCCCCGAAGGCTGAGGAAGTCAAGACTGAGGTCAAGGCTGAGGAAGCCCCGGCAAAGCCCAAGCGCGCCCCGCGCAAGAAGGCTGCCCCGAAGGCTGAGGAGCCCAAGGCTGAATAACGAATCCCCCGTGCCGGGATGCAGACGCATCCCGGCGCTTTTTTGTGTTTCCGCGTTTATCCTCTTGCGCGGCGCACCGCGATCCCGTACAATGTATACAGGCGGGTTATGTCCGCCCCGTCTCATGTCCCCCAACGCTTCCGCCCCTCCGGGCGTTCATTCCTATTTACAGGAGGCGATCCCATGTCCCTGCTCAGGCGCTATTCCGCCCCTGCCGCGCTGGCTGCAGTGCTCTTTGCATCCATTGCTGCGCCGTATCTGACGCCCGTCGACCCGGACGCCGCCGTCTTCCGCAGCGGCTCGCTGGGCGCGCTGCTGCTGCTGGGCTGCTATCTGCCCGTGCGCGGCGCGTACATCAAGGCGAACAGACGCACGCTCCTTTGCGGCATGGTATGGGGCTTTCTCTTTGCCTGCGCGCTGGGGCTGGGGTCCGAGCTGGCGTTCTATGGCCGTCTTCTCCCCGGCGCGGGCAGCATGATCCGCCGTCTCGCCGTCCCGGTGCTCATAACGCCGCTTGCGGGCGGCCTCTGCGCGCGGATGATGCTCGGCCGCCTGCCGCGCGGCACGCAGCCAGCCCGCCTGCCCATGATCGTCTATGCCGCGGTTTTCTTCGTCTGCTGGCTGCCGCTTCTGCTGGCCTATTACCCCGGCATGCTCAATTACGACGTCGTCACCGAATACGGCCAGCACCTCGCCGGTCAGTATTCAAGCATCCATCCCCTGCTGCACAGCGCGCTGATGAACGGCGTCATCTCCATCGGCGAGCAGATGAACGACCCGACGCTGGGCGTGCTGTTCATGTCTCTGCTGCAGATGATCCTCTTCGCGCTCTCGCTGGGGCATGCCTGCGCCTTTGCGCAGCGCCGGGGCGCTCCCCGCTGGGCCCTCGCCGCGCTGGCGGCGCTCTTCGCGCTGCATCCCGTCTTCTCCGTCATGTCCCTGTCGATGACCAAGGACACGCTCTTCGCCGCGGCGATTCTCACGCTCTCGCTCGAAATCTTTGAGCTCCTCCGCGATCCCGACAGCTTCCTTTCGAGCAAGGCGCGCTGCCTGCTCTTCGTCATCCTGACCATCGGCGCGGCGCTCATGCGCAACAACGGCGTCTTCGCCCTCGCGCTGATGTTCCCCGCCGCGCTGATCGCCGCAAAGGGCCGCCGCCTGAAGACCGCCGCGCTGCTGGGCGCGGGCGTATGCGCGGCGCTGCTGACCCTCTTCGGTCTGCACGCGCTGCTCAAGCCCTCCGCGATGCCCTCTTTCCAGCTCTACAGCCTGCCGGCGCAGCAGCTCGTCCGCGTCTACAACAGCGGCAAGCTCACCGACGAGGAGCGCGCCGAGATTGCGCAGTGGTACACGTCGGAAGACGGCCTCGTCCTCCATCCGCATCTGGCTGACCCGGCCAAGGGCTACCTTGACAAGGCGAGGCTGGAATCAGACGGCGGCGATTTCCTCGCCATCTGGAAAAAGCACTTCCCCACCTACACCACAGAATACATCGAGGCCTTCCTGCTCCTCAACATCGGCTCATGGTATCCGGATGACCGGAGCCACCAGACAATCTACCCCGACGTCTCGTGGAACGACAAGGGCTACCTGCAGACGCAGGAATACGACCTGAGCGCGGAGGGCATCATCAGCCGCTGCTTCCTGCCGGACGTCCGCGACTTCTACGAGCAGATCTGCCGCCGCAATGAGTATAAGAAGTACCCCGTGATCTCCCTCCTCTTCTGCACGGCGACGCCCCTTTGGGTGCTGCTCTTCGCCGCCCTCCTGCTCATCGCGCGCGGGCACACGCGATTCCTCCCCGCTGCGCTGGGCGCGCTGGGGCTGTGGGCGTCCTATCTCTTCGGACCGTGTACGCTGCCGCGCTATACACTTCCGCTGTTTGCGCTCGCGCCGGTGCTGCTGATCGCGGCGCTCTGCCTGCCGGACGTTCCCGGTCTCAAGCGTATGCGGCGCTGACCCGCTCCCATCCTTCATATTGATCGCTGCATGGCGGCCTGTAACGGCCCGTCATGCAGTTTTTTCATATAGCAGCCATCCTTTGGGATATCCTGCCGATTGACAAATGATCGGCATCTGCGTATACTTTAGGACATTGCCGCATGAAAGGGAGGAGTCAGCCATGACCAACAGCCGCCTGATGGACGCCGTCGTCCGCAGCGTAGAGAGCCGCGCCGCGGCGTATGCCCGCCTGAGCGACGCGATCTGGGATCATCCCGAGCTGAATTTCCACGAAGATTTTTCCGCTGCCGCCCTGCGCAGCTTCCTTGAGGAGCAGGGCTTCGCCGTTACAGACCGCCTCGCCGGTCTGCCCAATGCCTTCCGCGCCGAATACGGCAGCGGAAAGCCGGTCATCGCCTTCCTCGGCGAGTACGACGCGCTGAGCAGCCTGAGCCAGAAGGCGGGCTGCGCCGTACGCGAGCCGCTCGAGTCCGGCGCGCCGGGCCACGGCTGCGGGCACAACCTGCTGGGCACGGGCGCGCTGGCCGCCGCCGTCGCGCTCAAGGATCTGATCGCCGCCGGCGAGGCTACCGGCACGGTCGTCTACTTCGGCTGCCCGGCGGAGGAGACCGGCAGCGCCAAGGCCTTCATGGCGCGCGATCACGTCTTTGACGGCGTGGACGCCATGCTCACCTGGCACCCGTGGGACTACAACGGCATCTGGCCGGGCGGCTCGCTGGCAAATGTGAAGATGATCTTCCGTTTCAAGGGCCAGAGCGCGCACGCCGCCTCCAGCCCACATCTGGGCCGCAGTGCGCTCGACGCGCTGGAATTGATGAACGTGGGTGTGCAGTTCCTGCGCGAGCATGTGCCGGAGGACACGCGCATCCACTACGCCATCACCGACGCAGGCGGCGTCTCGCCCAATGTGGTGCAGAATCACGCCGAGGTCGTCTACCTCGTGCGCTCTCAGCGCCTTGCCGATCTGGAGAGCATCAAGCAGCGCGTCATCGACTGCGCGCGCGGCGCCGCCATCATGACCGGCACAACGATGGAGATGGAATTCGTCAAGGGCTGCTCCAATATCCTTGGCAATGTCGTCATGGAGGAGACGCTCCTTGAGAGCATGAAGGAAATCGGCGTGCCGCAGTATACGCAGGAGGAGCTGCAGCTCGCCGCCAGCCTCCACGCCGCGCTTGAGGCGCCGGAGACGACCCTCGCCAAGATCACCCGCCTGTGCGACAGCCGCACGCGCGAGGAGATCCTTGCCCATCAGGGCGAGCCTCTCTATACCTTCATCGCCCCCTACACGCCCAGCGACACGCCGATCATCCCCGTCTCCACCGACGTGGGCGACGCCAGCTGGTGCGCGCCGACGAGCCAGGTCTCCTGCGCGGCATGGGCCGCCGACACCCCGGCGCACAGCTGGCAGGCCGTCGCCATCGGCAAGAGCCCCATCGCGCACAAGGCGATGCTCATGGCCGCCAAGACCATCGCCCTCGCCGGCGCGAGGCTGATGACCGACCCGGCGCTCCTCGCCCGCGCGAAGAAGGAGTTTGACGAGCGCATCGCCCGCCAGCCGTATCTGTGCCCGATCCCGGAGGGCGTTGTACCGAAATATTGACCAAAGATCGTCGATGAATTTTTATGCATTCGCTATTGCATATTTATTCACTCTTTGGTATAATCGGGAACATACATCGTTTATTGAATCATCGCAGGCCGGCAGGATCGGCAGAAAGAGGCAATGCTCATGTCCAAGGATCAGATCGTCGACAACAGCGACATCCACTTTATCAATAAAGCCAATATCCTCATCGAGGCGCTCCCGTATATCCAGCGCCTCTGGGGCAAGACCGTGGTCATCAAGTACGGCGGCAACGCCATGAAGAGCGATGACCTGACGCACAAGATCCTCGAGGATGTGACCCTGCTCAAGTACGTGGGCATCAATCCGATCCTCGTGCACGGCGGCGGCCCGGAGATCAACGCCATGCTCAAGCGCGTCGGTGTGGAGAGCTCCTTCCACAACGGCCTGCGCATCACCGACGCCGCGACGATGGAGATCGTGCAGATGGTGCTCGCCGGCAAGCTCAACAAGAACATCGTCTCCGACATCGGCCGCCTCGGCGGCAAGGCGATCGGCCTTTGCGGCAAGGACGCCGGGCTGATCACCGTCAAGAAAAAGCCGCCGCTTTCCGACGGCGTTGACCTCGGCTTCGTCGGCGACATCGTCTCCATCAATACGAAGCTGCTCAATTCCCTCTGCGCGGACGAGTACATCCCCGTCATCTCCTCCGTCGGCACGGATGAGAACGGCGAATCCTACAACATCAACGCCGACACCGCCGCCGCCGCCATCGCCGCAGCGCTCAAGGCGGAGAAGCTGATCTTCCTGACGGACATCGACGGCGTGCGCGCCGACCCGGAGGATCCGGCGTCCCTCTTCCCTGTGCTGACCGTGGATCAGTCCAAGGCGCTCATCGAGGATGGCACCATCTCCGGCGGCATGATTCCCAAGGTCACCGCCTGCACCGACGCGATCGAGAAGGGCGTGCGCCGCGTGCACATCCTCAACGGCACGATCCCGCACCCGATCATCCTGGAGATCTTCACCGACCGCGGCATCGGCACCATGTTCGAGTTGGGCTGAGCCAATCTCCGCACCGGCCTTCGGGCCGGGACCTCATCCGTCATTGCCTTCGGCAATGCCACCTTCCCCATTGGGGAAGGCTCTATTGTGCGCAAAGCCAATCCCGGAAGGAGTAAACGTATGAAACCCAAGATTTACATTGACGGCAGCGAGGGCACGACAGGTCTCCGGATCTTCGAGCGCCTGGGCAGCCGCGACGATATCGAGATTCTGAGCATTGATCCCGCGCTGCGCAAGGATGCGGACGAGCGCAGGAAGCTCATCAATCAGTCCGACATCACCTTCCTCTGCCTGCCCGATGCAGCGGCGAAGGAGGCCGTGACCCTCGTGGAAAACGAGAATGTGCGCATCATCGACGCCTCCACCGCCCATCGCGTCAATCCCGACTGGGCGTACGGCTTCGCCGAGCTCTCCCCCGCGCACCGCGAGGCCATCGTAAACGGCAAGCGCATCGCCAACCCGGGCTGCCACGCCACCGGCTTCATTTCTCTGGTCTATCCGCTGGTCGCCGCGGGCGTGCTGCCCAAGGAGACCGTGACCACCTGCTTCTCGCTGACCGGCTATTCCGGCGGCGGCAAGAAGATGATCGCGCAGTACGGCGACGAGGGCCGCAATCCGGCGCTTGATTCCCCGCGCCTCTACGGCCTGACGCACAGCCACAAGCACCTGCCGGAGATGAAGACCGTCTGCGGGCTTGACAACGCCCCGCTCTTCACCCCGATCGTCGCGGATTATTATGCGGGCATGCTGGTGTCCGTGCCGTTTGCCGCGAGCCAGCTCAAGGGAATTTCCTCCCTCGCGCAGCTGCACGAGGTCTATGCCAGCCACTACGCCGGGCAGAAGATGATCCGCGTCATGCCGCTGAGCGCGCAGGCGGACATCGGCGGCTTCCTCGCCTCCAACGGCTGCGCCCTGTGGGACGGCCTCGAGGTCTACGTCACCGGCAACGACGAGCGCATGATGGTCTGCGCCCGCTTCGATAATCTGGGCAAGGGCGCGTCCGGCGCAGCCGTGCAGTCCATGAACCTGATGCTCGGCTGCGACGAGGCGACCGGGCTGAATCTGTAAGCAAAACACGACAAGAACCTCACCATGGAGGTATTCATGAATCTTACCGAAATCAAAGCGCTGGACGCCAAGTATTTCCTCGAGGTCTTCGGCGAGCGCAATCCCGTCTGCTTCGTCCGCGGTGAGGGCTGCACCCTCTACGATCAGGACGGAAAGGGATACACCGACCTCTTCTCCGGCATCGCCGTCAACGCCCTGGGCTATCATCACCCGGTCGTCACCAAGGCGATCATCGACCAGGCGGAGGCGGGCGTTCTGCACACCTCCAACCTCTACTACGTCGAGCCGCAGGCGAAGCTCGCCCAGCTCCTGTGCGAAAATACCTTTGCTGACCGCGTTTTCTTCTCCAACTCCGGCGCAGAGGCCAACGAGGGCGCGATGAAGCTGGCCTGCAAGTACTTCTATGCGCAGGGCAGCAAGCGCTATAAAATCGTCTCCGCCGATCATTCCTTCCACGGGCGTACGCTGGCGACCGTCGCCGCGACCGGCCATGACTACTATCAGGAGCCGTTCCGCCCGCTGCTGCCGCAGGGCATCTCCCAGGTGCCGTATAACGACATCGACGCCCTGCGCGCCGCCATCGACGAGGAGACCGCCGCCGTCATGCTCGAGCCGATGCAGGGCGAGGGCGGCGTGACCCCGGGCAAGGCCGAGTACCTCAAGGCCGTGCGCGAGCTGTGCGACGAGAAGGGCATCCTGCTCATCTTTGACGAGGTGCAGACCGGCATCTGCCGCACCGGCGCATTCTACTGCTATCAGAATTACGGCGTCACGCCGGACATCATGACCAGCGCAAAGGGCCTTGGCTGCGGCTTCCCGATCGGCGCGATCCTCGCGAGCGAAAAGGTTGCCTCTAAGATCTCCCGCGGCGACCACGGCTCCACCTTCGGCGGCAATACGTTCGCCTGCGCCGTGTCGCTGGCTGCCGTCAGCTACATGATCGAAAACGACTTCTCCGCCGTCGCGCGCGAGAAGGGCGAGTACTTCATGAAGGCGCTCAAGGGCGTGAAGGGCGATAAGATCGCCGACGTCCGCGGCATGGGCATGCTGCTGGGCATGGAGATGGACGCCTCCCTCCCGGCCGCTCAGGTCGCCCGCGCGCTGCTGGCCAAGGGCTTCGTCGCCGGCACGGCCTCGGGCAATGTGCTGCGCCTCGCGCCGCCGCTGATCATCTCCTATGAGGAGATGGACGCCTTCGCCGCAGCGCTGCAGGCCGTCATGGACGAGATCGCCTGACCCACAATGACAAAAGGGATGTTCCTCACAGGAGCATCCCTTTTCATATTTATACACGCTATGCAGCCTCAAAGGGATTGATCTTTTTCCTTCCATCCCCTACAATACAGGTATTATCTTATCATGGAGGAATCGCCATGCACAGACTCATCGCCAAGCGAATCGACCTGCCCGCCGCGCCGGGCGCAGAGGAATTCCGCTATGAACTGACCAATCCGACGGACAAGGACGTCCGTCTTGACCGCTTCGAGCTCTTCCGCGCCGATTCCCTCAAGGCGCTGGGCGTGCGCCGGGAGAGCTGCCGCCTCTACCGCAGCGGCCGGCACAAGAACGACATGCCCGCCGTCGCCGTCTTCGGCGCGATGGACGACGCCATGCTCGACGCGCTGGGCGGCATGACCGAGGCGGGCGAGCGCAGCGGCGACACGCCCGGGCAGCGCGCGATCCTCAGCGACCACCTGACGCTCATCGGACACGAGGATCAGTGCTGCCTGCTGGGCTTCATGACCGGGCGGAATCAGCTGCTGCGCACGGAGATCGCCGTCAGCGAATCGGGCGAATTCCTCTCCCTCTCCTGCGCCGTGGAGTTTGGCTGCCTGCTGCGCCCGGGCGAGACCGTACAGACAGAGATCCTTCGCATTGAGCATACGGACAATCCGGAAGAGGCCGTCCGCCGTTTCGCGCAGGATAAGGCCGAGCGCTATGGCAGCCGCCTGAGCAATCCGCCCTCCGTCTTCTGCACATGGTATTACTACGGGCTGACCGTCACGCAGGAAGATGTGATGAGCAACCTCGAGCAGATCGAGCAGAAAAAACTGCCCTTTGACGTCTTCCAGATCGACGAGGGCTGGGAGAAGACGCTGGGCTGGTGGGAGGCGAACGAGAAATTCCCCATGCCGATGGAGGAGATCGCCGCGCGCATCCGTGCCGCCGGGCTGATTCCGGGCATCTGGACCTCTCCCTTCGTCGCCAAAGAGACCGCGCCCGTCTGGCAGGAGCATCCCGACTGGGTGCTGCGCGACCATAATGGGCAGCCCTGCATTTTCCCGATGAACGACACGACCTACTGGGTCTTTGACATCACTGTTCCCGAGACCCGGGATTATTTCACCGAGCTTTACCGCCATCTCACGTTCGACTGGGGCTATACCTATCATAAGCTCGACTTTACCCGCGCCGCCGTCATCTATGAGGACGCGGACTACCACGACAAGCACATCACCCCCGCGCGCGCATATTACGAGGCTGTCGCCGCCATCCGCCGCGGTATGGGCGAGGAGGCGTACTTCCTCATGTGCGGCGGGCTGTATGACCCGATCATCGGCCTCGTCGATGCGCAGCGCTCCGGCTCGGACGTGCTGTCGATGTGGTCCTCGACGATCAACAAGGGCGGCAAGACCGCACCCTACACCATCAAGCAGAGCCTGCTGCGCGCCTATATGAACGCATGGTGGCACAATGACCCGGACGCGCTGATGATCCGCCGCAATGAGACCATGGAGCGCGGCCTGCGGCTGACCTACGGCCTGCTCACGGACGACGAAGTGCGCACCGTCGTGGTCAATCAGCTGACCGGCGGCGGCATCGTCTGCTCCACGGAGCCGCTCGCGCGCATCGACAAGGACCGGCTGCTCGAGCTGCGCCGCATCCTCCCGCCGATGGAGCGGCAGGTGCAGCCCATCCGTCTGATGGACAGCGGCCGCTTCCCGGACCGCGTGCGCGTGACGTATCCGCAGGATGGGCGTGTGCTCATCGCCCTCATCAACTGGTCGGATACGGAGGCCATCCCCGCAGCCGTCACGCTCGACAGGGATACGCTGGGCTTTGACCCGGACGAAGCATCCCGCTATGCCGTGTGCGATTACTATGCCGGCAAGTATATGACCGAAGCCCGCGCCGGCGAAACGCACGCCCTCTCCGCCATCGCCCCGCACAGCGCAGCCGTCGTCAAGATTGAGCGCATCGGGGACGCGCCCATCGTGGTCGCCTCCGACGGGCATTACAGCATGGGGCTGGAACTTGAGCGCCTTGCCGCCAATGACAGCGAGCTCATTCTTGAGCACGACAACCGCTTTGATCGCCCCATTCATATGGAAGTCCTTCTCCCCGAAAGCGGGCGCGTTGCGTCCGTCACCCTGCCGGGCATGCGCCATTGCTGCATTCACGTGCCGCTCCACCTGTGAACGCCGGCCCGATTCCAAAGCACAGGCTGCGAATCCAGCCTGTTTTTGTGCGATTGTGCAAAACATTGTGAATTTTTTGCGCAATGGTTGATT
Organism: Clostridia bacterium; assembly: GCA_017936375.1. Lineage (GTDB taxonomy): Bacteria > Bacillota > Clostridia > Christensenellales > Aristaeellaceae > Ventricola. The sequence goes on from JAGBFR010000050.1 coordinate 40,803, forward strand.
TTACCGCGCAGGTAGTGTATCATATACTCTGTATCATGAGGGTATAGGTGCTTTGCCGTATGCGGCGGATGCGCTTCCATGCCCTGTGAAGTAAAAACACTGTTTCACAAAGACATTTTTTGAGAAAGAGGTTGCAAGCAACATGGCTAAGATTGATCTGACCAGGTATGGCATCACCGACACCACCGAGATCGTCTACAATCCGTCTTATGAGCTGCTCTTCGAAGAGGAGACCAAGCCGGAGCTGGAAGGCTACGACAAGGGCCAGGTGACCGAGCTGGACACCGTGAACGTCATGACCGGCATCTACACCGGCCGTTCCCCCAAGGATAAGTATATCGTCATGGACGAGAATTCCAAGGACACCGTGTGGTGGACCTCTCCGGAGTTCAAGAATGACAACCATCCGATGACCCAGGAGACCTGGGAGGTCGTCAAGTCCCTCGCCAAGAAGCAGCTCTCCGGCAAGCGCCTGTTCGTCGTCGACGCCTTCTGCGGCGCCAACAAGGACACCCGCATGGCCATCCGTTTCGTGATGGAGGTTGCCTGGCAGGCCCACTTCGTCAAGAACATGTTCATCGTCCCGACCGAGGAAGAGCTGGCCACCTTCGAGCCGGACTTCGTCGTCTACAACGCCTCCAAGGCGAAGGTTGAGAACTACGCCGAGCTCGGCCTCAACTCCGAGACCGTCGCCGCCTTCAACATCACTTCCCGCGAGCAGGTCATCCTGAACACCTGGTACGGCGGCGAGATGAAGAAGGGCATGTTCTCCATGATGAACTACTACCTGCCGCTCAAGGGCATTGCCTCCATGCACTGCTCCGCCAACACCGATATGAACGGCGAGAACACCGCCCTGTTCTTCGGCCTCTCCGGCACCGGCAAGACCACCCTCTCCACCGACCCGAAGCGCCTGCTCATCGGCGATGACGAGCACGGCTGGGACGACAACGGCGTCTTCAACTTCGAGGGCGGCTGCTACGCGAAGGTTATCGGCCTTGACAAGGAGTCCGAGCCGGACATCTACAACGCCATCCGCCGCAACGCGCTGCTGGAGAACGTCACCGTCGACGAGAACGGCAAGATCGATTTCGACGACAAGTCCGTGACCGAGAACACCCGCGTCTCCTACCCGATCTCCCACATCGAGAAGATCGTCCGTCCGATCTCCGCTGCTCCGGCCGCGAAGAACGTCATCTTCCTGTCTGCTGACGCTTTCGGCGTCCTCCCGCCGGTCTCCATCCTGACCCCGGAGCAGGCTCAGTACTACTTCCTCTCCGGCTTCACCGCCAAGCTGGCCGGCACCGAGCGCGGCATCACCGAGCCGACCCCGACCTTCTCCGCCTGCTTCGGCCAGGCCTTCCTCGAGCTGCATCCGACCAAGTACGGCGAGGAGCTCGTTAAGAAGATGGAAGCCAACGGCGCCAAGGCCTACCTGGTCAACACCGGCTGGAACGGCACCGGCAAGCGCATCACCATCAAGGATACCCGCGGCATCATCGACGCCATCCTCGACGGTTCCATCCTGAAGGCCGAGACCAAGACCATCCCGATGTTCAACCTGGTCGTGCCGACCTCTCTGCCGGGCGTCAACCCGCAGATCCTCGACCCGCGCGACACCTACGCCAACGCTTCCGAGTGGGAGACCAAGGCGCAGGATCTGGCTGGCCGCTTCATCAAGAACTTCGTGAAGTACACCGGCAATGCCGCTGGCAAGGCCCTCGTCGCCGCCGGCCCGCAGCTGTAATTCACAGCCCTATAAGAGCCATTCATCCCCGGCAGATTCGTCTGCCGGGGATGTTTTTTGGTTCCCCATGGCCATTCATTCGCCTCAAATTATTTCAAATCCCGTAATTTCTTAATCATTTCGTAATACTTTTATTGACATGCTTTGCTCTCCCATGGTAAAATATCCAATGGAAGGTCATGCCACAAACCATATCAGACAGTCCCCCGCGAGCTGCACGCGGCCCTGCCGGCATCCCTCCAAGGCCTGACGATTCCGTGCAGGCTTTGCCGCTTTTTAGCAGCCCGCTTTTTCCCAGTCTGATTACAGGAGGTCACCATGAACAAGATCGCAAAGCGCATCCTGCTTACCGCCGTGCTGGCCGCGCTGCTGTGCTGCTTCGCCCTGCCCGCGTTTGCCGCGAAGGACATGGGCGCAGGCTTCTCCTGCAGCCTCAATCCGGTCACGACCGGCTCTAAGCCGACGTTCTCCTGGGCTCTGACTCCGTCCGAGGCCTACTCCAGGATCAACGTCTCTATCTATTCCATCACGGACGACGTCACGACCGTACTCTGGTCCAATGACAATGCCAATCCGTCCGACAGCGTCATGCTTGAAATCACGGACAGCGAGAAGCTCTATGCTTCCGCCTCCATCTTCTATACAAGCGGCAATTATGAGCGCCTGAAGAGCAACACGATCAAGGTCACCATCCCCGTGACGGCGATCACCTTTGCCTCCACCACGCTCAACATCATCGAGGGCGAGACAAGCAGCGTCCCGGCCGTGACCATCACGCCGTCCAACGCCACTAACCCCGATGTTTCCTACTATTCCGAGGATGATTCCATCGCGGATGTCGACGCTGTGACGGGCGAGGTCACCGCTGTCTCCGAAGGCGAGACCGTGATCTATGCCGTGGCGGACGACGGCTTCGGCGCCGAGGCGGAGCTGTACGTCTCCGTCCTGCCGGTCTCTGCGCCCATCGCGCTGAAGATCACCGCCCAGCCGCAGGACGTCGCCGTGGAAGACGGTGAAACCTTCACCCTCTCCGTGCGCGCGCAGGGCTCCGGCCTGTCCTATCAGTGGTTCGTGCGCGAGCCGGGCAAGACCGGCTACTCCGACGCCTTCTGCAATACGGCCGATCTCACCGAGACCATGACCGCCGCGCTTGACGGCTGCGAGTATTACTGCCTCGTGACCGACGCGTACAGCAGCTTCGTCGAGTCCGCCTCTGCGACGGTGACCCTGATCCCGGATCTGAAGATCACCTCCCAGCCCAAGGACGTCATGGCGAAGGCGGGCGAGACCGTCTCCTTCACCGTCGAGGCCTCCGGCAGCGGCCTGGCCTATCGCTGGTATGTGAAGACCCCGACCACCAACCGCTTCGTGGACACCAAGAACATCTCCGCCAACTACACCTTTGAGATGCTCGAGTCCCTCGACGGCAACCAGTATTACTGCATCGTCACCGATGCAAACGGCAACACCGTCCAGTCCAACACCGTCACCCTGCGCCTGCCCAAGCCGGTCTTCATCAAGACCCAGCCGAAGAACACCTCCGCCGCCGCCGGCGAGAGCGTGACCGTCTCTGTCGAGGCCGTCGGCGAAGGCCTGACCTACAAGTGGTACTACAAGAACCCGGGCGACGTTGACTTCCTCTACACCTCCACCTTCACCGGCAATACCTACACCATGACCATGAGCGAGTCCCGCGACGGCCGCCAGGTCTACTGTGTGGTCACCGATAAGGACGGCAATTCCGTCACCTCCGACACCGTCACCCTGAGCATGAAGAGCTACGCGCGCATCACCAAGCAGCCGCAGAATGCCATGGCTGCGCTCGGCGCCAGTGTCAGCGTCAGCGTTGAAGCCGTCGGCGAAGGCCTGACCTACGAGTGGTTCTACAAGAACAAGGGCGACACTGCCTTCACCTATACCTCCACCTATACCACCAACACCTACACCATGACGATGACCAACGCCCGCGCGGGCCGTGAGGTCTACTGTATCGTCACCGACGTGTACGGCAACTTCGTCAAGTCCAACACCGTCGTGCTGGATATCCTCCAGCCGGTCTATATCCGCAAGCAGCCGGAGAGCTCCTTCGTCTACAGCCCGGGCGACGTCGCTTCCGTCACGGTTGACGCCGTGGGCGACGGCCTGACCTACGAGTGGTACTGCAAGCTGGCCAACGCCGTGTCCTTCACGAAGCTGCCGGCCTTCACCGGCAACACCTACTCCGTGACGATGAACGCCTACGACCACAACAGCCGCGTCTACTGCATCATCACGGACAGCCAGGGCAACTATGTGCAGTCCAACATCGTCACCCTCGGCTTCTATGAGACCGCGTATATCCATGCGATCTACGGCGGCAAGGCCTTCATCGGCAGCCGTGCGACCATCACCCTCGACGCCGAGGGCAACGACCTGACCTACAAGTGGTACTATAAGGATCCGGGCGCTGCGGCCTATACGCTCTCCAGCGTCACCGGCGATACCTACTCCCTCGTGCTGACGGAGGCGCGCGTGGGCCGTCAGGTCTACTGCGTGATCACCGATAAGTACGGCTATTCCGCCACCTCTGACATCGTCACCCTCGGTGAGCCGCAGCCTGTCTACATCAAGGTGCAGCCCACCAGCGTCAGCGCCTTCGCAGGCGAGCAGGCCAAGGTCTCCTTCACCGCAATCGGCGACGAGCTGGTCTACCAGTGGTACTTCAGGCCGGCGGGCGAGGTTAACTTCGTCTACACCGATACCTTCGAGGAGAACTACTACTACACCACCATGTCCGAGGCCCGCGACGGCCGTCAGGTTTACTGCGTGGTCACCGATAAGTACGGCAACACCGCGCAGACCAATACCGTCACCCTCGATATGAAGCACCGCGCTGCGATCACCGAGGAGCAGAAGCCTCACACCATCACCGCCGCTGCGGGCGAGCGCTTCTCCATCACCATCAAGGCCACGGGCGATGGCGTCACCTACCAGTGGTATGTCAAGAACAAGGGCGCGTCCGAGTTCACCGCTGTTGCCGGCCAGAATGGCTCCGTCTTCAACGCGACCATGAGCACCGCGCTCGACGGCGCGAGGGTGAAGTGCATCGTCACCGACGAATACGGCACCACCGCCGAAACAGAGTACGACTATAAGCTCAGCGTCGTCACGCCGGTGGAGATCACCACCCAGCCCACGGACGCTGCCGCTGCTGTCAACACGAAAGCGACCGTCAAGCTGACCGCCAACGGCGAAGGCCTGACCTACAAGTGGTACTTCAAGGACAAGAAGGCGACCAGCTTCAAGCTGACGACCACCTTCATCGGCGACACCTATGAAGTTACCATGAATGATACCCGTGACGGCCGTCAGGTCTACTGCGTCGTCACCGACGAGCACGGCTATCAGGTGACCTCCAACACCGTCACCCTGAGCCTCAAGGAGACCGTCAAGATCACCGCCCAGCCGCAGACCACCACTGCCCATGACGGCGAGCGCGTGAGCGTCACCATCACCGCGACGGGCGACGGCCTCAAGTACACCTGGTACGTCAAGGAGCCGGGCGAGAGCGGCTACACCGCCTACAACAACATCGGCACCGCCTACAGCATGGTCGTCAATGACTACACCACCGGCACCATCGTCTACTGTGTGGTTACCGATAAGTACGGCAATTCCGAGGAATCCAACAAGGTCTCTGTCCGCAAGATTGTGCCGGTTTACATCGACAGCCAGACGGAAGACGACGTCAAGGTCATGCTCGGCGAGAAGGCCACGGTCACCGTCAACGCCATCGGCGACGGCCTCAAGTACGAGTGGTACTTCAAGGACGCCAACGCTTCCTCCTTCGCCAAGACCAAGACCTTCACCGGCGACACCTACTCCGTCGATCTGACGGAGGCGCGCGTGGGCCGTCAGGTCTACTGTGTGATCACCGACAAGTACGCCAACAAGGTGACCTCCAACGTGGTCACCCTCAAGCGCGACTATACGCTGAAGATCCTCAAGCAGCCGGTCAATAAGACTGTCAACGAGGGCAAGACCGCGACCGTCACCGTCGAGGTGAACGGCGCCGGCCTGACCTATCAGTGGTACGTCATCAAGGCGGGCACGGTCGAGGTCACCAAGTCCTCCAATACCACCAGCAAGTACAGCGTCGTCATGAATGATGAGCGCAGCGGCAACCAGGTCTTCTGCGTCATCACCGACAAGAACGGCGACAGCGTGACCTCCGATACCGTCACGCTGAAGATGCCCATCGCCATCAAGGTCCAGCCCGTGAGCGTGAAGGTGAAGAGCGGCGAGACCGCCTCAGTCTCCGTGAATGCGACTGGTACCGGCCTCAAGTACAAGTGGTACTACAAGAATCCGGGCGACAGCAGCTACAAGGCCAGCTCCGTCACCGGCGACACCTACTCCGTCACCATGAACGAGGACCGCGACGGCCGCAAGGTCTACTGCCTGATCACCGACTCCAAGGGCAATCAGGTCAAGTCCAACGCCGTCTCCCTGACGATGAAGGTTGAGCTGGGCATCACCGCCCAGCCCAAGAATGTGACCGTTGCCAGCGGCCAGAAGGCCACTGTCTCCATCAAGGCCACGGGCGTCGATCTGACCTATCAGTGGTACGTCAAGGCGGCCGGCACCGGCACCTTCCTCAAGTCCTCCATCACCTCTTCCAAGTACAGCGTCACGATGAACTCTGCCCGCAACGGCAACCAGGTCTACTGCGTCGTCACCGACAAGTACGGCAATACCGTCAAGAGTAAGACCGTCACGCTGAGCATGGAGTAATCCCTCTCGCAGGCACACTTACACAAGCAGCAGCCCCCGCCCGGATCGCTCCGGCAGCGGGGGCTGCTTTTACGTATATTGACAGAAAAAGGCGCGCCCGTCAAAGCGCGCCTCTGTTTTTATAGTCCTCCGACCTCGATGCGCATGGAGATCCGGTACATCGGATTCTCCTCGCCGACGGGCGAATAGACGATCCATCCATAGAAATCATCCAGCGGGATCAGATTGTGCTGGGTGATATACGCAAAGAAGGGCTCAAGCGCCGCAAAGGGGATCCGCATCGGATCCGGCGTCTCGATCATCATCTGCAGGCAGGACGTCACGGCGGAGTACTGCATGGGTTCGCGATAGGTATCGCTGATCGCGTCAAAATGATTCTTGAACAGGCCGATACCGATATCCGCCGGGCAGCAGCCGTCCTCCCTCTGTCCCATGTCCTTCATCCTCACCCGGACGACGGAATACACATGCGGCGCGCAGGTCATCCAGTGCTGGAAGATGCCCGCTGTATTTTGATGCGCCGCCACCTCCGGATCGGACAGAAAGAGGCGATAGGTGCCCACCATCCGCGCCGGCTTGACCGCATCGCCGCCCTCGCATGCCTGCGCGAAGGCATTCTCGTGGAGCCTGATGCGCCCGAGCATGTTATGCAGATTCTCAATCTGAGACTCAATCTCATGCTTTCGCTGTGTCAGGCTGGCAAGCATATCCTCGCACGCCACATTTCCCTCGCGCGAGGGCATGGACGAGAGCGGAATGCCAAACGCCGTCATCTGCCGCAGCTGGATGAGCCTGAGAATATCCTGCGAGGCATAGGACCGGTAATTATTCTTCTGATCACGCTGCGTGCAGAGCACGCCGATGCTGTCATAATAGCGCAGCGTCGCGCTGGGCACGCCGGTCAGGCGCTCAAAGTCGCTGATTCTGTACTTCATTTCACCTCTCCCCCTTCCAAATTGAGTATAGCATAACAAGCGAATGCAGACAAGTTCAAGCGAACTTCATAGTTCACCGTATTTAGGGACAAAAACAGCCCGTCCGGAACGTCTTTCTTTTGTCAATCCCCCTCATTCCGGCACGATTATCCGATTGACCTTCAAGCATACTTTAATCATATAATAAGAATAACAAAGCCCGTGACACGGGCCGAATAAAGAAAGGACGTGGATCTATGAAGAAGTTCCTCTCCATGCTGCTCGTCCTCGCGATGCTGCTGAGCCTTGGCGCTCAGGCTGTCGTCGCCGAGGCCGTGAAGGCGACCGGCTCTTCCCGCGCGATGCAGGGCGACGTCGTCGCTGAGGTCACCATCGAGGACGGCAAGATCACCGCGATCGATCTTGTCCAGTACCCGGAGACCGGCAACATCACCGTCGTTGCCAAGGAAAGAATCCCCGCTCAGATCATTGAGCATCAGACGCTGGACGTCGATATCGCGACCGGCGCTACCTTCGCCAGCTACGCCATCATGGGCGCCGTCAAGAACGCTGTCAAGGCCTCCGGTCTTGAGATCGCTGCCCTGACGGCCGAGCCGTACCGTGCTCAGCCCGGCCCGGACGAGACCTGGGATACCGACGTGCTCGTTATGGGCGGCGGCGGCGCAGGCTTCGCGGCTGCCATCACCGCTGCTCAGGCCGGCGCGAAGGTCATCCTCATTGAGAAGAGCACCGTCTTCGGCGGCAACACCATGGTCGCCGGCGCTGCGTACAATGCGGTTGACCCCGATGCGCAGGGCGCGATGATCCTCACCCGCTCCCAGAAGGACACCATGGACGGCTACCTCGCGCTTGACCCGGCCGACCCGGCGCTCAAGTTCGACGTCTATCCGGAGTGGGCTGCCGTTCTGGAAGAGCTGAAGGCTGACATCACCGCCTTTTACGCTGCGAACGAAGGCAAGGAAGCCGGCGTCGATATGCCTGGCTTCGACTCCATTGCGCTGCATATGTGGCACTGCTACACCGGCGGCCTGCGCGAGATGAACGACGGCAGCTTCATCGCGCCGAAGATCGAGCTCGCCCGCACGCTGGCCTCCAACTCCCTCGCCACCTTCGAGTGGATGGGCACCCTGGGCCTTGAGGCCTCCTACGGCGCCACCGCGAACTACGGCGGCTACCCGGGCCTGGGCACCGTTCTTGGCGCCATGTGGCCGCGTACCCACAGCTTCATGAGCGGCGCCGACCGCATCCCGCAGCTCGAGGCTGTCGCCGTTGAGAACGGCGTCACCGTCTACAAGGAGACTGCCGGTAAGGAACTGCTGGTCGACGAGACCGGCAAGGTCATCGGTGCGATCGCCCAGAAGGCGGACGGCACCAAGATCACCATCAACACCACCAAGGGCGTCGTCCTTGCGACCGGCGGCTACTGCGCCAACCCGGCCATGGTCAAGGAATACGACAAGTACTGGGGCGACGATCTGAGCGCGCACACCCTGTCCACCAACCTGGGCACCAACGAGGGCGACGGCATCCTGATGGCGCAGGCCATCGGCGCTGACGTCTTCGGCATGGAAGTCGCTCAGATGATGCCTTCCTCCTCCCCGGTGAAGGGCACCATGACCGACGGTATCTGGGCTGACGCTGCCGAGCAGATCTGGATCGACGGCAACGGCGACCGCTTCGTCAACGAGTATGCCGAGCGCGACGTGCTGGCCAAGTCCTCCCTGGCGCTTGAAAACGGCATCTTCTACATCATCTACGCCGGCCGCGGCGACATCTCCAAGCCCGATCAGAAGCTGACCGGTACCGACTACAATGGCCGCGTTGCGGGCATGGTCGAGGGCGGCCACATCTGGTACGGCGATACCCTCGCCGAGCTGGCTGAAGCCTCCAAGACCGCTGCTGCGGGCGTCGCTCCGGCTTTCTCCGAGGCGAAGCTGCGCGAGACCATCGAAAAGTACAACACCTACGTCGCCAACCAGAAGGACGAAGACTTCGGCAAGGAAGTCCTCGCCGGCGCGATTGACATCGAAGCCATCGATGCGGATCCGAACATGGGCATCTGCATCAGCCCGCGCAAGTCTTCCCTGCACCACACCATGGGCGGCCTGTGCATCAACACCGAGACCGAAGTCCTGAAGGCTGACGGCACCAAGATCGAAGGCCTGTGGGCTGCGGGCGAGGTCACCGGCGGCGTGCATGCCGGCAACCGTCTGGGCGGCAACGCCATCGCCGACATCTTCACCTTCGGCCGTATCGCCGGCGCCAACGCTGCGAAGTAATCCTTCAAGCGATACCGGAAACACACAAAAGATAAAGACGGCGCGCAGCCTGAGCTGCGCGCCGTTTCTTATGCTCTTTTGGATTCCAATCACTTCGTGATGAAGATCTCCAGCATCGCGCCGTAGAGCGCCTTCGGGATCTCGAAGGTATGCAGCTGCGCAAGGAAGGACGCGCTGTCCTCACAGCCCCTGCACATGCGGCTGATGAAATCCTTCTTGTCAAAGTCGATATTCGCGCCGAGCAGCAGCAGATCCACCTGCTCCTTCCAGTCGACGGCAGGCAGCTCCGGCACAGCATTCCAGATCAGCTCTGCGCCCTCCGCGCCGCAGTCAAGCTCAAGGAAGAGCGAGCGCTTCTTCGCGTCATAGCGCGCCCTGCAGCCGCAGGAGGCATTGTCCGGCTGCGCATCCGCAAAGCCGCACATCTCCACGATATAGCGCCTGCCCGCCGGCAGAACGTCCATATCGCCCTGTGCCGGTGCGATCGTCAGGCGGATACCCTCGCCCTGCTCAAGCGTCACGCGCGTCTCTGCGCGGCGATATCCCGCGCTGCCAACCAGCGCACCGTTGTCCTCGATCAGCTGAGCGCTGCCGTCCGCGCCGGGGAAGACGCGCAGCAGCACGGTCTGCGGCAGGTCGTCTCCGCTCGCGGGGATTTCCTGCGCATCCATCGGAATGATCGCACCCGCGCGGCAGAACACAGGGATCTGCTCAAGCGGACGGTAGAGGCTGACCTTCTTGCGGCCGCTCATGCGCGCGCCTGTGAAGAAATCAACCCACTCTCCGCCGGGCAGATACGCATCCGTGCGGGAGAGATTGGCCGCCTTGTCAAGCGGCTCCGTCACCGGGCAGACCATCATCGCGTCGCCGAGCAGATACTGATTGCGGCCGCCGCGGAATACCGTCTCCATGCCCGGATAATCGTAATATACCGGGCGCAGCATCGCCTCGCCGTCCTCGCTCGTGCGGATATTCTGCGTATAGAGCCACGGCATCAGCCTGTGGCGCAGGCGCAGATAGTCCTTCATCACCCTGCACACGTCGCCCGGGTAATTCCACGGCTCCTTGTGCATGAAGCGGCTGTTGGAGGAATGCAGGCGCATGATCGGCGAGAACACGCCGAACTGCAGCCAGCGCAGGGAGAGCTCGTCATCCTGCGTGCCGTGCATATGGCCGCCGATGTCATGGCTCCACCAGCTGTAGCCGATATTGGCGGCGGTGGAGGTAAAGTACGGCTGGAACGCCAGCGACGCCCACGTCGCGCAGGTATCGCCGGAGAAGCCCACCGGATAGCGATGGCTGCCCGGCCCGCCATAGCGGGAGAAGGCCATCGCCGGCATATCGCGCTCAAGCGCATGCACATAGCGCGTGTGATTGAGCATGAACAGCGGGTCCACGCCCGGGTTGCTCGTGCCGCCCTTCTGCTGCCAGTCGACCCACCAGAAGTCGATGCCGTCATCCTCAAAGGGCTCGAGCACCGCCTTCTCAAAGGCATGCTGATAGCGCTCGTCCGCAGCGTCAAACGGGAAGGGCTTCTCCGTCGCCGGGTCCTCGCCCATCTCCTTGGCCATCGCAGCGTACTGCTCCTCACAGGCGCGCACGCCGTCCGCCGGGTGATCATTGAGCGTGACGCGCAGGCCGCGCTCATGCAGCCAGGCGAGCAGCTTCTTTGGCGCCGGGAACTTTTCATAATCCCACGTATACCCCGTCCAGCCGGGGCCGTACTTGGGGTCGATGTCCGTCACATGCCAGTTCATATCCAGCACGGCGACGGACAGCGGCACGCCCTCCGCAGCGAAGCGCTCCATCAGCTCCATATAGCTCTCCTGCGTATACGGATAGAAGCGGCTCCACCAGTTGCCCAGCGCATAGCGCGGCAGCGGCGGCGTCTTGCCGGAGAGGCGCAGATAATCGCGCAGGCAAGCGGTAAAATCATGGCCATAGGCGAACAGGTACAGGTCGATGCCGTGTGCCTTCGCCGGCAGCAGGCGGCCCGTCTCATCCATGCGCATGGAATGGCTGTCGTCGAGGACGGCATAGCCCTTCATCGACATCAGGCCTTCCTCCAGCTCAATCGCGCCGTTCGCCTCGTCCAGCGTCCTCGCCGTGCCCTTCAGGGTATCGGGCTTATCGCCATAGTGCCAGATGCTCGCATACACGGAGAACTGGCCCTTGAGCGTCGCGCGCAGGCCCGTGCCGGAGAAGGGCTGCTTGTCGTACTCCAGACGCACCGCGTCCGTCTCCACGGTCAGGAGGTCATCCGCGTCGGTAACGCTGAACTTCACCGCCGGGAATTCACGGCAGATCGCCGTCTGCGTAGCCGTATCGCAGAACACGTTATCCGCGTCATACTCCAGACGCAGCAGGCGATCGGTCAGCACCGTGATGCGATACCCATTCCCCGTAATCACCGCCTCCGGGCGGGCGCAGGGTTTGATCGACCAGATATCCGTAAACTTCATTTGCTTAAACTCACTTTCTTTGCGGCAGGGCCGCCGGACAGGATAACCCCATTATACCATTCAGGTCAACCATTCAGATTAACCATTCAGGCCAGCCATCCTATGCCCTTCGCGTTTCCCTCGTTGCGTATCACAGGTAACCAAATGGGGCTGCCGCAGCAAGCAGCAGCCCCATGGATATGACCTGCTGACTCGCAGCCGGTTATGCAATTATCACCAGACTGGTCAGCTCAGCGTGCCGATTACTGCGCGATGTAGCGCTCGTAGGCGGCCAGCTCGATGGCGACGAGATCCTCAACGCCCATCTTCTGGAGCTGAGCGATGTAGGCGTCCCACTCCTCTTCAACGCCGCCCTCGGTGACCCAGTGCGCATACTGCTGGCTCACGTAGCTGTAGATATCGGCGCTCAGGAAGGCCTTCTCTTCCAGCTCGTCGGCGGTGTAGGCCACGACCGGGAAGGTGTCGCGGGCAAACTCGGCGCTCACGGCGTTGTCAGCCAGCTTGATGCCGTCGCCCTCGGTGGTCGGCAGGATGATCTTCTGCTCGAACTCGGCGTTCATGTACTTCGGGCCATGATCGCGGAAGGAGAAGGTCCAGCAGGAGGTGTCCAGGTTGATGCCGGAATCGGCGGCCGGGAGCAGAACCTCGTAGGTGCCGTCCTCGTTCTTGGCGATCTTGCCGTCGGCGATGGAGCCGTAGTAGGTCTGCAGGGAGGCCTCATCGGTGTAGAACTGGTCAGCCCAGGTCAGCAGCGCGCCGACGTCCTCGCAGTTCTTGGTGATGACGAGCTCATTCTTGCCGTAGTTGAGGAAGGTCGGGTCGGCTTCGACATAGCGGTTGCCATCCGGGCCAGCCAGGGCCGGAACGACGGTGTAGTCCTTCGCATTGCCCAGCAGCTCGGAGTCGGCCGTCCAGGCGAAGATGATGCCGGTACGCGGGCCAGCCTCGGTATCCTGAACCTTGGCGCGGACCATATCGGCGGTCTGGGTGAAGTGCTCCGGATCGAGCGCGCCGGCCGTGTAGAGCTCACGGGCCCACTTGACGGCTTCCTTGTAGTTCTCCTGCATCGGCATGAAGACCGGCTCGTTCGCCGCGTTCATACCCATGAAGTTGCCCGCGCGGGAGACCTGCACGCCGAACGGCACCAGCAGGTTGTTCAGGTCGCCGGCCAGAGAGGAGGACGCGATGAAGCCATAGCGGCCCTCGCCGGACTGGCTGAACTTCACCAGCACGTCGGCCAGCTCAGCATAGGTGGTCGGCATCGCAAGGCCGAGCTCCTCGAGCCAAACCTTGTTGATGTACATCTGATTGGCAACGGCCGGGCGCATCGGCAGCTTCTTGGGCAGGGACCAGATGTTGCCCTCAGCGTCGGTGACCAGCGCCTTCATCGCCGGATCCTTCTCAAAGATGGCGGTGAGGTTGGGCATGTACTGCGGGATCAGCTCGCTGAGCTCGACGAAGTAGTCGGCGTTCGGGATGATGTCCGCATCGGTCAGGGAGATGGAGCCAAAGAAGGCGTCCGGCAGGGCCTCGAGGCCGCTGGCCAGCATCAGGGACTTCTGATCGGCCCAGGTCGCGTTGTAGTAGGGCTGCCACTCGATCTCAACGCCGGTCTTCTCGCCGATCTCCTTCAGGAAAGCGGTCTGGGTGAAGTCGACGCCCCAGGTCTCGGTCCAGCGGACGCAGGCCATGGTAAACGGTTCGGCAAAGGCGACGACGCTGCAAGCGAGCAGGCAGAGAGCCAGAGCCAGGGAGAGCAGTTTCTTCATGATTCATTCCTCCGTTTCGTTTTTATGTTCAGGCCATTCGCGCGGCCTTAACATCGCTGTATGGGATCAGCCCTTGAGCGCGCCGATCATCACGCCCTGGTTGAAGTACTTCTGCACGAAGGGATACATCGTCATGATCGGCAGAGAGGAGACGACGATCGCGCAGTACTTGATCAGGTTCGCCTTGCGGTTGAGCTCCGCTGCGGCGGAGCCGGTCATCGCGGTGGCGGCCATTTCGTTGTTGATGAGGATGTTGCGCATGACCAGCTGCAGCGGGAATTTCTCCGGCGAGCGCATGTAGATCATGGCGTTGAAGTAGCTGTTCCAGTGGCCGACGGCCGCCCACAGGGCGATGACCGCGATGATGGCCTTGGAGAGCGGGAGCACGATGGTGAAGAAGTAACGCAGGTTTCCGCAGCCGTCAATCTGCGCGGCGTCCCAGAGCTCCTTGGGCATGCTGGTGTCAAAGAACGTCCTGGCCACGACGATGTAATACGAGATGACCGAGAACGGCAGCACCATGACGGTGAAGGTATCCAGCATGTTGAAGGTGTTATTGAGGATGATGAACGTCGGAATCAGGCCGCCGCCGAAGAACATCGGGAAGATGAAGAACAGCGTGAACAGGCCGCGGCCGACGAGATCGCGGCGGGAGAGCACGTAGGCGACCGGGATATTGACCGCCAGCATGATCAGCGTGCCGACAAAGGTGTAGGCGATGGTGTTGCCATAGCCCACCCAGAGGCTGCTCATGGTGGACAGATGCTTATAGCCATCCAGCGTGAGGCCCTTGGGCCAGAAGAGGATGTCGCCGCGGGCGACAAGATTCGGGTCGCTGATGGAGGCGATCACGATGAAGTACATCGGATAGAGCGAGACGATGACCATCAGCGCAGCCAGGGTATAGATGACAAAGTCGAAGACCTTGTCGCTCTTCAGATTCTTGACGTGATTACTGTGCAGAGCTTGCTGAGCCATTGTGATTCTTCCTCCTTTCTCAGAACAGAGAGGTGTCGCCCATCTTCTTCGCGATCTGGTTGACGCTCAGAAGCAGGATGAAGTTGACGACATTGTTGAACAGGCCGATCGCAGCGGAGTAGCTGTACTGATTGGACTGCAGGCCCATCTTGTACAGATAGGTGGAGATGATCTCGCTGCTGGCGATGTTCAGGTCGTTCTGCAGGAGGTAGACCTTTTCAAAGCCGACGCTCATGACGCTGCCGGTGCGCAGGATGAAGAGCGTGACCATCGTGGGCAGCAGCATCGGGATGTCGATGAAGCGCATCTTCTGCCACTTGTTCGCGCCGTCGACGACCGCCGCCTCATACAGGCACGGATCGACGGAGGAGAGCGCCGCGATGTACATGATGGAATCCCAGCCGACATGCTGCCACGCCTCCGTCCAGACGTAGATGCTGGAGAAGGCCTCGGCCTTGCCCATCAGGTCGCCCGTCTGGATGCCCACCAGCCCACAGAGCTTGGGGATCACGCCGGAGGACGGGGAGAGAAAGAGGATGATCATGCCGCACATGACGACGGTGGAGATGAAGTGCGGCAGATAGGTCGACACCTGGAAGAACTTCTTGAAGCGCTTGGCGTACATCTGATTGCACATCAGCGCCAGGAAGACCGGCAGCGGGAAGGTGACCAGAATCGTGTAGATGCTGATGATCAGCGTATTCTTGATCGTATTGCCGAACATGTAGGAGCTGAAGTACCGCTCAAAGTACTTGAAGCCCGCCCACGCGCTGCCCATGATGCCCTGAGCAGGCTTGAAATTCTTGAATGCGATGACCACACCATACATCGGCATATAGGTAAAGCAGATGAAGATGATGATCGCGGGCAGCATCAGCAGATACAGCCCCCAGTTGCGCTTGATTCTTGCCCAGGTGCTGCTCTCGCCCAGGCTGCGTGTCTGTGCCATGACACTCTCTCCTTCTCTTTGTCTTGTCGTATGCCTTTTACAAAAGTTTATCGTTAAACTTCATTGTGTATATTAAGTATATCGATAAACCGTCCGTCTGTCAAGTTAATTTAGACATTTTTTGCATATAATTTTGAGCACTTTGCATCATCCGACGTCTGACGTCTGTGTATCGCGCACAATTCTTAAGGCAAAATCACGCCGCTTATTTGTCGCATATGTCACAAAAAACGTTTTCACAGACGCCTATCTCTCCGCAAAAAAGAAAACGGGCCAGAGCCCGTTCTCCATCCCTGTATATTTCACCCATTCAGCCGGCAGACAGAATCGCGCTCGACGAGCGCAACATCCAGCATCACATGCCGCTGCTTCTTCTCCGGATTTTCAATGGCGTCGATCATCATCTCCACCGCGCAGACAGCCTTTCTGTACATGTCCTGCTTGACCGTCGTCAGCGCGGGCGAAATCAGCCTCGAGGGCAGCGTATCGTCAAAGCCCACGACGGAGATATCCCCCGGCGTCCGCATCCCCCTCGCCTGATAGGCGCGCAGGATGCCGCAGGCGATCAGATCCTCCGTGCAGACCATGGCCGTCGGCCGGCGCTGCATCCCTGCAAGCAGGCCGCCGATGATCTCGCCGCCTTCCTGATGGAAATATGCGTCAAACGTCCATGCCCTGTTCGGCGCAATGCCCTGCTCCGCCAGCGCGTCGCAGTAGCCCAGATAGCGGTCGTGGATGACCGAGGAATCGTCAATCGTCGGGCCGGCAAAGCCGATATCCCTGTGGCCCATGTCCAGCAGATGCTTCGTGGAGATATACCCGCCCTTCTGGTCGTTGAGGCAGACGGAGTTCATCTCCATATCCTCATACACGCGGTCGATGACGACCGTGGGGGCCGCGCTCCTGCGGACGATGCGGCGGGTGATCTCATCCTCGTGCGGAATGACCATGATCGCGCCGTCCGCCTGCCAGGTGCGCATGAGCGTCAGCGCCTGATCCGCCTCCTTGAAGGAGCAGAGCATGACGTAGTATCCCTTCTCGCGCAGCAGCGTCTCCACAAGGCCGACCAGCTGGCCGACATAAGGATCCAGCAGCAGCGAGTCCGCCGTCTCATGCCAGAGCGGCAGCAGCAGCGCGATGATGTGCGACGCCTTTGAGATCAGGCTGCGCGCAGCCATATTCGGCTCATAATGATGCTTTTCAATGATCTCGCGCACGCGCTCGGCCGTCTTTTTGGAGACCTTGGAGGTCTTGTTGTTGATGACGTTGGAGACCGTCATCACGCTGACGCCCGCCTCCGCCGCAATCTCCTTGATCGTGATCATCCGCGCTCACCTGCCCTTCCGGTATATCGTAAAACCCTACAACATAATAACGAATTCCCGGCCTTTTGTCAATCCAATCCCATGCCGCGCACAAAGAAAGAGCGCCCGGCGCGGAAAGTCGCCCGGACGCTCCTTTATTTTTTATCAGCCGGCGGAAAAGAGGCTGCTCGTCGCCTCGTCCTCGTACTGGCGGGTGTAGAGATTGTAATAATGGCCGCGCGCGGCGATGAGCTCCTCGTGCCTGCCCTGCTCGATGATCTTGCCGTCGCGGACGACGAGGATCAGATCCGCATGGCGGACGGTACTCAGCCTGTGCGCGATGACCAGCGAGGTGCGGCCCTTGATGATCGTCTCAATCGCAGACTGGATTTTCTGCTCGGTCAGCGTGTCGACGGAGGCCGTCGCCTCGTCGAGCACGAGAATGCGCGGATCGGCGAGGATCGCGCGGGCAAAGGAGATCAGCTGCTTTTCGCCGGTGGAGAGCATGTCGCCGCCCTCGCCGACGTCGCTGTCGAGCCCCTTGTCCATGCGGTCGACCACCTCCTGCGCGGAGACAAGCGCCAGCGCGCGGCGGATCTCCTCCTCCGTGGCGTCAGGATTGCCGTAGAGCAGGTTTTCCCGCACGGTGCCGGAGAAGAGATGCGGCGTCTGCAGGACATAGCCGATCGCCGAATGCAGCCAGAGCTGCGAGCGCTCGCGCGCGTCCCGCCCGTCGATGAGCACCTGACCGCGCGTGGGCTCAAAGAAGCGGCAGACGAGATTGACCAGCGTGCTCTTGCCCGCGCCCGTCTCGCCGACGATGGCGATGTTCGAGCCGAAGGGGATCTTCAGGCTGAAGTTTTCCAGCACATACTCGTCCCCGTCCGGGTATTTGAAATCGACGTCCCTGAATTCGATGTCGCCGCGGATGGGCTCCCAGTTTTCCCGCTTGGGATGGAAGGCGTCGCCGTACTTTGCAATGACCTCGGGCGTGTCCGCCACGTCGGAGGTCGTCTCCAGCAGGCGGGAGAAGCGCTCGATATTCACCTGCGTGGTGATCAGCTCCGAGATCGCGTCGATGATCCAGCGGACGGGCTCCATCATGCCCTGCGCATAGGACATGAACATGGAGAACGTGCCGACCTCGCTCGCGGCGATATACCCGCCCCGCCAGAGAACGACCGCCAGCGCAAGGGAGGAAGCCATGTTCATCGTCGCGGCGAAGAGACCGCGCAGATGCGCCGCATGGACGGACCTGCGCCGGATCGCGCCGGTATCCTTGAGGAAGTCGCGCGCCATCTTGTCCTCGATGACGAGCGCCTTGATCGTCTTCGCGCCGGTGATGCCCTCGTTAAAGTCGCTGGTGATCTGCGAATTGAGCTCGCGCACCTCGCGGTTGACGCGGATGAGCTTCGTCTGGAAGACGGAAAAGAGGACGACGAGCAGCGGCAGAATCGCGATGACCAGCAGCGCCAGCCTCGCATTGACTGCCAGCATCACCAGCACCGCGCCGATGAGATAGGACAGGTGCCACACGCTGTCCATCAGCGACCAGGAGACCAGCGAGCCGATGCGCGAGGTATCGCTGATCACGCGCGCATGGATGTAGCCCACGCTGTTCTGATTGAAATAGGAGAAGGACAGCGTCTGCAGATGGCGGAAGGCCGCGTTGCGCAGGTCGCGATTCACGCCGACCTCCACCTTCATCGCATTGTTGCAGGAGATGTAATTGACCACGCCCGTCAGAAAGACGACAACCACGTAAACCGCGATGAACAGCGGCAGCCCGTCTAGCGTGCCCTTGGCGATAAAGTGATTGAGCGCATAGCGCTGGAACTGGGGGATCAGCAGGTCGATGCCCGTGGAGAGCAGGCCGCAGGCGACCATTGCCGCGACGAGGCCGCGGAATTTCTTCATAAAGGGCAGCACCTTGCCGATGCCGAAGAAGGGCAGCGAGCGCTTTTCATTGTCTCTCTTCATGCCTGCGCCTCCTTTCCCGTCATCGTTTGGATCTCATAGATGCGCTGATAGAGGCCGCCCGCCGTCTGCAGCTGCTGCGGCGCGCCCATCTCCGCGATGCGCCCCTTATCCAGGACGATCACCTGATCGGCCTTGGAGAGCGTCGTGATGCGGTGGGAGATCAGGATGATGCTCGCGCTGCCAAAGCGCGCCTCCAGCGCCTTGCGGATCTTCGCGTCCGTCTCCGCATCGACAGCGGAGAGGGAGTCGTCAAAGATCATGATCGGCGTGTGCTTGGTCAGCATGCGCGCAATCGCCGCGCGCTGCTTCTGCCCGCCGGAGAGCGTCACGCCGCGCTCGCCGACAAACGTGTCATACCCCTTGGCAAATCCCTCGATCGTCTCATCCAGACAGGCTGCGCGCGCCGCCTCGCGGATGTCGCTGAGCGTCAGCCCCTCGTCCGTGATGGAGAGATTCTCCTGCAGCGTGCGCGAGAAGAGGAAGGGCTCCTGCAGGACGATGCCGATGTTCTTCCTCAGGTGCTCGCGGCGGATTCGGGCGATATCCACCCCGCCGACGGTGATGCGCCCGCAGCCCTCGGGCAGGTCATAGAGCCTGTCCAGCAGGAGCATGAGGGTCGACTTGCCGCTGCCCGTGCCGCCGAGGATGCCCAGCGTCGTGCCGGCCTTCATGGTGAAGGTGATGTCGTGGAGCATCTGCGGGCAGCCGTCATAGGCAAAGTTCACATGCTCAAAGGCAATATCCCCGCTCATGTCGGGCTCCAGCGCGTCCTCGCAGTCCCGCTCAACCGGCGAATCCATGATGTAGCCGATACGGTCGAGCGCGACGCCCGCTTTGCTCATGTCCGAGATCATGCGGCCCAGCTGGCGCACCGGCCAGATGAGCATCGAGCTGTAGGAGACGAATGCGATGTACTCGCCCGCGCTCATCCGCCCCTGCAGGCAGAAGAGTACGCCGAAGACGACCACCAGCATGATCTGCAGGCCGCTGAGGATATCGGAAGTGCTCCAGAACCTGGCCATCAGCTTCGCCATCTTCACCCACAGGCCGGTGTACATCTCATTGTGCGCCTCGAATCGGTCGCGCTCATAGCGCTCGCGGCCAAAGGCGCGCACCACGCGCACACCGGTCAGGTTTTCCTGCACCATGGCGGAGAGCCTGCCCTCCGCCTCGTCGCATGCCTTAAAGCCGCCGCCCAGCTTCCTGTGGAACCAGAGCGAATAGATCACCGTGAGCGGCATCGGCAGCAGCGCAATCACCGCGAGCAGCGGATTCATGGAGAACATGAATACCATGCTCAGCACGACCAGCAGCAGGATGCGGAACAGGCCCGTCATCTGCCCGGCGACGAAATTGCGCGTCGTCTCAATATCCGATGTGCAGCGCTGGATGATGTCGCCCGTGTGATTCTTCATGTGCCAGCTGAAGGGCAGATGCTCGATGTGCGTATAGAGCGTGTCGCGCATGGTCTTCACCAGCGACTCCGCGCCGCGCGTGTTGAAGACCAGAAAGCCGTACTGCGCGATCACCTTGACCGCCGCCACCAGCAGCACCGCCAGCGCCATGATCCACAGATGCTCGCCCAGATACGCAAAGCCGCCGACCGCATTCACCAGACGCATGACCGCCGGGCCGAATGTCGGCGCATTGCCGCCGATGGCATTGTCCACCGCCGCGCGGATGATCTGCGGCGAGATCATCTCCGCCAGCGTCGTCAGCGCCGCCATCAGCATGCCCACAGCAAACAGCCTGCGGCTGCCGCGCAGAAAGCGCCAGACCAGCGCGGCGCGCCCCGTCTTCTGCCCGTTATTGGGCTCGTTTTTCTGCATGGTATTCCCCTCCTTCCCGCCGCGCAGACGCGCGGGGTCTCATGCATGTGTGTCTCCTTCATCGCAGGGCGCATCCCCTCCGTCCGCAAAAAAGCCGGACAAGCGGCAGGAATCTCACCTGACATCTTATCCGGCTCATGACTTTCCGCGAAGCTTCCGCCCTCCGATGTATTGCCGATAGTATAGCGCAGCGGCCGCGCAATGTCAATCGCGCAGCCGCCGCAGGTTTATTTATGAAAGATATCCTTCTTTTGCGCTTACAGCCGGAAATCCTCGCCGTAGCCGTAATGCTCCACGACGTAGTCGACGTCCTTGTCTCCGCGGCCGCTGAGCGTCGCGAGGATGGAGCCGGTGCCCATCTCCTTCGCCTTGCGCATGGCAAAGGCGACGGCGTGCGCGCTCTCCAGCGCCGGGATGATGCCCTCGTAGCGGCTGAGCGCATAGAAGGCCTGCACGGCCTCCTCGTCGGTCGCCGTCTCGTACTTGACGCGGCCGAGGTCGCGCAGGAAGGCATGCTCCGGGCCGACGGACGGATAGTCAAGGCCGCTGGCGATGGAATACACCGGCGCGGGCTCGCCCTGCTCGTCCTTGAGCATGATGCTCTTGAAGCCGTGCATCACGCCCGGCGTGCCGTGCTTCATCGACGCGGCATGATCGCCCAGCTTGTCGCCGCGGCCCAGCGGCTCCACGCCGTAGAGATCGACGGCGGAATCGAGGAACGGAACGAACGTTCCGATGGAGTTGCTGCCGCCGCCCACGCACGCGCAGACCGCGTCCGGCTCAAGGCCGGTCATCTCCTTGAACTGATCGCGCATCTCCTGGCCCACAACCATCTGGAAATCACGCACCATCAGCGGGAAGGGATGCGGGCCCAGCACGCTGCCGATGCAGTAGATCGCGTCCTTGTAATCGCGCGCATATGCCTCAAAGGCGGAGTCGACCGCCTCCTTGAGCGTCTTGAGGCCATGCGTGACGGGCACGACCTTCGCGCCGAGGATCTTCATGCGGGTGACGTTGGGCGCCTGCTTGGCGATGTCGACCTCGCCCATGTGAATCTCGCACTCCAGGCCAAAGAACGCAGCCGCCGTCGCCAGCGCCACGCCGTGCTGACCCGCGCCGGTCTCGGCGATGAGCTTCTTCTTGCCCATGTACTTGGCCAGCAGACCCTCGCCCATGCAGTGGTTGAGCTTGTGCGCGCCGGAGTGGTTGAGGTCCTCGCGCTTGAGGTAGATCTGCGCGCCGCCAACCTTGCGGGAGAGGCGCTCGCAGTGATACACGGGCGTCGGACGGCCCTGGAAATCCTTGCGGATGCGGCGGAGCTCATTGATGAACTGCGCGCTGTGGCAGATGGTCTGATATGCCTCGGTAATCTCAGCGAAGGCCGCCTTCAATTCGTCAGAAATCACGGCGCCGCCGTACTCGCCGAAGTAGCCGTTCTTGTCCGGGTAATAGCGCAGATAGGTGCGGTAGTCCATGGGGATGTTCCTCCTTCGGTGCATGGTGTCGAGAAATGCGCGCGGGGCAGCGCCGCCCCGCCGCAGCAATTCCGTATTGTATCTATATGATAACCCGAATTGCGGCGCAATGCAAGCCGCTGGAGCAGATTTGCTCGCACGCCCTTTCAGCGCCGGAATCCTTATGGTATACTATCCCCATCACCGCGCGCGTTCCCCGCGCCGACGAACAGGAGAGACCGCCATGAACAACCGCCTGATCCCGCCCTTTGAGGGACCGCTGAGCGAATTCCCCTCCGCGCCCCATACGCCCGAGGGCGTAAAGACCGTCCATCTCAGGGACAGCTTCGGCCTGTCCGTCCGCTTTGTCCCCGGCGTGGTCTATGTACAGCATGAGAGCGGCCCGCTGCACCTGCATCTGCTCCTTCCCCATGACGGGGAGCAGCCGGACGCCCTGCGCCCGTTGATCGTCTATGTGCAGGGCTCCGCATGGCACAGGCAGTCGATCTTTGAGCATCTGCCGCATCTCATCCGCGTCTGCCAGCAGGGCTATGCCGTCGCCATGACGGAATACCGCCCGAGCGAGGTCGCCCCCTTCCCCGCGCAGATCGAGGACGCGAAGACCGCCGTCCGCTTCATGCGCATGCACGCCAGGGAGTACGGCATGGATGCGGAGCGCATCGCGCTCTGGGGCGATTCCAGCGGCGGGCACACGGCAGTCATGGCCGGCGTCACGGCAGACGGCACGCTCGACCCCGGTCTGTATAACGAATACTCATGCGCCGTGCGCTGCATCGTCGACTGGTACGGCCCGACGGACATCTCGAAGATGAATCTCGTCCCCAGCGTGCAGGATCACACCGGGCCGGACAGCCCAGAGGGCTGGCTCATCGGCCGCAAGCCCGTGCTCGAGCACCCCTACCTCGCCGCCATGACCGTCCCGATGCATTACCTGAAGTCCGACATCCCCACGCCGCCGATGCTCATCATGCACGGCTCGCGCGATCAGCTGGTGCATTTTGAGCAGAGCTGCCTGCTCTACAGGCGTCTGCGCGAGCTGGGCAGGGACGTCGAGATGATCCGCCTCGAGGGCGCATACCACGGCTTCGGCGGCTTCAACAGCCCGGAGGCGCTCGATCTTGTGATCGATTTCCTCGACAGAAAGCTCGGGCGCTGATCCCTCCGCATGCCGTGCGGCAGGATCAATTCTGAATCGTCTATGGGACGCTCGTCCCCTCAGATTCGTGCTATGATAAAGGAACCAAACGCAAAGGAGTATCGCCATGAAAATCGAAACCAACCGGCTGGTCATCACCGAATTCACCATGGATATGGCCGAGGCCGTTCATCTCAATTCTCTGGATGAGGACAACCGCCGCTTCGTCCCTGACGAGGTCTTTGAAACCGTGGAAGAGGCGGCGGAGACCGTCTCCTTCCTGATGAGTGTCTATGAAAGCGGCGACGGCCCGCTGGTGTACCCCGTTCTTCTCAAGGACGGCACGTACGTCGGCTATGTGCAGGCCGTTCCCTTTGGCGGCGGCGCGTGGGAGATCGGCTACCACATCGGCAGCCCGTACACAAAGAAGGGCTACGCCACCGAGGCGGTCAGCGCGTTTCTGCCCGTGATTCTGCCTAAACTCGGCGTCGACACGATCGCCGGCGTCTGCCTTGCGGAGAACAAGGCCTCCGTCAAGGTCATGGAGCGCTGCGGCTTCAAAAAGGAGTTTGAGGGCATGGGCCCCTATCAGGGCGAAGAGCGGGCAATCTGCAGGTATTCCTATTCGGTCTGAGGAGCCGTACCATAGCGGACGCTTCCATTCCCTTCCTTTATCGGCAATTAAAACAAAGAATTACACGATGGATTCCATTGATATTTTGCCGATAAGGGAATATAATATACATGGAGGCTGATCATATGAAGTATTGTTCTGTAGCTGAAATCGCGAAAAAATGGAATATCTCCGAGCGAGCCGTTCGGAATTACTGCGCTCAGGGCCGTATCCCAGACGCCTTCCTGACAGGCAAGACATGGAATATACCGGAGAACGCAGAAAAGCCCTCTCGTATTCCCAGAGCAAGGAAAACCCCTGAAACGCTGCTCGAGTATTTGAGAAGAGAACAGGAAAGCAAGCTTTCCGGCGGTATTTATCATAAAGTCCAGATTGATCTGACATACAACTCCAATCACATCGAAGGCAGCCGCCTGACGCACGACCAGACGCGCTACATCTTTGAGACGAATACCATCAGCTTCACTGATCATGCCGTAAGCGTGGACGACGTTGTCGAGACAGCGAATCACTTCCGCTGCATTGATATGATCATCGATCACGCAGATCATCTGCTCAGCGAACGCTTCATCAAGCAGCTGCACGGAACGCTGAAAGCCGGCACAAGCGACAGCCGCAAGGATTGGTTTGCCGTTGGCGATTACAAGCGCCTGCCTAATGAAGTCGGCGGAAGGGATACCACACTTCCAGAGCATGTTGCCGCAGAAATGCGGGATCTGCTGGCGTGTTACAACGCTGCGCAGAAAAAAACGCTGGAAGATATCATCGATTTCCATGTGTGCTTTGAGAGCATCCATCCTTTTCAGGACGGAAACGGACGCGTCGGCAGGCTCATTATGTTCAAGGAATGCCTGAGGCATAACATCGTCCCATTCATCATCAGCGAAGATCTGAAGATGTTTTACTATCGCGGACTGCACGAATGGAAAAATGAAACAGGCTTTCTGATCGACACGTGCCTGACCGCACAAGATCGTTTTAAGGCAATTCTGGATTATTTCCGGATACCGTATTGATTCCTCATCATCTCACTCCCGGGAGGTCATCCAAGATGAACCGCATCCTCTTTATCTGCCACGGCAACATCTGCCGCAGCCCGATGGCTGAAATGATCATGAAGGAACTCGTGCGCCGCAGGCACCTCGAGCGCCTGTTCGATATCGCCTCCTGCGCCACCAGCACGGAGGAAATCGGCAACCCGGTCTATCCCCCCGCCCGCGCGGAGCTGGCGCGGCAGGGCATCCCCTGCGAGCGGCGCGGCGCGCGCCAGCTGACGCGCAGGGATTACGAGGACTACGACCTGCTCATCTGCATGGACGACTGGAACGTGCGCAACGCCAAGCGCATCACCGGCGGCGACCCGGAGGGCAAGATCCACAAGCTGCTCGAATACGCCGGCCGCAGCGGCGACGTCGCCGACCCGTGGTATTCGGATCGATTTGACATCGCCTATGATGACATCCTCAGCGGCTGCGAGGGCCTGCTCGCCCTGCTGACGAAAAAGGAGTAAGCCCATGTGCGGCCGCTTTTTCATCCCGGAAAACGACATGCCCGAGGAGCTGCAGGCGATCATCGACACGCTTGAGCGCAGGCAGGGCGAGCCCGTGAAGCGCGGGGAGATCCGCCCGGCGGACAGCGCGCCCGTCCTTGCCCGCAATCGGAAGAACGAACCTGCGCCGTTCCTGATGCGCTGGGGCTATTCCCTCGGCGGCAGGCTCGTCATC
Source organism: Clostridia bacterium (assembly GCA_017936375.1). Taxonomy (GTDB): domain Bacteria; phylum Bacillota; class Clostridia; order Christensenellales; family Aristaeellaceae; genus Ventricola. The sequence continues at coordinate 66,776 of JAGBFR010000050.1, forward strand.
AACGCCCGCAGTGAGACGGCGGCGCAGAGCCCCCTCTTTGCCGACGGCATGCAGTCCCGCCGCTGCCTCATCCCCGCCGGGCACTACTATGAGTGGGAGCGGCGCGGCAGGGAGCGCATCTGCTATGCCATCCGCCCCGAGGGGCAGCGCATGCTCTACCTGGCAGGCGTGTACCGCTTTGAGGGCGCGCAGCCCGTCTTCTCCGTGCTCACCCGCGCGCCGTCGGAGGAGATCGCCTTCATCCATGACCGCATGCCCGTCATCCTCCCCGGCACGCTGGCGGGCGAGTGGCTCTCGCCCGCGGGCAATGCGCGCTCGCTCCTCTCCATGGCGCAGCTCTCCATGGAATACGGCGCGATGTGACCGCTTATCCCTCTCCTCCAAAAAAGCATTTTGACGGCCTGTGCCGTCTTTTTTTATTCTGACCCCTTGACAGCTATATCGGCCCCCGATATAATGTTCATACGATATATCGTTGGACGATATACCAGCCCCGATATGACCAAGGAGGAATCCGCTTGAACGAGAGCATCTCCCTCACCGAATCCACCTATTACATCCTGCTTTCGCTGGTCACGCCGCAGCATGGCTACGGCATCATGCAGACGACGGAGCGCCTCTCCGGCGGCAGGGTCCGCCTCGCGGCGGGCACGCTCTACGGCGCGCTCAGCGCCCTGTGCGAAAAGGGATGGATCGCCCCGCTGCCCGTCTCGCAGGACAGCAGAAAGAAGGAATATCAGCTCACCGACCACGGCCTCTCCGTCCTCAAGAGCGAGCTCGCGCGCCTGCGCAGTCTCGTGGAGAATGGGGACGCTATCCTGAAGGAGGAACTCAAATGAACGAACAAAAGACCATCCGCAAGTGGTTCTGGGTATGGGACTTTGAAAAGGAAGAGCAGTGGCTCAATGAAATGGCCATGAGCGGCTGGGTGCTCAGCAGCGTGGGCTTCTGCAAATACACCTTCACCGCCTGCGAGCCGGGCGAATACACCATTCGCCTGGAAATGCACGAGCACGACGAAGCCTATCTCGCCTTCATGAAGGAGGCGGGCGCGGAGTATGTCGGCCGCATTGTACAGTGGATCTACTTCCGCAAGCGCACGGAGGACGGGCCCTTCGATCTCTTCTCGGATATCGATTCCCGTATTGCCCATCTGGAGAAGATCGGAAAGACACTCTCAGGCGTCGGGCTGGGCAATCTGGCCATCGGCCTGGCGGTGTCGATGAATTCCTTCGCCCCTCTCGGCTGGATCAATCTCCTCTGCGCGACGCTGCTCATGTACGCCCTCGGGCGCACGCACGGCAGGATCGATGAGATGAAAAAGGTGCGCCAGCTGCACGAATAAGCAAATCAAAGCAGGACGGTCGCCCGTCCTGTTTTTCTATATGGATCACTTCAGTGCCGTGATCTCCATGCACCGGCGGAAGACCTTGAAGCCGCACGCATCGTAGAACTGCAGCGCGCAGTCATTAAAAGCCCACATGTCCAGCGTCATCCGCTCATAACCGCGCGAAGCAGCGTCCCGCTTCATGTACTCCACCAGCGCGCGCCCCGCTCCGCAGCGCCTGTGCGCCTCAGCCACGCAGAGCTCCTCCACATGGTAAAACCGCTGCGCATAGCCATAGATCCCCTCCGGGCTGTTGACGAGGCGGATCATCGCATAGCCGACGACCTCCCCATCTAAGACTGCGACGAGGACGTCCGTATCCTCTCCAGCGATAAAGGCCTGCGTCAGTTCTTCAAGCTCCGGGCGCATCTGCGGTCTGAAGAACTCCGGCCTGCCCTGCGCATGCATCGCATTGAGCTCGCGGCGCATGCCGTTGACCAGCGCGATCTCCTCCGTGCGCGCAGGCCTGACGGTGATCGGCGTGCCAGTGGTCTGTTCGTTATTCTGCGTGACATTCATAATCAATCACCTCTTCTGCATTGTTTCACCGCTCAATCTACGCCCACAGGCGAGCCAGCCCCTTTATATGTTCCCATTATATCACGGATCGCTGCAGCTTGTCAGTTTTCCATGGCATTCATGAAGGAATTGCACCCCGGCATCAAGAAGAATAGCAGCATCACGACCCATGAATCACAAGGAGAAATGCGCTATGGCACAGACGATTCATCTCAGGACGGAGAATCTGCAAAAGCTCCGCTCCGTCGACCCCAGACTGGTCTCCTACAACATCGAGATGACGGAGGTCACCGGCGGCACCTTCTGGAAGGCGTATACCCCGGAGGAAATCGCCGGACGCGGCACATTCCCCATGGTCGGCTTCTCCAAAAAGGGCTCGCTCATGCAGGTCTACCCGCCCATCGACCTTACCCAGCCCCGCCTGAGAAAGCTGGCGAAGGCGCTGGGGCCCGTGTGGGTCCGCGTGTCCGGCACATGGTCGACCAAGACCTATTACGACTTTGACGGTGCGGCAAAGGGCGTCGCGCCCGAGGGCTTTCAGAATGTGCTGACCCGCGAGCAGTGGCTCGGCGTCCTCGATTTTGTCAAGGCCGTCGGCGGCAGGCTGCTGGTGTCCGTCGCCAACTGCGAGGGCATCCATGCCGCCCATGAGCCGTGGCAGCCCGCGCAGGCAAAGCTGCTGTTTGACCTGAGCCGCGAGTACGGCGTGCCGATTGACGCAGCGGAATTCATGAACGAGCCGAACCTGCTCTCCGGCTCCGGCGCGCCGAAGGGATACACCTTCAAGGATTACATCCGCGATCAGGACGTCTTCAACAAGTGGCTCCATGAAAACTACCCGGAGACGCTGGCCGTCGGCCCCTGTTCCGTCGGCGGCGGGCAGATGGGCAAAATGAAGCTGGAAGAGGGCCTGCTCAAGATCGTCTCCAAGCTGGTCGGCACGGAGAAGCTCCTCAAGGGCGCGAAGGAAAAGATGGATGTCTTCAGCTATCACTACTACAATGGCGTGTCCGAGCGCATTGCGGCGGGCATGAGCTTCGTCCACTGGCCCGCAGAGAAGGCCCATTCCGAGGCCTATCTCGACGCGGCAGCCTACTGCGCAAGGGCCGCCGCGAAGCTGCGCGACCAGTACATGCCCGGCGCGCAGCTCTGGGTCACGGAGTCCGGCGACGCGGGCGGCGGCGGCGATACGTGGGCGTCCACCTATCTGGACGTATTCAGGACGCTCAACGAGCTGGGCTCCTTCGCCGCGATTTCGGACGGCGTCATCTTCCACAATACGCTGGCCTCCTCCGACTACGGCTGGCTGAAGCACGGCACGTTTGAGCCGCGGCCGAATTACTTCGCCGTCCTCTTGTGGAATACCCTGATGGGCACCGAGGTCTACGACTCCGGCGAGCCCATCCGCGAGGGCGCGCATGTCTACTGCCACTCCCGCAGGGATGGGCAGAAGGGCCTTGCGTATCTCATCATCAACAATTCCGCGACGGAGAGCACCGCCGTGGAGCTGCCCCGCGAGGCCGTCCGCTACACGCTGGCGGGCCGCGACGGCGTGCGCAGCCCCGTCATGACGCTCAACGGGCGCGAGCTGTTCTTGGGCGCCAATGACGAGCTGCCCGACCTGTCCGGCGAGACGGTCAGCGGCAGGCTTGTATTGGCGCCGCAGACGTGCACGTTTATTGTGGTGTGAAATACATGACTATGTTACTATTTATCGAGAGGTGAAGAATATGACATACGGTTTCTTCGTACAGGCCTTTGCCGCCCAAGTCTTTGCTCCGCACATGGTCTGATCCGGACGGTACGTGTGCGGAGCGGAGTATCCAGACCATTCTCCGTCCGATCGGGCTATGTGCTGCTTGCATCAAAAATACATGTAAGGAGCAAAGCCATGAAAAAGAATTCTCCCGCCGCCAGCCTGCGCCCCTTCCTGATGCTATGGGCTTCGCAGGGCGTTTCCTCCATGGGCACCGAAATGACCAATTACGCGCTGGTCATCTGGGTTTACAGTCAGAATGGAACCGCGTCCAGCTTATCATTGCTGACACTCTGTTCCTTTCTGCCCACCATTCTGTTCCGCTTTATCGCCGGCGCACTTGCTGATCGATGGAATAAGAAGCGCATCATGCTGCTCTCAGATCTGCTTGCCGCCTGCGGAACCCTTACGGTCTTCGCGCTTTATTCATCGTCAGCTCTGACAGTTATTCATCTGTACGCCATCAATACCCTGCTGAGCCTGATGAACGCATTTCAGGTGCCTGCGGCCTATGTGGCAACGAGTCTACTGGTACCCGAGGAGCACTATATCCGCGCAGGAGGCCTGCAGACGGTATCAGGCGCGCTCATATCCATCCTTTCGCCGGTATTGGGCGCAGTTGTCCTTGCGTGGGGCGGTATATCTGCGGTGCTGGCAATTGATCTGGTCACCTTTGCCGTCGCTTTCCTGACCCTTCTATTCATCCGCATACCCAAGATTGAGAAAAAACAGGAATTGAGGGAATCTTTCCTGCAGACCAGTCTGTCAGGATTGCGGTATCTCAAGGAGCATCCGCATCTTCTGCATCTGATCGTGTACATTGCCGCTGTGAATTTCCTTGCCAAGCTGGGGCCGGATGGACTGATGTCCGCCTTCATCCTCAGCAGATCAAGCGGCAATCAGGCTGCACTGAGCGTTGTCCAGTCAGCCGTAGCGCTGGGGCTGCTGACAGGCGGCACGCTGACATCCTTTGCAAAGCAATCGCAAAACCCAGTCAGAATGATTCTCATGATGTGCTGCCTCATTTTTACTGCAGGTATAGGCCTTTCGCTCAGCAGGAATACAATTGGCTGGTGCGTAACAGCATTCCTCCAGTATACCTTTGCAGCCGTCATGAATATTCACTGGGGCGCGCTTATGCGCTCAGAGGTTCCATTAGAGATGCAGGGACGCGTATTCTCAGCCAGAGATACCCTGCAGAATTGCACGATTCCTTTGGGGCTGTATCTGGGAGGCGTGCTTGCCGACCACGTATTTGAGCCGCTGATGAGCGGCAAATCCGCAGCGGCAGCATTGCTGGCTTCTGTCTTTGGCAGCGGAAACGGCTCGGGCATTGCTGTGTTGTTTTTTCTTGTTTCAGCAGCCGGGCTTATCCTCAGCGCAGTCTGCATGAGCACGAAATGCTTTAGCAAGCGTCATTCAGCTTAATATGATCAAGGGCTGCTGCAGTTAATCCTGCAGCAGCTCTTATTCTATATCGGAGCATAGGGGAGTCTCCTCTCGCGCCTCGACGGCGCTCGGTCAGGGCGGCTCTGACGTGCCACTGGCACGTCATTCACATTCCGGGGAGCCTGCATAGTCGCGGTGTTCCACCGCTCCTTGCAGTTCCCCACGCTCCGCCTCGCTATTTCGCCCACTGGGCGCGCTCGGCTTCGGTGCCGCCCAGGTTCGACTCCCCTATTTTTCATAACATAAGAAAAAGCACCCACAAGTGGGTGCTTCTTATGGGAAACGACTCAAATACTAAAACAATTCCCGGCTATCGTTTTGCAGTAGAACCTTTCGTTTTGCGAATAGATGTGTTGGGTGCAAACGACTCTGACTGGGTGTAAAACCGGCTCGGTGGGTACAACACCGGACTTTCGTTTTGGTATTTGCTGTTTCGTGTACTTTTACTTTTTTAAACATCAAAGAGTTGCGATATGCAGCAGCCTCTTCGAATGGCAATGAATCCATTTTTGCTATTTATTCCTCGGTAAAGGGGGAATTTTCTGCTATTACAAGCTCCACACCCTCCATTTCTGATGCCAGGCGTTGTTCCCGCAACCATCGTGAATGGGCAGAACCGACTTCAGGCCATTCCAATTCTTCCCGTTTGATCTTTGCCAACTGAAACAACTCATCGTCCATAATGGATAAATAAACATCCATTTGTTTTTCAGGAGAGAGCCAAGCTTCAATCGCAGTAACCGCAATTCGCAGAGCATCGTAAGGTGGATATCCATATATCCCCGAGGAAATCAGAGGAAAGGCAACGGTATGCGCATCGCAGTCCCTCGCATCAAACAAAGCAGACCAGTAACAGTTGTACAGCTGGATGGCTTCCTCTATGCTGCCCGTTTTATAGATTGGTCCAACGGCGTGAATGACGTATTTTGCAGGAAGGGCAAACCCCGGTGTAACAACTGTACTGCCAACCTCGCATCCGCCTATTCTATCGCAGGCTTCTTGCATCTGATTTTGACCAGCAGCACGAAAAATTGCACCGCACACACCACCGCCTTTATGTCTTGCGAAATTCTTCAATTTTGCATTTGCTGCATTGACAATCGCATCGACTTGCATGGTAGTAATATCTTGTTGAACAAATGTTAGCGGCAAATAGATGCACCTCCTGATACTCGATCCTTGAGAACTTTCATGTCCATCGAATAGAAAACCTCTCCGCTAGGCCAACTTATATTGATATTATATAATAACCCATCAATCCCCACAAGTAACAAACATAGTGCGAATAGGAAAACTCGTACTTTCTTAGTTTTTCAGGCATTTGCACCCAATCACAAAATAAAGGGCTATTCACAAAACGAAAGCCCTAATGTCAAAACGAAAGCCTGAGCAATCGTTTTGTTATGCACCCGCCGAGGAGAGTGGGTGCATTGTATCTATGCAGTTTTTCAGCGAAGATTTGTCCCGAGGATGGCAGCGATGGAAGTGGTATGCAAAACTGCAAAAATCCGGATACATTTGCCGTTTTACATTAGGAATCAGCAAGAGCATAAAGAAAAGGACTGAAACCTTGTATCAAAGCTTCAGTCCTTTTATGGTGGAGCATAGGGGAGTCTCCTCTCGCGCCTCGACGGCGCTCGGTCAGCCCGGTTCTGAGGCCCCACTGGGGCCTCATTCATCCCCGGGCCAGGTTCGACTTCCCTATTTTTCATACCATAAGAAAAAGCACCCACAAGTGGGTGCTTCTTCTTATGGGCAATAACTCAAAAACTAATACAATTCCCGGCTATCGTTTTGCAATAGCCCTTTCATTTTGCAATGGGTGCATCTGGGTGCAAATTGTAGCTCGGTGGGTGCAACGCCGAGCTTTCGTTTTGTCATTACCATCAATTGTTTTGTATGGTATGAATCCTATAACGGAAGGATCGGCAGTACGTCCTTTGATGATACATCATACGCAATACATTAAAGCAGCCCCGCATCTAACATGATGTGCTGGATGTGGGGCTGCTTTTGTTTGCAGATAAAAAACAGCCGATGTCCATAAATAAAGTTGTCAATCCTTCTGCACCTGATTCTTTTTTGTCATGCGGCGCATGATGATCAAGCCAATCATCAGCCCAATGGGGAAAATGCAGCCGACCTGTAGCCCAGCGCGGAGATCATCGCCCGCCAACTGGGTCGCATAGCCCACCATGCTGGGGCCGAATGCGCCGCCGAGGTCGCCAGCCATGGCCAGCAATGCAAACAGGGCCGTGCCGCCAAGGGGCATCCGGGCGGAGGTGATGCTGAGGGTTCCCGGCCACATGATGCCCACGGAAAAACCGCAGGCTATGCAGCCCACCAGTCCCCAGATGGGATTAGCCGTCATGGAGGCCAGCAGATAGCACACAAGACACAGCGCGCCGGAACCCAGCATGAAACTGGTCAATTCCACCTTTTCGCCGTATTTTCCATACAGCACACGGCTGATACCCATGGTGATGGCGAACAGGCAGGGCCCCAACAGATCGCCCAGCGTTTTGCTCAGCCCCAGCGCAGCCTCTGCATAGGCGGAGGCCCACTGTGCCATTGCCAGTTCGGATGCACCGGAGCACACCATCAGCAGCACGGCCAGCCAGAACAGCGGCGCTTTGCATAGCTGCCGGATGGTCATGCCCTGACCGTCCTCCACCAGATGCTCAATGGGGCAGCGCAGGAAATTGACAATGTTCCACAGGGGGACAATGGCCCAGAGGCAGGCAAGGATCTTCCAGCACGCCACGCCGAACACGGAAAAAAACACCGTGGATAAAAGCACCACAGCCACCGAGCCCCAGCAGTAGAAGGAATGAAGCAGGCTCATCACGGCGTCCTTGTTATCAAAGGGACAGGCCTCCACAATGGGACTGCCCAGCACTTCCATCAGGCCGCTGCCAATGGCATACAGAATGACGCACAGGATCACACCGATGAACGGATCACCCAGCATCTCCGGCAGAAAAGCCAATCCGGCCAGTCCCAGCGCAGAGGTGACCTGCGACCCGACAATCGCCCGACGATAGCCGATCTTGTCCACGTACTGGGCACAGAGAGCGTCCACGATCAGCTGCGTCAGAAAGAATGCGGTGGGGATCAGCGCGATATGCCCCAGGCTGATCTGGTAGTCCTTGTGGAAGGTCAGGAACAGCAGGGGCGCAAAGTTTGCGCAGATCGCCTGGGTGATAAAGCCCAGATAGCAGGCCATGAGTGTCTTGCGGTAGTTCTTCTGCATCAGGAGTCACTCCTTGTTGTTGTTGATGATATTATATCCCAATACGGCGGCGAAGTCATTGAAAAGAATCCCTGAAATATGATACAATATCACAAACAATGCAAATGGAGAAGAAGCTGTGAAGCCTGTACACACCTTTCCCCGCATCGCAACGGATCAAACGCTCCGCGAGACAGTCAGCCACGGAAGCCTGGATTATCCCTTTCAGTATTATCTTGAAAACGTGTGGGAGTTTGATCTTCACTGCATCGACTGGCACTGGCATCCCGAATTGGAGATGATCTATGTGAACAGCGGTGAAACCCTGGTGTCCATCGGCGGCGAACAGGTGCCCGTGCCGGAGGGCTGCGGGATGCTGATTAATGGGCGCATGGTGCATCGCTTCCAGTCAGAACGCAGCACCTGGATGCCCAACATCGTTTTTTCGCCAGCACTTCTTGCGCCGGAGGGCAGCCTCATTTACCGCAGGTACGTCCAGCCGCTGCTGGAGGGCGGCTTTTCCTACTGCCTATTCGATCCACAGATCACCTGGCACGGAGAAGTGCTGCGGCTCTTGCGGATGATCTTCTCCGATCACGAAAAAGGCGATGTCAGCCAGCTGCGCACGCTGCGGCTGCTGCTGGAGATGTGGGAGATCATCGTGAGTCATGTGGAAATATCCCCTGCCTCCGGCAGCAGCCGACGCACCGGGGAGCAGGCCAGACTGCAGATGATGCTGCAATTCATCCAGGACCATTACCGCGAGCCGATCACCCTGCAGCGCATTGCGGATTCTATCTACATCAGCAAAAGCAGCGCCCTGCAGATCTTTCACGAGGGGATCCACCAATCCCCTGTGGCCTATCTGATCAATTACCGGTTGAACTGCGCCGCGCAGCAGCTGCGCACCACCGAGCGGACAGTCGCCGCCATTGCGGCGGATACCGGTTTTTCCAGCGCAGGCTATTTCTGCCGCAGGTTCCGGGAGCTGTATGGCGTTACTCCGCAGCAATACCGTTCGCGCTGATGGGAGTTACTTGCATTCGCAAAACGCAAGCCCGAGTAATCGATTTGTTAAGCATCCACCGGGGAGAGTGGGGACATTTTATCTATGCAGTTTTTCAGCGGAAATTTGTCCCGAGGATGGCGGAGAAGGAAACTTACCACAATCACTCATATTCCCGGGTGCATTTGCCGTTTTACATTAGGAATCAGCAAGAGCATAAAGAAAAGGACTGAAACCTTGTATCAAAGCTTCAGTCCTTTTATGGTGGAGCATAGGGGAGTCTCCTCTCACGCCTCGACGGCGCTCGGTCAGCCCGGTTCTGAGGCCCCACTGGGGCCTCATTCATCCCCGGGCCAGGTTCGACTCCCCTATTTTTTATACCATAACAAAAACCACCCTTCCGGGTGGTTCTTTGTTATGGTGGAGCATAGGGGAGTCTCCTCTCGCGCCTCGACGGCGCTCGGTCAGCCCGGTTCTGAGGCCCCACTGGGGCCTCATTCATTCCCGGGCCAGGTTCGACTCCCCCATTTTTTGTACCATAACAAAAACCACCCTTCCGGGTGGTTCTTTGTTATGGTGGAGCATAGGGGAGTCGAACCCCTGACCTTTTGAATGCCATTCAAACGCGCTACCAACTGCGCTAATGCCCCGTCAACATTACATATTATAGCGTAGACGGGGTTGGAAGTCAATACTGAATTTTCTCTTTTTCGCAAATTCTCGCGCTTATTCCCATGCCCGGCTGAGCGTCACCCCGCGGAAGTAGTGCAGCACGATCTCCTGCGCAGTCCTCCCCTGCCTCGCCATGGCGTTTGCGCCCCACTGGCTCATGCCCACACCGTGACCATAGCCCTTGCCGCGCATGACGACTTTCCCATCCTCCACGCGGATGCTCTCAAGCAGGCAGGAGCGCATTTTCGTCGACCCGATCGCAATGCGGAAGGCCGGGGCGGAGACCTCCTTCCCGGAGATCAGCAGCGTCATCGCGCGGCCCGATTCGCCCCGCTGTCCGATGGAAATCCCTGTCAGCTCGCCGGCCGATGCGCCTGCGTCCTTCGCGGCGGCGAGCACCTCTTCCGCCGTAAAGACCGCCTCCCAATTCGCAGCCTCCGGCGGCGCTTCGTCATCCTCCATGCCCCGGACGCACTGCGTGTAGCCCGGCTCCGCCTTCTCGTAATCAAGGCCCTCCTTCGCCCGCGCGGTCAAGCCGCCCGAATGCGCATGGAACCACGCATACGGCAATTCGCCGCCGGCATTGAGCACGAGGCCGCGCGTCTCCTGCACCGCCCGGCGAATTCTGTCGTTAACAGCGTCCGGGTTATAGGCCTGCGCCTCACGGATATCCGTGGAGATGTCCGCGCCGTCGTACATCGATTCCTTCTGCGAGACAAACTGCAAAACGAATGTGCGCGCGAGGATCGCCTGCGCCTTGAGCGCCTCCAGCGGCCAGTCGCCCGCCATCTCCCCGGCGAGCACCGCCGGCAGGTAATCCTCCACGGACAGCTCCTCCATCGTTTCCCTGTCCACGTCATAGACCTTCAGCATCGGAACGCCGTCCGCCCCCGCCGCAAGGCGCTCGGGCACCAGCTCCGCCGCCATGCCCGGCTCTGCGGAGGGCTGCGCCGTCGCCTGCGGCGTATTCTCCGGCTCGGGCAGCGCGGGCTGATCCGCCCCGCCGGAGCGCCTTGCGCAGCCGCTCATGAGCATCAGCGCCATGATCATCAGCGCCGCCAGCATGTTCCTCATCTTCATACCCTTCACATCCTTCTGCGCTCATCATGCCCATATTCGCAGCAGATATGCAAAAAGCGGCCAATGGCCGCTCCCGCTTCTTCGCGCATTTCCTTTGATGCAAAAAAGACGGGCACACCGCAGCGTGCCCGCCCTGTATGCAGGGGATCAGTAGTTGACGTTGAGCGTGGAGACATAGGCCACGCCGCCGTCGATGAGAATCATGCAGACGCTCGTGCCATACTGCAGCATGGTCGCCTGCTTGCCCGGCTGGACGATCGTCTTGAGCGAAGCCAGCGCGGAGTCGTTGAAGATGTGGATATTCTGGCTGCTGCTGCCGTAGGCGACAGCCAGCGTGATCTGCGTGCCGGCCTTCGGCGTGTTTTCCACGCCCGGATACTGCGGCTTCGGGGTGATGTACTGCACCAGCGGCGTCGGCGTCGTCACCGGATAATACGGCTTCGGGGTGATATACTGCACCAGCGGCGTCGGCGTTGCCGCCGGGTAATAGCCGCTCGGCGGCAGATAATTGCCGTCAAAGCTCAGGTAGCGCGTCATCATATAGCCGTGCTTCGTGCCGACATAGACCTCGCACCACGTTGCGCCATAGCCCACGACCTTGACCTGCGTGCCGTTGCGGTACTGGCCGATGGAGCGCGCGGACTGGGACGGCGTCTCGCGCAGGTTGAGCACCTGCGTACTGATCGGATTGTTGACAAAGGCGATACGGACGGCGGTCTGCGTGCCGGAGGACGAGCCTGTATTGCTGCCCACCGTGCTGCCGGAGCCGGAGATATACTGCGTGGACATAAAGCCCGTCATGCCGTTTGCAGAAATTCTGTACCAGCCGTTGCCCTTGAGCAGAATCGTAACCTGCGTGCCGGAGGCCAGCGTGCCGATGCTCGAATACCCGGAGCCCGGGCCGGAGCGGACGTTGACCCTGCCGCCATTGCGGGTGGTCACGGTCGCTGTGCTCACGCCGCGCTCAATCAGGGAATCGTGCATGTAGCCGGTATAGGTATATCCATTCTGCACGACGGACACATAATTCCACTCATAGGAATCATTGAGAATCGTCACCGCAGAGCCAGACGTCGCGCGCACGACCACACCGTAGGACAGCGACGGGCCGCTGCGCAGATTGACATAGCCGCCGTTGGCGTACTTGACCGTCGCGCTGCCGGCGTTCGCGCCCAGATTCAGATAATTGGCGGACATGTAGCCGCTCTTCCCATCCAGCGTCCTCACCTGCCACCAGCCGTTGCCGGCATTCTGCTGCAGGATGACCCACGAACCTGTATTATACTTGCCAAGGCTGCGGCTCGACATGCTGGCATACTCGCGCAGATTCAGCCTGCCTCCCTTGACCACAGCGTAATCCGCCGCCAGCGCGAGCGCAGGCAGCAGGAGCAGCAGCACAAGCGCTGCCAGAATCCGCCTTGAATTCTTCCTCATTGATCTCACCAACCCTCTTGTCCTGTGTATACTAGACGAATGAGCATTCCGCTTTCATCCCGGTATTTTCCAATCATGTTCCTGATCAGTTGGGCTTCTTCTTCTCCAGCGGCTTGTAGGTGCCGTCCGCCTGCTCCACGCGCACGGCGCGAAGCGTGGCCTCCATGTTCTCGCGGAATTCCTTGAGATACTGCGCGCGCAGCGCCGCCTGCTCGGCGAGCTCCGCCTCATTGAGGCCCTCGCTCTTCTTCTTGCGCGCCAGCTCGTTGATGCGCTCAATCTGTGCCTTATCCATAATTTCCCTCCGTCCGCTCCCCGAAGGAAGCGTGATGAATGATTCTTTTCAACAAATGGTATCAAATAGTATGATACCCGCTTTTGGCTGCATAGTCAAGCGCAGATGGACATCTCCGCGCCCCGCGCCATGCGCTCCATCTGCTCGCCGAGCGTGGCGGCGAGGCTCTCGCACAGCTTGCCGGCAAAGCCGCTGCGCGGATCGGCGAGCGACTCGATGATCGAGCGCTCCATCTTCTCCTGCTGGCGGTCAAGCCCGCTCACCACGGTGAAATCGAGCACCAGCTGGCGCATGAGGATGGGCGTCTTCATCGTGCGCAGCATCTTTTCCATGCCGTCCTTGCCAAGGAAGGTCAGCATCAGGCCGCCCACCGCGCCGACAATCACGCCCACCGGGCCGGAGCCCAGCAGCGCCACGCCGCCGCCGCCGCAGATATTCGCGCCGACGACCGCCAGCACCACGCCCAGCAGGCTGGACAGCATGTCCATGCCCATCGCGTCCATCACGGAGACGCGCACCTTGCCAAGACCCGCATGGACTGGCGCGCCCCGCAGGGACATGCGCTCGGGCGGCACGCCGCAGCGCTGGCAGAGGGCCGTCAGTTCGCCCTCCATCCTGCCCATCAGCCTGTCCGTCCATTCCTGCAGCTGCGCGGCGATCTGCGTCTTGACCTCATCGCTCTCCACGGACGCCTCGACCCGCTCCGCCAGCACGCGCTCAAGCTCCTCGATGGTGTCGATGCCCCCGCGCTTCCACAGGGCGATCGTCTCCATCGCCTCCTGCCGCGCGGCGCCCACCATGATGCGCGCCAGCGGGGTGTAAAGCTCATGGATGCTGCCGGAGACCAGCGCGCTCAGGCGGTCTCCCTTGGCGATGGAGGCGACCTCCTCGCGGAAGACCTTCAGCCGCTCGTCCACCCGGCCCGCATAGGCAAGGCCGCGGGCAATCGAGCACTCCGGCTCCGGGCAGAGGACCATCAGGCTGCCGCCGAACGCCGCCCTGCACGCCTCAGCAAAGAACGTCATGCGCGATGCGCCGCCGGTCAGGATGACCACCTGCGGCGGGCATGCGCTGCTGATCTCCTTCGCCGCGCGAAGGGACTGCTCCATCGCATCGACAAAGCTGCGCCCGCCCAGCGCCGCAACCGGCGTATGGATGATCTCCTCCACCGCCTGCGCGTCGAGCTCGAGGCGGAGCATCAGCGTCTGATCATAGCAGACGACCAGCTGCGTCGCAAGGCCCTGCGCCTGCCATTTCGCCTCGTCAAGGAAATAGCGCTCCTTGAGCCTGCGGGCCTCCAATTCGCAGTAGCTGCGCCACGCGGGGCTCTCCTCCATCACGCGCAGAAGCTCATCCCTGTCGGGAGAGAGCTCCACGCTCCTTCTGAGGATCAGCTCGTCAAGCAGGCCGCCGCCCAGATTCGTATCGCCAAAGAGCGCCTGATCCTGCTGATGACCGTCCACGATATAGGCAAAGTCCGTCGTCGAGGAGCCGATGTCGATCACCATCGCGCTGTGCTGCATGAGCTCCGGGCTCACGCGCAGGCCGCGCGCATGGCGCGCATAGAGGAATGCCGCGCGCGATTCCGGCACGACATGCACATTCGGGAATCCGGCCGACTCCATCAGCGCAGCATACTGCTGCCGCCTGCCCTCGCCCCAGCCCGCCGGGCAGCCGATGACCGTGCGCGAGACCTGCGCCATCAGCGCGGGCTCCTGCGTGCGCAGCTGCGCCATCACGCCCTGCGCAAACGCGCGCACGTCGCCCGGGGCCGACGCATCCGTCAGATACCGGGACTTGAAGCGCACCTTCACATCCTGCGCGCCGGCGAGGACATTCGCCTCCTCGCCCACGACGATGCGCCCCTCGCGCATGCCGACGGCGGAGAGGATGCTCGCGCGGCCAAAGAGCAGCATCATGCGCGGCTCGACGGTCGATTCCCCATCCAGCAGCGCGACTGCGCTCTCGCCGTCGCCAAGGTCAAAGCCTAGGATTTTCATCGCTGTATCTCCCTTCGCCGTCATTTCGCCGCACCCTGCGCAGCCGCGCAGGCCGCGACGCCGCGGCGGATCACCTTTCCATCCTTCATCAGCGCAGGGCGGATCGTCCGCTCTCCGCTGAGCGTGGGCAGCACATCGAACATGTGCGCCGTCTCCCTACTGAAGGCCGCCGTCTCGATGCCCAGCATGCGCAGGTACGTCTCCGCCTGGTCAAGGCTGCGCAGCGCGACCTCGGGCCTGCCCGTCGCCTTCGCCTCCATGAGCGAGACCAGCAGGTCGATCATCGCCTCGTCAGCCGTGCCGCTCAGGCGCGCCGATGTATGCTCCTGCTCGAGCAGCTGCAGGTCGCTCACGCAGATATCCGCCGCACGGCACAATTCGCCCAGCAGCCGGACCATCTCCTGCGCGTCCGCCCGGGCAAGGCCGCGCGCGGTGCAGCGCGTCTCCTGCGGCGCAGCCGCCTGCCTCATGGCATCCACATACACAAGCCCCGCGCCCGCCGCCTGCAGCACGGCAAAGATCACCTTGCCATCCACGACCATCGCCACAGCCAACGCCGCCAGCAGCAGCGCCCCGGCCTCGCGCAGGCCGAATTTCCGCCCGCCCTTCGCCGATTTCTCCGGCTGCGCGATGACAAGCTCGCCCTCCGCCCGTGCGGCGCGAAGGATCGCGGGCGCGCGGCGCGCCAGCGCCATCACCGCCTGCTGCCTCTGGCGGGCGGTCTCGTCCTGCTCATCCTGCGCCAGATCGCAGGCGATCATTTCCAGCGCCATCACGGCGGCCTCCGCCGCCTGCTCCGGGCCGGCCGCCCGCTCAAGCTGGGCGAGCAGCTCATCCTTCCTTCTATTAAACGCAGTCGATGCGTCCATGCGCTTCTCTCCATTTCCGCGCCGTCCGGCGCGCCGTAATCATCCCGCCGCGGATTGCCCCGCACAGGACCTATATGATACCATTTTTATTGTACTATCCGCACTCGCCTTTGTCAATCGACCATATCCTGTGGTATAATGCGCTCACACCATTCGCATCGGGGAGGAGACATATGCGCATCCTGACATACACCGTCACGCGCGAGGACGACGGGCGCGCCGTGCGCAGCGTCGTGCCGCGCCGCTTTCACCTCGGCGAGCATGCCTTCCGCCGGCTCAAGGTGCAGGAGGGCATCCGCATCGGCGATCGCCCCGTCCGCGCCGACTACAGGCTCCGTGAGGGTGAGATCATCACGATTCTCCTTCCGGACGACGGCGCAGACGCCGCCTCCATCACACCGGCGCAGGACGGCTGCCTTCCGCATCTGCCGCCGTCGCAGATCCGATACATCGACGAGGATCTGATCATCGCCGCCAAGGGCGCGCCGCTGGCCACGCTCCCCTGCACCCATATCAAAACCGGCACGCTGCGCGAGCAGCTGTGCGCCATGCTCGGCGCGGATGAATCCTCCTTCGTCTATCACCCGGTCAACAGGCTGGACAAGGGTACCAGCGGCCTCCTCTGCGTCGCCCGGCATGCACACGCCCAGCGCCTTCTGACCGCCCAGCTGCATACCGGCGGCTTTATCCGCGAGTATCTCGCCGTCACCGAGGGCGTGCCCAAAGCGTCGTCCGGCTTGATCGACGCGCCCATCGCCCGCCTCGGCGCGGGAGCAAAGCGCGCCGTGCGCGAGGACGGCCAGCGCGCCGTCACGCATTTCCGCATTGAGGCCGTCTGCGGCCGCCGCGCGCTTCTGCGCCTTCGCCTTGAGACGGGGCGCACGCATCAGATCCGCGTGCATCTGTCCTCCATCGGCTGCCCGATTGCAGGCGATTATCTCTACGGCAGCGAGCTGCCCGCCCTCGGCGGCCGGTTTGCGCTGCACTCCGCCAGCCTCTCCCTTGCCCATCCGATCACAGGAGCGCGCATCGACCTCGCACAGCCGCTGCCGCCGGAGCTCTCTGCCCTGCTCCGCCCGTAATTTACCTGTGTCAAACGCCGCCTCCCCGTCATCCTATAATAGCAGGATCACACAGACGCGAGGAGGCAGCATCATGACCGAAAACACGCAAAAACGCCCGCACGCCGCATGGCAGTGGAATCCGCCTGCGCGCCGCAGTACATCGCCCGCCATGGACGCCAAGGAGATTCAGAGCTCCACCGAATGCACGGGGCTGATGCAGCACGTGCCGGAGGACGAGGGCGAGGCCCATGCCCTCTGCGATCTCTACGGCATCCACGCCGTCAAGCCCAAGGGCAACATCGGTAAGGGCAACCCGAGAAACAACCCGGAGGAAATCGCCTTCCATCGGGAATCATAACGCGCCAAAGAAACAGCGGCTCTCCGTCTCAAGCGGAGAGCCGCTGTTCATCTGTTTCTTCATTGTGCTTTCATTGCGCCTTTATCGCGCCTTTATTGCACCTTTATTGCGCCTTCACAGCGCCATCTCAGGCCAGTCAAGCGCAAAGAGCACCACATTCTCCCGCCCATGGCGGATCGATGTGCCCGCCGCGAGCAGCCGGCCGTCCCCGCTGCGCAGGAGATACGCGTCCTTTGTCTGCAGGTCGATGGGCGTGCGCGTCCATCTGCCCCATTCGATCTCATGCAGGCGGGCGGCAACCACGGCCTCCGCCTCCAGCCATTCATTGAGCGCCGCCAGCACGACGGTATCCTTCGGCGTATCGCCCGGGAGGATTGCGCAGACGCAGGTCAATTCACCGGGCAGGAAGATCTCCTGCAGCACGCCCTGTGCGCTCAATTCCGCCATCACGCCCGTCTGACGCGCCTCGTCGCCGCTGCCGATGATGTAGCAGCCGCCCAGCAGATACCCGCCGTCCGCCGTTCTCGCGCCGCAGCGCCAGATCAGCCTGTCCGCCGCGGTGTGAATCAGCGTCCTCGTCTGCCAGCAGGGATTGCCCTGCGCGTCCATGAGCGAAACCAGCGCACCGCCCGGCGTCTCCTCAAAGAGCAGGCAGCCGCCCTCCACGGCATAGCCATGGGGCCGCTGCGCCTCCGCAAGCGCCTGCGCATTCCCCTGCGCATCCACCAGCGTGCGCATCGCCCGTCCATCGTATTCGCAGAGGATCTCCGTTTCATCGCCCATATTCCGCGCGCTCAGCAGCGCAGCCATCGACTGCAGCCAAATCGCCTCGTCGTAGGTCTCGTCCCTCGCGGGCTCCATCTGCGTCACCGCCGTGATCTGGATCGTCTTACCGCCGCCCGACGACTCCTGCAGGAGCGCCGCGCCGCCGTCAAAGGCCGCCATATCCTGCACAAAGCCATCCTCGCCGTCCACGCGCGGCAGGGGCGCAAGGCCGATAAGCGCGCCGTCCTCATCATAGAAGCAGACGCTCGAGGAGCTGCACCCGGCAAAGCCCGACTGCGTCGCCGTCAGGGGATAGATATTGTCCCCGGCGTCCACGGTATAGAGCAGCTCGCCCGCCTCCGTCACGCGGGCAATGATATCGCCCATGCCCTCCAGCTGCGCGCTGACAATCGCCGAGCCGTCCTCATAGGCCAGCGCGTCGAGCAGCACGTCGATGCGCCCGCCCGCCGCTGCAAGGGCGTGCTCCTGCGGCAGCTGCGCGCCGCCCGGGATGATCCAGCGGACGCGGAGGCCTTCCTCCGTCTTGCCAATCTGCAGAAGCCTGTCCTGCGCGCCGGCGGCGATCACGTCCTGCGCATCATAGGCAAAGGATGCGCCGCGCCCTATGCCGCCCTGCTCGTCCAGCGCCGCGCAGCAGAGGCTGCCGTCCTCATGGGCGCAGACGACGGCCAATAGCCGCTCTCCGTCCCGCTCGGTCGGAATGCCGGGCCAGACATCGCGCACGCCGCCGTGCGCGCAGAGCGCCTGCGCGCCGGGAACCTCCACGCGCGAGAGTACCTTGCCGCCCTCGCTGAGGATGACCCACTCCTGCCCCTGTCCGTCTGCCCCGCGCAGCACGGCGGATATCGTGCCGTCGCCGTGCACATAGGGATTGAAGAACTCGTCCCGACCCACATGCGCGCTGGTGTACGACCAGAGGACGTCGCCCTGCGCGTCAAGGCGCAGCAGCCAGCCGGCCTTGCCCGTGCGCGTGCGGTGTGCGAGGTCGCCGTCCGTCGAGTAGGTGTAGCCCGCAGCCAGCAGGCCGTCCTGCGCGGCGACGAGCTGATACAGCCTGTCCTCCCCGCGCCCGCCATAGCGGCGCGACCAGCCCTGCGCATGGGCCGTTTGCATTGTTGTGATGATGATCAGAAAAGCCAGCAGGAACAGCCTGCACGCCCTCATATCAATCTCTTCCCTTCACCATGGAAAGCGCAATGCGCTTTTTCTTCATATCCACGTCGACGACCCACACCGTCACCACGTCGCCCACGCTCACCGCCTCGCTCGGATGGCGGATAAAGCGGTCGGCCATGCGGGAGATGTGCACGAGGCCGTCCTGATGCACGCCGATATCCACAAACGCACCGAAATCGATGACATTGCGCACCGTGCCGGTCAGTTCCATGCCCGGCTTCAGGTCGCTCATGTCCAGCACGTCCGTGCGCAGCACGGGCGGCGGCATATCCTCGCGCGGGTCGCGCCCGGGCTTTTCCAGCTCCGCCGCGATGTCGCGCAGGGTCATCGCGCCCACGCCCAGCTCGTCCGCCAGCGTATTCGCGCCGATTTCATCGACCTTCGCCGCGATGCCGGCAATGCCGCCCTTTTTCAGGTCCTTCGCCTCATAGCCAAGGCGGGCGAGCAGCGCCTTCGCCGCCGGATAGCTCTCCGGGTGCACGGCCGTCGCGTCCAGCGGGTTCGCGCCGCGCACGCGCAGGAAGCCGGCGCACTGCTCAAAGGCCTTCGGCCCCAGCTTGGGCACCTTCTTGAGCTGCGCGCGGGAGGCGATGCCGTTCTCATCGCGGTAGGCGACGATATTTGCCGCCAGCGCCGGGCCGATGCCGGCCACATGCTCCAGCAGCTGCGCGGAGGCCGTCTCCACATCCACGCCCACGCCGGAGACGCAGCTCTCCACCACGCCGGCCAGCGTGTTTTCCAGCTCCGCCTGCTTGAGATCGTGCTGATACTGGCCCACGCCGATGGCCTTGGGGTCGATCTTCACCAGCTCCGCTAGCGGGTCCTGCATGCGCCTTGCGATGGAGACCGCGCTGCGCAGGGAGACGTCGTAGTCCGGGAATTCCTTCGCCGCGAGCTTCGACGCGGAGTAGACGCTCGCGCCGGCCTCGCTGACGATCACATACTGCACGCCCGGCACCTCCGGCAGCAGCGCTGCGATGAACTGCTCGCTCTCGCGGGAGGCCGTGCCGTTGCCGATGGCGATCGCCGTGACCTTATGGCGGCGGATCATCGAGAGGATCTGCGCCTTCGCCGCGGCCTTCTGCCGCTCCATGCCCGGCAGGGTGAAGTGGCCCACGCCCGTCTCCAGCACGCGGCCGCCCTCGTCGACGACCGCCAGCTTGCAGCCCGTGCGGAAGCCCGGGTCCACGCCCAGCGTCACGCGCCCGCGGATCGGCGGCTGCATGAGCAGCTGGCGCAGATTCTGGCCGAAGACACGGATCGCGCCCTCATTTGCCCTGTCGGTCAGGTCGCTGCGCGTCTCGCGCTCCAGCGACGGGCCGATGAGGCGGCTCCATGCGTCCTTCGCCGCCGTGCGCACGACCTCGCAGCAGGCGCTCGGCGGATTGATGACCGCGCGGCAGATCGTCTGGCAGGCCAGCTGCTCGTCGATCTCCACGCTCACCTTCAGCCATTCCTCGCGCTCGCCGCGGTTGAGCGCCAGAATCCTGTGATCCGCCGCGCGCATCACGGGCTCCTTGTAGTCATAATACTGGCTGTATACGCTGTCCTCTTCCTTCGCCGCGACGCTGCGCAGCACGCCGATGCGGCGCACCAGCGCGCGCAGATTCGCGCGGATGGAGGCGTCGTCACTGATCTGCTCGGCGATGATGTCCTGCGCCAGCTGCAGCGCCGTCTCCACGTCGGGCACGCCCTTTTCCTCGTCGATATAGTCCTTCGCCAATTCGAGCGGGTCGTCCTTACGCCGCTGCTCCATGATGCGCTCAGCCAACGGCGCGACGCCCTTCTCCCTCGCGATCATCGCGCGGGTGCGCCGCTTCTGCTTATAGGGGCGGTAGAGGTCCTCCAGCTCCGCCAGCGTCGCCGCAGCGGCGAGGGCGGCGCGCAGCTCATCCGTGAGCTTGCCCTGCTCCTCGATGGCGCTCTCAATCGCCTCGCGGCGCTTGCACAGGCCGCGCAGGTAATCAAGCCGCTCGCTGATCTCGCGCAGCTTCTGGTCGTCCATCGCGCCGGTCTTCTCCTTGCGGTAGCGGGCGATGAAGGGGATGGTATTGCCCTCGTCGATCATGGCGACGATGTTGTCGATAATCCCCGCCTCGACAGAGAACTCGGCGGAGAGCATGGTGTTTATATTCATGGAAATCCTTCCCTTCACATCGGAATCAAAAATCATTCCTATTATAGCTTTCCCCGCCGCATCCGTCAACCAAGCCGTCTGCGCAGAAAAAAGGCCGCAGGTTATCCTGCGGCCCTGATGGGTAAATACTTACGGACGCTGGCCCATGCCGCCCTCGAGGGTGAGGGTCTCGCCGGACATGTACTTGAAGTCCGGGGACGCCAGCTGCACGCAGACGCGGCCGATTTCCAGCTCGGTATGGCCATAGTGGCCCATCGGCGGCATGTGAACGTTGGCCTTGAAGGCCTCCGGATACGCCTGCTGGAACTGCTCGAGCTGCGCGGTCCACGCCAGCGGGCAGACGACGTTGCAGTTGATGCCGTCCGGACCCCACTCAGTCGCGGCGACGCGGGTCAGGCCGCGGATGCCTTCCTTCGCGGCGGCGTAGGAGCACTGGCCCTTGTTGCCAAAGAGGCCCGCGCCGGAGGCGAAGTTGATGACGGAGCCCTTGGTCTCCTTGAGGTACGGGTAGCACGCCTTCATATAGTAGAAGGTGGAGTACAGGCCGGAGTACATCGCCAGATCGAAGTTGGCGGTGGTATGCGTCGCCAGCGGCACGCCGGAGGCGGAGGCCTGCGCGTTATTGATCAGCACATCGATGCGGCCAAAGGCCTCGATCGCCTTATCGATGACGTTCTGCACGGTCGCCTCATTGTCCGCGCCGGCATTGACGTCAGCCTGAACAGCCAGCACCTTGATGCCGTAGAGGCGCTCAAGCTCTTCCTTCGCGTCTTCCAGCTTCTTCACATTGCGGCCGGTGATGACGAGGTTCGCGCCCTCCTTCGCATAGGCGATGGCGATGCCGTAGCCGATAGAGCCCGCAGAACCGTCAGCCAGCGGCGTAGGACGGCCGGCGCCGGTGATGATCGCAGTCTTGCCAGTCAAAAATCCCATAATCCAACACTCCTTGTCGTTATGTTGCGCAATTCCGATTGCGCCAATAGAGAGATTCTAACATAACAAACAACATTCGTCAATACAGGATTAAATCTTCTTCATCTATTGAAACAACATTCACAAATGTGCTCAGAGCGTCCCTCTGTCGAGGCAGATCACCTCAAGATCATCCGGAATATGGAGATCTCCGTCATAGTACACATGCGCCTCCGCGCCATAGAGCGCCTTGCGCCGGGCATAGCTCTTATCCTCCGTATGCCAGAGCACGAGGTGGGGAATCTCCAGCTGCGCGGCAAGCTTCGCCGCATCGGCGACGGTGGAATGGTGCTTTTCATAGGGCTTAAAGACGTCCGCCTGGGACAGCAGGCAGAATGCCTCGCAGAGCAGCCAGCTGCTCCCCCGCACATAGGCCTCGCAGGCCGGGTTATACGGCTCGTCGCCCAGGCAGGTCAGCCGCTCCCCGCTCCCAAGCAGGGTCGTGAAGCCATACTGCAGGAGCTTCGTCGAGCCGATATCAAAGAAAGCCATGTCATAGCCGCAAAGGCGCGCCTGCATGCCGTCCTCCACATCGCAAAAGCGCACGCGCGTGCCGATGTGCCGGGTCATCTTCTTCTGCAGCATCAGATCCGCCATCATCAGCAGCCCCTCGCGGATGCTGCTGTGGCAGTAGATATGCAGATCGCCGTCGTACTTCCCGGCGTTCATCATCGTCATGATCTTGCGCAGCACCCAAATTGCGCCGCCCAGATGATCCGGGTGCGCATGGGTGATAAAGAAATCATGCACGCGGGCAAAGCTCAGCCCCGCATCCTCCATCTGCCGCAGGATGCCGTTGCCGCCGCCCGCATCGACGAGCAGCAGACCGTTTTCATTTTCCAGCGCAAAGCAGGTATTGTAGCAGCGGGTCGCCAGCGCATAGCCCGTGCCCAGCACATGAAGCTTTTCCATGGGATGGTTCTCCTATTCAAAAAGGAGGACGAAGCCGCACTCCGTCCTCCTTGTGTCCTTATTCCGGATTACTGCACCTCGTGCAGCGTGATTTCCTCGCCCTTCGCGCCGGTGATGCGCACGTCGGTCAGATGCAGGCCGCGGACATACTCGGCGGTCAGGCCGGCGCAGGTCACGGCCTCGGCCACGGCGTTCATCACCGGGACGGTCGGCTCGGACTCAACCAGCTGGATCTGGGTGTTGACGATGCTGATGTCCTCCAGCGGCGCCTCGGGCAGGCCGCACAGGCAGGCAGCCGCGCTCTTCGCATTGGTGACGACAATGTCCGCCATGCGGATGCGGCGCACATGCGGGGTCGCCTCGGTCACGGGCTGCGCCGTGCGGTCGGAGACGATCGGGTCCTTGCCGCCCTTGCCGCAGAAGTACATGAGGTTGACGACCAGCGGGCAGAGCACGTCGTTCATGACGATGCCGGTCACGGAGACGTCCTCCACGCTGCCGCCGCGGCCGCGGCGGGTCTTGATGCGGATGCCGCGGTCCGTGCCGTCAAAGACGCAGCCGGTGATGGAGACGCGGCGGATGCTGCCGCTCATCTCGCTGCCCAGCACAACGCCGCCATGGCCATGCACCATCGTACAGCCGGTGACGGTGATGTTCTCGCACGGAACCTGATTCACGGCGTCCTCGGTGCCGGCCTTGATGGCGATGCAGTCGTCGCCCACGTCGATGTGGCAGTCGCTGATGCGCACATTGCGGCAGCTCTCCGGGTTGATGCCGTCGGTGTTGGGGGAATCCGCCGGGTTGATGACCGTCAGGCCATGCACCGTCACATTCTCGCAGCGCAGCGGGTGGATCGTCCACGCCGGGCTGTTCATCACGCGGAAGCCCTCCATGCGCACGCGGTTGCAGTCCTCAAAGCAGACGAAGCACGGGCGCGCGATGGTCATGCGCTTGGCGCGGAATTCCGTCCACCACTTCTTGCCCTGGCCCTCGAGCGTGCCAAAGCCGGTCAGCGCGATATTCTCGCAGTCCTTCGCGTAGACGAGCGGGCGGTAGCTGTCCTGCTCATAGCCCTCCCAGCGGGTGTTGATCACAGGATAGGCGTCAAAGTCGTCGGTAAAGCGCAGGGTAGAGCCCGCCTCCAGATGCAGTTCAACATTGCTGCGCAGCACAATGCCCGCCGTCAGGTATTCGCCCGCCGGCACGACGACGCGCCCGCCGCCCTGCGCATGGGCGGTATCGATTGCCTTCTGGATCGCCTCGGTGCTCATTTCGCCGCGCACCGCGCCAAATTCGAGGATATTCATATGCTTTCTTCTCCTATCTGCCCCGGCGTCTCTGCCGCGGGCGGTCGTGTGTGCGCTGAATCAGCCGAGGATTTCGCCGTTCTCAATCGCCATGATCTGGTCGATGCGGCGCTGATGGCGGCCGCCCTCAAATTCCGTGGTCAGGAAGGTTTCGGCGATCATACGGCCAAGGTCGCCGCCGACGACGCGCGCGCCCATGGCGAGCATGTTGGCGTCGTTGTGCTTGCGGGTCATGCGCGCGGAATAGCAGTCCGAGCAGATCGCGCAGCGGATGCCCTTGATCTTGTTGGCGGCAATGCCGATGCCGATGCCCGTGCCGCAGCAGAGGATGCCGCGCTCGCACTCGCCGGAAAGAACGGCCTCCGCCGTGCGCACGGCAAAGACGGCGTAGTCGCAGCTGTCGGTCGTATAGGTGCCGCAGTCCTTATACGGCATGTTCATGCTGTCCAGCAGCTCCATGATCTCCCGCTTCAGCGGCAGACCGGCATGATCGGAACCCAATGCAATCATCGCTCAATGCTCCTTTGTTCTGGTCGTTATGATGTATACGGACACGGGCGCAACCCCGTCAATCGATAAAATCCTCCGGGCGCAGCGGCTCGCGGCCTGCGCCGCCCGCCTCCTCCTGCGCCTCATGCTCCGCCGTGTGATCAACGAAGACGATCTTGGACAGGTTCTCACGGCTGACCACCGTGTTGGTGCCCATGCAGGCGCGGCAGCGGTAGAGGCATTCCGGGCAGACGCAGCCCAGATCCATGCTCTCCGACTGGATCATATACACGCCGCAGGACGGACATCCGCATCGCATAGTCTTTCCTCCCAATCGCTCATTTACAGTTCGCGGCCCAATTCCTCGTCGCCGGGGAATACAATCTTCGCCGGGCAGCGCGCAAGGATCTCCCTCTCCTCCTCCGAGGCGGAGAGCTTGCGGAATTCATAGCCCCGCTCCCTGTAATACGCCACGAGATCCGGCAGCATCGCGCGCGTTTTGGCCTTCGCCTCGTGCATCAGCACGATAATCACGTCCGCATCCCTGCCGGATTTGATCGCATTTTCGTAAATATCCTCCGCCTTCACGCCCTGATGGGTATCGCCGCTCAGGCTGTTCCAGTCCATGTAGGCAAGCCCCTTGCCAAGCACGATGCGCTTGAGCTTTTTCTTGTAGCTCGGGCTGCCGCCGGGGAAGCGGTAGATGTCGGTGGCAAAGTCCGGGTCGACCTTCTCGCGCATCTCCCGCATGAAGCGGTCGATATCCCTGCCGATGTAGTCCCCCTCCTTGAGCATCGAGGGGGAGTGCACCATCGCATGGCAGCCCACGGCGTGCCCCGCATCGAGGACGAGCTTGGCATGCTCCGGGAAGGCGCGCACCGCCAGCCCGACGAAGAAGAACGTCGCCGGGACGTCAAGCTCCTCAAGCAGCGCCAGCAGCTCGGGCGTGTCCGCCTTTGGCCCATCGTCAAAGGTGAGATAGACGACCTTGCGCCCGCCCTGCTCCGCCTGCGCGTCCTGCGCCATGCACGGCAGCGCCGCAGCGAGCAGGCACAGCGCCAGCAGAAGGGAAATCAGCTTTTTCATCGATACTCTCCTGTTTTGATGCCTTCGCCGCATCGCGGCGGGGATCAGAGCAGCTTCTTGTGCGTGAAAGAACGTCTGCCCTGCGCAAAGTCCGCGACGATGTCGCCGCTGCCGCGCAGGATGTACTTATACGAGCACAGGCCCTCCAGCCCCATCGGGCCGCGGGCATGGATCTTGCCGGTGGAAATGCCGACCTCCGCGCCGAAGCCGTAGCGGAAGCCGTCGGCAAAGCGCGTGGAGCAGTTGTGATACACGCCGGCGGAGTCGACGAGCGCGAAGAAGGTCTTCGCCGCCTGCTCGTTCTCCGTGATGATGCCGTCGGTGTGGTGGGAGCCGTAGCGGTTGATGTGCGCGATGGCCTCCTGCAGGGAGTCGACCACGTGAATCGCAATCACGTCGTCCAGATACTCCGCCGCCCAGTCCGCCTCCGTCGCCGCCTCGCAGGCGATCACCTGCGCCGCGCGCGCATCGCCGATCAGGCGCACGCCCGCCTCGGCAAGCGCCTTTGCCACGACGGGCAGCGTCTCCTTCACCTCCGCGCTGTGGACGAGCAGCGTCTCCACCGCATTGCAGGCGGCGGGGTACTGCGTCTTCGCGTCGACCGCCACGCGGGCGGCCATCTGCGCGTCGCAGCCCTCGTCCAGATACAGATGGCACACGCCGTCGCTGTGCCCGAGGACGGGGATGCGGCTGTTGTCCATGATGTAGCGGACGAACGCATTGGAGCCGCGCGGGATGATCAGATCGATCGCGCCGTCCATCTTGAGCATGACGTTCACATCCTCGCGCGTGGTCAGCAGGCCCGCCCATCCCTCGGGCATGCCCGCCGCCTCGCTCGCCTCGCGCAGCACATCATAGAGGATCGCATTGGAGCGCATCGCCTCGCGCCCGCCCTTGAGGAGGACGGCGTTGCCGCTCTTGAGGCACAGGGCCGCGATCTGCACCAGCGCGTCCGGGCGGGATTCAAAGATCACGCCGACCACGCCGATCGGGCAGGAAATGCGCGAGAGCACGAGGCCCTCCGCCAGCTCGGTGCGCAGCTGCTCATGGCCGATGGGATCCTCCATCGCCGCCAGATCGCGCAGACCGAGGCAGACGTCGCGCAGCTTGCCCTCGTCGAATTTGAGGCGCTTGAGGACGGGCGCGGCGATGCCATCGGCCTTCGCCTGCTCCATGTCCAGCGCATTCGCGGCAAAAATCTCCGCCCGGCGCGCCTCCAGCGCCCCGGCGATGGCCTCAAGCGCCGCGCTGCGCGCCTGCGCAGAGGAGGCCGCCAGCGCAAAGCTCGCCTGCTTCGCCGCGAGGGCCAGCTCCGCCGCGTTCATCTCAATCTTACTCATAAATCTCCTTGTGGAGCAGCGCCTTCATGGCCTGCTGGTCGGCGGTCAGCGGCTGCTCGGTGAGGGTGTGCTCCGCCATCGGCAGGGCCACCTCGCGCCTGTCCGTGCCGCCCTGCACGGCGGAGACCATCGTCACCGCCGCCATCGCGTTGAGGTTGGTATCCATGGACTCAAGCAGCTTGCCGCCCAGGCCCACCATACCCATGATGTCGCCGCTGTGCAGCGCCTGATAGAGCATCTGCATCAGCGCGTCATAGCTGCGGCTGCGCGTCGGGGCGTCGCTCTCCAGCTTCAGGCGGACATAGTCAAGGACCTTCTCGCCCTCCAGCTCGTTGATGCCCTCCCATGTGCCCATGGCCGCGGCTTCCTCCGCATCGTAGCTCATGTTCAGCACGCCGATCTTCTCGACCAGCTCCGGCAGCATCGCCATATCCAGCGCGATGTAGGTGGAGATATTCAGCCCGAGGAGCTGATTGACCGTGCGCGCGGCGAGGAAGCCCTTGCTGCGCTTGTCGCCCAGCTCATAGACCTCGCCCAGCGGCACCTCGCCGACCTCGGGGACACTGACAATCAGGTCGCAGTCGATGCGGGTCATGACCGAGCGGCCCGTCCTGCTGTTGATGGAGGCGAGCATCATCGTGTCGGTCACGCCGCCGTCCTGCATGAGGAAGAGGACGTTGGTCACGTTCTTGTCAAGCTCCGTATTCGCGTCGACGCCGCGCTTGCTCACGGCGATGCCGGCGGCAGACGCGCAGGAACAGACGAGGACGAGCGCCAGCACGGCGGCAAAGAGGGCGATGTACTTTTTCATCATGATGGTCTCCTTTGATATGGATATGCGCCGGTCACTTCTTCCTGAAGATGAACAGCTTGGAAAAGATGTAATTCGCGATGATGACGAGGATATTGATGACCAGCTTCATCACCAGATCGTTGAGGCCGAGGAGATCGACCGTCAGGAACATGAGCACCAGCTCCATGCCGAAGGAGACAAGGCGCATGGTCACAAAGCTCGCAAACTCGCGCAGCAGCTCCGCGCGCGTCTCGCTGTGGGTATGGAAGACGAAGACCTTATTGACCACATAGCCAAAGGCCACGGCGATCGCCCACGCGATGCAGGTGCCCACCGTCGTCAGCAGCGCATCCGGGATCAGCCAGCCAAACGGCCTTGTGACGATGTAGTAGACGACGTAATTGACCACCGTTGTCGCCACGCCGGCAAAGAGATAGCTGACCAGCTCCGTGTTATTCCACAGGCGCTCGCACAGGCCGCCCAGCTTCGGTGAGATCTTCTTGACAAGGCCGATCACCGCGCGCGCCAGCGCGTCGATGAGGCCCCAGAGGGTATTAAGAACTGCCTTCATATGTTTGCCTCGATTTTCTTTCTCAGGGTGATGGGCGTGCGCGCACAGTCGCGTACCCCCAGTATGCAGATATTATACCATCAAGCGCGGACGGGGTCAATTCATCCCCCGGCACGAGGCAGAAAAAACGCACGCCCACTTTTCTTTTCAGCTCAAATGCCGTATAATATGGGATTGAAGAAAAAAAACAAATGGAGGGCCTTCCCATGGAAAATCCGATCATCTCCTGGCTGTTTGAAACCGACGCCGTCCGCGTCTGCCCCGAAGACCAGCCGTTCTGGTATACCTCCGGCAAGCTCGGCCCGTTCTACATCAATACGCAGTTCCTCTTTGGCAGCGAGGCTGCGGCCAATGCGCTGCTCAAGGTCATCGAAGAAGCCTGCGCCGGCGAAAAGCTCGCCTTCTACGACAAGGTCTGGGCCGAGATCGACAAGCAGCTCGCCTCCTGCCCGATCTTCTCCCAGCTGATCGACCTGCTATCCGACGCCGCGAAGAAGCTGGACGTTGACTTCGTCTCCGGCGGCGAGCGCCGCGACTTCTTCTTCTCCATGCCCGTCGCGCGCAAGCTGGGCATGGGCCACCTGTCCATCTTCAAGGA
Organism: Clostridia bacterium; assembly: GCA_017936375.1. GTDB lineage: Bacteria > Bacillota > Clostridia > Christensenellales > Aristaeellaceae > Ventricola. The sequence continues at coordinate 96,064 of JAGBFR010000050.1, forward strand.
CCTTACCTCCGTCTACACCGACGTGAATGGCGTGAGCATGGATTCCGCCGAGGCGGGCCTCGCCGGCAAGCGCTCCGTGCACATCGCTGACCTGATCACCGTCGCCTCCTCCTATGTGCGCGCGTGGATCCCGGCCGTCGAGTCCCTCGGCGCGAAGATCGCCTACTCCCTCGCCGTGGTCGACCGCGATCAGGGCGGCGCCAAGATCCTCGAGGACGCCGGCTGCCCGCTGACCACGCTGGTCGTCATCAAGCCGGAGCTCTTTGAGACTGCGAAGGCCATGGGCCGCATCACCGCGGAGCAGGTCGCGCTGGTCAATTCCTTCATCGCCGATCCGGACAAGTTCATGCAGGACTTCCTGACCGCGCATCCCGACTTCCTCGCCGGCGAGATCGCCAAGGGCGGCAAGAGCGCCCAGCGCGCCGAGCTGTGCATCGCCAGCGGCTTCGCCCCGGAATGCGCCCTGCCGAAGAAGTAATGATTTCCATCCAACACATCGGAAAAAGCGCAGACGACCTGCGCTTTTTCATCTATGAGGACGGGGCCCACGCCGGCGGCATCTCGCTGCACAGCGTGGATTTCCCCTCCTTCTCCTACGGCGTCGCCGTCACGGAGACCAAGCGCCGCCGCGGCGTGGCAAAGGCCGCGCTCCTTCTCCTCTATGAGCAGATGAAGCAGCAAGGCTTCACCCGCGCCGTCGTGCAGGTCGCCCCGCGCAATGCGGCCTCCCTCGCGCTGCACGCCTCGCTCGGTTTTACTGAAACATCGCGCCATGCGCAGGCCGTCACGCTGGAAAAAACGCTCTGAATACAAAAACCGCTTCGGTTCGGACAGAAGCGGTTTTTATTTATATTCAGCTTACCACGTCGCGCCGAAGCCCGTGATGTACCAGTCCTTCTTCTGCAGGGTATACTGGCAGTTCTCGCGCGTGATCTCCTCCTCGGGGATCACGGACATGTTGTAGAACTTCTTCTTCGGGGTCGCGTCATAGCGGTAGTTCATGCGCTTGATGGTGGAGTTGACGTTGCCCTCGATGGTCGTCAGCTCGTACATGCCGTCGCCCAGCTCGGTGACGGTCTCCACGATCGCCACATGCGTATACGGCGTGGAGCCGCGAACGCCATAGATGACGATGTAGCCCGGCTTGGGGATCGCCTCCATCTTATCCGCCTGCTGCCAGCGGTCGTGCGCCTCAAAGACGTAGTACACATTGCCCACACGGCCCTCCATGGCGGAGATGCAGTCCTCCGGCGCGACCGTCACATCCTGCTTGTGCTTGATGAGCTGCAGGCCGCTGTGGTAGCTGCACCAGATCTGGAAGACCGAGCACCAGCCGATCTCGCGGTCGTCGCGGTAGTACCACTCGGTGTATTCATTCGCCTTGGGCAGCTTGACGAAGGGATACTTTTCAAACTGCGCGCGCGCCAGCAGCACGAAATTGCGCGCCTCCAGCGGCATATCCTCCGGGAAGGTGATGTCGTACATCTCCAGTTCGCCCTCCGCCTGCGTGGGGATCGCCTGCGGCGGGATCTCCATCTTCACAGGGGCCATGGGCAGTTCCTCCGCCTGCGACTCCGCCGCCGTCATCAGCAGCAGGCAGCACAGCAGCGCAAGCGCGATCAGAATACTCTTTTTCATATGACTTCTCCTCAGATGCAATCATCAATCGCCCATGACCAGCGAAATGCTGCCGTCCACAGGCAGGGTCTTTTCCTCCCCACTCACACAGGCGCGCACGCTCCAGCCCGGCTCGCTGGCCGCGAGGGTATAGCGCACGGAGCTGGGGGACAGGCGCTCCGCCTTCACGTCGACGTCCGCGCCGCCGATGCGCACGCGGCTGATGCTCCAGCCGTCCCAGCCGATGGGCGTGTGCGGCGCAAAGGCGATCTCCTTCTTCCCCGCGTCCGGGCGCAGGCCGAAGAGATCCTCGGTCATCGGCCAGATGAAGCCGGCCGCCGCGCGGGAAGCCAGCAGCACGCCGGGCTCGACGTCGCGGGCGCGCAGCGCACCCGGAAGACCCGGAAGGCCCGCCTTCGCCATCTTCTGCAGGCAGCCGATCATCTGCTCGACATGCCCGTGCCTGCCGTGGTAGGCCGCCGCCTTCTCCTGCGGCGCGTCGGCGGCGAGCACCGGCTGCGGCGCAGGACCGAGCTTCTCAAGCGCTAAGAGGCATTCGCTGCCGTCCGCGCCCGTCATCTCCAGCACATACGCCTGACCCGCCAGCGCGAGGCGAACCTCGTCGATGATGTCCTGGCGGACGTCGTCAAAGGAGCGGGTCGCGCGGCGCAGATAGCTCATGCACAGGCCGGTCATCGGCAGCATATCCGCGGCGAACTGCGCATCGCCGCTCCAGAGCAGCGTCTTATGCACCAGCGCGACAAAGAGCGCGCTCTCCTTCGGCCCGCCGACCTGCAGCACGCGCCCGCTCAGGGACACGCTGCGCGCCAGCCTGCCGGGGGCGAGCTGCGCCTCCTCGCTGATCTTCACCAGCGTGCGCAGCATCTCCTGCACCTTCTTTGCGCCGCCAAGGGGCAGCAGGCTGCCCATCGCGCGCGCCCAGCCCTCGCCGTAGAGCGCGGGATGCTCGGGCAGATCGGTGCACAGCGCGCAGCCCCCGCCCGGGAGGGAACGGGTCAGCCAGTCGCTGTAAATCTTCGTCCAGTTGTAGCAGCGGCCAAGCAGCTCGTCCGGCATGACGGCGGCGCTCATCTCCATCGCCTTTTCAAGGCGCTCCTGCTTGCCGGCCGTCATCTCCGCGCTGCCGCTGCGCAGCGCCGCGAGCATATCCTCCGCCTTCGAGCGGGAGGAGAAGCCGCCGGCGATAAACAGGCGCATCGTCGTCTGCCCGCCGCCCGCCACGCGCAGGCGGTAGAAGAGGCGGCCGTTGACGCCCTTGCCCAGCGTATTGCCAAAGCCGTAGACCTCCGCCGGCAGGTCCGCCTGCAGCGCGCGGTTGTCCGCGTCCGCGCCCCATACGGCATGCCACGGATTGCGGCTGTCGCGGGCGTAGAAGGCCTGGGTCTTTTCGTCATATTCGCCGACGTCGCGGCCGAGCTCCAGCCCGTCCTCGCCATGCGCGGCGGCGACGGAGAGAATATCCGTGCGCACGGTGAAGGAGACCTCGACCATGCGTGCGCGGGCGCGCAGGTTTTCCACCGTCAGCTCGATCACGCAGCCGGGCACGCCGTCCGGGATGAACTGGCGGCGCACGATGTGCAGCTGCTCCTCCTGCATGCGGTAATGGAAGGCCGTCGCCGCAGGGCTCTGCTCGCAGGCGTCCGCCGTGACGAGCGGCACGTCGTCAATGGCAAAGAAGAAGCCGTCCGCGACCTTCTTCTCCCCCGCCCACAGGCCGCCCATCTCGCCCGCAACGGCATAGCCCATATCCGGGAAAAGACCGTTCTGCGCGCCGATGAGCACGGCGCCGCTGCCGGCAGTGATGGCCGCGCTGTCAAGCTGATCGTAGCAGTAAACCCTGTATTTGCTGAGCATATGTATGTCCTCCTTCGTCGCGCAGCGCCGTCAGTCTTTGACGACCACCGCGATGGTGGAAAGAATCAACCGGATATCCGCCAGCGGGGAAATCTCCCGCAGGTATTTCATATTCAGCTCGATCTTGGCCGGCATGATCTCCTCGATGTACATCTTCTCGGGGTCGTCCGTTCCGGCCAGCAGATCATTTTCATTGCGGTAGGCGATGGACGCGTAGTCCGTGATGCCCGGGCGCACGAGGAGCACCTGCCGCTGATAGGGCGTGTAGAGGTCGACGTACTTCTGCACCTCCGGCCTCGGGCCGACGAAGCTCATCTCACCGCAGAATACGTTGATCAGCTGCGCCAGCTCGTCGAGCTTCGTCCTGCGCAGGAAGGCGCCCACGCGGGTGATGCGGCTGTCGCGCCCGACGGTGATGGCCAGCCCCTTCTTGTCCGCATCGACGATCATCGTGCGGAATTTGAAGATGCGGAAGGTCTTTCCGTTCCGTCCCACGCGCACCTGCCTGTAGAACACAGGACCCGGGTCGTCGATCACGATCGCCGCAGCGATCAGCACAAGCACAGGCCAGATCACAAGCAGCGCACAGCCGGAGATGGCGATATCCATCAGCCGCTTTGCCGCCAGCTGCGGCTTTCTCTTTTCAAGCAGGGCGGCTATCTCGAGCTTTTCCGTATTTATCATCCGTAACAACCTCTCACACGCGGTCAAACACATAGGTAAAGAGCAGGCACATGATAAGCGCCATGCGGTGCTTCATCAAAAACAGGCGGACCGCCAGCTTCGGCGGGAAATCAAACGGACGCACCGGCGCAAACCATGCGCGCACATCCTCCCGGCGCATGTAGGCGCGCACCTGCCGCACGCGCTCCATAAAGCCATACGGCGAGCCGGGGAAGCAGTAATTGCGCACAGCCGTCACCGCCATCTTGCGCCGGCGGACGGTCATGCGCGCGCGGCACGAGGGCAGATCGCCAAAGAGCGCGTCGAGCGCATCGTTGGACTTATCGTGAGAATCCGGCACGTGCGGGCTGTAGCGCTTGGTGACGCTGCCGCCGTGGAATCGGTAGTGGTAATACGCCACGTCCAGCGCCGCCGCCGCGTCGGCGTCCAGCATGCACTCGACGATGTAGAGCAGATCCTCCGCATAGCGGATATCCGGGCGGAAGGCGTGCGCCTTCGCCAGCGGCGCGGCAAAGAGATTGCGCGGGGTATAACCAGAGAGCGGCAGCTCGTCCGAGTCTTTTTCCTTTGAGAGCATCGCCGGGACGAGCGTATCGCGGATGGCCGCGTGGTCAAACCGCATGCCCGTCTCAAAGCCCAGCGGCACGTCGTCGCGCCTCACGCTGCCGTCCGCGCGCTCATAGTCCTTATACACACGGCAGAAGGTGATCTGCGCGTCCTTTTCCTTCGCCAGATCGTAGAGCGCGCCGTACATCTGCGGCTCCACCCAGTCGTCGCTGTCGCAGAAGCCGATATACTCGCCCTGCGCGGCCTCGACGCCCGCGTTGCGCGCGGCGGAGACGCCCCGGTTCTCCGGGAAGGCGATCACTCGGATGCGCGCGTCGCGCCGCTCATTCTCCCGCAGGATGGCGAGCGAATTGTCCGGACTCGCGTCGCAGACGAAGAGGAACTCCATGTCATGGAGCGTCTGCCCCAGCAGCGAATCGATGCAGGCCTGCAGGTACTTTTCGCAGTTGTACACCGGGATGACGACGGATACCTTCGGCGCGCTCATCCTTCAATCGCCTCCGCGCTGCTGCGGGAGAGATCCGCGCGCCAGAGCGGCGCCTGCACGAGCAGATACGCGCAGCCGATCACGGAGAACGGCGCATACACCGACTCAAACATGCCCACGAGGATGAACACCGCGCAGAAGGCCAGCGGCGTCGCCGCATAGGGGCTCGTATGCCTGTGGATGCGGTAATACTGCACCGCACGCCAGAGCGCCAGCAGCGTATAGGCGGCCAGCAGCAGGCCGGCGATAAAGCCATTGTTATACGTCACGCCGAAAAAGGCGTTGTGCGCGTTGAAGCGGCGCTCGCCCGCGCCGTCCATGGCGACCCACTCCTCCACGACGCTGGTCTCATGGCCATTCCACGTGAGGTTATTGAGGATCGCCATCCAGATGCCCCAGCGGTCGCTGGTCAGATCGTCCATGGTGAGCTTGCGATCCTCCGGCTTGGGAACGGTGATGGGATTGCCGTAGGTCTCATGGTTATAGACCGCCAGCTCATAGTCCTCCACGGCGGCCTCGTAGACCTTGTCCGCCGTGATCTTCACGCCAGCGGCGCCCACGAGCACCAGCACGACGGCGAGGATCGCCAGCAGCCTGCCCGGGCGCTTCGCCGTGCCCGCGATGATCGCAATGGCGAGAATCGCCATCACGCCCGCAAACGCCAGCAGGCCGGAGCGCGAGAGCGTCAAAAGCAGCGTCACCGCGCCGACGACAGCGCAGAGCGCATACGCGATCATGGACTTCATGTGCCGCTGCGTAAAGCTCGCATACGCCAGCAGCGCAGCCGCCGTGGTCATCACAATGCAGCACATGGACAGGCAGTTCGCGTCGTAGAAGACGCCCATATAGCCCGGATAGCCGATCGTGACCGGCACGGTCAGATACGACCAGATCAAAAACGGCATCACCGCAAAGACCGCGCCGCGCAGGATCGAGCGGAAGGTCTTTTCATCATCGCGCGAGGCGAAGACGGAGTAGATCACAGGATAGCACAAAAGCAGCGGCACGCTCTCGGGCAGCCAGTCCACATGGAATACGCCCGAGACGACCATCATCCCGTGCAGCGCGAACCACAGCCCCGCCATGCCCTTGTGAAAGCGCACGCGCGCCTTGCCCGGCTCGCGCGCCGTCAGCGTCACAAAGCCCAGCAGGATCATGCCAAAGAGCACGAAGACCATCCAGCGCATCGGGAACTTGCGCTGGGTGAAGAGCGTGCAGTACCCCAGCAGCGCGAAGAGCGACACCGTCAGCAGCCTCGCGTCGAAGATCTCATTGAACACGCCGGTTACGCGGTCATACAGGTTGAGCATGCCCGTTCCGTCGATGCCTTTTTTACGCATGTTGCGCCTCCATCCGCCCGCCGCCCCGAAGGGTGCAGGCTCTTTATCGCATCCCGCCACCGTCGCGGCAGGGTCATTTCTTTTTGAGAATCTGGCGGTAGACGCCCTCGACCGTCTGGGCGTTGCGCACCCATGTGAGGGCCATCGCGTCCCGCCTGCCGCGCTCGCGCAGCGCCGCATAGCGCTCCGGCTCGGCAAAGACCGCGCGCATCACGCGCTCCGTCTCGTCGATGTCGCCCGCGGGGACGAGGAATCCATTCTCCCCGTCGGTGATCGTGTCGCCGATGCCCTCGTCCTTCGCGCCTACGGCGATGCAGCCCGCCGCCATCGCCTCGATGTAGACGATGCCGTAGCCCTCGCCCCAGCTGGGCAAAACGAACAGATCCGACTGCGCCATCCGCTCCATCACCTGCGCGTGCGAGAGCCAGCCGGTGAGCGTCACGCGGCCGCCGAGCCCCAGCTCGGCGATGCGCTCGCGCAGCTGCTGCTCCATCTCGCCCATGCCCACGATGGTGAGCGTCGCGTCGGGGTACTCATCCGCCAGCCGCGCAAAGGCCTCCAGCGTTCTGTCCATGCACTTCCTCGCCTTGAGCGTGCCGACGGAGATGACCGCGCGCGGGGTATTGGCCGTCTTCTGCGGGACGAGCGAGAGATCCACGCCGTTGGGCACGACGAGAGAAAGCTTTTTCTTTCCCCTGTATGGGGCGACGCGGGACAGGAGCAGGCTTGACACCGCCATCAGCGCGTCGACCTTCCTTGCCACGCGGATATTCCTGCGCCACGGCTTCTCGCCGGGCTTAAAGTAACCGAAGACGTCCGTGCCATGCACCGTCAGCGCCACGGGGACGCCCAGCGCGCGGGCGATGAGCAGGCCCGCATGGCCGTCGCGCGGCAGCATATGCGCATGCACGAGGTCAAAGGGCTTTTCCGCGTGCAGCTTCTTCGCCAGCCCGACGGCCGCCATGTAGATCAGCCGCCCGCCGAAGAGGCGCTCGCCCGCATTGCCCAGCGTGAGCGCGCGGGGATAATACACCTCGATGCCGTCCACCACCGCCGCGCCGGGCGTGGCCTCCGCGACGGCAGCCTGCTCCGGGCGCAGGCGCTTCATCATCGGCGTCACGCCCACACAGGCGATGACCACCACGTCATGCCCTCTGTCGCGCAGCGCCTTCGCCTGCTCATGGACATACTGGCAGTAGGCAGACTTATCCGCCTGACGATGGATCATCATCAGAATCCGAAGCAGTCTGTTATCCTGCATGCGGACAGCCCTCCCTCTCACACATTCATATACTCATTGTGCACAGGGTCAATTCTCACAAGGAATAACTACTCCTGCGCCCGCTTTCTCCCTCAGTCTGCCTCCGGCAGACAGCTCCCTCCCGGAGGGAGCCTGTTCCTCTAAGCCGCTCTGCATATCAGGCGCGCTGATCCGCAAGCCATCGCCGCCTCAAGCCTCCCTCCGGGAGGGAGGTGGCACGGCATAGCCGTGACGGAGGGAGAATACATCACTACGGGCTCTGCTCTTATTCTCTCCTCCATTGAATCCTCGGCAGCGTTTCAGCGGCAGCATCTGCACGTTTCTTCACTTGCGCTTCAATCATTGAGCAAACGCCCTCAAAATCATATCGAATACTTGCATTGGGAATCCGAATGACCTGTATCCCGGCAGATTCGAGAAACTCCGTCCGAACCCTGTCATATCCAATGCCATGCTGATCATAATGCTGTGATCCATCCAATTCGACAACAAGCAGAGCCTGATGGCAAAAGAAATCAACAATATAGCTTCCAACGGTTTTTTGTCGTTGAAAGTGAACCGGATATTCTCGCAGAAAATCATACCAGAGCTTGCGCTCCTCCCGGGTCATCTCCTTGCGCAAGTTCTGCGCCCGGGGAATCATCTTCCGATTATACTCAAGGGACATCGAATCCCTCCATCCCGCAATTGCGCGCCCGCTTTCTCCCTCAGTCTGCCTCCGGCAGACAGCTCCCTCCCGGAGGGAGCCTGTTCCTCTAAGCCGCTCTGCATATCAGGCGCGCTGATCTGCAAGCCATCGCCGCCTCAAGCCTCCCTCCGGGAGGGAGGTGGCACGGCGTAGCCGTGACGGAGGGAGTCACGCCTGATACAGCGCCATCCATTTTGCCGCCACCAGCGGCCATGCGTAGCCCTTCGCCAGCTGCGCGCAGCGCGCGCTCCTGTCGGCGTAGCCCTCGCAGATATCGGCAATGCGCCTTGCCTGATCGGCGATATCCCCGCAGGTCACGGCGTAGCCCGCCTCCCCCTCGGGGAACTGCCCGTCAAAGCCCTGCCCCTTCGTATAGAGCACCGGCACGCCCTGGCTCATGGCCTCAAGATAGACCATGCCGAACGTCTCCGCGCTCGAGGGCACGAGCAGCAGATCGCAGTCCTTGTAGAATGCCTTCATCGCGTCCATGCCGTCCACGCGCCCGACAAAGGTATCCCCCTCGCCCAGCTGCGCGCGCAGCTGCTCCTCCAGCGGGCCTCTGCCGCAGGCATGGAGCACATACCGCCGCCCGCCGGCCTCGTTCGCCTTGTGGATGGCGGCGATCACGTCGAGCGGACGCTTGCGGTTGCTCAGCACGCCGGCAAAGCCCACGCGCACGGGATCGCGCAGCGCCTGCCTCGGCGCGCAGTCCAGCCACTCAGGCCTGATGCCGTTGGGAATGACGACCGCCTTCCTTGCGATCTCATCGCGCAGCGCGCCGGAAAGCAGGCTGAGCATCTGATCCCGCGCCGCCGTGCTCAGGAAGACCACATGCTTCGCGTCGCGCAGAATCTTCCTGCCCATCGGGCGAAGGTGCGGCTCATAGCGCCAGATGACCTCGATGTCGCTGAAGCGCAGCGTCAGCATATACGGCACGCCCGTCTTTTTGGACAGCCTCCTTGCGATGGAGCCGTCGGTAAAGAGGGTATGCGCGTGGATGAGATCGACGCGCTTCATGTCGACCTTCTCCATCACCGCCGGGACGCTCCTTTGCGCCTTGCGGAAGAAGAAGAGCGCGTCGCTCTTTTTCACGGACAGCACCGTATGGGTGGTCACGCCTTTCGGCTGATTTTTGCCGATATCGGCGCTGTTCTTCTCCGGGACGAAGACCTCCTGGTCAAGCCCCGCGGCTGCCAGCGCCTCAAAAAGCTGCGGAAAAACGGTCGAGCCCGCCAGATTGCAGCAGATATGCAGAAGCTTCATGCCTTATGCTCCTTTTCCCCGTCCTGCTGTGCGGCTTTCTCCGCCTTTGCCTTCTCTTCCTTGAGGAACTTGGGCAGCAGCGTGATGCCGCGCAGCGAGCCAAAGCCATAGGCAAAGTGGAAGAGCGGATAGAGGATGACCTCAATGGGGAAATACCGCCAGTCCTTTTCCTTGGCGATCGTATAGGCGTAGAAGACGTCCAGCAGCAGATACGCGCCCCACTCCAGCAGCAGAAGGCCGCCGAAGAGCCAGCTGCGGGTGATCAGCGTGAGCAGCGCGAGCAGGATGGTCGACAGCACAAACGCCAGCGGCACAAAGTGGCGAACGCCCATCGAGCCGGGCACGAGCGTCATCGTGATGACGTTCCACGTGCCGTTCTGAAAGCCCATCTTCATGATTCCGGGGATCGTATCGCGGCAGTAGTAGATGACCTTGATATTGTGGTTCATGTAGATCTTGCCGCCGTTTTTGCGGATGCGGTGGTTGAGCTCATTGTCCTGATTGCGGGTCATGCGCTCGTCAAAGCCGCCGATGCGGTCAAAGAGCTCCTTCCTCCAGCAGCCAAAGGGCACGGTATCCACGTATTTATCCTCGTTGGCGATGCGGAAGGAGGAATTGCCCACGCCCAGCGGCGTCGCCAGCATCGCGGCGATCGCGTCGCCCATAAAGCCCTTGCCCCGCGTCTCGCACACGCCGCCGGCATTGTCGCAGTCCACCGTGAGCAGCGTCTCCACCGACAGGCGGATATAGTCGCTGGGGTACTCCGCATGCGCATCGAGGCGGACGATGATATCCGCCGTGCTCGCGCGGATGCCGATGTTCATCGCGTAGGGCACGGTGCGCTTGGGGTTATCGAGCACGACGATCTGCGGGTGCGCCTCGCGCATCTCGTGCAGCATCGCCACCGTGCGGTCCTCGGAGCAGCCATCCACAAAGATGACCTCCATCTTCTCCGCAGGATAATCCTGCGCAAAGATGGACTCCACGCATGCGGTGATGTACTTTTCCTCGTTGCGCACGGGCAGGATGACAGAGATATTCGGCAGCAGCATGCTCTTTCTCCCAACTTCCTCTAACGAAATGCGGCCTCGCGCCCCAAAAGACGCAGCCTTTTATCGACAATGAATCAGTTTATTATAGCACAAAGCAGGGGGCAATGAAAGTAGATGAATACAAAAAGGCTGCCCGGCCAGCTTTCCGGTCGGGCAGCCCGATATTCTCTTTACAGTCTCCAATACGCATAGCCGCGCGCGGCGACGTCCCGGACGCTGAAGACGCCCTTGACGTCCACCAGCACCTTTTCCTTCGCCTCGCAGGGCCTGAACATCGCGTCGATCTCGTCGAGGCTGAGCGCGCGGAATTCATTGTGCGCGACGGCGATGATCACGCAGTCCGCATCGCGCGCCGCCTCCATGCCGGAGAGCGCCACGCCGTATTCGTGCATCGCATCCTCCGGGCTCGCCCACGGGTCGATAACCACCGGGCGCACGCCGTACTCGCCGAGGCGCTTGAGGATGTCCTCCACCTTGGAGTTGCGCGTGTCCGGGCAATTCTCCTTGAAGGTGAGGCCGAGGATCACCACGCGGCTGTCGCGCACGGCCTTGCCCGCGAGGATCATCTGCTTGATCGCAGCATCCGCGACGAACGCGCCCATACCGTCGTTGACCTTGCGGCCGGCGAGGACGATCTGGCTGTGGTAGCCCAGCTTCTCCGCCTCGTAGGTGAAGTAATACGGGTCCACACCGATGCAGTGGCCGCCGACGAGGCCCGGGCGGAAGCCCAGCGCATTCCACTTGGTGTTCATGCCGTCGACGACCTCGTTGGTGTCGATGCCCATGCGGTCAAAGACCATCGCCAGCTCGTTCATGAAGGCGATGTTGATGTCACGCTGACTGTTCTCCACGACCTTGATGGCCTCCGCCGTCTTGATGCTCGAGACGGGGTAGGTGCCCACGTCGATCACCAGGTCGTAGACCCGGCGGATCTCCTCGCAGCTCTCCTCGTCCATGCCGGAGACGATCTTGCGGATATTCTCCAGCCGGTGCACCTTGTCGCCCGGGTTGATGCGCTCGGGCGAGTAGCCGACCTTGAAATCCACGCCGCACTTGAGGCCGGACTCCGCCTCGAGGATCGGCACGCAGACGTCCTCCGTCACGCCGGGATAGACCGTGGACTCATAGACCACTATGGAGCCCTTCGTCAGGTTGCGGCCGATGACATGGCTGGCGCCCTCGACAGGCGCGAGGTTGGGCGTCTTGTCCTGATTGACCGGGGTGGGCACGGCGACGATCAGGAACCGCGCCTCGCGCAGCTTCGTCTCGTCGTCGGTAAATTCCACCGTCGTCTGGGCAATCGCCTCGTCGCCGACCTCGTGCGTGGGGTCGACGCCGCTCTTATACAGCCCGATCTTATGGGAATTGACGTCAAAGCCGATCACATCCACCTTTTTGGCAAACGCCACGGCGATCGGCATGCCGACATAGCCAAGGCCGATCAGCGCCAGCTTTTCCCTGCGGGCGACAAGTCCTTCATAAATGCTCATGGAGATTCCTCCCTTGTATGGCATGATGCGTCCTGTCCATTATACTCAGTACCACATCCAGTTGTCAAACCAGCTGACCGCATCGCACCACGCTCGCGGCACCTCAAGGCCCGAGGCCAGCGGATAGAACGCGACGAACAGCGCGACGGCGGCAGCCCCGAGAACAATGCCGAGGATGTATGCCGTGCGCCTCTCCCTGCGCTCCATATAGCGCAGCGCCTGCGCCGTGGCCAGGATGATAAAGGGCACGCTGGCAAAGTAGTGATAGATGAACGTCAGGCGCGAAACGAGCACCCACGGCAGATACGCCGAGAGGAAGCCCACGGCGATGACCGGCATCGCGCGGTCGTACTCGTCCTCCCTGCCCCGGAGCAGGCCCATCGCCGGCATCGCATTGCGGTAGAGGCTGTAGCCCAGCACGAAGAGAATGCCCGCAAGGCCCGTCCACCACACGGCAGGATTGCCGAAGGCGAGAATCGAGGAGGCCATGCCCGCGCCCTTGAAGTCCGCCGCGTAATACCACATGGGCTTGACGATCAGCGGCCACTCATACCACGGAGAGGCAAAGTAGTGCTCGGCGACCAGATCCCAGTGATAGTCAAACATCAGCACCTGCGCATCCCACACGCGCCTGAAGAGCGCCGCATTGAGCTTCACCTCGCCGTAGTAGCGCAGATACGGGATGTAACTGGCGATATAGATCGCCACGGGGATCAGCACGAAGAACACGCAGCAGGCCGCAATCGTCTTGACCGCATGGGGCATCATCAGATTCGCCGCGCGCTCAAAGGCCGGGTCCTCGTCCCTGTGCGCCCGTGCGTAGAGGCCCTGACGGCAGAGATTATAGAATCGGGCAAAGAACAGCGCCGCAAGGCCGACCGCGCCATAGCAGCCGATCCACTTGCTCGCAATCGCAAGGCCCATGCACGCGCCGGAGAGCGCGAGCGGCACAAACGTATCCCGCAGGCGGCAGTGATAATAATTCATCTTCATCCAGCGCGCCATGAACATGAACATCAGCATCATGAACAGCACTGGGAAGGAGTCGATCGTCGCGATGCGCGTCTGCGTGTAATGCATGCAGTCCGCCGCGAGCAGCAGGGTGGAAAGCGCCGCCCACTTTGTGCTCGAGAGCAGCGTCATCGCCAGCAGGTACATCGCCGGGATCATCAGCACGCCGCAGAGCGCGCCGGCAAAGCGCCAGGCGAACGGGGTCATGCCCATCAGCCGGATGCACCAGCTCATGAAGACCTTGCCCAGCGGCGGGTGCGTCGTCTCATAGGTGGACAGCGCATTCGCGTGCTCATAGCCCGTTCGGCCGTGGTAGATCTCGTCAAAGTACATGCTGTTGTGCCAGGACGGGACGTCCGGCACGGTATTCTGCTCGTCGATGAGCAGCAGCGGGTCTGCGCCGCGGCCCTCGCGCGCGCCGGAGGCAGCCGCACCCACGACGGGCAGCACCTCGCCCTCCTTCGTCACGGCGGCGATCTCCCAGAGATTCGCGCCGGCGTTCTTGAAGGTCACGCGCAGGTAACGGCCCGAGAAAGAGAGCATGCCGCCGCTTGCGCCCTTGACCCGGCCGTCCTCGTCGTAGGAGGGGTTGCGCACCGCCATCCACTTGAAGCACTCGCCCCGGTCAAAGAAGGCGTCCGTCTCCTCGGAGAAGGTCACGCCGTCATCCGATGCGGCGAAGGAGAACTGCGTATCCGAAATGCCGCCGTAATAATAGATGCGGAAATCCTCGCGCAGCTCGCCCAGATCGAGGGTCACCGTCTCCCCCGGGGCGGAGGAGGCATAGCCCGTCTGCGGGGCGTCTGTCGCGCCGAGATTCCAAAAGCCCACCACGGCATAGACCGCCGTGATCGCCAGCATGATCGCATAATCCCTGCGGCGAAGATGCAGCCTGTGGTCCCGCGGGGCGAGCAGCTCCTCGCGCATGCGGCGCTCCGGCGCGGTGTACACGCCGTCGCTGGAGGGATCGTCCCCGCCCGGCTCATCGTCGTCCGTATCGTCCTCACGGATGGGCAGGCGCATGGGCGCGCGCCCCAGCGCAAGGGAGGCCGCCGTCCAGAGCGTCAGCGCCGCGGCGATCAGCTGCACGGCAGAGATGATGTATCCCAGCCACATATTCGGCGCGATCAGGTACTCAAAGGCGAGCACCGCGCCGATATTGACCGCCGAGGCCGCGGAGGCCAGCACGCAGGAGAGCAGGATGCGCACATCGCCCGTCTCCATATACGCAAAGACCAGCAGCGCCAGCGCCGGCAGAATATAGCGCTCGTGCATCTTCGTGCCCAGCGCAAAGACCAGCTGCATCGTCAGCGCGGCGCTCGTAAAGAGCCTGCCGCGTCCTCTGCTGCGCAGATAGACCCATACGCCCAGCGCAAAGGCCAGCGCCATCATCGCAAAGCCGAACTCGCCGTAGGTCAGGAAGCCAAAGAGCTTCTCGCTGTTGGCCACCCAGTTGCCGCCGAGCAGGAACATCAGATTGCCGGTGGACAGGGTCGCATAGTCATAGCTGGAGAGCGTGTTGATATAGTCCTCCACCAGCCAGAAGGCGGGCTGATTCCCCCGGAAGAGCTGGCTGATAAGCACCGTCAGCAGCAGGCCGCCCGCGATGCCGATGAGCGTCTGCCTGCGGGCAAGGCGCTTATCCTGCGCATCGCGCGCGCGGCCAAAGAGATCCTTGCACAGCGCCGCAATGCCCAGCGGAACGAGCAGACCGGCCTGCGGCTTGGTCAGCACGGCAAGGGCAAAGGCCGGGATCGCCAGATGCCACCTGCCCCGGCGGGCCGGCAGCAGCATGAGCACCAGCAGAATGGCCAGCACGGAATCCACCTGCCCCCAGCAGCTGCCGGTGACGATGAAGGCCGGGTTAAACGCCGTCAGCGCGGCGAGGCCGAGCGCGGCGCGCGCGGTCATGGACCTCCTGCCCACGCCGTAGACCGCCCCCGCCAGCGCCAGATCGCACAGGATCGGCGTAAGCTTGAGCAGGAACTGCCCGTCCATGGAGCCAAGATTCACGCCGAGCGCATTGGCCAGCCAGCCCACGACGCCCAGCACCAGCATATAGACCGGCGGATAATCGCAGAAATAATTGTCGGAATAGAAGTTCATCGGGCCGCCGGAGGCCATCTTCCCCGCCCATGCGCCGTAGCAGCCCATGTCCACGCCATAGCCGGGGATCATCGCCGCAAGCACCACGCGCACAAGCGCGGCCGCCACCAGCACGCCGGCCAGCGCCATGGGGCTGCCCTTATGCCTCAGGTCGTCGCCCTCGCGCGGGCGCAGCAGCAGCGCCGCGCACGCCGCGGCAAAGGCCGCATACAGCGCCGCCACGCCGGCCAGCAGGGCGATCATCGCCCGCCTGCTCAGGCCTTCCTTATCTTCGGGGGCGCCGCTCTGCGCGCTCGGCTCCGGCGGGGCGATATCCAGCACCGTCACGCCGAGGGGCGCCTCCTCCACCTGCACAAGCTCCGCATCGCGGAACCACGCCTTGCCCGTATTCTCCGAGCCGTAGCCGCCAAGGCGCAGGCAAACGGTCGCCTCGGTCTGCCCCCTGCCTGTGCGGGCATAGAGCGTCACCGTCTCAAATTCGCCGTCCGTATCGTACACGCAGTCGCTCGTTCCGTAGATGCCAAGGAAGGAAACGTTCGCGCCGATGCGCGTCGTATCGCAGCCCTCCGCGCGCACGCGGGCGGTCAGGCGATAGGTCGCCTCCGGGCGGACGGACACCGCCTGCTCAAAGCGGGCGTCGTTGAGCGCGGCATTCTCCACCAGCAGCGCGGGCGCGCCGTCCTCCAGCGTCACCGCCTCCAGATAGGACGCGCCGGCACTGGTCACCCACATGCCCGTGCGCCATCCGTCCGGCATGCCGCCGCTGACGGCGGAGAAATCGCCGTTTTCGATCAGATTGCCCTCCTGCAGGGGCAGCTCATCCCGCCCGGGCAGGAGGAACGCAGCGCACGCCGCCAGCGCGATCACAATCAGCGCCGCAGCGAGGAGCACGCGTCTGTTCATCTGCTTCATGTCAAGCCTCCGATTCGGGCTGCCAAAGCATGGCCCGAAGGTCCCATTCCGGCGTCAGAACGCCGGCCCCTGATAGGGAAACGCATTGCGGATATGCGTCACGCGCTCCCCCTGAATCTCCAGCACATCAAACCGCGCCTGCCGATTCATCAGGCCGTTTTTCATCATAAAGTACAGCGCGCCCTTACAGATGCGCCGCTGCTTCGCCGGGGTCACCGCCTCGCGGCCAAGGCCCGTGCGCGCATTGCGCCGCAGCTTCACCTCGACAAAGGCGATCACATTCCCGTCGAGCACGACGAGATCGATCTCCGACCCGTAGGCCTGCACATTGCGCGCAAGCACGCGGCAGCCCTGCGCCTGCAGGTACTGCTCCGCCCGGATCTCGCCGAGCTTCCCCTCCGCCCGCGCGTCCATGCCGGGCACATCGTTCATGTCCCGCATGGCGCTCACACTTTTACGAAATTGCCGATGAAGGAGCGCCTGTGCACCGGGCACGGGCCGTACTGCTTCAGCGCGGCGATGTGCTCCGCCGTGCCGTAGCCCTTGTTCTTGGCAAATCCATACTGCGGGTACATCGCGTCCAGCTCGCGCATGATGCGGTCACGTGTCACCTTCGCCAGGATCGACGCCGCCGCGATCGAGTAGCACAGCGCGTCGCCGTGCACAATGCCGCGCACCTCGCCCCGGACGTCCAGCGTGCTGATGGCGTCCACGAGGAAGAGATCGCAGGGCGCGTCCTTCGCCGCATCGGCCATGGCGCGCTTCGTCGCGCGCAGGATGTTGTCGCGGTCGATCTCCTCCGGCTGCGCCAGCTCCACGCGCGCATAGACCGCCGTCTCGAGGATCTTCTCATACATCTCCTCGCGGCGCTTTTCGCTGAGCTTCTTGCTGTCGTCCACGTAGAGCAGCAGCGGCTCGGGCGGCATGACCACGCACGCCGTCGCCACCGGGCCGCAGAGCGGGCCCCGGCCCGCCTCGTCGATGCCGGCAAAGGCGCGGCCCGTCTGCCAGATCTCGCGGTCGATCGCGCTGATCTCGATCAGCCTCGCGTTCCAGTCCTTCTTCATTCGCTTCACTCGCCCTTCTGTTCAGGCATGTTCTCCGGCTTATTCTCCGGCTGCTTTTCCGGCTTTTTGATCTCCGGCGCGCGCTGAAGCGTCAGTCGGCCCAGCTTTCCCGCGCGGAATTCATCCAGAATCACCGCCGCGCCGCGGTCGGTATCCGCCACGCCGCCGGGCATCAGCCAGCCGCGGCCGCGGCATGCGCTCTCCAGCAGGGCGACGCCGCGCTCCTCGGCGGTCTTGAGCTTGAAGCGGGTCATCGCCGCATCCGGCTTGAGCTCCATGAGCATCTCCAGCAGGCGGATGGCCAGCATCTGCTGATCCATGATCTGATCGTTGATCGTGCCGACAAAGGCGAGGGCGCGCGCGTCCTGCTGGTCGTCGATCTTCGGCCAGAGCAGGCCGGGCGTGTCCAGAAGCTCGAGATAGGGCGTGATGCGCACCCACTGATTGCTGCGGGTGACGCCGGGGCGGTCGCCGGTTTTGGCGATAGCCGCGCCGTTGATGCGGTTGGTGAAGGTGGACTTGCCCACGTTGGGCACGCCGACGATCATCGCGCGGACGGTCTTCTTCACCCCGCGCGCCGCCATCTTCGCCACAGCCTCGCTCGCCGCGCGCTCAATGCGGGCGACGACGTCCTTGGGCCTGCCGCGCACGCTGTCAAAGCTCATCGCGTCGATCCCCTGCTGCCTGTAATAGGCGAGCCATGCGCGGGTTGCGCTCTCCTCGGCGAGATCCGCCTTGCCCAGGATGAGCAGGCGCTTCTTCCCCTTGACCAGCGCGTCAAGGTCGGGATTGCGGCTGGCGCGCGGGATGCGCGCGTCGCACAGCTCCACCACCACATCCACGCGGGAGAGCTGATCGGTCAGAAGGCGCTTGGCGCGCGCCATATGGCCGGGATACCAGTTGATCTTTTTTTCCTCCGCGCGGAGGATCATATCATCGTTCATCATATGCTCCATTTCATGCGCCCGCTATACAGACGAAGCAGGGCGCGCGTTCGTTTCACCGGCGCGCATGCGCGGCGAAATTCCAACTCTATATGTCATCGGGCGCACGGCCCGCAGCGCAATTCTGAAAGAAAAAGGACCGCCGGAAAATCCGGCGGTCCTAAAAGCACAATTACCTCTCCTTAATCTTGGCGGCCTTGCCGGACAGATTACGCAGGTAGTACAGCTTCGCACGGCGAACCTTGCCGCGGCGGAGCACCGTAATCTTATCAAGACGCGGGGAATGCAGCGGGAATGTACGCTCCACACCGATGCCGTAGGAAACACGGCGGAGGGTGAAGGTCTCACGGACGCTGCCGTTGCGCTTAGCGATGCAGACGCCCTCAAAGGCCTGCAGACGCTCGCGACCATTCTCAACAACCTTCACCATCACACGCAGGGTGTCGCCCACGTTGAACTTGGGAAGATCCTTCTTGAGCTGCTCGCTTTCGATCGCACGAATGATCTCGCTCATTGTCGATTTCTCCTTTCCACATAGACGTTCATGTCCGGCGCGACTTTGCCGACAGCGGAACGTCCGTTTCATACGGGGTCAATTATAGCACGCCGCCCATATGTTTTGCAAGAGAAATTTTTACGGAATGTTCAAGAATTTTCTGTTTTCTGTCACCTTTTTTCGCTTTTCGCCGTCCGCAGCGCCTCCCTCGCTCAGGGCAGCACGGCAAGGAGCGATTCCAGCGAGCGGACAGCGCCCTCCGCCGTCTCCTCTCCCTCCAACACACTGCGCAGCGCCCGGGCAAAGCGCGCCCGCAGCGTCGCGCCCCGGCTGTCCGACGACAGGCTGCGCAGCCAGATCGCCCCATCCTGCCACAGGCCGCGCGCGCCCAGCACGGCAAGCGCCCGCTCGTCCCCCGCGAGGAAGGCCGCCGCCTCCATGGAGAGCGCCGTCTGCCGCGCATCCGCACCGACGAACGCCGATACGCCCGTCAATTCCCACGAGCGGACAGGCACGCCCGTGGAGGAAGGGTAATCCATCACATACAGCTCCACGCCGTTTTCCCGCAGGCGCTCGCCAAAGCGGCGCTCGTCCGCCTGCGTCCATCCGATGAAGAGCGCAGTCTCCCCGGCTATAAAGCGCCCAAGCGCCTCCTGCCGCCCATCGCAGAGGGAGACAAGGGCGCAGTCCGCCATTTCCTCAAGCCACGCCACGGCGGAGGGCAGGCCCGTCGCCCCGCCATGCCATGCCTCGCCCTGCGGCGGGAGGAGCTCGCCGCCGTAGAGCGCCTGAAGAAACGCCTCCACGTCCGCCGCCTCATCGCCCTGCTGCGCGCAGTCCGCCAGCCAGAAGTCGACGGACGGAATCTGCGCCAGCTGCAATTCCTCCAGGAGGAGATTGAGCTGCGAGGGCATCCACACCGGGCAGGCATAAGGATCCAGCAGCGCGCCCAGCCCCGCGGCATGCACCAGCCGCGCATTGACCGCCATGCGCCTGTGCCGTGCCGCAAGCGGGGCCATGTACAGCGTCTCCCCCCGCACGCAGGCCTCGACGACCTCCTCCTGCATCCGCGAGAGACCCTCAACGCGCCCGTCAAGCGGGGCCAGCAGCCCTTCCTCCGCCCACGGCATCGCCTCCGCGGGGGAACAGATCGCCACCTGCGGCGCGCGCCCGGCCATCACCAGCGCCCGCAGGCTGCCCGCATCCTCCTCATGGATCATCTCAAATGCGCCCTGCTCAAAGGTCTCCCCCAGCAGCCGGGCAAGGTGCCGCGCATCCTCCCTATCAAGCGCATCCTGCGCCACATAGACAGCCACAGGCGTCCTGCGCTGCGCCTCGCCGTCCGTCTGGATCATCCCCTCTGCCCGCGCCGCGCCGGCAAGCTGCAGCGCCGCAAGCAGCGCAAGCGCCGTCCTTCTGATGTTCACGCCCGTCCCCTCCTTCTGCTCATGATCCATGTATACACGCCCGGAGGCAAAAGCATGCCTGTTTTTTTGATCCGCGCACGGGGCTTGCCCAAAACGCCGGGGCGGCGTATAATGGAAGCAGTCATCAAACATACAGGAGGATACACCCATGAGCGCTCTGCTTCTTCGCGGCGGCCTCGTTCACGACGCCGTGACCGCCGCCCCCTATACCGCCGACATCCTCTGCGAGGACGGCAAAATCGCCGCCATCGGCGAGAACCTGACCGCGCCTGAGGGCTGCGAAATCATCGACGCCGCCGGCATGAACGTCTACCCCGGCTTTGTCGAGGCGCACGGCCATCTCGGCCTTGACGGCTACGGCATCGGCTACGAGGGTCAGGATTACAACGAGTACGGCGACCCTGTGACCCCGCATCTGCGCGCCATCGACGGCATCAAGCCCAGCGACTATGCCCTTGCGGAGGCCGCTGCCGCCGGCGTCACCACCATCTGCACCGGCCCCGGCTCCTCCAACGTGCTGGGCGGCACCTTCGCCGCGATCAAAACCGTCGGCCGCCGCGTCGAGGACATGGTCGTCAAGGCGGAAATCGCCATGAAGTGCGCCTTCGGCGAGAATCCGAAGCGCTGCTACCGCGACAAGGCCAATTCCTCCCGCATGACCACCGCCTCCCGCCTGCGCGAGATGCTCTTCAAGGCCCGCGAGTATGACCGCAAGATCAAGGCCGCCGGCGACGACGAGAGCAAGCTGCCCGCCTTTGACATGAAGCTCAACGCGCTGCTGCCGGTCATCCGCGGCGAAATGCCGCTCAAGGCGCACGCCCATCAGGCGGATGACATGTTCACCGCCATCCGCATCGCCAAGGAATTCGGCGTGAAGCTGACCCTTGAGCACTGCACCGAGGGCCATCTCGTCGCCGATCTGCTCGCCGCCGAGGGCCTGCCCATGGCCGTCGGCCCGACGCTCGGCCACGCCAGCAAGTACGAGCTGCGCAAGAAGAGCTGGGAGACCCCGGCCGCGCTCGACAAGGCCGGCTGCCAGGTGTCCATCATCACCGACGCCCCGGTCATCCCGCTCAAGTACCTGCCCATCTGCGCGGGCCTGGCCATCAAGGCCGGCATGGATCCCTTCCACGCGCTCAAGGCCATCACCATCAACCCGGCGAAGCATGCCGGCATTGAGGACCGCGTCGGCTCCATCGAGGTCGGCAAGGACGCCGATATCGTCGTCATGGACGGCAGCTGCTTCGAGGTTTCCTCCGTCGTCAAGCATGTCTTTATCAACGGCGCCGCTCAAGCCACGCAGGTGAAGTTCAGCGAGATGTAAGTCTCGTCTTTCCCTCAACACATATAAAGCCGCCGCTCCCCTCGATCGGGAAGCGGCGGTTTTTTCATCATTCAGTTCTTACTCGTCCAGCACGCGGACATTCTCCCGCCCGAAGGCGTCAAAGACCTTGTCAAGGCTCTTCTGCGCCTGCTCCTGCGCGGCGCGCTGAGCGGCGAGGATGCTCTGATCCGACTCCGCGACGGAGCCCTCCAGCGCCGCACGGAAGGTACAGGGATACCCCGCGGCCGCCGTGAGCAGCTGCGCGATCTGGTCGTTCTTGTCCTGCATGGAGAGCATCTTGACGGACATCGCGCCCGTCCCCTTGGGATAGACCACGGTGAAGCAGCCATTTTCCGCCGAGGCGAGCCTGCCGCCCTTGGCGAGGCCGAAAATCATGGGCTTCTGCTTGAGCTGGCGCATGGCCTCCTGCCAGATGCGCTCCGCCTCGGGCGCGGCGCCCTTGGGCGTCTCCTGCATCACGGTCGCCTCCTGCTGCGGCGCGGCGGCAGCTCCCTCCGGCGCGGCCTTGGCGCGCCTTGCCGCAGGCGCGGCGGCGACGACGCCCTCGCGCACCTTGCGCTCCAATTCGCCCACGCGCTCCATCAGAGCCTCCAGCTGCAGCGTCTCCTCCGGCGCGCAGGCGCGCAGCGCGGCGGCCTCCAGCGCAAAGCGGGGCTGCGCCGCCCACTTCATATCCGTCTCGCTCTCAAGGAAGAGGTCGAGCATCCGCAGAAGGCGCGTGTCGCTCACGCGCTGCGCCTGCTCGATGTAGGCCTGCGCCTCCTCCTGCGTGGTCTCCAGCAGCTGCGCGGCATGCTCCGCGCCGCAGACCTTCGCCAGCATCAGTGCGCGGATATGCGCGCTCACATCTCGCACAAAGACCTGCACCTCGCGGCCCATGCGCATCATCCGGTCGATCGTCCCCAGCGCGCCGGCGGCGTCCGTCGAGATGAGCTGATCCGCAAAGTCGAAGAGGACGCTCTTATCCGCTGCGCCAAGCACGCGCAGAACCAGCGCCTCCGTCAGGCCCTCGCCGTCCTCCTGCGCAAAGCCTATGCACATGTCCATGATCGACCATGCGTCGCGCATGCCGCCTTCGGCCGCGCGGGCAATGCGGGCAAGCGCCGCATCCTGCGCGGCGATGCCGCCCTCCTCCAGCGCCACGCGCAGGCGCTCGATGATCTGATGCGAAGGGATGCGCCCAAAGTCAAAGCGCTGGCATCGGGAGAGGATCGTCGCCGGGAGCTTCTGCGGCTCCGTCGTGGCGAGGATGAAGACGACGTAGGAGGGCGGCTCTTCCAGCGTCTTGAGGAGCGCGTTGAACGCGCCCGCCGAGAGCATATGCACCTCGTCGATGATATACACGCGGTAGCGGCCCGTCTGCGGGGGATACTTCACCTTCTCGCGCAGATCGCGGATCTCGTCCACGCCGTTGTTGCTCGCCGCGTCAATCTCAAGGATGTCCAGGCTGCTCTCCGCCGATAGCGCGCGGCAGACCTCGCATGCCCCGCAGGGCTCGCCCCGGTCGGGCTGCAGGCAGTTGACCGCGCGGGCAAAGACCTTTGCCGTGGAGGTCTTGCCAGTGCCGCGCGTGCCGCAGAAGAGATACGCATGCGCGATCCGTCCGGACATGATCTGGCTGCGCAGCGTCCTGATGACGGCCTCCTGCCCCACAAAATCGTCAAACCGCGCCGGACGATACCGGCGGTACAGCGCCTGATAACCCATATGAACACCCTCTGTTTTCTGCAAAGGGACGAGACTCCCGCCCCCGATTTTCATTATATCGTTTAGGATAGCACAAAAACGGAAACTTTACAACTGCGCCCCTTCGGGTGTACAATAATCGAAGTGCCGTTTACGGCTATCGAATTCAAGCCTAATGGAGGAAAACCATGAATCTTTCCGCTGTCATTTCGCAGCTGATTTCCCTTTTCCTGATGATGATCATCGGCTATGCCGCCGCGCGCACCGGGCTCATCACCCCGGACTTCCGCAAGAAGCTCTCCGCCTTCACCCTGGGCACAGCCGCCCCGTGCATCATCCTCTCCTCCGCGCTGGAATCCAGCGGCGGCATGAACGTGCCGGTGACGCTGGGCACGGCCGCGCTGTTCTATGTGGTCATGATCGCGCTGGCAAAGGTCTTTGTCCTCGTCATGCGCACGCCCGCCTCCCAGCGCAAGCTCGACGAACTCATGCTCATCTACACCAACGTCGGTTTCATGGGCATCCCGGTCGTGCAGTCCATCTACGGCGCGACGGGCGTGGCGATGGTCTCCATGTTCATCCTGATGTTCAACCTGACCTTCTTCTCCTACGGCATTATGCTCATCTCCGGCGGCACCAAGATCAACCTGCGCGCGCTGATCAATCCATGCATCTTTGCCGCACTGGGCGCGATGGTGCTCAGCTTCACAGGCCTCCGTCTGCCTGCCGTGGTCGAGTCCGCCATCTCCTCCGTCGGCGCGATCAATACGCCGATGGCGATGATGATCATCGGCGCTTCGCTGGCGCACAGCGACCTGCACGCCGCGCTGATCAATATGCGCCTCTACCGCGTGAGCACGGTGAGCATGCTGGTGATGCCGCTGTGCGTTCTCGCCCTGTCGCTGCTTCTGCCGGTGGAGCCGATGCTGCGCGGCGTCGCCGTCTGCATGGCGGCCATGCCCATCGCCGGCAACTGCGCGATGGCCTCGGACATGTATACCCCGGAGGATATGACGGCCTCCCATGCCGTCATCGTCTCCACCCTGATGAGCGCGGTCACGCTGCCGCTGATCTGCGCCGTCATGTCCTTCGTCCTGTAAATTCTGCAAATCAACACAAAGGAGAGATTTTCCATGCGTGTCAGCGATCGTTTTCTCAAGTATGTGAGCGTGTATACCACCTCCGACCCCGAGTCCTCCTGCGCGCCGAGCTCCGCGCGCCAGCTTGACCTCGCCCGCCTTCTCGAGGAGGAGATGAAGGGCATGGGCCTTGAGGGCGTGCATGTCGATGAATTCGGCGTGGTCTACGGCTGGCTGAGCGCCACCCCGGGCATGGAAAGCCAGCCCGCGCTCGGCTTCATCGCGCACATGGACACCGCGCCCGACTTCAACGGCGAGCATGTGAAGCCCCAGATCATCGAAAACTACGACGGCGGCGACGTACTCCTCGCCGGAAGCGGAGACATGCTGACGGTCGCAGCCTTCCCGACGCTCACGCAGCTTAAAGGCCGCACCCTCATCACCACCGACGGCACCACGCTCCTCGGCGCGGACGACAAGGCCGGCATCGCCGAAATCCTCACCGCCTGCGAACAGGTCATCGCCTCCGGCGCGCCGCACGGCAGGCTCTGCATCGCCTTCACCCCGGACGAGGAAATCGGCGCGGGCGTCGATCACTTCGACGTGGAGAAGTTCGGCGCGGTCTACGCCTACACGCTTGACGGCGGCATCGACGGCGAGATCGCCTACGAGACCTTCAACGCGGCCTCCGCCGTGATCGAATTCAGCGGTCTGTCCGTGCATCCCGGCTCCTCAAAGGACACCATGATCAACGCCGCGCTCGTCGCCATGGAGTACAATGCCCTGCTGCCCGGCGGCGATATCCCGCGCCTGACGGAGAACTACGAAGGCTTCTTCCACCTGCATGCGATGAAGGGCGACTGCGAGAGCGCCGTGCTCGAGTACATCGTCCGCGATCATGACCGCGCGATGTTTGAATGCCGCAAGACCATGCTCGCCCACGCCGCCAAGACGATCAACGAGCGCTATGGCCGCGAGGTCGCCAGGCTCACCGTCAAGGACAGCTATTACAACATGGCCGAGAAGCTCGCCGACCACATGCAGCTCATCGACAACGCCAAGCTCGCCTGCGAGCGCGCCGGCATGGCGCCCTTCACCGAGCCCGTGCGCGGCGGCACGGACGGCTGCCGCCTGTCCTACATGGGCCTGCCGACGCCGAATCTGTGCACCGGCGGCTGCGCCTTCCACGGCAAGTATGAGCATATCGCCGTGGAGAGCATGGAGATGTGCACCGAGATGGTCCGCCTGCTGATGACGGAGATCCGCTGAGCGGTCATCCCTTCCCCTGAATAGAATAAAGGACTGTGAAGCCCGGCTTCACAGTCCTTTTTGTATGCTCTTGGATCAGTCGGTCACGCGGAAGGCGTAGATCGTCGTGGTGTCGTACTTCTCGCCCGGGCGCAGCACGGTGGAGCCGAACTGCGGGTTGTTGGGCGTATCCGGATAGTGCTGGGTCTCCAGGCACAGGCCGCTGTACTTGCCATAGTGCTGGCCATCCTTGCCGTTCGCACAGTCGAGCGCGCAGGCGGAGTAGAACTGCACGCCCGGCTGATCGGTGATGACCTCCATCATGCGGCCGGTCTCATCATGGAACAGGCAGGCCGCCATGCCCATGGCATAGCCCTTGCGCAGCACGAAGTTGTGGTCATAGCCGCCGGCAGCCGCCATCTGCGGGCAGGACGCGGTCATCTCAAGGCCCTCGCCGATGACCATGCCGTCGCGCATGTCAAACGGCGTGCCGACAACGGGCATGAAGCTGCCGGTCGGAATGAGCGCGCTGTCCTTCGCCGGGGTGATGACGTCGGCGTCGATGATGAGCACATGATCGGCAATGGTGCCGTGATCGTGGCCGGCGAGGTTGAAGTAGGTGTGGTTGGTCAGGTTGCAGTGGGTCGCCTTGTCGGTGGTCGCCTCATAGCGGATGATGAGGTTGCAGTCGTCATCCCAGGTGTAGGTGACGGTCACGTCGAGCGTGCCCGGGTAGTTCTCCTCGCCGTCGGGGCTGACATAGTGCATCTTCAGGCTGTCCTGACCGTTGCCCTCAACCGGGGTGATCGCCCAAAGCTTCTGGCTGAAGCCGACGTTGCCGCCGTGCAGGTGGTTTTCGCCGTTGTTGAGCGCGAGCTGATAGGTCACGCCGTCGAGCGTGAACTGGCCCTTCGCGATGCGGTTGCCATAGCGGCCGACGGTATCGCCCATGCAGCCATGATCGCCGAGGTAGCCCTCGAGGTTCGCGCAGCCCAGCGCGACGTCCGCCATGTTGCCGTCCTTATCCGGGACGATGATGGAGGTCACGATGCCGCCGAATTCAATCACGCTCACGGACGCGCCGGAGGCGTTGGTCATCGTATACTCGGAAACAGCCTTTCCATCCGGCATGACGCCGTAGGGCTTCTTCACAATCGCCATAGGAATCTCTCCTTTTCACAAAATGCCTTTTTCCGTTCATGTCGTCGCCGCGCAGCTGCACGCGGCGCATATCTGCGTTAATCATAGCATTTTGGCGCGGATGCGTCAACCGGAGAAGCGTCAGGCATCAAAAAACCCCGCCCAAAAAGGGCGGGGAATTCTTAGCTGTGATTCACGCTGCAGGCGCGGGATCAATACATTTCCTTGACCTCGACGTCCTTGTAGCGCGGCATGCCGGTGCCGGCCGGGATGAGCTTGCCGATGATGACATTCTCCTTCAGGCCCAGCAGCGGATCCTCCTTGCCCTTGATCG
>JAGBFR010000006.1 GCA_017936375.1 Clostridia bacterium
AAAGTCCCGTGCCTTGCCGCTTGGCGACACCCCAACGACCCTACATTCACAGCGAAAAAGTGGGGTGAGTAGTGGGGCTCGAACCCACGACCTCCAGGGCCACAACCTGGCACTCTAACCAACTGAGCTATACCCACCACATAGCGCGCCTTAAGGGATTCGAACCCCTGGCCCACGGCTTAGAAGGCCGTTGCTCTATCCAACTGAGCTAAAGGCGCAGGTTCCGCTATCAATCTTGGCGCTGCGGCGTTCCCGCTGACGAAAATAGATTATACAGGACTCCCCGGCGCTTGTCAAGAGCGATCGATCATTTTTTCCAAATCTTTTTCTCTGTCCGATCGCGATGAAGGCAATGCCTCATACCGCAAAGCATACAATCAGTCAAACATATGCACATCTTCAACATGCATCCGACCGCCGTCAATCGTCAGCACGCAGGCGCGCGCCGCCCCGGCAGGTATTGCCGGCTGAACCGGGATTGAGCAGCAGCACGCCCTGCACCTCTTCACAGAAGTATGCGTGCGTATGACCAAAGAGCGCCGCATCAGCACCATTCTCAAGCGCCGTATATGCAAGCGAAAGCGCACTGGAGCAAAGATGCCCATGCGTCATATAGATTCGCTTGCCGCCGATCTCCTCCACACGCACCGTCGGAAGCGACGATGAATAGTCGTTATTCCCCTTCACCGCATAAAACGGTACGCGCCCGGGCAGCAGGCTGATCCTGCCGCACAGATGCATCGCATCCGAAGCGACGTCGCCCAGAAAACAGCACGCATCAATCTGGCCCATCTTTTCAAGCAGCGCATCAAGCGCCTGCTTATCCCCATGGCTGTCGGAGAATACGGCAATACGGGTCACGCCTCTTCCTCCTCCAGCGCAGTGAGCACAGCCTCGATGCCGCGCTTTCTGTGGCTGATGGCGTTCTTCGTCTCCATACTCACCTCGGCAAAGGTCTCCCCCGTCTCGCACTGGAAGAGCGGGTCATAGCCGAAGCCGCCTGTGCCGCGACGCTCAAAGAGGATCTCGCCGTCGCAGGTTCCCCTGCGGACAATGGCCTCATGCCCCGGACGCACGAGCGCAATCGCCGCCACATAGCGGCCCGTCCTCGGCGCAGGCACATCCTTCAGATTCTCAAGAAGGAGATCGTTATTCGCCTCATCGTCGCCATGCCTGCCGCAGTAGCGCGCGCTGTACACGCCCGGCGCGCCGCCCAGCGCATCAACCTCAAGGCCGCTGTCATCCGCAATGGCCGCCTCTCCCGTCACGCGGTAAACATACTCCGCCTTGATCAGCGCATTCGCCTCAAAGGTCGTGCCATCCTCCTCGATGTCCGCATCGATCCCCGCGTCGCGCATGGACACAATCTGATACCTGTGTCCCAGAATCGCTGCAAACTCCTTCAGCTTATTCTTATTGTTGCTCGCCACAATCAGGCGCGGAAGCGTACTCATATCCATCGGGTTGATCCCCTCTCTGTTATTCTTTGCCGATCAGTATACCATAAATCTCCAGCAAAGAAAAGGCCGAACGCAGGATTGCGTTCAGCCCGTCTTCATTCGATCATCAAGACCTCAGGGTAGCTTACCGCCACCTCGCTTGCAGAATTGGCAAAGGCCGGAACCTCCTCAACCGGCGGCTGATACGGCTCGCCGTCCACGAGGATCTTCACCTTCCGCACGCCGGGATAGCGCGTGCAGGTCAGCATCAGCGCTCGCATCGCCTGTACGCCGCCGTCGCTGTGCTCGGCAATCTTCGTAAAGTCCTTGCTGAAATTGATGGTCACCACGCCGCCGTCCATGCTCACGCCAAGCAGCTGCGTGCTCTCAGGCAGCGGCGTTTCCAGCCCGCTGTCCTCCTTCGGCCCACGCAGGAACTCAAAAACAGCCGTCGCGATGTCGTCGCGCTCATAGACCGTGCGCGAAACAGGAATCAGGAGCCTTCCATCCTGCGCCGGGAAATACATCTGCACCTCCTGCGCATCGGCAAAGACAGACTCCGCCGTCTCTTCCCTGTTCAGTCCGACGCGCGTATATGAGCCGGAGATGTTCGTCCCATGCGTCAGGCGGTCGATCTTTCTGCCGTCGACCAGGAAGTTGACGTCCTTCACCGTGTCAAATTCCGTCAGCGCCCAGACGATCGCCGTGCGCAGATTCTCCTCCTGCTCCTTATCCACGGCGTCCAGCACATGGCTGCTCATATCCACGCGCGCATGACCCTGTGCGATATCCAGATCAAACGTCGTCCCCTCCGGCACGACCGGCACAAGACCCAGCCTCGCCGCCTCCATATCGTTGCCCGCGCTCTGCACCATCAGACCGAGCGTCGCCTTGGCAATGCCGTCCTGCCTGACAATCTCGCGCTGCACAGGCACGAGATAGCCGTCCCCATCCTCATAATAGACAACGGTCTGCTGCATGTCCTGCGTAACAGCCGCCGCAGCCGCCTCACTCACGGGGAGATCGTCGAGCGGCTCTTCATACATCTCCGTGTCTCCGCCTCTGCCCGTCACCGACAGCGCCAGCACCAGCACAGCAGAGCACGCGATCAGCACCCGCTCCGCATCAGCCCTCCGGATTCTGATCCCGATCTTCGGCCATTTCATTCCTCACCACTCCTTGCCGGTTCATTTCGCTTGATTCTATTCGCCTGCGCTCCGCATCATGACCGCCAAAGCAGCCCATGCAATGGATCTTTTCATTTGATAAAAAGAATGCTATAATTGTCCTGCTGCCGCGCGGCAGTCCATCACCGATCCTCAAGCCACGCTTCATTATATATGTCAAGGAGGTACGCGCCATGCCGATGGACGGCGTTCTGCTGGGCTTTGTCGCCCGGGAGCTTGATACCACCCTCAAGGACGGACGCGTCGACCGCGTCATTCAGCCCGAACGCGATGAGATTCATCTGCTCATCCGCGCACAGGGCGCCAATCACAGGCTCGTGCTCTGCGCCTCGCCAAACGGCGCGCGCGTTCACCTGAGCGCGCACAGCAAGACCGGCCCGATGGAGCCGCCGATGTTCTGCATGCTCCTTCGCAAGCACCTCTCCAGCGGCCGTGTGCTCAGCGTCCGCAGGATTGCCGGCGACCGCATCCTCGAGATCGATTTCAGCTGTCTGAACGAATTGGGCGACAATGTCTTGCGCACGCTCGTCATCGAGATCATGGGCCGCCATTCCAACATCATCCTGCGCAGCGCGGATGGGCGGATCATCGACGCCGCGCGCCACGTCGGCGAGGACATTTCCCGCGTGCGCCTCGTGCAGCCCGGTCTTCCCTATGCCTATCCGCCCTCTCAAGGCAAGCTTGATCCGGACGCCGCCTCCGCCGAGGAGATCGCCGCCGCGCTCGAGCAGACCGGCGGAAAGCTGGCCAAAGCCATCGGCAGCGTGATCGCCGGCTTCTCCCCGCAGGCATCCCGCGAGGCTGCCGTGCGCATCGGAATGGATCAGGATACGCTCGTGCAGCAGATCGATGTGCAGGCCGCCGCCCGAGCGCTGCATGCATACCTGCACGCGCTGCCCGGCATGGGTCCCTGCGCCATCGCCAAGGGCGAGGACGGCGCGCCGGCGGATATCTTCCCCTTCGAGCAGCAGCATCTGCCGTTTACAGAGTTTGAATGCTTCCCTGCCGGCCCGAGCGCCGCGCTGGACGCCTATTTCTATGAGCGCGACCGCCGCGACCGCATGGCCCAGCGCTCCAGCGCGCTGTATCACACGCTCAAAAACCACATCGAACGCTGTGAGAAGAAGATTGCCATTCAGAACGAAGCGCTCTCCTCCGCCGCGCGCATGGAGGAATACCGCCAGTACGGCGAGCTTATTCAGGGCAATCTCTACCGGCTGCCGAAGGGCGAGCCCTTTGCCGAGGTGGAGAATTACTACAGTGAGGACTGTGGGCTGATCCAAATCCCTATGGACGTCTCCCTCTCTCCGGCGCAGAATGCCCAGCGTTACTTTAAGCTCTACCAGAAGGCGCGCGGCGCGCGTACCCTCGCCGCCGAGCAGAAGGCCAAGGCCGAGCAGGAGCTTGACTACCTCGAGCAGATGCTCGACGACCTGCGCAAGTGCACCGACGCACAGGGGCTCTCCGAGCTGCGCGGCATGCTTGAGGCCTCCGGCCATGTCCGTGCCGTGCAGAGCCGCATGAAGCAGCGCAGGGAAGCGCCCTCCCAGCCGATGAAATTTCTCTCCTGCGACGGCATTGAGATGGAAGTCGGCAAGAATGCCATGCAGAACGAGCGCCTGACCATGGGCGCCAAGGGCGACGAAACCTGGCTCCACGCGCAGAAGATGCCCGGTTCCCACGTGATCGTGCACGCCTTTGATGTGCCTGAGAGCACGATTGCCGAGGCTGCGATGCTCGCCGCGTATTATTCCAAGGGCGTCCGCTCCGCGCAGGTGCCCATCGACGTGACGCTTCGCCGCTACATCAAGAAGCCGGGCGGCACGCCTGTCGGCTTCGTCACCTACACGCATCAGCGCACGCTCTATATCACCCCGGACGAAGCCGCCGTCCGCAGGATCAAGCTCCTTCGCGAATAAATAACTATATAAAAAGGACGCCGAAGCGTCCTTTTTCATTATCATTCGTTTTCTGTCTCCCGCAGCGCCAGCATCTGCGCCAGCGTCTGCGGATCATCCGCATCGTCGAGCTCATGCGGATACAGGCAGTCAACCTCAAGCACATGCTCCCTGTTGGCTGTGAGTATCCGCTTGGCGCCGCGATCGCCGGCAAGCGCCGACAGCGCCGGATAGAACGCCCGCGAAAAGATCGCCGGATTGCCGGAATGCGTCCCATCCCGCAGGCAGGCAAGCCCGCCGCCATGGGCAGCGAATCCTTCAATCAGCCTCGTCAGAGACTGCGCGGTCAGCAGAGGCTGATCTGCCGCCAGAAACATCACAGCATCGCACGCCTCCGCTGCATCCAGTCCCAGCTGAATAGAACGGGATATCCCCATTTCAGGCTGGTCATTTTGAATAACCTGCAGCCCTCTCTGCGCAGCAAGCGCAGCAACCTGCGGATCGGAGACAACGGCGATGCGCAGGTCAAGCCTTACGCTCAGCAGCGCATCCATCACAGCCGCCGCCATGGGCTTCCCGCCGAAATCCGCCTTCAGCTTCCCGCCGCCAAAGCGTTTCCCCTGGCCTGCCGCAAGCAGCACAGCCGCAATTCTCATTCGCGATCCCCCAGCAGGATCTTTTCCGCTGTGATCGGCAGATCGCGGACACGAACGCCGCTGGCATTGTATACCGCGTCGGCAATCGCAGGCGCAGGCGTGTTGATGACGCATTCTCCGATCGACTTTGCGCCGAAGGGGCCCGTCTTCTCGTAGCTGGGCTCAAATTCCACACGCACGCTGACTGCGTCCACGCGGGCCGGGATCTTATACTGCAGGAAGGAATTGGTCACTGTCCGTCCGCGCTCGTTCATCGTCGGGCATTCCATCAGCGCCATACCGATGCCCTGCATGAGGCCGCCCTCCGTCTGCACGCGGGCGAGATTCGGATTGATGACCGTGCCGCAGTCCACCACGCCGACATAATCGACAAGCTTCACCTCGCCCGTCAGCGGATCCAGATCAATCTCCGCACAGCCCGCCATGAACGGAGGCGGCGAGATCGGCGAACCGCTGGATACACAGGCGGAGATATCCTCGACGCCCGCCATCATGTGCGCATTGGCGATCTCAGTCAGCGATACGCTGCGCTCACCGTCAGCCTCGCGCACACAGTCGCCCTCAAAGAGCGCATCCCCTTCGGCAATGCCAAGGAGCTTTGCGCCCACGCGGGTGATCTTCTTTCTGAGTTCCTCGCAAGTCTTCACAACAGCCATGCCTGTGACATAGGTCGTGCTCGACGCATAGGAGCCGCAGTCATAAGGAGAGGTATCGGTATCCACGCCATGAACGGTGATGTTCTCCACAGAGCAGTCAAGGCTCTGCGCCGCCATCTGCGCCAGAACCGTGTCGCAGCCGGTGCCCATATCTGTCGCGCCGATGGCCATGTTATACACGCCGTCGTCGCCGAGGCGGATCATCACCGCGCCGGTATCCACGCCGGAAATGCCGGAGCCCTGCATAGCAAGCGCCATGCCGACCGCACGGATATGCCCGTTGGGCATGGTATGCGCGGGATATTTTTCATCCCAGCCGATCATTTCCTTCGCACGGGCAAGGCAGCGGTCGATCGCGCAGCTGCCTGCGATCTCGCCATAGTATGCCGGCATCGTCTCGCCCTCGCGGACAATATTCATCTCACGCACCTTCGCCGGATCCATGTCCAGCGCATGCGCCAGCTCGTTGACCGCAGATTCCACAGCAAACAGACCCTGAGTCGCTCCGTAGCCGCGGTACGCGCCCGCGCTCATGGTATTGGTATAGACCACATCCCACGCAAAGCGGAACGCCTTCATATTGTGCGTATAGATCGGGATCGACTTGTGGCCGGACAAACCGACCGTAGTCGGTCCATGCTCGCCATAAGCGCCGGAATTGGAAATCGTGTGCAGATCGATGGCGCGGATGGTGCCGTCTTTCATCGCGCCAAGGCGCACATGCATGCGCATGGCATGGCGCGGAGAAGACAGGGTCATCGATTCCTCGCGCGTGTAGACCAGCATCGCAGGCAGGCCCGTCTTCATCGTCACAATCGCAGGATACTGTTCACAGACCGCGGTCTGTTTTGCGCCAAATCCGCCGCCGATGCGCGGCTTCACCACGCGCACCTGACTCTTGGGAATATCAAGCGCTGTCGCAATGATGCGGCGCACATGGAAAGGCACCTGCGTAGAGGCCACGATCTCCAGCCGCCCATAGGTATCCATGCGCGTGAATGCACGGAAGGTCTCCATCATGCACTGCTGATTGGCCTTTGTCGTATAGACGCGGTCAATCACCATGTCGCAGGCGGCGAGCTCCGCCTCAATGTCGCCCTGTTCATCCACACCCTGTGCAACGAGATTGCGCTTATTATCCGCACCGCAGGACGGGACAAGCGCACGCCAGTTTTCCTCCGGATGGATGATCGTCTCGTTGTCGATCGCCTCCATAGGATCAAGCACAGCGGGCAGCACCTTGTAGCTGACCTTGATCAGTCGCATCGCAGCCAGCGCCTGGCGCTCCGTCTGCGCAGCAACAATCGCAACCGGATCGCCCACACAGCGCAGATGCCTGTCCAGAATCAGGCGATCATACGGGGAGAATTCCGGGTAGGTCTGACCCGCCTGCGTAAAGCGAACGTCAGGCACATCCTTATAGGTCAGCACGCAGGCGACGCCGGGCGCTTTCTGCGCACGGGAGACGTCAATCTCCTCGATCATGGCATGCGCGTGCGGGCTGTGCAGGAGCTTAACGCACAGACATCCCTTGGGTGCGATATCCTCAGTATAGACCGGCTTGCCCATGGTCAGTGCAGCGGCGTCCTTCTTCCGCACGCCCGCGCCGACCGGCTGAAACTTCTTCTCCGTCATGCGCGCACCTCCCCGGCAGCCATTGCCAGATACTTCTTCACCGCGCGCCGCTGGCTCATATAGCCAGAGCAGCGGCACAGATTTCCGGCCAGATATGCGTCGATTTCCTCATCCGTTGCCGCAGGATTCTCCTTCGCCAGCGCGAGGACATTCATCATCAGACCCGGCGCGCAGAAGCCGCACTGCTCCGCGCCCTCGTCGGCAAGACAGCCGCCCAGCGCCTTGGCCTCCTCCTGAAGGCCCTCAAGCGTCACGATGCTATGCCCCTCGCAGCGAGGCGCGGGAATAGAGCAGGAGAGTACCGCCTGCCCGTCCATATGCACGGTGCAAAGGCCGCAATTGGTCGTCTCACAGCCGCACTTCACGCTGCTGATTCCCAGCCCGCGCAGCACGGTATAGAGCGAATCATCCGCTTCGGCCATTGCCGTCACCGCCCGGCCGTTGAGCGTAAAACGAATCTCCATCATGCGCGCTCCTCCTCTCCCGCGGCTATACAGTTCATCGCTGCGCGCAGCATAAGAACCGGCGCGACCTTTCTTCGATATTCTTCCGATGCACGCAGATTCGAGCCGAACGCCGTCCTCTGCGCGATCTCCTCAAAGGCAGCGGCATCCGCCTCTGGCTTCATCCCTTCTGCGACGATCATCGCGCGCGCAGGCCGCGCGCCAAGCACAAGACGCAGGCCGTCTGCGCCGACGGAGGCGGCGCAAACCAGAATCGGGATGTCCGTCGCGCTCAGGCGGACGCTCTCCACTGCTGCCGTCCTCCCCTTGGGAATAACGATATGCGTCAGGATATCTCTGTCCCATGCTTCGGTCTGATACTGAGAAAGCGGCACCTCGCCCCGCTTATACAGCACGACGCGCGTATCCAGCGCCAGAAGCACGGCGCTGACGTCTGAGAAGCCAAATCGGGAATACTCGCTGCCGCCGATCGTCGCACCACGCCTGAACTGCGTGCCGACAATCGGCGCAAATGCACGCGCAAACACGCCGCCAAAGCAGGCGTTCAGCCCGGCATGCGTCTCCACATCCCGCAGGCTAGCCATCGAGCCAATGACAAACGCATCCTCTCTTTCCTCGATCTTGTCAAGACCAAGACGGGAGAGATCGATCGCCGTCTGCTTCTTCAGGCCGCACATGCGCAGCCACATATTGCCGGCCACGATCACCGAGCTCTTCTTCTGATTAAGCGCATAGGCCTCTTCAAGCGTCTGCGCCATCACATAGTTTCTGTATGATGCCATGTTCGTCCTCCGCCGCCAGAGCGCGGCCTTACGTATTTGTCATTATTATATAGAAGCCGGATTCATTTGTCAACGGAGCCGTTTACGGTCAAAATCCGAACATTTCCCGAATAACTCGCATATTATATCGGAAAATTGTTGACAATTCCAATGTCATGGCTTAAAATCGATGAGGTTTGTGCCTAATGAGAATGTGCACAGATTCATGTTTCACTTTCACCACGAACATATCAAAGGAGATTACGATCATGAAGAAGCTTGCTGTGCTGCTTGCGTTCGCGCTGATGCTCGTCTTCAGCTGCGCCGCCGTCGCCGAGAGCGTGTCCATCGCCATCGTCTACTCTGATACCGTTGACGACAAGGGCTGGTGCCAGTCCATGGACAACGGCGTGAAGAACGCTATCGCCAAGGGCTACGAGATCGAGTACACCCCGGTCGAATCCGTGCAGGTTCCGGATGCGCCGAACACCCTTGACCAGCTGGCCGAGAACTACGATATCATCATCGTCCACGGCGCGCAGTTCACCGCCGCCACCACCGAGATCGCCGCTGAGTATCCGGATCAGGTCTTCGCCATCGGCACCAGCGACAAGATCCTGGGCGACAACATCTTCACCTACATGCCCATGTCCGAAGAGCCGGGCTACATCAACGGCATCATCGCTGCGATGACCACCAAGGTGGGCAAGGTTGGTATCGTCGGCCCGACCGACGGCGGCGACTCTGCCCGCTTCATCCGCGGCTTTGTCAAGGCGCTCAACGACACCAAGCCTGAAGTTGAATACATGCTCTCCTGGACCGGCAGCTTCTCCGACACTGTCGGCGCCGGCGATATCGGCAAGACCTTCATCGAGGCTGGCTGCGACGTGCTCGTCGGTCCGTCCCAGCAGGCTGTCGGCGCGCTGCGCAATGTCGACGCCGCCGAGGGCGTGATCTGGGTTGGTCAGACCACCTCTCAGATCGTGGACTTCCCGAACTGCGTCTCCGCCGCTGCGGACTATGACTACTCCGCCGTGCTCATCGAGCTGATCAACCGCACTGCCGAGGGCAAGACCGGCGGCGAGAATATCCCGCTCAACTACAACAACGGCGGCTTCGTCTACACCTTCTCCGAGAACGCCGATCTGATGCCGGAAGAGACCCGCGCCGCTGCGCAGGCCGCTCTGGACTCCATGATCGCCGCTCCGAATACTGTTGATTTCAGCAGCATCGAGCTCAAGTAATCTGATCCCCATTCGGGCAGCCAGTTTCACGGCTGCCCTTTTTTGATAAACAAAACTTTACGAAACTCAAATATTTTTCCATTTTACTCTTGACAGACAGACGATGACCTGTTAATATTTTCGGTTGGAAATTCAAGCACACTACAACTGAACAGACTGAAAAGGAGCTATCGACATGAAGAAGCTGATCGTCCTGCTTGCCGCTCTCCTGATGCTGGCCATCTCCTTCACGGCCGTTGCCGACAGTGTTTCCATCGCCATCGTCTACCCGGATACCGTGGATGACAAGGGCTGGTGCCAGTCCATGCACATGGGCGTTGAGAAGGCCATCTCCATGGGCTACGAAATCGAGTACACCCCGGTCGAGTCCGTCGCCACCGCCGACGCGCCGAACACCCTCGACCAGCTGGCCGAGAATTACGACATCATCATCTGCCACGGCGCGATGTTCAACACCGCCTGCCAGGAGATTGCTCCGGAATATCCGGATCAGATCTGGGCTGCCGGCACCACCGATCAGCTTTTCGGCGAGAACATCTTCACCTTCATGCCCCAGTCCGAGGAGCCGGGCTACATCAACGGCATCATCGCCGGCATGATGACCAAGGTGAACAAGGTCGGTATCGTCGGCTCCACCGACGGCGCTGACTCCGCCCGTTATGTCCGCGGCTTCGTCATGGGCCTCAACGAGAGCAACCCGGACGCCGAGTACATGCTCTCCTGGACCGGCAGCTTCTCCGACACCGTCGGCGCCGGTGACATCGGCAACACCTTCATCCAGGCTGGCTGCGACGTGCTCGTCGGCCCGGCTCAGCAGGCTGTCGGCGCGCTGCGCAACGTCGCCGCTGCCGAGGGCGTGCTCTGGGTTGGCCAGACCACCGCTCAGCTCGTCGACTTCCCGGAGGTTGTCGTCGCCGCTGCGGACTATGACTACTCCGCCGTCATCATCGGCCTGATCGAGCGCACCGCCGAGGGCAAGACCGGCAACGAGTGCATTCCGCTCAACTACAACAACAACGGCTTCGTCTACACCTTCTCCGAGAATGCCGAGCTGCTTCCGGAAGATGTGAAGGCTGCTGCTCAGGCTGCCTACAACAAGCTCGTCGCCACCCCTGATACGCTGGATTACAAGTCCATCGTTCTCAAGTAAGCTGTGTGCAGGGACAGCCGCATTTGCGGCTGTCCTTTTTTCGTGCTTCGGCACAGATCGTTCAGCATTTCTTCTCTGCATATCTTCCGTTATGCTGTTGACAATCCAGCTGATTTCGCTTACTATAATTAGAAGGAGCTTTTTGTTTCTCTCCCCGCTCTGACGGACTTTTCGGCATGGCGGATTTCACGTAAGAACGAACAACCGACTTTGGAAACCCTTAAGACTGTCTGGCCCTGCAAGGCTTAGGACGCCGGGCCAACCGGCTTTCTTTTTGCAGAAACAGACAGTCTTTTTCGAGCAATTCACCAGAGACAAGACGGAGGATCACCATGGCAAATCCAATAACCAGCCTTCGCATCGATCACATCACCAAGCGCTTCCCCGGCATTGTCGCCTGCAGCGACATCTCTCTGTCGGTCGGCAAGGGCGAGGTGCTGGCGCTCGTTGGCGAAAATGGCGCAGGCAAGACCACGCTGATGAACATCCTGATGGGACTGTACATGCCCGACGAAGGCAAGATCTACATCAATAACAAAGAGGTTGTCTTCAAGTCCCCCAGCGATGCATTCGCCTGCGGCATCGGCATGGTCCATCAGCAGTACATGCTCGTACCGAACCTGACCGTCACGGAAAACATCGCGCTGGGTCTGTCTCAGATGCAGGTCGAGCAGGCGGGCAATCACACGCTCGAGCGCATGAAGAAGGCCGCCAAGCTCGATCTTAACACCGTGCGCCGTCACATCATCGCCATCTCTGAGCATTACGGCCTTGCCGTTGATCCGGACGCCTACATCTGGCAGCTGTCCGTCGGCGAACAGCAGCGCGTTGAGCTGGTCAAGACCCTTTGCTTCGGCGCGAAGTTCCTGATCCTCGACGAGCCGACCAGCGCCCTTACCCCGCAGGAGACGGACGAGCTGATCGCGCTGCTCAAGCGCATGTCCTCCGAGCTGTCCATCATTTTCATCAGCCACAAGCTGGCCGAGGTCAAGGCGCTCTCCAACAAGGTAGCCATCCTCCGCGGCGGCAAGCTTGTCTTCCGCGGCAATACCGCCGACCACTCCGCAGCTGACATCGCCGCGCTGATGACCGGCCATCAGGTCTATCTCCCGACCAATCAGAACAAGACCGAGCCCGGCAGACCGATGCTGGAGGTGCATAACCTCTTCGTGCGCGGCGACCGCGGCAACATGGTGCTCAATAAGCTGAATCTCACCGTCCGTGCGGGCGAAATCGTCGGCCTTGCCGGCGTCTCCGGCAACGGACAGCGCGAGCTGGCTGAGTCGCTCACCGGCCTGCGCACCATTGAAAGCGGCGAGGTGCTCCTTGACGGCGTGAGCCTTGTCGGCAAGACGCCCAAGCAGATCATCGCGCAGGGCATGGGCTACGTCCCTGAGGAGCGCAACATCGAGGGCATTGTCCCGTCCATGAGCATCAAAGAGAACCTCGTGCTCAAAGACATCGCCAAAGCTCCCTTCTCCTTGGGCGGCATGCTGATCAGCGACAAGAAGATCGAAGAGAACGCAGACGCCATGCGCGAGAAGTTTGACATCCGCTGCTCCAGCGTGAATGTCGCAGCGGGCTCCCTCTCCGGCGGCAATATCCAGAAGGTCATCCTCGCCCGAGAGATCTCCCGCGGCCCGAAATTCCTGATCGCCGTCTACCCCATCCGCGGCCTTGACCTCGGCGCGGCAGAATTCATCCACAAGCAGCTGCTTGCCCTGCGCGACAGCGGCGTGGGCATCCTGCTGATCTCCGAGGAGCTTGAGGAGGTCATCAACCTTTCCGACCGGATCGCCGTCATCTTCAAGGGACAGATCCAGCGCACGCTGGGTCACGGCGAGGCAACGCAGCGCAAGCTGGGCATGATGATGGCAGGGGTGAAAGAGATATGAAAAACTTCAAACTGATTTATACCGCCGGCGTTATTCTGCTCGCCGTGCTGCTGTCGCTCGGCATTGCATCGCTGATCCTCGCCGTCCTCGGCGCGGATGTGTTCAAGACCTTCTGGGTCATCTTCTGTTATCCGTTCACCTCGCTCAAGAATCTCTCCGGCGTGATCAACATCATGACGCCGCTGACGTTCGTGGGCGTGGGCATCTGCGTCGCCTACCGCAGCGGCATCATCAACATCGGCGGCGAAGGCCAGATGCTCTTCGGCCTGCTGTGCGCAATCGTCTTCGCGCTGTATTCCGGTCTGGAGGGCCCCGCGTCCATTCCGCTGATCATGCTCGCCGGTATGATCGGCGGCGCATTCTGGGGTTTCTTCCCCGGTATCCTCAAGTCGAAATTCGGCGTGAGCGAGCTGCTCTCCACGGTCATGTTCAACTACATCGCCACACAGCTCTACTCCTACTGCCTGCGCGTTCCGCTGCTTGACCCGGCTGTCGCCGGCGGCGCGGGCGATCCGCAGACGGTCAAGCTGGCAGAGAGCCAGTGGCTGCCGCGCATCAACGAAGTGATGGAGAATGTGCCCAAGGGCACCCGCTTCCACACCGGCATCTTCATCGCGCTGGTTCTGGCTGTCATCGTCTATTTCTTCATGTGGAAGACGCCCGTCGGCTTCAAGATGCGCGCCGCCGGCGCCTCTGACCGCGCTGCGCGCTACGGCGGCATCAGCGTCAACAAGTATCTGGTGCTGGCCATGTGCATCTCCGGCGCGTGCTGCGGCCTCGCGGGAACGGTCGAGATCCTCGGCGTGCATCACCGCGGCCTTGGCAATTGTACCGGCGGCTACGGCTCCTCCGGTATCGTCGTCGCCCTCTTCGGCGGTCTGCATCCGCTGGGCGTGATTCCCGCCGCGTTCTTCTTCGCGCTGATCTCCTTCGGCTGCTCTGCGCTGCAGATCAACAAGATTCCCGTTCCCAGCAACGTGATCGACGTGCTGATGGGCCTGGTCATTCTGGTCATTGTCGCAGCAAAGCTGATCATCGCCAACCCGTATCTGATGGACCGCGCGCAGCGCAAGGTTCTCTCCCTGCTCAAGAGAAAGGAGGCCGCCTGATATGCTCGACTTCATCGTGCTCTTCCTCACGGTCGGCATTCCCCTTTCCAGCGCGCTGCTGCTGGCGTCTCTGGGCGAGACGGTCAACCAGCGCAGCGGCATCTTTAACCTCGGCTGCGAGGGCGTCATGTGCATGGGCGCGTTCGTGGGCATGTTCATTCCGTTCCTCGTGGGCGGCTCCGGCCCTGTCGCCTGGTATGTCAACGTCGCCGGTCTTGTCGCCGCGGCGGTCGTCGGTGCGCTGTTCGGTCTGCTCTTCGGCGTGGTCGTCATCAAGTTCGGCGCGCCGCAGGGCATCGCAGGCATCGGCCTTCAGCTCTTCGGCACAGGCCTTGCCGGTTCGTTCTATCGTCACTTCATCGGCGGCGCACAGGGCGTTGCCGGCATTGACGCCATCCGCATTCCGATTCTGAGCGATCTGCCGATCGTGGGCAAGATGCTCTTCTCCTGCAATCCGATGGTGTACTTCGCGTTCCTCATGGTGCCTGTCGTGCACTACATCCTCTTCAAGACCCCGTGGGGCCTGCGCGTGCGCGCCTGCGGCACTATGCCGCGCGCAGCCGACTCGATGGGCATCAATGTGAGCAAGACCCGCTATCAGGCACTGGCCTTTGGCAGCGCAATGGCCGGCCTCGCCGGCGCCTACCTCTCCCTCTGCTACGCGAAGATCTTTACCGACACGCTCATCGGCGGCCGCGGCTTTATTGCCGTCGCGCTGGTGTACTTCGGCCGCTGGTCTCCGCTGGGCGTCATGGGCGGCGCGCTGCTCTTCTCCCTTGCGCAGGCGCTTCAGCTCGCCGTGCAGGCCTATGGCTTCTCTTCCTTCCCGTATGAGTTCCTCGTCATGCTGCCCTATGCGCTGGTCATCGTGGTGCTCATCTTCGTCGGCAAGAGCAAGCACGTCGGCCCCGCCATGCTGGGCAAGCCCTTCAACCGCGAAATGCGCACCTGATTCTCCATCAAGACACACAAATCCCCGCTGCATCCGGACCGGATACGGCGTGGATTTTTTATTTCTCATATGTCAAAAGCCAAAGTGTTCCTTGATGCGCTGCGCAGCCTCCTGTGCGCTGACGTCCGTATTGACAATCCTCAGGTAATGGGGATCGCTGATCTCCCCCGGCAGGCTCTCGCAGCGGTAGCGCTCGCTCTCGCGGATCAGCCGCGCATTGGAAGCCTCGATATCCCGCTTGGAGGCCTTGTTAGCAAGCCTGTTCTCCGTCGCATTGCGCGCAAGGCGAACCTCCATCGGCGCATCCAGCTCGACATAGTAGACCTCTGCGCCGGCCTCCTCAAAGATGCCGCGCACGTGGGCCACATAGTCCCAGTCCGCCTGCTGATTAAACGCCCACATGAATGTGAAGATCAAGCCATAATTGTCCGTCTTCGCAAATTCGCGGAAGATCACCTCTCGAATGCCGGCGACGGCAGCCCCATTGAACCCGCCGAAGACCTCCAGCACGGGCTCGATGCTCATGTGATTATGAAAAAGGCGGAAGGGCGTGATCTTCGTCAGTTCCTGCCCGACGGTCATCTTGCCCACCGAGGAATCCCCGAACAGCAAAAGCAGCTTCATGCCCTTCACTCCCTTTTCTTGCTCTTCTTCGGCCGCTTGAGCGTCATCATATAGCTTGAATCAATCAGCCAGACGATCTTCTCCATCGGCACGCTGCCGTCCAGCGCAATGGACAGCCAGTGCTGCTTATTCATATGATAGCCGGGAAACAGTCCAGCGCCATCGATCAGCGACGGCAGGATAACCGGATCGCATTTGACGTTGAGCACATCAATCGCCCCGTCTCTGTCCGCACCCAGCTTTCTCCATAGAATGCCCGGCATAACAATGCCAAACCACTTCTTATCCGCATGATGGCGGATCGCGGCGCTGTCCGAATCCTTCCAGAGGCACTCGGGCGTCACGCCATAGCTCTCATCGATATACCGCACAACCTGCGCGGCGATCGGGTTATCATATGTGCTCATGTGTCGATCCTGACCATTTCTATAAGCGTTTTATTCCTGTAGACGAGGTCCTCACGCGCAGTGAATCCCATCTTCTCCCAGAAGCCGTTGCCCGTGTCATTGCGCGCAAAGACGACAAGCGCAACCTTGGTGATGCCTTCCTCACGCAGCGCCTCCAGCGCGGCGTCAACCAGCGCGCGGCCAATCCCCCGTCCTCTCGCATCGGGCAGCGTCGCCGTGTGGTAGATGTATCCGCGCCGTCCATCGTGGCCGCTGAGGATCACGCCGCAGATGCACGCCTCTTCCTCAGCGACAAAGCAGGTCTGCGGATTCCGGGCCAGATAGCGCGCAATGCCCTCGCGGGAATCGTCCACGCTGTTGAGCCCCATGCCCTTACAGGACAGCCACAGAGCGTGCACCTCGTCATAATCCGCAAGCGTCATCCGCCTGATCGTCATCAAGCACACCTCCCGATGTCAGGATATTCCACATATTATACCCGCCGCGCAGCCATCTGTAAAGCCGCGCGGCGGATCGTTTTTGATTCAGATGGTATTCTGCACCTCGTACTGCTCCACGATGACGCCCGCTTCGCGGAAGATCTCCAGGGAGAAGGGATCCGGATAGCCCTCCCTGTACACCACGCGCACGATGCCGGAATTGCAGATCATCTTCGCGCAGAGGATGCAGGGCTGATGGGTGCAGTAGAGCGTCGCCCCGTCGATGCTAACGCCCAGCTTCGCCGCCTGAATGATCGCATTCTGCTCCGCATGCACGGCGTAGCACATCTCATGCCGCGTGCCGGAGGGGATGCCCAGCTTCTTGCGCAGGCACTCGCCGCGCTCCACGCAGGTCTTGACTCCGGCGGGCGCGCCGTTGTAACCCGTGGTCATCACGCGCTTATCCTTGACGATGACCGCGCCGATCTTCCTGTCCTTCTGATAGCAGCTGGCCCAAGAGGACACGAGCTGCGCCATCTCCATAAAGCGGTGATCCCATTTGTCAAACATTGCAAAACGCTCCTTTGCTGTAAAAATCCTTTATGTTTACAGAGGAATTCATTCCTCCGCGCGGATATGAATTGAAGTTCTCCTGCATAGGCTTGCGGGAGGTGAGATGCATGACCATGCGGAAAATGCTCAGGCAGACCCTGTTTCTAAGCGGCGCGCACTTCGTCGTGCGCGTCATGGGCTTTATCATG
Organism: Clostridia bacterium; assembly: GCA_017936375.1. Taxonomy (GTDB): domain Bacteria; phylum Bacillota; class Clostridia; order Christensenellales; family Aristaeellaceae; genus Ventricola. Next base: position 17,258 of record JAGBFR010000006.1, read on the forward strand.
CGCATCTGGCTTTCTCGCGAGCTGGGCGCTGCGGCGATGGGCATTGTAGAGCTTGCCCAGAACGCACAGATGCTGCTCATCACGCCCGTCGTCTCCGGCCTGCCCGCGTCCATATCGCGCATGTGCGCACAAAGCGAACGCCCTCGCCAGCTGCGGATCCTCCGATGCGGCGTCCTCCTCGCGCTCGCTGTAAGCATCCCACTGATGATTGCCGCATTCCTTCTGCGTGTGCCGCTCGCCCTCTGGCTGGGCAGCCTGCAGACGCTTCCCGCGCTCATCGTCTATCTGCCGTGCATTCCGATTCTGGGCGTCTCCTGTGCGCTCAATGGTTATTATTACGGCACGGGCCGCCCCGTACCGCCCGCGCTGAGCGAGGTGCTGGAGCAGGCTGTTCGATTCCTGCTCTGTATGCGCCTCGTTTCGATGCTGCGCGGCTGGCCAATGGTGCTGCGCGCAGCCATCCCCGCGCTGGGCGCGCTGGCAGGCGAACTTGCAGGCCTTTTGCTCATGCTTCTATGCGCCGCACGGCTGGTCCTCGGGCGCATACCTGAAAAAACAGAGCCAGCGCGCGGTATTCTTCGTGAAATGCTCTCCCTCGCGCTCCCGCTGACGGGCATGAAATGCGTCTCGTCGCTCATACGCACAGTGCAGTCCGTGATGATCCCGGCGCGCCTGGTCTCCTCCGGGCTGGCGCAGCGCGAGGCCATGAGCCTGCTGGGCATGATGAACGGTATGATGATGCCGGTCATCATGCTGCCCTCGTTCGTCATTTGCAGCCTGTCGATGGTTGCCTCTCCTGAGCTCTCACGCCGTCAGGCGCAGGGCCGCCCGCTGAATGGGATCATGCGCCGGACCTTTACCGCTGCGCTGGGCATCAGCCTGCCTGCGATGGCTGCAGTCTGTCTCCTTGCGCCGTTTTTCTCTCTTCGTCTGTACAGGCAGGCAGAGCTGCTGCCGATGCTGCGGCGCTGCTGCCCGCTGGTTCCGGTGATGGCGCTCGGCCACGTCGCCGGCGCGATGATGAACGGCCTTGGCCTTCAGGCAAAGTCTCTGCGTATTTCGCTCTTTTCCGGTCTGATCTCGCTGCTCACGGGCTATGTGCTGACAGCCATGCCGCAGCTGCGCCTTTGGGGCGCGGTTATCGCGCTGGCCGCCGGGCAGCTCGTTTCGCTGTCCTGTTCTGCCGCAGCTCTGCACAGCGCCGTGCAGAAGCGCTCAATGCGCATGGCTTTTCAGCATTCAGATCAAAAAACAAACGGCATATGCTGATTATACCATGGCGCACGGCAGCATGGCAATCGCCCATCCTGCTGCCATGCGCTTTTTTGCTGTCGTTCAGGCTGTGATTTGAAGCCTTGCACGGTTGCGCCGCGCGCCCCGATGCGATATAATAAATGCGTTTGAAATCCAGTTATCATCCATGAGGAGGTCGCATATGGACGCCATCCGTCAGATCACCAGCTTCACCATCGATCACGACAAGCTGCTCCCCGGCCTGTATGTCAGCCGCGTGGACGGCGACGTGACCACCTATGACCTGCGCACCCGCCGCCCCAACACGGGAGACCTGATGGACAATGCCACCATGCACTCCCTCGAGCATATGTTCGCCACCTTCGTGCGCAACGGCGCTCTGGCGGATCAGATCGTCTATTTCGGCCCGATGGGCTGCCAGACCGGCTTCTATCTGCTCGTCCGCGATGCAGACAACAATGCCGTGCTCGCCGAGGTCCGCAGGACGCTTGAGCGCACGCTTGAGTATGACGGCCCCGTCTTCGGCGCGGAGCGCAAGGCCTGCGGCAACTACATCAACCTGGATCTTGCCCTTGCCAAAGCGGAAGCGAAGCGCATCCTTGACGAGCTCTCCGCCCGCCCCGTGACCTTTACCTATGAGGAGTAATATACCATGATCGGAATCATTGCAGCGATGAACGTGGAGATGGAGGCTCTCCGCGCGCATATTGAAAACCCAGTCTCCGAAACCGTCAGCGGTGTCACCTTTGTGCGCGGCCGCATCGGCAATCACGAGGTCGTCACCGCCGTGTGCGGCATCGGCAAGGTCTTTGCCGCCCTCTGCGCGCAGACCATGATCCTGCGCTATGCACCGGAGAAGGTGATCAATACCGGCGTCGCCGGCTCCCTGAGCAGCTTGCTGAACATCGGCTCCATCGCCGTGTCCTCCTGCGTCGTGCAGCATGACATGGATACCTCTCCCCTCGGCGATCCGCTCGGCCTGATCTCCGGCATCAACAAGGTCGAGCTGCCTGCGGACAAGCTCCTGTGCACAGATCTCGCCGCCTGCGCGGGCGAGCTGGGTATCCACACCGCCAGCGGCCCGATTGCCTCCGGCGATCAGTTCGTCGCCTCCGCCGAGCGCAAGACCTTTATCACCGACACCTTTGGCGCGATCGCCTGCGAGATGGAGGGCGCAGCCGTCGGTCAGGTCTGCTATGTCAACAGCGTGCCCTTCTGCATCCTGCGCGCCATCTCGGACAGCGCAGACGGCTCTTCCCACATGGATTACCCCACGTTCGTGAAGATGGCCGCAGAGCAGTCCGTAAAGCTCATGCTCCGCTATCTCAGCAAATAACACCAGCCGCCCGACAGCTCTCGGGCGGCTTTCCATTTTGTGCACATCTCCCGTTGAATGCATGTCTCTTGTAGACAAACAGGACATTTTCCGCTATAATATGTGCGTATTCATATCCTCTCCATCAGAGAAAGGGCATATTGTCATGAAAGTCACACAGGCGAAGCCGCTGAATCAATTCCAGCGCTACATTCTTCTGACCATCGGCATCATGATCACCGCGGTGGGCGTCTATTTCTTCAAATTTCCCAACAATTTCTCCACCGGCGGCGTGAGCGGCCTCTCGCTGATCCTGGGGCGCCTGATTCCCAATCCCATCATCACGCCGAGCACGCTGATGCTCATCATCAATGCAGCGCTGCTGGTTGTCGGTTTTGTTTTTCTTGGCAGGGACTTTGCCTTCAGCACGGTATACTGCTCGATGCTCCTCTCCGTCTCCATGACGGTGATGGAAAAGATCTGGCCGCTTGCTGCGCCGCTGACAGATCAAGCCTTCCTTGAACTCTGCTTTGCGGTCATCCTTCCGTCCATCGGCTCCTCCATCCTCTTCCATCTGGATGGCTCCAGCGGCGGTACGGACATCATCGCCATGATCGTACGCAAGTATACCAACATGAACATCGGCTCCGCGCTGATGGTCGCCGACGCCCTCATCACGCTGGCCGCCCTGATCTGCTTTGGACCGGAAGCGGGCCTGTATTCCATTCTCGGCCTGATGATGAAGTCCGTGCTGGTCGACTTCGTGACAGACAGCTTCCGCACGCGCAAGTGCTTCCAGATCATCACCAACAATCCAAAACCGATTGTCGACTACATCGTCAATACGCTCCATCGCGGCGCAACGCTTGAGCACGTCCACGGCGCGTATAACAACACGCCGCGCACGATGATCATCACCGTCCTCAATCGCACGCAGGCTATGGCGCTGCGCCGCTATATTCACAGCACCGAGCCCAACGCCTTCATAGTCATCACCAACTCAACCGAGATCGTCGGCAAGGGATTCCTCGCCAGCTGATCGCCTCGCCATCTGTCCCATTCGCCCTGCTTCTCCCTCAAGGAAGCCGGGCGTTTTTTTCCATATTTTTTCCTGGAATGTGGTATTTTTGCTCGCCCGCTCGTCAAAGCATGTGTAAGGAGGTGAGGAGCAGATGAGCAGCATCAAGGGCCCTGATGACGCTCAAAACCGCGAGGCCACGCTGGAATCGCTGGTTATCCGGTATCAAGCGCAGCTCCTTCGCATGTGCTATCTCTTTCTGAAAGACAGGGCGCTGGCGGAGGATGCCGTGCAGGAAACATTCATCAAGGCATATAAAAGCATGACTGCCTTCCGTGGCGACTGCAGCGAAAAGACATGGCTGATGACCATCGCCATGAATACCTGTCGTGATCTGCGCCGCTCCGGATGGTATCGCTTCTTCGACCGTCGTGTAACGCCGGATATGCTGCCTCAGGCCGCAGCTCCGTGTAATGAGACGGACGAGGAATTGGCCCTCGCTGTTATGCGGCTGCCGGCGAAACTGCGCGAGGTTATCCTCCTTTATTACTATCAGGGCATGAATGTCCATGAAATCGCACTGACGCTGGGCATCACACAGTCCGCCGTATCCGGCAGGCTCAAACGCGCAAGGGAAAGACTTCACAATCAGCTTCAAAGGAGGGACGACGCATGAACGATCACGAGGAAAGACTTCGCTTCCAGCAGGCCATCGACCGCCGTCTCTCCGGGCTGACGGAGAATCCCTTTCTCGCCCAGCGTGTTATCGAAGCCGGGAAAGGAGAATCCCAGAAAATGAAAAGAAAACTCTCTGCGAGCATTGTGCTCGCCGCCGTATTGATCTGCATGTTCATCGTCAGCGGCGCTGCGGCGGCAAAGCTCGGCGTGTTGAATCTATTCAGCTACGGCGATCAGCTGAATGAACACGCTGCAGGCGGCGTGCAGCGCGTTGCTGCAAGCGCCAAGGGAAGCGTCATCCGCTATACCGTCGACGAGGCCCTCTATGATAAAGCAGGAAAGAACTTTGCGCTCAGCTTCACCATTGAGAATCTGACCAACGAGGAAAACCTCTATGTCCTCTGTGAGAGCATCTCCTTCGGTGGTGAGCAAGCGCATCTGCGAAGCATGAATAACATCACTGAATTCATCCTTCCACAAGGGACAACGGAAGGCGCCGTACTCGGAGAGCTGCCTGAAGAAGAAAGCAGCAAATGCGAGATGATCGTCACATTTCTTCGCCCGCTCTATCCCTATGTCGACATGCCATACGAAACCGACGATTTCAGGGCAGCCGCTGCACAGATCCGCGAATCCGGCGGCATTCCCGTTGAAGGCGATGGCATGATCTTTCTTGAAGAAATGTATGAAATGGGATATGTACCCGCCTTTACCGCCTCAGGCCTGTTCGAGATTGCCGATCGATTCACCTTCTCCTTTGATCTGGAGCCGGGCCTTCTGGACGACACAAAGCGCGAATACAGCGGCCCCGATCACTTCACATTTGACGACTATGAGCTGCAGGTTCTCAGCGCATACACCACAGCAACCGCCGCATATTTCAGAATCGCATACATCACAAGCGAGCCTCCCATTGATCTTGGCAAGGGCTTCGGCCCCGCATGGCAGCTTGCATTCGATGTGCCGGGCTTTGACGCCTGGACGGGTAACGCAGGCGGCAGCTGGGAAGACCCCGTGCAGCTCGAAGACGGCAGGTACATGAGCGTATACAACTACGAAGCGCTCGACCTCTTCACGCAGCCCGATACAATCCAGATGCTGCTGGTCACCTATGACGAGACCTATATGCCGACAGTACATGAGGAAGACGCCGTTCTTCTCTCCTTCTGATCCCCGCCCAATTTCAAAAAATGCCCGCCAGCTTGAGCCGGCGGGCATTTTTCATGCCTGTATCTTAGGATATTCCCAGTAATCCCCATATTCAGTTCCGTCATCCCCTGTCATCTTCCTCTGAGACGGCGCAAAGCCGAGCGCAGCAAACGCCGCCGCACGCGCCTTCGCCTGCGGAATGATCTTGGTCATCATCGTCTGACAGCCAAACCACTCAAGCGCCTCCGGGAAAAAGAGCGCAGCAATGTCCATGATATCATCCTGCGTCTCATAGTCGCTTGCCAGATCCAGCCTCAGGACAGCTGTGCCGCGGGGCTGATCTGCCGGCTCGCCGCGGAAGAGTTCAATTGTACCAATAGTGCGTTCCGCACGCCTATCGATGATGGAAAAACGGATAAACCAGCCATTTTCATACGACCAGATCCAGAAGTCAACAGCCTGTTTCATCCTTTCCATCGTCGTATAGCGGAAATCGTCGCCATTGCAGTTATCTGCGTTAAACAGCGGCCATGCAGCCGGATCTGCATATACGCGCAGCAGATCCTCGCAGTCCTCCTGTCGAAGAAGGCGAATGGAAAAGCGATCCGCGCTCACCTGCGGACATTCCTTGTAGACATTCATCTGGATCCCACCTTTCTCATGTGCTCAGTATAGAACATTTGTTCCCATTTGTCAAGAAATAGAGGTTCGCCGCCATCCATGATTGCCGGATTTTTCAGGCTGTGTTATACTTGTTTCAAATACACAAGAATCAGGAGGATTCCCCATGAATCACCCCATTCTGGATATGAATGCCTTTGCCGAGACCGCCCGCCGCACCGTCGCAGAGGGCTGTGTGCTGCTGCGCAACAAGAACCGTGCCCTTCCCCTTGAGCCCGGCTGCCGCACCGCTGTCTTTGGCCGCGCGCAGATGAATTACTTCAAGAGCGGCATGGGCTCCGGCGGCATGGTCAATGTCCGCTACATCACGGGCATCTATGAAGCGCTGGTGCAGGACGGAAGTCTTCGCCTCGATGCAAATCTCCGCACCGCCTATGAGGAGTTTGTCAAAGCGCATCCCTTTGATGCAGGCTGCGGCTGGGCGACGGAGCCCTGGTTCCAGCAGGAAATGCCGCTTACTGAATCGCTGGTCCGCGAGGCTGCCGCACGCAATGACGCTGCGCTGGTCATCATCGGCCGCACCGCCGGCGAGGACAAGGACAACAGCGACGCCCCTGGCAGCTTCCGCCTGACGGATGAGGAGGCGCGGATGCTCGAGCTGGTCTGCCGCCATTTCCCCCGCACAGCTGTGCTGCTCAACACCGGCAACATCATCGACATGACCTGGGCTGAACGATACTCCCCCGCCGCCATCCTGTATGTATGGCAGGGCGGTCAGGACGGCGGCCCCGGCGCAGCGGATGTTGTAACCGGCCGTATCTCCCCCAGCGGCCGCCTGACGGACACCATTGCCCGCCGTGTGGAGGACTACCCCTCCCACGAAGGCTTCGGCAGCCGCGATGAGCTCATCTACGCCGAGGATATCTATGTCGGCTATCGGTACTTTGAATCTTTCGCGCCTGACCGTGTGCTCTATCCCTTTGGTTACGGCCTCTCCTATACGCGCTTTACGCACGAGCCGCTCTCCCTCACATGGGACGAAAGCGCCGTTCGAATCCTGCACAGGGTCACAAACATCGGCGACTATGCCTCCAAGGAGGTCGTTCAGGTCTATGCGCAGCTCCCGCAGGGGACACTCGGTCAGCCGTCTCGCGTGCTGTGCGGCTATGCCAAAACGGATATGCTCTCGCCCGGTCAGGCGCAGGATGTCGAACTGATCATCCCGGCAGACTGCCTCGCCTCCTACGACGATTCCGGCGCGTCCGGCCATCGCAGCTGCATGGTCATGGAGCGCGGTGAATACCGACTCTACAGCGGGCATAACGTCCGCGAAGCCATCCTTGCGGGCAGCTTCGCGCTGGATCATACGCAGATTATCAAGCAGCTTGCCGAGGCCTGCGCGCCCGAGAAGCCCTTTGACCGCCTGCGCCCCGTCAACGGGCAGATCGCATGGGAGCACGCGCCGCTGCGCACCGCTTCCCCTGCTGAGCATAGAGCGCGCTGCATTCCCGCTGAAATCCCTCAGACCGGGGACAAAGGGCTTCGTCTTGAAGACGTCGCTGCCGGCCGCTGCAGCATGGAAGCCTTTATCGCGCAGCTGACAGACGAGGATCTGTGCTGCATCGTGCGCGGCGAGGGTATGAGCTCTCCGCGCGTCACCCCCGGCACGGCGGGCGCATTCGGCGGCGTAAGCGACCGGCTGGTCGAGCACTTCGGCATCCCGACCGCCTGCTGCGCCGACGGCCCGAGCGGCATCCGCATGGACTGCGGCAACAAGGCCTTTGCCATGCCCAACGGCACCTGTCAGGCCTGCACGTGGAATGATGCGCTGATCGAAGAGCTCTACATCTATGAGGGATTGGAGATGCGCAAGTATCAGGTCGACAGTTTGCTCGGCCCGGGCATCAACATTCATCGCCATCCACTCTGCGGAAGAAACTTTGAGTATTTCTCCGAGGATCCGCTGCTGACGGGCCGCATGGCCGCAGCCCAGCTGCGCGGCCTCGGCAAGAGCGATGTAACCGGCACGATCAAGCACTACGCCTGCAACAATCAGGAGAAGCACCGCAGCTTTGTCAGCGCCATTGTCTCCGAGCGCGCGCTTCGGCAGATTTATCTGCGCGCCTTTGAGATCGCCGTGCGAGAGGGCGGCGCACGCAGCATCATGACCTCGTATAATCCGCTCAACGGCGTCTACACCGCCAGCCATTACGATCTGGTCACGCGCATCCTCCGCGAGCAGTGGGGCTTTACGGGCATCGTGATGACCGACTGGTGGGCCAAGGGCACGGAAGAAGGCTGCGAACCCTCTATCCGAAACGTCGCCGCCATGGTGCGCGCGCAGAACGACCTGTTCATGGTCACAGGCAACCCCTCCGGCAACAGCAACAACGACGATTCTGCAATAGCGCTTCAGGAGGGTCGCGTTACCCGCGCCGAATACCAGCGCAGCGCGATGAATATCTGCCGATTCGTGATGGATACGCCCGCCTTCCGCCGGAGCGTCGGCCAGCTCAGCGAACTGGACAGGCAGCTCCAGCAGCTGCGCGATGAGGATGGCGACGTCATCCTGCATATCCCCGAGATCTGGCTGGGCGAGCGCACAATCATCCCCGGCGATCAGATCAGAACCGGAAGAGGCGAAACGACGCTCATGCAGATGAAGCTGGAGAAGCTTGGCCGCTTCAGCATCCGCGTCACCTGCCGCGCAGCCGCACATCTGCCCGCCACTGCACAGCTGCCCCTCTCGCTGATGATTGACAAAACCCCGCTTGGCATGCACACGCTCAGCGGCGACCAGAAGGAATGGCAGACCGTCGAGCTGGCTGTCGGCGATATCCGCAGGCGTCAGCTCTTCTATGCCGAGTTCTTCTGCGCTGCGGGCGGCCTTGAGATCCGCGAGGTGGAGGTCATTCGGACAGAAACGTACGCGTAATATCCCCTGCGCACAAAACACACCGCCGGTCTGTATTCTTACAGGCCGGCGGTATATTCATATTCTTCTATTCTTTCCCAATTCCCAGAAGGCCAGCGCACCGGCCGCAGCGACATTGAGCGAGTCCACGCCATGGCTCATGGGAATCATGACCGTATAATCGCACAGATCAATTGTCTCCTGCCGCAGACCGTCGCCCTCCGTGCCCAGCAGGACAGCCAATCGGCTCTCACTCCGCAGCGCAGGATCATCAATTGAGACAGAATCCTCCCTGAGCGCCAGCGCAGCCAGTGAAAAGCCCCTCTCCTTCAACTGGGCAAGCCCCTTACCCGGCTGTTCGTCCACATAGACCCACGGCACCTTGAACACCGTGCCCATGCTCACCCGCAGCGCACGGCGCGAGAGCGGATCACAGCAATCCCTCGTGAGCAGAACGGCGTCCATTCCAAGCGCCGCCGCATTGCGGAAAATCGCGCCCATGTTGGTCGTATCGACGATCCCTTCCAGCACCGCGACGCGCTCCGCACGGCGCAGAACCATTTCCAGACCATCAGTCGGCTTTCTCTTCATCGCACAGAGCACGCCTCTCGTGAGCGCATAGCCTGTGAGTCCGGCGAGCAGCTCACGCTCACCCGTGTAGACGGGGATCTGCGGGCAGCGCGCGAGAAGCCCGGCAAGCGGCTCCAGCTTTCTGCGCTCCATCAGCATGGAAACGGGTTCAAACCCGGCGTCCAGCGCCGCCGTGATGACCTTTTCGCTCTCGGCGATCAGCAGGCCATTTTCCGGCGTCTGCCTGCTGCGCAGCTGAGCCTGCGTGAGGCCGATATACGGCGCAAGTTCAGGCAGATTCAGATCGCTGATTTCGATGACAGGCATAGCGCTCCCTCCCTATTCATCTTCTACGCCTATTCTATCAGCCAGGAGAGACCGTGTCAAACCAAGGCGAACCCGCCAGCCGAAAATCTCGCATATTGACACGCCTCCCCTCAGCCTCCTATAATGAGATCAGCAAAATTGACCATTCCCCGCAAAGTGAGGGCCTGCGCATGAGTACCACTCCGCCAATCCGCCGCATGGAGGATATTGATCCCAATTTCCGTCTGAATGCAGCTGTGCCGAAGGATTATCTGTTTCACGATCCGCATCAGGCGCCATTCTCCATTCACGGACTCGCCGCAGACGAGGCTGTCTATACCCGTCTGCCGCTATGCTTCCTGCCGCAGTGCAGCGACGGCGTGCGCAATCTCTCCCGCCATCTGGCCGGCGGCTGCATCCGCTTTGCCACAGATTCTCCGGGACTGGCGCTCATCTTCCGCCTGACGGACGCAGGCAATATGCCCCATTTCACCGCGTGCGGGCAGAGCGGCATGGAGCTCTATGAGGAGACGGACGGAGGATTCCGTCAGATTGCCAATTTCCTGCCGGCGATGAACGACGGACGCGGCTGCCGCCTCGAGCAGAGCGTCTATACCGCGCTGCCGGAGGGCCTGCGCAGCTATGTCCTCTATCTGCCGCTGTACAATGGCCTTGACGAGCTGCTCATCGGCCTTGCTCCCGGCGCCAGCCTGATGCCCGGCCATATGCCGCGGATCAGAAAGCCCATCGTCTTCTACGGTTCCTCCATCACACAGGGCGGCTGCGCGGCAAAGACAGGCTCCTGCTATACCCACATCGTCTGCCGCCGGCTGGATGCGGAGCAGATCAACCTCGGTTTTTCCGGCAATGCAAAGGGCGAGGCCAGCATGGCAAAGCATATCGCCGGGCTTGAAATGAGCGCATTCGTCTTCGATTATGATCACAACGCGCCGGATGCGGCTCACCTTGCGGCCACGCACGAGCCGTTCTATCGCATCATCCGCGATGCGCAGCCGGAGCTGCCGATTCTCCTGCTCTCCAAGCCCAATACGGATAAGGATCCCGCTGCAGCCGAAGCCCGCGCAGCCATCATCCGGAAGACCTATGAAAATGCTGTCGCTGCCGGCGACACGCGCGTGCAGATGATCGACGGCAGCACCCTTTTCGGCGATACGGACAGGGAGCTGTGCACCGTGGATGGATGTCACCCCACGGACCTCGGGTTCCTTCGAATGGCGGACGCCATCACGCCCGTCCTGCGCAGCATGCTTGACAAGGAGGCCAAGAAATGATTCTCCTCATCGATTCCATTTCTGAAAAAGGGCTCTCCCTCTCCTGGGATGCCGTCCCCGGCGCAGAGCGCTATTGCCTTCGCTGGGCAGACAGGGAGACCGCAGCAGAAAACTACAAATCCATCATCTCACAGGCCTGCTCCCTCTTTTTTCCCCGCGTACCAAGCCTGCCCTACCGCCTTTATGTGCAGGCGCTCGGCAAAGAAAACGCTGTGATCGCTCAATCAGAAGTCGTCAAAGCGCCCGTAGCCGTCGTCCCGCAGCCGCAGCTGGAAGCGATCGGTCGCGGGCTGACCGCCGTCAAGACGAAGACCGGTGTGTTCCTCTCATGGCGGCTGCTCCGCCATGAGGTATACGGCGCTGAGCAGACAAGGCTGCAGGCCGCCGACTTCATCGTCTATAAGAATGGCGTCCGTCTCGCCGCCGTCACCGACAGCACCAACTATTTTGATCCCGCCGGCACAGAGAAGGATACATACGCCGTCGCGCCGGTCATCGGCGGTCAGCAGCAGGCCGTCTGCGAGCCTGTGCGCGTATGGGAAAAGGGGTATCTCGATATCCCGCTCAAGAAGCCCGAAGGCGGTATCACCCCCGCCGGTCAGGCCTTTGAATACACCGCCAACGACATGTCCGTCGGCGACGTCGACGGGGACGGCGAGTATGAATACATCGTCAAATGGGACCCGACGAACAGTCAGGACGTCTCCATCAAGGGCTACACCGGACGCTGCATCATCGACTGCTACAAGCTCAGCGGCCGCCTGCTATGGCGGCTTGACATGGGCCCCAATATCCGGGCCGGCGCGCACTACACGCAGTTCATGGTGATGGACTTTGACGGGGACGGCAGGGCCGAGATGTCCGTCAAGACCGCGCCCGGTACCGTCATGACCCGATATGCTGAGGATGGCAGCATCCTTTCCCGCGCCTGTGTCACCCTGCCGCAGGAGGATATCCGCAAGGGCGTCTCGCATGAGGATCACTATGTCTGCTCTGCAGAGGATTACAGGCAGCATGTCGCTGAAATGTTTGCTGCGTGGCATGTGCATCCCGAGGTCGTGCGCGGGCAGTGGCCTTCAACGCTGGAGGCATGCTTCGGCATCGAGCAGCGCTATGCCTATCCGCTTTCCGAAGAGGATGCGCTGGCGCTGGCGGATTGCTTTATCACAGAATATGCCCCCTCACGCTCCCCGCGCAATGAGCTCTGGAAGTTTGAGGGCTTCATCTACGAGGGGCCGGAGTACCTGACGATGTTTGCCGGCGACGGCACGGAGCTGGAAACCATTCCCTTCCCATTCCCGCGCGTGGACGACGGCCTGCTCTGGGGCGACTACGCATGGAACAGAATCGAACCCTGCAACCGCGTGGATAGGTTCCTCTCCGGCGTCGCCTATCTGGACGGCCTGCACCCCTCGCTGATCATCTGCCGCGGATACTATACCCGCACGACAATCGCCGCCTATGACCTCGTCGGCGGGCGGCATCAGCTGCGCTGGTCGGTCGACTCCGGTTTCCTGCCGATGGCCAATCCCTTCCGCTGCACCCCCGGCGACCCGCAGGACGGCACAGATCTCGTCTATGGTCCGCTCGCGCGGCAGGGCAATCACAGCCTGTCCTGCGCGGACATCGACGGCGACGGATGCATGGAGATCATCTATGGCGCTGCCTGCATCGATCACGACGGCACGCTGCTCTATTCCTCCAAGGATCGCCTGCCCGACGGGCGCATAGCCAAGCTCGGCCACGGCGACTCCATGCATGTGGCGGACATCGACCCGGACATCCCGGGATTGGAGATCTTCAACGTCTTCGAAGAAGGCCGCAGCGCCCCATACGGCTATGCGCTGCGCGATGCGCAGACAGGCGAGGTTCGCTTCGGCGAGTATTATGAAGGCGATCTTGGCCGGTGCATGATCGGCGACGTCGCGCCCGGCGTACGCGGACTGCAGGTCTGGAGCCACGGCATGTACGACTGCAAGGGCAACCGGCTTGATCTCCCGGATCCCTCGACCAATGCGCGCATCTACTGGCTTGGCGACCTGACCACGCAGGTCACCGACACAGCCGACTACCTGCACAGCGAAAAGACAGGCCGCATCTGCGACCTGACGCGCGGCACAGTTCTCGCGCCGGAGGACACGCTGACCAACAACGGCACAAAGGGAAATCCCTGTCTAATCGCCGATATCTTCGGCGACTTCCGCGAGGAAATCCTGCTGCGCACGCGGGATTCCAGCGCCATCCGCATCTATACCACGACCGACCTCACGCAGCACAAGCTGCCCACGTTCATGCACGATCCGCAGTATCGCTGCGGCGTCGCATGGCAGAACAACTGCTACAACCAGCCCGTCTACCCGTCCTTCTACTATGCGTCCGACATGGACTTCAGGCAGGTATACCCGTGGCTGAATAAACCCCATGACAAGGAGGAGTAACCCATGTTCAGGCTTCCCGTGATTTACACCTGTTTCCCCGGCGGCAAGCACAAGGTCCTCACCATGAGCTACGACGACGGCCGCACAGAGGATTACCGTCTGGTCGAGCTATTCAACAAGCACGGCATCAAGGGCACCTTCAACCTCAATGCTGGCATCGACTGGGATGAGCGCCGCATCCCGACGAGCGAATACCGCACGGTATACGCCGGGCACGAAGTCGCCTGCCACACGTTCACCCATCCGACGATCTCCCGATGCCCGCTCGATCAGGTCGCCCAGCAGGTGCTCGCCGACAGACGCGGCCTTGAGGAACTGATGGGCTATCCCGTGCGCGGTCTTGCTTATCCCAACGGCTCCTACTCGCAGGACATCATCAACCTCCTGCCGGCGCTGGGCATCCGCCACGCGCGCGTCGTCCCGACGACGGGCACATTTGCCATGCCGGACAATTTCCTTGAGTGGAAGGGCACCTGCCATCACAACGGCAATCTGATGGAGCGTGCGCGCCAGTTCGCCGATCTGCATAAGACGCAGTATCTGTACATGATGTACGTCTGGGGCCACAGCTACGAATTCACCGACCGCGACAACTGGGAGGTCATGGAGGAATTCTGTGAATTCATCGGCGGGCGCGACGACATCTGGTATGCGACGAACATCGAGATCGTGGACTACATGGATGACGCATCACGCCTGCAGTACAACGCAGCCGGCGACATGGTCTATAACCCCAACGCGCGCAGCGTGTGGATTCAGGTTGCGCTGCCGGGCACGGATACGCGCATCATTGAAATCCCCGGCGGTCAGACTGTCCGTCTCTTTGATTGATCCCCTTTACAAAAGGTCTCCTTTTCAAGGAGACCTTTTTCTTTTATGCACATGCACATTGTCAACTGACCCGGATGATTATTTTTTATCAATTCTGTCCCTATCCTGCGCAGAATCACTCATTAATTACATTTTCTCTTGTATCGTTCAGTCATTTGTCCTAATATAGAATCATCAGTTTTCTTTGTCATCAAAGCACATGTTCGCAAGTGCGGAATGGTGCATGTTGCATCAGTTTATCCGCATTTCGGCAGCAAATGAACGGAGGGACTTCACTTGAAAAAGGCGGAACGCGCCGCGATTTACGGCACAGGGCGGGCCTACTGGCACCGGCTGAAGATGGATCTCATCGGCCACAAATGGCTGTATCTCATGCTCCTTCCCGGCCTGATCTACTTCATCATCTTCAAGTATCTGCCGATGTGGGGCGTTGTCATTTCGTTCCAGAATTTCGTCCCCTTCTCCGGCGTATTCGGAAGCCAGTGGGTCGGGCTCAAGTGGTTCAGATACTTCTTCTCCAACCCTTCATGGACAAGATACCTGGCCAACACACTCCTGCTGTCGGTCATGAATCTGGTCTTCTACTTCCCCGCGCCGATCATTCTTGCGCTGCTCCTCAATGAAATGAAGCACGCGCGCTATAAGAAGCTCATGCAGACGCTTCTGTATGTGCCGCACTTCATCTCTATCGTCATCGTCGTCTCCATCACCTACGTGATCTTCGGATCCTCCGGCATCATTTACAAGCTGACCCAGCAGCTGCTGGGAACGGAGATCAAGTATCTGACCGATCCCAAGCTCTTCCGCTGGATGATTATCGGCCAGAGCATCTGGAAGGAGACCGGCTGGGGCACGATCATCTTCCTCGCGGCGCTGACCAATGTGGATGTGCAGCTCTACGAAGCGGCTATGGTCGACGGCGCCAACCGCTTCCAGCGTCTTTGGCATATCACGCTGCCGGCCATCCGCTCCACCATCGTGCTGATGCTCGTGCTGCGCATGGGCTCCGTACTCGATACCGGCCACGATCATCTGATCCTGATGGCCAATTCCCTCAACCGCTCCGTATCTCAGACGCTTGACGTCTTCGTCTATCAGCAGGGCCTGCAGTCCGGCCAGTACAGCTATGCGACCGCCATCGGCCTGCTCAAGAGCGTCGTCAGTCTGATCCTCATCGTCTCGTCCAACAAGGTTGCGCACATGCTGGGCGAAGATGGCCTGTATTAAGGAGGTGGAACCGCCATGACGAAGCAATCTGTCAAGAAGCCCATGAAGGTCTCCACCGGACCGGTCGGTGCGGATTCCTCTATCGGCAGCCGGATCTTCGACGTCCTCAATTATATCATCATCACCGCCATCGCCTTTACGACGATCCTGCCGTTTATCTACATCATCGGCGCATCCTTCGCCTCGGAATATGAATTGACCGTGCGCCCGATGTTCATCATCCCGCAGGATGTGACGCTTGACGCATACAAATACATCTTCTCCTCCAACAAGCTGATTCAGGCGTTTGGCAATTCCGTGTTCGTCACCGTCTTCGGCACGATCATCAACCTGCTGTTTACCGTCACATTCGCCTATCCGCTCTCCAAGAAATTCCTGCGCGGCCGCAACTTCCTTTTGAACATGGTCATCTTCTCCATGTTCTTCTCCGGCGGCATGATTCCGGGCTACATCCTCGTCGCCAACTGGCTGGGCATGAAGAACAGCTTCTGGTCCATCCTGCTGCCCGGCGCGATCAGCGCATACAATCTGATGATCGTCAAGAACTTCTTCCAGAGCATCCCGCAGGAGCTTGAGGAAAGCGCGCTCATCGACGGCTGCAACGACCTGCAGACGCTCATCAAGATCGTGCTTCCGCTGTCCCTGCCCGTGCTGGCGACCTTCGGCCTGTTCTACGCGGTCGGTCACTGGAACAGCTACTTCGGCGCGATGATCTACCTGACCAACGCGCGCGACAAGTGGCCGCTGCAGGTCATCCTGCGCGAGATCATCATCGCCTCCACCACCTCTGCCGGCGATATGTCGCTGATGGATCCCAACTTCGTGGAGCCGCCCGAGCAGTCCGTCAAGATGGCGGTCATCGTGGTCTCCACCGTGCCGATCCTCTGCGTCTATCCCTTCCTGCAGAAGTACTTCGTCAAGGGCGTCATGACCGGCGCGCTCAAGGGCTGATCCCTTCCCCCATTCTTCGGTTATCAGCGGCACAGCGCTTGTGCTGCCTGAAATAACAAAAATACAAGGAGGAAACACTATGAGGAAACTGCTTGCCCTGGTTCTGGCCATGCTGGCGCTCGTCGCGATGATGAGCTTCGCCGTGGCGGAAGAGCCCCTGACCCTCACCGTCATGCTGCCCGACTTCTATACGGACGTCGACTTCGAGACGGAGAACAACCCGGTTCTGGACGCCATCGAGGCGGCCTCCGGCGTGCGCCTTGACATCCAGTGGGTCGCCAACTCCTCTTACGGCGACATGACCAGCCTCACCCTCGCCGATCCGGACAACATGCCCATGCTGATGGTCGCCACCGGCGCGCGTGATCCGATCATCGTGAACTCCGCCCGCGCCGGCGCGTTCTGGGACATCACTGATTACATCAAGGATTACCCGAACCTCGCCGCCGGCTCCGAAGGCATCTACAACAACATCTCCGTCGACGGCCGCCTCTACGGTATCTATCGCTCCCGCGCTCAAGCGCGCGGCGGCATCTACTACCGCAAGGACATCGCCGCTCAGATGGGCATCACCGAAGAGCCGAAGACCATCGAAGAGCTGACCGCTCTGGCCAAGGCCCTCTCCGACTACAGCGACGATACCTACGCGCTGAACATGGTCAAGTACGTTGCCGGCACCATCGGCATCATCACCGTCGCCCATGGCGCGCCGTTCAACTGGGGCGTCAACGCCGAAGGCCAGATCTACCCGGCTCATCAGGATCCGGCGTTCCTGGAGGGCCTCAACTGGCTGCGCAGCCTCTATGCTGAGGGCGGCATCAATCCCGACTTCATGACCATCGAGTCCGGCGAGTGGGACAGCATCGAGCGCACCGGCAAGGCCTTCATGCGCTTTGACTGCATGGACAACTGCTACCGCCAGCAGGAGTGGTTCGAGAAGAACGAAGGCGTCACCGAAGAGATCTGGGCGATGGTTCCGGCCGTTGCCGCCGCTGACGGCAACATGTATATGTGGCCGCAGAACGCCGGCTACTCCGGTGAGATCGTGATCACCAAGGCTGTCAAGGACGAGGAGACCCTGAAGAAGGTCCTCGCGTTCCTCGACTGGACCAACAGCGCCGAAGGCCAGACCCTCATCAACTGGGGCGTCGATGGCGAAACCTTCTGGATCCGTGAGGACGGCTTCCGCTACACCAACCCGGCCGACGACGTCGATATGAGCCTGCAGGTTCAGACCCTCCAGCACAGCCTCAACCAGCTGGGCACCAACGTCACCGGCGACCTGACCCCGGCCATGAAGCTCACCACCCTGCGCGAGGAGTACAACAGCTATCAGAAGTCCATGATGGAATACATCGTGAACGATCCGTGCCACCCGCTCACCAGCGAGACCTACAACAGCTTCGGCACCACCCTCTCCCAGATGCTCGAGGATGCTCACGTTCAGTACATCGCCGGCATCATCAACGAGGACGAGCTGCGCGCTGTCTGGCAGGCCTGGAGCGATGAAGGCGGCGCCATGATGACCATGGAGTACAACGAGGCCTATCAGGCTTCCATCGCGAAGTAATTTCATTTCCCCGACCGCCGTCCCGAAAGGGGCGGCGGCCTTTTGCTTTATTAAGCAAAGTCCTCCTCCAAATCATTGACGAACCCTTCGCATCTTTATATAATATAGTGAAACGCACTATTCTTGAGAGGAGCACCACTTCTATGTCCAGAACTGTTCAGGATATCATGAGAATCATCGAGGAAAACGGCATCCAGATGGTTGATTTCAAGATGGTTGACATCAACGGCCAGTATCGTCATGTGACCATTCCGGCAAATCACTTTTCCGAAGATACCCTGCGCGACGGCGTGGGCTTTGACGCCTCCAACTATGGCTATGCTGTCGTAGAGAAGAGCGACATGGTCTTTATCCCCGATCCCGATACGGCCGTGGTCGATCCCTTCTGCTCGATCCCCACGCTCTCCATGACCGGCAATGCCATGATCATCGACAGCCCGGAGAATCGCCCGCTGGCGCAGTATCCGCGCAACATCGTCCTTGCCGCCGAGCAATATATGAAGAACACGGGCATCGCCGATACAATGCTGATCCTGCCCGAGTTTGAATTCTATCTCTTTGATCAGGTTGGCTGGGATGTGCAGCCCAACTGTGTCGCCGCCTCTGTGGACGCCAACCAGTCCTACTGGAACAGCGCCGGAGAGGGCCGCGGCGTGATCGTGCCCAAGCAGAAGGCCTATCATGTCGCCAAGCCGCTGGACACCTCCTATGAGTGCAGGAGCGAAATGTGCCTGCTGATGGAAAACGCCGGCATCCCGATCAAGTATCATCATCCCGAGGTCGCCGCATCCGGCCAGTTTGAAATCGAGCCGAAGCTTGGCCAGATGAGCAAGATGGCGGACGCAACCATGATGATCAAATACATCATCCACAATACCGCCATCAAGCATGGCAAGAGCGCCACCTTCATGCCCAAGCCCATCTACGGCGAGGCCGGCAGCGGCATGCATGTGCACATGCTCCTGCTGAAGGACGGCGAGCCCGTCTTCTCCGACGATAACGGCTATTCCCACCTGAGCAAGACCGCTCACTACTTCATGGGTGGTCTGCTCAAGCACATTGCCTCCCTCTGTGCGCTGACCAATCCGAGCACCAATTCCTTCAAGCGTCTCGTCCCGGGTTTTGAGGCGCCGGTGACGATCGGCTATGCGACCTCCAACCGCAGCGCCGTCATCCGCATCCCCGCCTACGCGAAGACGCCCAACCTGCGCCGCTTTGAGCTGCGCAATCCGGATGCAACCTGCAACCCGTACTTCTGCTATGCCGCCATCCTGATGGCCGGCCTCGACGGTGTGAAGAATCAAATTGATCCGCACGAGAATGGCTGGGGCCCGTATGATATGAACCTGTATAACCTCCCCGACGAGGAAAAGGCCAAGCTCAAGGGCCTACCCACCTCGCTGGAGGCTGCGCTTGACGCACTGGAGGCCGACCACGACTACCTGACCGCCGGCGGCGTCTTCCCCGAGGCCCTGCTGGAAAACTTCATCAAGACCAAGCGTGCCGAGTGCCGCCGTATGGCTTCCATTCCTCACCCGGCTGAGTTTGAAAGCTACTACAACCTCTGATTCACGCAAAAAGCTCCGGCAAACGCCGGAGCTCTTTTGTTATACTTGTCAATTATCTGATGCTGTCCGCCGGGACAAAGCCGCGAATCGGCGTGCCGTCGATTACAGATTCAACATATGCCCAGTTGAGGCCGTTATAATAATCGGCCAGATAGGTCACCGTCGCGCCGGCATTGATATAGCCGATCGGATTATTGAGCGAGGACGGGTCGTCGGTAAAGATGCACTGCTTCGTGATCTGCCTGCTCGTATAGTCAAAGTGGAGCGCCTTGGCGGAGGTGTTTTCAGAAATATCCTCGCGGGTCACATAGCCCACGCGGGTACCGCTGCTCGTGCTGTAGGTAACCAGCAGCCAGTTCCCCTCCTGGCCTGCGCAGTAGATCGCCTCGTCGGAGGATACCTTCGCCCAGCCATTCGCACCGCGCCAGTAATGCCTGCCGGGGCCGGAATAGACCTTAAAGGTCTGACCGCCAAGGAAACCCTTATACTGGAAATTGAGCGAATTGCTCTCCGGGAAGGTCATCACATTCGCCGAAGCAGCGGCGGAAGTCATCACCAGCGCAAGCAGAAGGCACAGCGCGGTCATCATGCGGATTGTCTTATTCATCATCTCTTCCTCCCTGTTTCTGCCCGAATGGGCATCCCTTAATCTGTATTCAGCATAGCAAAACACAGAAGACATGTCAATGTCTTTGCGCAAATCCTTCTACCCACAGTAAAGAAAAGAAACGCTGCAGCTGCAGCGTTTCTTTTCTTATCTTCTCTTAGCTATCTTACATGCCCGTGATCCTGTCCCACAGGTCTCCGAAGTCATCGGCCAGCTCGTCAAGGCCGGTCGCCTGACCCACGCGCGCAGCAAGGCTCTTCACCTGGCCGTAGAGCGTGCCGTCATCCGTGATGCGCACATCGGTCAGTCCGTCGTCAACCTTCTGCACAGCCTGCGTGATGGTCTCCTTCATGCGGTCGTCAAGACCCGCGCTGTACTGATCGTCAAACTCCACTGCGATCAGCACGCGGTCGTCCCGCACGATTGTCTCCGCATCGTCCACCTCGCTGATGCGCTCGACAGCCTCGCTGATCTGCTCAGCAAGCCTGCCCGCCTGAGCCGGCGTCATCCCCGCAGCGGCGGACGTATTCATCGGCTGCGCGGACGTCATCGGTTCTGCCGTGGGCTGCATCATCTCCATGGTCGCCGCAGGCGCAGGCGAATGCGTGGCAGCGGGAGCGGCTGTCGCCGTCGTGCCCTTGGCATTGGCAGTGCAGCCGTTCATGACAATGCTCGCTGCGCCGATGCACAGCAGAGTAAGCATTCTTTTTTTCAATTGAATCGCCTCCTTGCACGCTATTGTGCGCCGCAGGAAGCAAAACTATCATCAAAAAGCCGCTGAATCAAAGGAAATTTTTACTCATCATAGAATGTGCATCCGCCGACAAACTCCCGCAGAATGGACGTCGGCGGAATCTCATCCTCATCGACGCAATCCGAAAAGTAATTCAGGAATTTGACCAGACGCCGGGCACGCACATAATACGGCGAACTCTCCTCAATGGCGCAGAGCATCGGATAGGCGTACTTTTTCAGGACAGCAATCTCATAGAGCAGCGAGGAATTGAACATGACGTCCGCCCGTTCCTGATACGGGAAAATATACTTCTCCTCACCCGCGCGGACGCTGTCCCACATCTGCAGCGTCTGCAGCGCGCTCGTGTTCCTCGTCCTGTGATCGCGCACCATACGGCGCATCAGGCGCACATCCGTCGCGCGGATACGGTTATGCCCATCGAGATTGAGCTGCGCCAGCGCGCTGATATACACACGGAACGTCAGCTCGCTGGGAATATCCGTGCATAGCGCGCTGTTAAGCCCATGGATGCCCTCAACGATCAGCACCTGATCCTCTGTAACGCGCAGCGGCACGCCATGTTCCATCCGGCTCTTCGTCTTGAAGGAATACCGCGGTATCTCGACCTCATGTCCTGCCAGCAGCGCAACCAGATGCTCATTGAACAGCGGGACGTCAATCGACTCCAGACACTCAAGATCCGGCTTTCCCTGCTCATCCAGCGGAATCTGATCGCGATTGAGATAGTAATCATCCAGAGAGATCGCCACCGGGCGCTTGCCGCTGACCCGCAGCTGCACGCTCAATCGGTTGGCAAAGGTCGTCTTACCGCTTGAGGAAGGCCCTGCGACAAAGACGATCCTCGCGCCGCGGGCCACAATCCGCTCGGCAATCTGCGCAATGCTGCGCTCATGGAGCGCCTCGTTGACGCGGATAAAGCCGCGCACCTCACCCTTGGCGATAATGTCGTTGAGATCCGCCGCGCTCTCGCACTGCAGGATGGCTGAATGCTCATTGGCCTGCGCATAGGTGTGCATCAGCTGCGGTCTTTCCGCAAAGGGAGCCGGCGGTCCGTCCAGATCCTCACCCGGAAGCAGGAGCACCATGCCCGGATAATAGAAGCGAAGCGCAAAGCTGCGGATTTCACCGGTCGATCTGACCATATCGCCATAGAAATACTCGCTCAGCCCATCGCAGGTATAGACGTCAAAATAATCAAACGGCCTGTACGCAAGCAGCCTGACCGTATCATCCTGCCCCTTTTCGGCAAAGTAAGCCATCGCGCCCTCGCGCGTCCAGCGGGAGCGGACGATCGGCAGATCGCGCTCAACAATACCGCGCATCCTCTGCTCCAATTCACGAACGGCAGCCGCCGTCAGTTCCATGCCTGTGACATTCATATACAGCCCATAGCCGATACTGTGCTCAAAGCGCACCTTTGCCTGCGGCGCCATATCCCTGAGCGCGAGGAGCAGAATCAGCCTTGCGCTGCGCTCATAGATGCGGCGTTCTTCTTCCTTATTGTGTCCGATCATGCTGTCCTCCTGCTATACAAAATCACAAAAGCCCTCCGGTAAACCGGAAGGCTTTTATCCCGCCCGGCGCCCTCCGAAGGGCCGGGTGCTGTTTGATGATATGTCATGCTTCCTGCGCGTACGCCGCGGCACTCCTGCCTGCAAGCGCGCCGGTGGAGAAGGCAATCTGCAGATTAAAGCCGCCGGTGTGCGCATCCACGTCGATCACCTCGCCGGCAAAGAACAGACCGGGCGCCAGCTTGCTCATCATCGTGCCGGAATTGATTTCCCGGACCTCGATGCCGCCCCTGGTGACAATCGCCTCTTCAATCGGACGCGTGCCGTTTACACGAAGCGGCAGGCCCTTGAGCATCGCGCCGATCGTCAGCCGCTGTTCACGGGTGATCTGATTGATCGGCGTCTCCGGCGAGAGGCCGCAGATCTCCGCAAAGACGGGCGCCATTCGAGACGGCATCAGCCCGACCAGCACGGAGGAAAGCTGCTTTCTGGAATTCTCAGCGAACTCCCTCTGCAGTCTGGCGTCCACCTGCTCCGGCGTGAGCGCCGGCTTCATATCCAGCGTGACGCTGGCAGAAGCGTAATCCTCAGGCATATGGCTGCTCAGCTCGATGATCAGCGGACCACTGACGCCGAAATGCGTAAAGAGCATCTCTCCCAGCTCGCTGTAAATCGTCTTTTTGCCCACCTTGGCCTGTATGCGTACGTTTTTAAGGGAAAGCCCCTGCAGCAGCTGCGGCCACTTCTCCCCGATCGTCAGCCCGACAAGCGAACCCTTGAGCGGCGTGACGCTGTGTCCATTCTCCGCAGCGAAGCGATGTCCATCGCCCGTGCTGCCGGTCGAGGGATAGCTGACGCCGCCGGTAGCGATGATGACGCTCTTCGCCCGGAACTCGCCCCCCTGCACGAGGCGCACACAGAATACATCATCTTCCCTGACGACACGCGAGACGCCGGTGTTCAATTCCACGTCCACACCCGCATCCTTCATCCCTCGGGCAAAGGCACGCGTGACGTCGCTGGCCTTATCGCTCTCAGGAAAGACGCGGTTGCCGCGCTCGACCTTGGTCGGCGTGCCCAGCATCTCAAGCAGCGACGTCACATCCTCATAGGTGAACTGGCGCACCGCTGCGTTCAGAAATTTCGGATTGCGCGGCACCTGAAGAAAGAAATCCTCCAGATCACAGGCATTGGTCACATTACAGCGCCCTTTGCCGGTGATATAGATCTTCTTGCCCAGCTTCTCATTCTTTTCAAGCAGAATCACCTGCGCGCCCGCCCATGCAGCCTGCAGCGCAGCCATCATGCCCGCCGCGCCGCCGCCGATGACCAGCACATCACACGCGGTCTTTGCCAACATAGACCCTGTACTCATCCCAGATTCCTTCCATCAGTCTGAAGTGCTCGGACAGCTCCTCCTTGCGGCGCAGACCCAGAGCGACGATCAGCGCATTGATCACGGACAACGGCGCCGCCATCGAGTCGACGAAGGAGGCCATATCCGTCCTCGCCGTCAGGCACACGGAGCTCGTCGCATAGATCGGAGACATCGGGCCGTCAGTCAGGCCGATGACCTGAGAGCCGCGCGCCTTGGCGAAATTCATTGCCTCAAGGGTACGTGTGGAATAGCGCGGGAAGCTGATGCCAAAGAGCAGGTCGCTCTCGTTGATGCGGCTGATCTGCTCAAACACATCGCCGCTCGCCTCCGAGACGATGCGGACATTATCAAAAATGAAGTTGAGATAATAGGCCAGGAACTGCGCGATCGGCGCCGCAGAGCGGAGGCCCATGACATAGATATTGCGCGCGGCAATGATCTTATCCACGACCTCGTCAAAGGCGGCGGAATCGATCTCCTCCGTCGTCGTGCGGATATTCTGCATATCCGCATGCAGCACAGTGCGGAGCACCTCGCTCTGGTCAATATCGTTCGCCATCTCAAACCGCTGCACGGCGGTCAGCCAGTGGCGTACGAGCTCCTGCAGCGCGCGCTGGAGCTGCGGATAGCCCTCATAGCCCATTGCAGAGGCAAAGCGAACAACCGTCGACTCGCTGACGCCGACCTTCTCGCCCAGCTTACTCGCCGTCATAAAGACAGCCTTATCATAGTGCTCTACGATATATTCCGCAATCTTGCGGTGACCCTTGCTCAGACGCTTACCGGACTGGTTGAGCCTGCGCATCATGTCCTGCATGTCCTGCATTGCCGTTTCGCCCTCCTGAATATGAATTCATGGATTCTATGTTGATATTCTATCAAATAATGCAAAAAAATGCAAGAAGAATTCCTCTTCTTGCATTGCATTTCCTGTTTAAAGGGCTTCAAGCCTCTTTACGCGCATTCGTCGCTTCGCTGTCCGTCATATCGTAGTTCAGCACAGTCATGGTCGCATAGCCGCGCATCAGCCACGAATAGTCGTCGTCCGCAATGGGCATGGACGGATCCAGATGTCCCGTAAGCGTGTAGGTGATTGCGCCGCTCTCATCCGTGCTGGGGATGTAATCATCCAGATAGCGCAGCACGCCAAGCGGCGCGGGCATAAGCCCTTTCGCCTCATCAGCGTCCGGGTAATTGAGATTGAGCACGGACAGCGGCGGCAGCGGGCAAAGGCGAATCTTTTCAAGCGCCTCAACAGCCATCTGCGCAGCCAGCGGATAGGTGTCCTCCCTGTTAAAGGCCTGAGAAACCGCAATGGCCGGACAGCCCATGAGCGAGCCCTCCATCGCCGCGGCCACCGTACCGGAATACAGCACGTCGGTACCGATATTATGTCCATGATTGACGCCGGAAATCACAGCCTCCGCCTGCGGATACAGCTTCTTAATGGCCAGCTTCACGCAGTCTGCCGGCGTGCCGCTGATGGCATAGGCATGCGCAGCGCCCTCCAGCTCAACCTCCCGGACGCGCAGCGGCTTGCCCAGAGACAGACTGTGGCTCGCAGCAGAGCGCTGGCTGTCCGGCGCAGCGACGACAACCTCATGCCCCGCAGCAGCAAATGCCTTTGTCAGCGCGGCAATGCCAGGCGCAAAAATGCCATCATCGTTTGAAATCAGTACCCTCATTCATTTCCTCCTGTTTCGCTGCCCGGCGCCGCCTCTTCCTGCTCGTAATCCCGGAACAGGAACGCCGTCATCACACCGCTGAGATTCTCAAACTCAATCCGTACATCATAAGGCAGGATATTGCGGAAGACCATATCGCTCACAGCGCTGACCGTAGCGTCAAATCCGGCAGGCAGATAGCTCACCCCGCCCTGGCTGTGCCAGTTCATATCCTCAATCACCGTTGGCACGCGCAGCACGATGTTGTAAATCGTGCTGCAGACCTGACAGACGCCGCCGCCATAGCCCATCTTGCTCTCCCCCGAGAGGATCGGCGCAGAGCGATAGCCATTCTCCTTGGTGTATGGCCCGCAAATCGCGTTAAAGGAGAAGCTCTCGCCCGCCTTCACGCGGATGCTGGTCAGCCGGTTGGCAGCCAGCGCGATATTGTACATCCGGCCGGCATTTCCCTCCTTGGAGGCTGCCGTCGTATAGAATGTCGTAAAGGCATAGAGCAGATCGCCCGGCTGCGCCTCATCCCACGGGGTGAAATCATACAGCTTGAGCGCATCCGCCTTCACACTGACATTCTCAGGCTCTCTTTTGTAAGGGAAATAGGCGCGTCCATCCCGGAGTTCCTCGATGGAAAGCCATGATCCTGCCTTCACCTGAATGGCATAGCGATAGCCCTCAGGCTTAAAGCTGATATCCCGGAGGACATATCCCACCGCCGTATGCTCGCTCACGCCGGGCATGGGCCCATCGAAGGGATCCTTGCGCTGCACGCGCTCGATATACTTGGTCTGCACATAACCAGGCTCGCCATTGTAATCAATGCGCGTCCATGTGCGTCCCTTTTTATAGACGTCGACTGTCGTTCCGGCTTCAACGCTGCCAATCTTATAGGAATCCGCATCGCCCCGCTTGCGGACAGTCATGTCCTTGCCGATATAGCCGTAAAACTCCGCAATCTCCTGCGTCTCCTCTGCGCCAGCACAGACGGACGTCAGCGCCAGAATGCTCAGCAGAATCGCGATAAAAACCATGTGCAGGTCGCTTCCCCTGCCGTATCCACAGGCGCGCATCAGCTTGCCCTGTAGACGCGCACGGTCAGCACGCCGCCCTCCGCCTGCAGCGCAAAGCGGACGTCATACGGCAGCGCATTGCGCAGGCGCAGATCGATGTTTCCATTACCCACGGCAGAGTCAAAATACAGCGGCGCATAGGAAATTCCATAGGAGGAATGCACCTGCCACTTCACCGTCTCAATGGGGATCTGCAGGATCGCATTATAGAGCGTGGTGGAAACCTGACAGATGCCGCCGCCGTATCCGAGCTTATCTCTGGAGGTGTAATTGATGATCGGCCCTTCCATGTAGCCATTGCCCTTGGTATAGGGCGCGCAGTAATCATTGAAGTGGAACGTCCCATCGGACGGAAGAATCAGGTCATTGAGCCGGACGACGCCCTGCATGATGTTATGCAGGCGGCCAATCTGTGTCTGCGTCCTCTGCTCGGGATCGTAGTATGTGGAATAGACCGCAATCAGATCGCCCATCTGCGCCTGATCATACGGCACCACCGTCTCCAGCTCAAGGCTGCCCGTCGCCTGAATCCTGCCCGTAATCCTGTCATAGGGCAGCGCAACAGACATATCCTCCTCCAGCGCACCGACAGCCATGATGCTACCCGCAGGCACACTGCGCAGCAGCTCGCCCGTCTCGCTGTCAAAGATCTCGACCTCTTCCACCGCGCGTGCAGCATAGGGATACCATTTCACCCCGGGGACATACGGTCCATAGGGATCATATCGCGTAAAATACCGCAGATGATCGCCGCGGACATAGCCGCTCGTTCCATCCTTCTGCACGCGGGCCCACTGGCCATCCGTCTCCATGACGTCAACCCATTCATCCTGATAGACCGTGCCCACAAGCCCGGCATTCTTGTCAGGTTCGCGGCGCATGGAGAGATTGACGTCCGCCTGCGCCATGTAATTGGCTTTGAACGCCGGCTCGGGAATAAACTCCTGCGGCACCTCATATCCCTCGCGTGCAGGCGCAAGCTCCAGCACAGGCGCTGCGAGCACATAGCCCTCTATGCCCTGCTTGACAACCTTGTGCCATTCAGAGCCAAGCTCCAGAATATAGACCGTCTCGCCCTCGGAAAGCGACTGCATTTTCTTGGCAGACTTGCTCTTCTTGGCGCGAATGGTCAATTCCTTCTGCGCGACGCCGGTATACTGCGCCGCCGCTTCGTCGTTATAACCCGCAGCGGCAGCAAGGTCTTCCACATTCTTGGAAAGAATATAGCCCTTTACGCCGTTCTTCTCAATGCGCGTCCACTGCTCTTCGTACGCAAGAATGCTGATGAACTCCCCCGCCTCCACGCTGCCAAGCTTTTTGGCGGAGGTAGACTTTTTCTCTCGTATGGTCATGTTCTTTGTGACCGTCGCCGTATAGATGACCTCCTGCGCTGCGGCGACACCAAGCACAGCGCACAGCAGCAGGAGAATCAGAAAAGAGATGATCTTCTTCATACGTCCATCCTTACATAAAACCATGTAATAGACCCAAATGCAGCAATTCTTGGTTCAGAAAAGGACTGACCGGAGATACGCTCCCGCGCACCGCCCGCATCAGTCCTTCTGCTGTAGCAATGGGATTACTCTTCGTCGTCCTGTTCGTCCTCTTCGAACACCTTACGATGGCAGTTCGGACACAGGTGCTCCTCTTCCATGTCGAAGGCTTCCTCGTCAAAGAAGATGACCGTGCCGCAGTGCGGGCACTCATACTCGATCAGGGCGTCCATGTCCTCATCGTCGTCGTCATCGTCCTCGTCGTCATCCTCATCGTCGTCGTCATCATCGTCGGAGAAAAGCGCTTCCTCCAGGTCAGAGACGTCGTCGTCGATCTCTTCGACATACTGCTCAAGCTCGCTCAGCCTGGCTTCCATCTCAGCGTTCTTCTCGGCAAACGCCTCGAGCGCATCGATCATCGCCAGCATCAGCTTGCCCTGATCAGACTCGGCATTGACGCCAAGCCCTTCAGCAAGGCCCTTGAGATACGCAACTTTCTCGCCCATTCTGCTCATGCTCAGGCCGCCTTTCTGCGAAAACAGTTCGCCTTACGCGCGGGACATGTAGGAACCGTCGCGGGTATCCACACGGATCTTGTCGCCGATGTTGATGAACAGCGGAACAGAGATCTGATAGCCAGTCTCCAGGGTCGCCGGCTTGGTGGTGTTGCTGGTGGTGTCGCCCTTGAAGCCCGGCTCGGTGTCGGTAACCTCGAGCACGACGAAGTTCGGCGCCTCAACAGAGAAGGCCTTGCCCTTGAAGAAACGGATGGTGGCCATGGTCTCTTCCTTCATGAACTGGATAGCCTCCTCGACCTGATCCTGGGTCAGCGGGATCTGCTCGAAGCTCTCCGGATCCATGAAGTAGTAGAACTCGCCGTCGGTGTAGACGTACTGCATTTCCTTGGTCTCGATGGTCGCGCGCGGCTGCTTATCGGTCGGGTTGAAAGAACGCTCAACCACAGCACCGGTCATGACGTTCTTGAGCTTGGTGCGAACAAAAGCAGCGCCCTTGCCCGGCTTAACATGCTGGAAATCAACGATGGTCCAGACGCCGCCTTCCCACTCGATCGTCACGCCCTTACGGAAATCGCCTGCATTAATCATGTGGAATCCCTCCAAATACTGTAAATATCCTGTATCTGATGCACGCCGAACACCTTCCGCGTGCGGATGATGCCAAATCAGCCATGTGCATTCGTATAAAGATTCTACCACGTTTTTGCTGAAAGATCAAGCGTTTTCCGTACTTTGACAGCCCTTCACACCTTATATCGGTGAATTTTATTTAATCCGTGTAAAATTCAATGGATAGCGATGGGATTTCGCCGTTATTCGTGGTACAATACTTCATACTGATTATCCCGTTACCAAGAAAGTGCAGGAGGACGCTCATCATGAAGCTCAATTACAAACGCACCTTTCTGGTCGGCCTTGCCTTTTTATCCATCAGCGCATTCTGGCAGGC
This sequence comes from Clostridia bacterium, assembly GCA_017936375.1. Lineage (GTDB taxonomy): Bacteria > Bacillota > Clostridia > Christensenellales > Aristaeellaceae > Ventricola. Next base: position 46,922 of record JAGBFR010000006.1, read on the forward strand.
ATACGACAATCTTGTTCCCCTGATTCTTCAGAACACCTTCCACCTCAATGAATCGCTGATCGGCGCCATCATGGCCATCGACAATGTGCTCGCCGTCTTCCTGCTGCCCATCATCGGCACGCTCTCGGACAAGGTCGACACCCCGCTTGGCAAGCGTACGCCTTTCATCATCGGCGGCACAGCGGCGGCGGTCGTCTTCATGATGCTGCTTCCCTGTGCCGATCATACGCAGCAGCTGATGCTGTTCATACTGGCGCTCGGGCTGACCCTTCTGTCGATGGCCTGCTATCGCTCCCCGGCCGTCGCGCTCATGCCGGATCTGACGCCCAAGCCGCTGCGCTCTGCGGCAAACGCCGTTATTAACCTGATGGGCGCCGTCGGCGGCCTCTATGCGCTGCTGCTCATCCAGTTCCTTGTGCCCAAGACCGAGCGCCCGAGCTACGCGGCCGTCTTTATCGGCATCGCCCTGCTGATGGTCGCCTCCGTCGTCGTTCTTGTAGCCACGATCCGCGAGCGCAAGCTCGCCGCGCAGATTGCCCGCGAGTATCCGGATGAAGAGGACGCCGCCCCCTCTGCTGCGCAGCCCAGCGGCAAGCTCGCGCCGGACGTCATGCGCAGCCTCCGGCTGATTCTCATCTCCATTTTCCTCTGGTTCACCGCCTATAATGCTGTGACCACAGCCTTCTCCCGCTATGCCGTCACCGTCTGGAAGATGGAGGGCGGCGGCTTCGCCAGCTGCTTGATGGTCGCCATGGTCGCAGCCATCATCAGCTACATTCCCACGGGCGCGCTTGCCTCCCGCATCGGCCGCAAAAAAACGATCCTCGTCGGCCTTGCGCTGATGCTGATCAGCTACACCTCCGTGCTCTTCTATCCGACGTATCATGTCTCCGCCAATCTTTTCTTTGCGATGATCGGCATCGGCTGGGCCGCTGTCGGCGTCAATTCGCTCCCGATGGTTGTGGAGATGAGCAAGGGCAGCGAGATTGGCAAATATACCGGCCTGTATTACACCTTCTCCATGACCGCCCAGATCTTCACGCCCGTCATCTCCGGCGCGCTGCTTCAGTATGTATCCTACAGCACGCTCTTCCCGTATGCGATGTTCTTTACCTTCTGCGCAATGATCACCATGAGCATGGTCCGCCACGGAGATTCCAAGCCCATTCCCAAGAAGAGCAAGCTCGAACAGTTTGACACCGAAGACTGATCCAGCAAACCAAAGGAGGAACCGCTATGATTACCCTACTGATTCTCCTCGCCGTCGTCGTGTCGGCCTATCTCTTTCTCATCATGCCGCGTATGGCAGGAAGGCCCGATTTTTCCCCGCTGATGGGCTGGCACTATGCCCACCGCGGTCTACACGACAATGCATCCGACGCGCCCGAAAACTCCATGGCCGCCATCCGCAAAGCCGTAGACGCCGGATACGGCATCGAGTTCGACGTCCAGCTGACAAAGGACAGGGTTCCCGTCGTCTTTCATGACGAATCGCTCAAGCGCGTCTGCGGCGCAGCGGGCAATGTCCGGGATTACACCTACGATGAATTGCAGGCCTTTCCTCTCATGAAGAGCGAGGAGCGCATCCCGCGCTTTGCCGACGTGCTTTCCGCCGTGGATGGCCGCGTTCCGCTGATCATTGAAATCAAGATCCACGAAAACGCCGCCGAGGTCTGCTCCACAGCTGACGCCGTACTCAAGCTCTACAGCGGTCCCTACTGTATGGAATCCTTCCATCCGCTCGCTGTCCATTGGTATCGCAAAAACCGTCCTGAGGTCATTCGCGGCCAGCTCTCCTCCAATTTCAACAGTGCGGACAAGCGCGAACCCTTCAGCCAGTTCCTCGTGCATCATCTGCTGACCAATTTCCTCGCGCGGCCGGATTTTATTGCCTATGCGCATGCGCACAAGGGCAACCTCTCCCGCCGCCTTTGCCGCACGCTCTTCGGCGCGTTGAGCGTCGCATGGACGCTCCGCTCTCAGGAGGAGCTTGACGCCTGCAGAGACGACTTTGACCTCTTTATCTTCGAGAGCTTCATTCCCAAGTCATAAGACGCCCTATCGCAAAGCGCAGCGTTTCTTCAGAGACGCTGCGCTGTTTTTACGCTATTCGCCGTTTTCTGCTCTTATTCCGATGTACCCTGTTCAAAAGCAAGCTTCAGCCTCTCCATGGCCTTTTTTTCAATCCGGGAGACATAAGAGCGGGAGATACCCAGCATCTGCGCCACCTCCTGCTGGGCATGCATCTGTCCATCCAGAAGGCCATAGCGCATATCAATCACCGTTTTTTCTCTTCCTTTGAGGCATTGATCAGCCAGTCTACGCACGCTCTGCAGGCTGAGCCTGCGCTCCACCTCGCCATGCACATGCGCCTCGTCCGTTCCCAATACGTCGCTGAGCGTAACCTCATTGCCCTCTGCGTCCGTGCCGATAGGCTCCTGAAGGGAGACCTCCCCCTTCCTTTTCTGGCTGGCGCGCAGGCACATGAGAATTTCATTTACTATCTGTTCTCTGTTGTAACAGCGGGCTGAGCCCGCTTCCACTTGCGCTTCGCGGCGGCCTGAGGCCGCTTTCGGTTGCGCTTCGCGCCGTATCAGCGACGTTTCCTTCGCACGGAAGGTGCTCGGAAACTGCTTCGTCATCATCAAGGGAAAGTATGCCTGTGAGATCAACGTCGCCCTCCGCACCGAAGAGAACCAGATGCGCCTTTTCGCCGTCCCATACCACCTTGCGCACCAGCGTGCTGATCATCGTGCGCTGCTGCTCAAGGCCAAGCCCGTCGATGCTCCCGGCAAATGTGGTCAGCAGATCACGCAGGACGTCGAACTCGCTGTCACTGAGCTCCTGCTGACTGGCCAGCGCTTCCATCTCGCTGAGACGGATCTCCATCGCCTCGCGTTCGCACCCCAGCGCCTCGATGCGACAGGACACCTGCCTGCGCGCCACGCCCTCGGTCATATCCGCCAGGGAGTCGACCAGCGCTGTCATCTTCTTATCCAGCTGCGCAAGCTCTTCCTGCAAGCCGGCGCGCGTTTTATCCACATCCTCGCGCTTGCCTGTGTAGAACTTCTTGCTCTCCTCCAGCTGGGCAAGGAAGTTCTCCTTGTCCTCGCCCAGCTGCTTGATCTCCTCAATGATCGCGCTGTCGAGCCAGTTGCCGCGAACGTTCTTGCGGTTGCAGAGCTCCTTCCTGCTGCGCTCCTTCATGTTACAGACGTAAGTATATTGAAATCCGCCGTCCGGATCGGGCCGCTTGGAGACCTTCGGATACATCTTGTTGCCGCATGCACAGAACAGCAGTCCCGTCAGCAGCGCTTCGTGGCTGCGCGGCCTGCGGAAGGCCTTCGACTTGTTCTGATTAAGCAACCGCTGCACCTTCAGCCATTCCTTCGAGGGAATCAGACCGACATGTGCGCCGACCGCGATGATCCATTCCTCAATCGGCAGATAGACCGTCGATTTGCCCTTGTTCTGATCGGTGCGGTTGTAGCACATCACGCCGTGCTGCCCGTCGAATGCAGAGCGCTCAGAGAAGAGGTCCGCGTCCTTTTCGAGGAAGTAATCATACACCGCGCCGTCGGCCACAACATAAACAGGGTTCTGCAGAATCGCCTTGATCGAGAAGCGCGTGAACTGGTAGCCGTTCTTCGTCGTGACGCCGCGCCTCATCAGCTCCGCTTCCGTCGAGGTGAGCGACCGCGTCTCAAGGAAAAGATCATACACCATCCGGACGATCTGCGCTTCTTCCTCAACAAGCCTGAGCTTGCAGGCCTTCTTCGTCTTGCCGTCCACGGTCACGCTCTTCACGCTCTCAGAGACGAAGCCCGTCGGCGTGATGCCGCCCAGCCAGCGCCCGGTCTTCGCCAGCTCATGCATGTTGTCGCGGATGCGCTCGGCGATCGTTTCGCGCTCCAGCTGAGAAAACACCGAGGCGATATACATCATCGCGCGGCCCATCGGCGATTCCGTATCGAACTGCTCGCGGATGGAGATGAATGCCACGTTCAGCCTGCCCAGTTCCTCGATGAGCGTGGAGAAGTCGCTGATGTTTCGGCTGATGCGGTCGAGACGATAGACGATGATCGCGTCGATCTCATGCGCACGCGCCGCCTTCATCATTTTCTTAAAATCCGGCCTTTCCAGATTGCCGCCGGAGAACCCCTCATCCTCATATATGAGAATATCTTTCTCCTTCACGTCCGCGTAGTGCATGCGGATGAACTCGCGGCAGAGCTCGACCTGATTGCCGATGCTCTCTCCCTTGCCGGTGAACTTCGACTTACGGGAGTAGATCGCGACGCGGCGGATGTTTCCCTTCATGGTGCTTCACCCCGTTTCATTTGATGTTATTTCGTCATTATTGTACCTTAGCGTAATGCGTCTGTGAAGAGGGTTTTCATTTTTCCTGAGGTTTTGGTGTGAGAAATAGGATGGAATAGGAAAAGGCGCGCCAGATCAAGCGCGCCCAGTATTCTATCTTCCTCATTGTTTCAATCATTGATGATCGCCGATCACAGATGCCGTATGTGATTCCATGGACCATCTCAGCGAGTCAACAGATGATCACAATCCTGTTATCGTCCAATAAACTCCATCAGCTGCTGGATATTCTTTTTGCCAAAGGTGATCCGGTCGTCACCCATCACCAGACATGGCACGCTCATCACGTTATACTGCTTTTTCATCTGCTCAAAATGCGCAAGATCATACGCTTCGGCAGTGATTTTCGGATTGAGCGACGCCATGCGCTGCGCTGCAATCACCAGATCGGGACACATCGTGCAGGATAGAGAGACGAGGATCTTCATGCTGACGGGATGCTCAATCGCCTCGATAGCCCGTCTGATATCCTCGTCCAGCGCCTGTCCCGGGCCGCTGGCATTGTACAGCCCCAGCACAAAAGACGTGAATTCATGCCCCCCGGGAACGCCATGGAAAGCAAGCCCCGTCGGCGTTCCATCCGCCAGGCAGATCTGAACGCAAGGCGCCATTTCCGAAGAGGCATCGCGCCGAGCCACCTGCATGCTGAGCTTGTCCGTCATCTCCGCCAGAGATGAGATAAAGGATTCCAGCTCCGCCGAGACCGGACGGCTGTCCAAATAAAGCGTCAAACGCAGCGGACGAGCCATCCGGCTGAACACAGTGTCCAGCTGCCGACACATTTCCGGCGTGAACACGGAATCGCTCTCATGCGCGTCTTCCTCAGGCGCGGAGGATATCTCTTTCTTCTCAGACGTTAGCTGCTGCGGGTGAATGCCTGTTTTTCGCTGCATCATCGCGGCGTATTTTTCCAGCTCCGTTGCGGCCAGCGCGCCGTCGCCCGTGGCCGTCACCACCTGACGCAGCGGCTTGATGCACACATCGCCCGCCGCATATACGCCCTCCACGCTGGTTTTGAGCGTTCCGTCCGTAATCACGTAGCCCTTATCATCCAGCCTGACAAGTCCTTTCACCAGATCGGTCGCCGGTTCATAGCCAGCAAAGACAAATACGCCGAAGGTTTCTCCGTCTTGGCTTTGATACTCCGTGATCTCACCGGTCTGCGTGTTCTTCCATCGCGCGTGGTCAAGGCCATTTTCTCCGGAAACCTCCAGCAGCTCTGTGAAGGGCAGAATCGTGATCTTCTCATGCTGCCGGGCAGGCTGAGCCGCCGCCTCGGCGCAGGTAAAGTCCTCGCTCCTCATCAGGATGGTGACATGCCGGGCAAATTTCGTCAGGAAAACGCTTTCTTCTGCCGCTGCAAAGCCGCCGCCCACGACAAACACTTCCTTGCCGGTGAAAAACTCGCCGTCGCAGGTAGCGCAGTAGGCAACGCCCCGGCCCTTGTGTTCCTCTTCGCCCTTGAAGCCCACCATGCGGGGATGCGCGCCCGTGGCCAGCAATACGCCGAAGCACCGAAAATCTCCCCGCCCGGTGCGAACCGTCTTGATATCGCCCGTCAGATCCAGCCCGGTGGCCTCCGCCAATAGAAATTCCGCGCCGAATGCCTCCGCCTGCTGCTGCATGGTATCTGTCAGCAGCTTTCCGCTGGTTTTGCCGATACCGGGATAATTGACCACCTCGTGCGTAATGGTGATCTGCCCGCCAAACTGTTCCCTTTCCAGCACCAGCACCCGATAGCGCGCCCGGGCAAGATAGATGGCGGCGGTGAGCCCTGCAGGCCCACCGCCGATGATAATCACATCATAGAGGTTTTTTGCGCTTGTCATCACAGCTGTCCCACCAGATCCAGGCTGGGTTTCAGCGTTTCGGCGCCGGGCGTCCAGTTGGCCGGGCAGACCTGATCGCCGTGAGCATGGACAAACTGGCACGCCTGCACCTTGCGCAAAAGCTCCTCCGCATTGCGGCCCACGTTGCCTGCAGTCACCTCATAGCCCACGATCTTTCCCTCGGGATTGATGATGAACGTGCCCCGCTCCGCCAGACCGTCTGACTCGATCAGCACCTCAAAGTCGCGCGACAGCGCATGGGTGGGGTCGGCCAGCATGGGATAGTTGAGCTTGCGGATACGCTCGGAGGCGTCGTGCCATGCTTTATGCACAAAGTGCGTGTCCGTGGACACGGCATAAACCTCGCAGCCGATGCCGCGGAACTGCTCATACTTGTTTGCAAGATCCTCCAGCTCCGTGGGACAGACGAATGTGAAGTCCGCGGGATAAAAGAAGAAAACGCTCCATTTTCCGAGGATATCCTCCTTGGAGATGAATTTAAATTCGTTTCCGTGATACGCGTAAACCTTGAAATCGGATACTTCCTTATTGATCAGGGACATGTTTATTCCTCCTTTTTCCACAGGTCGTGCTGATTGCAGAACGCCCAGACCGAGCGAACCTCGTCCCCCTTGCACAGGGCAAACTTGGCTTTGGGCTTGTCGGTCGGCTTCAGGTGCGCATACTGGATGACGTGCTCCGCCTCCAGGCAGATCCATTCGATATAGTGCTCCTGCGTCATGGGATGCTCCACAGATCCAACCGTCACGTGAACGGTATCGCCGTCTTTGTGATAGACCGGAATATGCTTCTCGCCGGAAGCTTCGGTGGTTCCCGGCTCCAGGCGGCGCATCTTTTCGCCGCAGCACTGCACGCTCACGCCGGCATCGTGGATCATCGCCATGATATTGCCGCAATGTCGGCAGGTATAGAACGTTTGCTTCATGCAATTCCCTCCTTCAGCATCAAGTATGTCCTGCCCGCGATAAATAATGCGCCGAAACGGGGACATAATAGCATGCAGTACCTGCAAGGAGTGTATGCGATGGAAGCAAACAGATCCTATGTGAAAGGATTTATTCCCTATGCGCTGGCGGCGTTTCTTATCAGCGTGGTCGGCGGTTTTTCTGCCGTGCTGGGCCCGGCCTTTGTTAAGGACATGGGCATTGCCTACAACAATACGACGTGGACCGCGCTGGCGCAGGCGATGTCCACCGCTGCCTGCGCACCGATCCTTGGCAAGCTGGGCGACGTGCTGGGACGGCGCTTCACGCTGCTTGTCGGCATCATCGTCTACACGCTGGGCAATGCGCTCGCAGCGCTCGCGCCGTCGCTGACGGTGATGCTGATCGCCCGGTTCATCGTCGGCGTGGGCAGCGCGGCGGTCGCGCCGGTGGTTTTGTCCTATATCGTCACCGATTTTCCGCCCCATGCCGTCGCCAAGGGCTTCTCCATGTACATGCTGATTTCCAGCGCATCGGTGGTCTTTGGCCCGGCGCTGAGCGGCCTGATCATCAACGCCTATGGCTGGCGGGCGATGGTCTGGGTCTGCGTGGCGATCTGCATCGCGGTGTTCATCCCCTGCGCGCTGCTTAAGGACAAAAACGCGCCGCACTGCAGACGGCTTGATCATTTCGACACTCCGGGCGCGGCGCTGGTGCTGATCTTCTTCAGCCTGATGCTGTGCATTCCATCCTTCGGCCAGAACTTCGGCTGGGGATCCTCCGCGTTCCTTAGCGTGCTGATCGCCACGCTGATCGCGCTTGCCGCCCTTGTGCTGGCTGAGCGCAGGGCTGTCCATCCCATTCTGCCCGGCAGCTTCATGCGCCGCCGCTTCTTCATCCTCAGCGTGCTGGCGCTGACGCTCACGCAGGGACTGATGCAGGCGAACATGACCAACACCATCGTGTTTGTCAACTATACGCAGCCGGACAATACTGTGATCTCCGCCTATGCCATTTCGGTGATGTATCTGGGCATGTCGCTGGGCGCGGTATTCCTGGGGCCGCTGGCAGAACGGTTTGAACCGCGTGCCGTGCTGTCCTTCTCTCTGCTGCTGACCGGCGTCAGCTGCGCGCTGCTGCTGCGCTTCACCGCAGACGCCTCTGTGCTGCTGCTGATGTCGGCGCTGGGCCTGCTGGGCTTTGGCCTTGGCGGCAACGGCACGATCTTCATGAAAGTAGCGCTGAGCGACCTGCCCAGCAATCAGGCAGGCGCGGCCACGGGCACATACGGCCTGTTCAGGGATCTGGCTGCGCCCTTCGGCGTGGCTGTCTTCGTGCCGCTGTTTACCAATCGGATCACCGGCTATATGGCGCAGGGTCTGTCGGGCGCGGACGCTGCCGTGCAGTCCATCCATTCCCTGGCGATCATCGAAATCCTTTGCGCAGCGGCAGGCATCGCCGTCGTACTGATGCTGCCCCGCATCCATCAGGAGAGGAGAAATCAATATGCGTCTTAAGGGTAAAGTCATCCTTGTCACCGCTTCCACCCGGGGTATCGGTCTGGCCATCGTGAGGGCTTGCGCCAAAGAGGGCGGCATCATCTGCATGGCCGCCCGCGATCTCACCCGCGCTCAGGAAATCGCCAATCAGCTTTGCAGCGAAGGCTGCCGCGTGCATTGCGTCTACAACGACGCCACCAAGCCGGAAACCTTTCTTTCCATGGTCGAAGAAACCGTTGTAAAGGCCGGGCGCATCGACGTGCTGGTCAACAACTTCGGCACCTCCAATCCGGGCCGGGATCTGGATTTTACGCACACCGATCCGGAGGTCTTCATGAGCACCGTACAGCTCAATCTGCGCAGCGTGTTCATGACCAGCCAGGCTGCCGCCAGACACATGGCCAAACAGGGTGGCGGAAGCATCGTCAATATTTCCTCCGTGGGCGGCAGTGTGCCAGATATCTCGCAGATTGCCTACGGCACAAGCAAGGCAGCAATTAACTACCTGACAAAGCTGATCGCCGTTCACGAAGCGAAGAACAAGATCCGCTGCAACGCCGTTCTGCCCGGCATGACCGCCACCGAAGCGGTGGAAAAGCACCTGAGCGGCGATTTCCGCGCGCTGTTTCTGAGGCATATTCCGCTCGGCCGGATCGGCCTGCCGGAGGAGATCGCGCAGGCAGTCATCTATTTTGCCAGCGACGAATCGGCTTATACCACCGGGCAGATTCTCAGCGTATCCGGCGGCTTCGGACTGGGGACGCCGCTTTACGGCGAGCTATCCGGAAAGGACATGCGCAGGTGAGCCGTGCTGGATCATGGCAGCATAGCGGCGATATCACAGCAAAAGCCCAGAAATCAAGCTCTGCATGATTTCTGGGCCATGTTTTTGTTTTCCCGCGTGCATTCTGTCGCGGAAAAAGCCTGTGCCTTTTGCTCAATGGCATTCATTTGGCTTTTCTGTTTTTCTTTATTCAAACTCCGGCAGGTTCTCTTTCTTCCTGCGGACGAAGACATATGTCTGCGCATCGGAATACGTCTCATCATAGCGATAATCCTGCCCCTCAAACGCCTTGATGTCCTCCGGATTCTCGATTCCGTTCACCGCCATGAAGCGCACCATCTCGCCGCGCGCCATCTTGCACATGGTACCCTTCTCGATGATCTTTCCATCCTTCTCTTCGCCGAAGACACAGGTGATCATCCTCTTATCCTTGGGCAGATATTTGGATATACAGACGCTGTACTCCTTGGAAGCCAGGTTGATCACATAGTCCGCTGCATCCAGCACGCTGCGCGCCAGCGCTTCTCCCCAGAAGGTGTAGAGGTCTTTGGCGTCGCCCATGCGCAGCTTTGCCTGCATCTCCAATCGATACGGCGTCACGCCGTCCATCGGGCGCAGCACACCATAAAAGCCGGACAGAATGCGCAGGTGCTCCTGCACATAATCGTATTCCTTCTGCGTGAATACGTCCGGCGCCATGTACTGATACTGTATGCCTTCGTAGGCGATGATCGCCGGCGTGAGGTTTCTGTGCAGATCCATATCATGCAGGCGCTGAGCATTGAGCGCCGCAATCTGATCGTTGCACTTCCAGAGCTTCTGAAGTTCCTCGCTGGACATGCCACGAAGCCGGTCAAGCAGCTGCTGCGTCTGGGGAAGAAACACCGGCAAATCGCGATACGGCAACGTATCCGTATCCGCGTTCATCTTCTTCGCCGGGGATATGATGATGCGCATTTTACTTATCTCCCGTCAGGTACGCGAGGATTTCTGCTGCATTGGTATCCGGCTTGACCTTGGGCATCGCCTTTTCGATCATGCCGTTTTCGTCGATCACATACGTCGTGCGCACAACGCCCATGCTCACCTTGCCGTAGAGCTTCTTCTCCTGCCAGACGTCGTATGCCTTGATCGCCTCAAGCTCCGGATCCGCCAGCAGGATGAACGGCAGATCGTGCTTCGCGGCAAACTTCGCATGCGAAGCGACGGAATCCTTGCTCACGCCGATGACGACAGCATCGAGGGATTTGAACGCTTCAAAGCTTGCTGCAAACGCACAGGCCTGCCGCGTACACCCGGGCGTGTTGTCCTTCGGATAGAAATACAGAACGACCTTCTTACCAAGGAAACTAGACAGGGAAACGGAATTACCGTCCTTGTCAAAAAGAGTAAAGTCAGGTGCCTTTGCGCCAATTTCAAGCATGATGATTTCTCCTTCAGCAAATTCTTTATATATGATTCTTTCCGGAAAGTCAGTTTTCCTCTGATGGTTGATTATCCGCTGCGATCTGCATCAGCAGCTTTCGAAACGCCCCTTCAAAGGCTTCATCTTCTTCCTTCGTCCTCTTCTTCGGCCCTTTGAGATGATGCTTCCCCTTGCCCATTCTCGCCTTTCGCGCCAGATGGCGCTCCATGAGCATCTGGTCGATGTTTTCCTGCGTATACAGTCCGCCGCTCTGATGAATCGCATACGCACCCTTACCAAGCGCCAGTGCCGCCACACCGTAGTCCTGCGTCACGACGACGTCGCCTCGTCTGCACAGATTGATCAGCGCAAAATCCACTGCGTCTACACCGGCTCCAATCACTTTGATTTCGCTGTACTCGGAAGTCAGCGCATGATTCGTATCGCACAGCAGCGTCACAGGAATGCCGCTGGCTTTCGCCACGCGCTCAACAATCCGCACCACCGGACACGCATCCGCATCAACAAGAATTCTGGGCATGAATTATCTCCTCTGCGTGATCTTTATGATCGTCATCTCATTATATCATGACCCTGCGCTTCATCACAGGGTAAATCCATCACACCGCGGTTTTCGTATTTACTTCTTCCCCGATATGCGGCGCATGCATTTTCACTTGCGACTGTGCAGCCATCGCGTTCATCAGCCGAAGCATCAGCTGTGCTAACAGCGAACGCGAAACATCATCCATCGGGATTCTCTCGTTCAGTTTTTCCAGCACGATAAAGATGACGTCTTCCTTTTCGATCTTCTCCCTCCTTCCCCACTTCGCGCGGATCTTCTCCCTGAAAGCGTTCAGCATGGAAGCCGTCATCGTCTGCTTGGGCAATTCGCGATGATCCATCTTCTTCACATCGCGAAGAATTTTCATAAAGAGATTTTTGATTTTCTCCATATCCGCTTCGTGCGTGCAGAGTTTCTGTGCACTCAGTTGGAGCATGTCCTTCTGAACTTCCTGCTGTTTTTTCGGCCGGCTCATGCTCCATTCGTCCGCCATGTCCGTCATAAAGTCAATCATTTCATTGCGGGCCATGTTGCCAATCTCAAGGCTGTTGTCCAGATATGCGCGCATCAGAAAGAGCACCTTTGCAAATTCTTTGTGCTCCAGCAAACGGCTGAGCATCTCCAAATCCAGTTTGCCGCTCGCAAGCTGAATGGCAGCGTCTTCAGAAATATTCATCTGAACGACGTCCAGATTTTTCTTCGTCCGCACGTCAGTCAGCCCCAGAAGATAATCCGCCGACACATCAAACACTTCCGCAAGCCGAATCAGAATATCGCTGCTGAGCGTTCCGGTTTCGCCGCTTTCACTTCTGCTGACCTGCGAATGACTGATGCCAAGCCTCCTTGCAAGCTCCGTTTTCTTCCAGTTGCGTTCTTCTCTGAGTTGGGTGATTCTCATTCCGATCTCCATGTGTGTTTCTCCTTTCTCGTCCAATTCTGCACAGCATCTATTTCATCTTGTATGCCGATTTGCAATTCCGTGCAGAACCCAGCGCATGCCTTTAGACTCTGCTACAATGGCACCACGATCTGACGCGGCAGTCCGTCATCAGGAACAAGCCGTACGCCATATCATGGAGCAGTCGGGAGGTGTTGCGCTATCAAGGCTCGGCAAAAAATCTGCATCGTCGTGCATAAGCCCTCAACCCCTGAAGGGCAGCGCGAACTGATGGCGCGCACAGCCTCCGCACACGCTGATGCCGTCAGCAGTCATCTTCGAAATCTGAACTGCTCCGGCAAGCAAAAGGCTGCACTCATCGACGCAGTGATTCAGACTACCAGACAGCAATAAGCGCTTGCGCACAACAGCGTTCTCACCCGAGGGTATCCCAAGAAACTGGGATACCTTTTTTCTTTGTGCAAAATACCCCCTCTATGAATCACCAGAAAAAACGCCCCAAAGTTGCCTTCTTTCAGAAAAATAATCTTCAACAATTTTCAAAACGTTCAGCTTTTTCATTTCGCGCAAATAACACTCCCTAATATCCGTGACAAATTCAAGGGGATTCTCAAAGGAGCCACGCATATGGCTATCCGCGACGAAATTCGCGACCCTCTGCACCAGCAGCTCGACAACGCAAACGCACAGAATCTTCTCTACGAACACCGCATCACGCGTCTTGAAAACCGCAGCCAGTATCTCGCAAACGGTGACCGAAGAAAACGCGTGCACCACCTGTGCAACATGGGCGGCGCAATCCAATCTCTCTCTCCTCAGGCAGACGCATTGCCCAAGCCGCTGTTCTACGAATTCATGGAAGAAGTTTTTGCGCTCGCCGACGTACAGCGGCTGCTCGATGATTTTTCTTCGAGGGCAGCCAAGCCGGAGGACCTGTGATGGCGCTTTTTCATTTCAGCGTCACGCAGGTTCGGCGCAGTGCCGGTCAGAGCGTCATCGCTTCCGCCGCATATCGCGCAGGCGAAAAACTCTACAGCGAATACTACGGCGAAACCAACGACTACACCCGCAAAGGCGGCGTCATCCATACAGAGATTTTTCTTCCGCCTCACGCGCCGGACATTTACCGCGATCGGGCTACGCTCTGGAACGCCGTCAAAAAATCCGAAAAACATCCCAAAGCTCAGATCGCCTACAGCTCCGATATCGCGCTGCAAAGCGAACTCACGATGGAAGAGAATATCGTGCTCGCTCGCGAATTCGTGCAGGCGAATCTCGTTGCCAAAGGTATGATTGCAGACCTTGCCGTACATGCGCCAGACAAGGAAGGCGGCCTCTCCAATCCTCACTTCCACGTACTGACCACCATGCGCCCGCTGAATCCGGACGGATCGTTCGCTGCCAAGCAGCGTCGAGAATATGCGCTCGACGAACACGGCAACCGCATCCGCGACGGCGACGGCAAGTACGTTTTCAATGCCATTCACACCACGGACTGGCACGCACCCGAAACGCTGGAAGCGTGGCGCGCTGCGTGGTGCGATCTGGTCAACCGCCGCTTTGAAAAAAAGGACCTCCCCTGCCGCATCGATCACCGATCCTACGCGCGGCAGGGAATCGACCAGATTCCCACCGTTCACGAAGGACCAAACGTGCACAAGATGGAATCCAAGGGCATCCGCACCGAAAAGGGAGAGCTCAATCGCTGGATCAAAACGACGAACCGGCTCATCTGCGACTTGCGCAAAAAGATTGCTGCACTGAAGGATTGGATGGAGGAAATCCGGGAAGAGCTTTCCAAACCCGAAGTGCCGCCGCTGATTCAGCTGCTCTGCGACCATTTTGAAAAACGCAATCAGGATGCGTATTCCAACAAAGGCAAGGTCCGCAACCTCAAGCAGTTCAGTGAAGTGATCAACTTCCTTGAGCAGCAGAATATCCGCACGCTTGATGATCATGAATTCCGTGTCAATTCCATTCGGGAGGAATTCCATACGCTTACCGATTCCCTGCAGGCAAAACAAAACGGATGGATGAACTGAAAAAGCTGATTTAAACCGCCGAGACTTACAAGGAGCTGAAACCCATCTTTGATGAAATGAATCAGATTCATTGGAAGGGCCGACGTGAAAAGTTCGCGCAGGAACACGACTCAGATCTCCGACGCTTCTACGCAGTGCGCCGCGTCTTGCAGGAGATGGTCGGCGACAAAAAGCTGCCGCCGAAGGCATGGCAAAACGAATTCGATCAGCTCAAATCAGAATATGGCAAGCTCGCCGCAGGCTATAAGCCGATCCGCGAAGAGATGCTCAAGCTCCTGCAGGTGCAGCACAACGTAGACGCAATTCTCAAAGACCGAGGCATCGATCCAAAGCACCAGAATGAACAAACCAGATAACGGAGGAATTGCAAATGAAGCAAAATCAACTACCCAGCGAACCGATGCTCTCACCCGTTCCCATGATCTGCATGCAAAACGTCGAGCAAACCAAAGTAAGTTGGCTGTGGTATCCCTACATTCCTTTCGGCAAGCTAACCATTCTGCAGGGCAATCCCGGCGAAGGCAAAACATACTTTGCCATGCAGCTGGCTGCCGCATGCACAACAGGAAAAGCACAGCCGAACATGACGCCGCTTGAACCATTCAACGTAATCTACCAAACCGCAGAGGACGGACTCGGCGACACGGTAAAGCCGAGACTGATCGAAGCCGGAGCAGATCTCAGCCGCGTGCTGGTGATCGACGACGGCGACACTCCGCTGACGCTCTCCGATGAACGAATCGGGCGCGCGATTACGGAGAATCGGGCGCATCTGCTGATCATCGATCCCATTCAGGCCTTCCTCGGCGCTGACGTGGACATGAACCGCGCCAACGAAGTTCGCCCCGTTTTCCGCAAGCTCGGCGATATCGCCCAGCGTCACGCCTGCGCAATCATCCTGATCGGCCATCTCAACAAAACCGTCGGCGCTCAGAGCACCTATCGCGGCCTCAGCTCCATCGACATGACCGCTGCCGTGCGCAGTCTGCTCTTCATCGGCAGAGTCAAAAACGATCCTACCACCCGTGTGCTCACGCACGAAAAGAGCTCGCTTGCACCACCCGGCAAGTCCCTCGCCTTCTCGCTGGGTACTGAAGAAGGATTCAGCTGGATCGGCGAATATGCCATCACCGCGGACGAGCTTCTGTCCGGTGAGGAGCATGCACAGACCAAGGTTGAGCAGGCCCAAAGCCTCGTCTTCTCCATGCTCAAAGGGTCCCGCACCTGCCGGAGCTCCGACATCGAAAAAGCAGCGGCTGAGCAAGGAATCGCCCCGCGCACCGTGCGCATGGCCAAGCAGCAGCTGGCGGGAAGGATCAAGATGTATCGCGAGGGAACTCAGTGGGTGGTTTGCATGAGGGAATGATCACAAGGGCAAGTTCGAATATGCTCTCTTGCTATTTCAGTATATGCTCTAAATATGCAAATAACTTGCAATCCTGGTAAAACAAATTCGATCAATCCCATCCCATCAGATCTTAGCCAAATCAAAACCACCGGCTAAGCCGGTGGTATGTTCCACGCCTTCAAGGCGAATGTACTAGCAGCGTCTCAAGACGCACCGAATAGTCCGGCAACCGCATGGTTATCTCAGGCCGCCGCTAAAGCGGCCTGTTTTTTATGCC
>JAGBFR010000051.1 GCA_017936375.1 Clostridia bacterium
ACTTTTATGATGGCTTACCCGTTAACGGGTAGTAGGGCATTCAATGCGAATGAAGGATAGTTCAGTGCGTCTTGAGACGCGGCAAGTACATTCGCCTTGAAGGCGTAGAGCATACCACCGGCTGAGCCGGTGGTTTTGATTGCCGGAATGATCCGCTGCGGATTTGAGAACCGCATGCTTTTGCTCTGATCCGGGCATCATGGCCCCATTGCCGCCTTCATCATCCGGGCGTTAAGCCCTCTTTATCATCGAAAACGACGCCTCTTCAAAGAAAAAACCCAAATATTGCGTGATTTTTTCTTGTCACCCCCAGCGTTCTATGCTATAATGGGCGGTACTTGCCCGCAAAATCGGGTGATTGACATAGATCAATTCTGATTCGCGCCGGGGTTTCATCGCTCCGCCGCCAACCACCAGGAGGGTTTTCACCTATGCCTCTGATGAACGAATACACCAAGGACACGATCAAGCAGTCCATCCTCAACAAGCTCCTTCGCTACTACGGCACCACCATCGAAGAAGCGACCCCGAAGCAGGTCTACGCCGCCGTGGCCTCCACCGTGCGCGACCAGATCATGCTCAAGTGGCGCTTTGAGAAGGAAGCCCGCCGCGAGGAGAAGGCGAAGCGCCTGTACTACCTGTCCATCGAATTCCTCACCGGCCGCTGGCTGCACAACAACCTGCTTAACCTCTGCTCCACCAAGGAGTATGAAGAGGCGTTCAAGGAGCTGGGCCTGACGCTGCGCGGCGTGCTGCACGAGGAGCCGGAACCGGCGCTGGGCAATGGCGGTCTGGGCCGTCTGGCTGCGTGCTTCCTTGATTCCCTTGCGACCCTGAACCTCCCGGCCATGGGCTGCACCATCCGCTACGAGTACGGCCTGTTCCGCCAGCGCATCGTCGACGGCCAGCAGGTTGAGGTGCCGGATGAGTGGCTGACCTACGGCAACTCCTGGGAGATCCCGACCCAGCGCGACGCCGTCACCGTCCGTTTCGGCGGCCAGATGATGGAGAGCTGGATGGGCGGCAAGAACTACGTCTACCTGCAGAACACCGAGGACGTCATCGCCGTGCCGTATGATCTGCCGATCGTCGGCTATGACAATGAGGTCGTCGACCGCCTGCGCATGTGGAGCGCCGTGCTTCCGCGCAACTTCAACCTCGAGAAGTTCTCCGCCGGCGATTACAACGGCTCCTCTGTGGACAGCGACTCCATCGCCGCGCAGATCTCCAAGGTGCTCTATCCGGAGGACAACACCTACAACGGCAAGAAGCTGCGCCTGATGCAGGAGTACTTCCTCGTCTCCGCGACGCTGCAGTACGCCATCAAGGACTTCAAGCGCATCTACGGCAGCAACATGGAGCTCCTGCCGGAGAAGGTCGCCTTCCACATCAACGACACGCACCCGGCAATGGTCATCCCGGAGCTGATGCGCATCCTCGTGGACGAGGAGCATCTGCCGTGGGAGGCTGCCGAGCGCATCACCCAGAATACCGTCGCCTACACCAACCACACCATCATGGCCGAGGCGCTGGAGAAGTGGCCGGAGAGCATGATGCGCGAGACCCTGCCGAGGATCTATTCCATCATGCAGGAGCTCAACCGCCGCCTGTGCCAGAAGCTGTTTGACCGCTTCCCGGGCGAGTGGGACCGCATCGGCCACATGGCCATCCTCGCCTACGATCAGGCGCACATGGCCAACATGTGCATCGCCTATTCGAAGGCGGTCAACGGCGTTTCCCAGCTGCACGGCGATATCCTCAAGCGCAGCACCTTCTCTGACTACTACAAGATCATGCCGGAGAAGTTCTGCGCCATCACCAACGGCATCACCCCGCGCCGCTGGCTGATGCTGGCCAACCCGTCCCTCTCCGCGCTGCTTGACGATGCGATCGGTCAGGGCTGGCGCAAGGATACCATGGAGCTCGAGCGCCTGCTCCCGCTCGCGGACGACGCGGCCTTCATCGAGGCCTTTGCGAAGGTCAAGTATGAGAACAAGGCGCGCTTCTCCCGCTGGATCAACCGCCATCAGGGCCTGGAGCTGAACCCGGACACCATGTTCGACGTTCAGGTCAAGCGCCTGCACGAGTACAAGCGTCAGCTGCTCAACGCGCTGCACATCCTTGTCCTCTATAACCGCATCTGCGACGATCCGAACTACACCATGGCGCCGCGCACCTTCATCTTCGGCGCGAAGGCCGCGCCGGGCTACCGCCGCGCCAAGGAGATCATCCACTTCATCAACGTGCTCTCCGCGAAGATTGCGGAGCATCCGCGCGCGAGCAAGATGATCAAGATCGTCTTCCTGCAGAACTACAACGTCTCCACCGCCGAGATGCTCATGCCGGCCTCCGAGGTCAGCGAGCAGCTGTCCACCGCCTCCAAGGAGGCCTCCGGCACCGGCAACATGAAGTTCATGATGAACGGCGCGGTCACCATCGGCACGCTGGACGGCGCGAACGTGGAGATTGCGGAGCTCGTCGGCGATGAGAACTGCTACATCTTCGGCATGCGCTCTCATGAGGTCGAGGCGATCTATGCCTCCGGCACCTACAACAGCCTGGAGATCTATGAGACCAACGGCGAGCTGCGCCGCGCGCTCAATATGTTCTTTGACGGCAGCCTGACCCCGGATAATCCGAGGATGTTCGAGGGCCTCTACCGCGCGCTTGTCTTCTCTGACAACGGCGGCATGGCCGATCCGTATCTGGTGCTCAAGGACTTCGGCTCCTATCAGGGTGCGCAGCGCCGTCTGGGCAATGACTACCTCGATCAGAAGGCGTGGACGAAGAAGGAGATCATCAACGTCGCCAAGTCCGGCGTGTTCTCCTCCGACCGCACGATCAAGGAGTACAACGACATGATCTGGCATCTGCCGACGCTGACGCGCAAGTAATTGCCTGATCCAATCCCTTCCCTATACAGGGGAGGGATTTTTCTTTTCGGGTTCTGCACAGTTGACTTTTTTCCGGAATTTGTGATACACTTCATCTGTTCATCGGAGGGTTTGGTTTTCCAGGCTGGATAAGATGCCGCAGCAGACGCTGCGGAGCTTTATCCGGCCTTTTCTGCTTTTGAGCATCACGGAGGCAAGGATTATGGAAGAGAAAAAGATCAGCAATTTCACACAGGGCAGGATACTGGGACCGCTGCTCGGCTTTGCCGTGCCCGTGCTCTTTGCCATGTTCCTGCAGACAATGTACGGCGCGGTCGACCTGCTGATCGTCGGTCAGTATGCGGATACGGCGGACGTCTCCGCTGTCGCCACCGGCAGCCAGCTGATGCACACCGTCACCACGGTGCTCGTCGGCCTTGCGATGGGCATCACCGTCCTGCTCGCGCAGAAGATCGGCGAGGGGAAGCCGCGCGTCGCCGGGTGCGTCATCGGCAGCGGCGTCACGCTCTTTGCTGCGATGGCGGCGGTGATGACCCTGCTGCTCGTCATGCTGACGGAGCCGCTTTGCAGGCTGCTGCATGCGCCGGAGAATGCATTCTCGCAGACGGTGGACTATGTGCGCATCTGCTCGGGCGGCACGGCCTTCATCATCGCCTTCAACGTCCTTGGCAGCGTATTCAGGGGCATCGGCGACTCGAAGATGCCGCTCATCACGGTCGCCATCGCCTGCGCGGCCAATATCGCGGGCGACTGGCTGCTCGTCGCTGTCTTTGGCATGGGCGCAGCCGGCGCGGCGTGGGCGACGGTCTTGGCGCAGGGGCTGAGCGTCGTTCTCTCGCTGCTGATCATCGCGCGACGCCGCCTGCCGTTCGAGTTCCACAGGAGCGACCTGCGGCCCGATCGCGCACTGGCGGGGCATATCCTGCGCATCGGCACGCCCATCGCCCTGCAGGATCTGCTGGTCAGCGTCTCCTTCCTCGTCATCACCGCAATCGTCAATTCCCTCGGCCTGATTCAGTCCGCCGGCGTGGGCGTGGCGGAGAAGCTCTGCGGCTTCATCATGCTCGTGCCCTCCGCGTTCTCGCAGTCCATGAGCGCCTTTGTCGGGCAGAATATCGGCGCGGGCCAGCCGCAGCGCGCGAGGAAAGCGCTCTTCTACGGCATCGGCGCGTCTCTGTGCGCGGGCGTTGTGATGTTCTATATGACCTTTGCGCACGGCGCGGCGCTCTCCGCGCTCTTTGCCAGGGATGAGGCGGTCATCCTCGCCGCGGCGGATTACCTGCGCGCCTATGGGCTTGACTGTCTGCTGACCTCGTTCCTCTTCTGCTTCAGCGGCTATTTCAGCGGCAGGGGAAAGACGGTCTTCGTCATGCTGCAGGGCGTTATCGGCGCGTTCCTCGTGCGCATACCGGTGTCCTTCCTCGTCAGCCGGATTCCGGGCGTGTCGCTCTTTGCCATCGGGCTTGCGACGCCTGCGTCCACGCTGGTGCAGATTATCCTCTGCGGCGCGTACTTCATGCGCGAAATGCGGCAGGAGAGGGCTGAACTGGGCGCGAAAGCATAATAAGGCTATGAGGCTGCACGGCGTGCAGCCCCTTGTCATTTTCCGGTCGATGTGCTATGCTGAACGCGACGGGACAAAATGGAAGGCGCGGGGCAGATTCCGCCCGCGCGGATGACGAACATACATAGGACAAACCGGATACAGGGGGCGGGATATGGATACGTCGATTCTGGCGACGCTGTCGCTGATGGCGCCGGACCTGATGGAGGAGATGGAGCTGCGCGCGCTGGTGCTTGAGCGCGTGGGCGCGCTTTCGCCGATCGGGCGGCGTGCGCTGGCGGCGCGGCTCAATCTGACGGAGCGCGAGGTGCGCTCTGCCGCCGATGCGCTGCGCGAAGCGGGCTGCCTGATGCAGTCTGCGGCGGGGATGGAATTGACCGCGCAGGGGCGTGCGCTTGCCGATGCTGCAAGGACGGTCTCCCGCGGGCGCAGGTCTCTGCAGCAGATGGAATACGTCCTCTCCCGCAGGCTGAATGCGGAGCGCGTATGCGTCGTGCGCGGCAATGCCGAGCAGGATGAGAGCGTGCTGGGCGAGGCGGCGCGTGCCGCGGCGCGGCAGATCCGCTTTCTCCTGCAGGGGGCGCATGTGCTGGCGGTCTCCGGCGGGCGGACGATCGCGCGCACGGCGGAGGCCATCGAGCCCGCCGCCCCGATGGATGTGACCGTTGTGCCTGCGCGCGGCGGCATGGTCGGGGATGTGCGCACGCAGGCCAATACGCTGGCGGAGGCGTTCGCCGGGCGGCTTGGCGGCGGCTGCCGCCTGCTGCATCTGCCGGACGGCCTCTCCCGCGGCGCGGCGGACGAGCTTTCGCATTTGCCGCAGGTGAGGGAGGCGCTGGAGCTTCTGGGCCATGCGGATGTGTTGCTCTACGGCGTTGGCCGGGCGCGGCTTTTGATGGAGCGCCGCGGCATGAGTTACGCGGAGCGCGACGCGCTGGAGCGTGCGGGCGCTGTGGCGGAGGCGCTGGGCTTTTACTTTGATGCGCAGGGGCGCGTGGTCGGCGGGCGCTCCGTCGCCCTGCGCGAGGAGCAGATTGGCCGCACGAGCCGCGCTGCGATGGTCGCCTGCGGCGCGGGCAAGGCGGAGGCGATCGCGGCGGTCTGCGCGCATCATCCGCACAGGCTGCTGGTGACCGATGAGAGCGCGGCGCTCAGGCTTCTGGAGCTGCTGCGGGCATAGCGCTGAAAAAACGGTTTGAATCCTTGTTTTAGTTGCGGGATTTTTCGCGAAAACTTTGACAATTACAAGAAAAGATGATACACTAATTAGGATCGTTGGAGTCTGCTCCGGCGAGGGAAAGCGAGCAAAGCCCGGCCCTGACCGGCTGCGGCTTTCACGGGGCGCGCGGATCCCGCTGCGCGTGCCGGTATACAAGTGCGGGATACCGTACAACATGAATGGAGGAGTTTCCCATGGCCAAGAAGACAGTTGAGGACATCATCGTTTCCGGCAAGCGCGTGCTCGTCCGCTGTGACTTCAATGTCCCGATGAAGGACGGCAAGATCACCAACGACAAGCGCATCGTCGCTGCGCTGCCCACCATCAAGAAGCTGATCGCTGACGGCGGCAGGGTTATCCTGTGCAGCCATCTGGGCAAGCCGAAGAATGGCCCGGAGGCCAAGTTCTCCCTGGCGCCGGTTGCCGAGCGCCTGTCTGAGTACCTGGGCAAGACCGTTGTTTTCGCGGATGACGACACCGTCGTCGGCGAGAATGCCAAGGCCGCTGTCGCCGCGATGAAGGACGGCGACGTCGTGCTGCTGCAGAACACCCGCTTCCGCAAGGAAGAGACCAAGAACATCGAGGAGTTCTCCAAGGAGCTGGCTTCCCTGGCCGAGTGCTATGTGGATGACGCCTTTGGTTCCTGCCATCGTGCGCACTGCTCCACCGCGGGCGTGACCGAGTTCCTCTCTCCGTGCGTTGCCGGCTATCTGATCGGCAAGGAGCTTGACATCATGGGCAAGGCCCTTGAGAACGCTGACCGTCCGTTCGTCGCCATCCTGGGCGGCGCGAAGGTCGCCGACAAGCTCAGCGTCATCGAGAACCTGCTCGAGAAGGTCGACACCCTGATCATCGGCGGCGGCATGGCCTTCACCTTCCTGAAGGCTCAGGGCCTGGAGATCGGCAAGTCCCTGCTGGACGAGACCAAGATCGACTACTGCAAGAACATGATGGAGAAAGCCGCGGCCAAGGGCGTCAAGCTCCTGCTGCCGGTTGACACCGTCTGCGTTCCGGAGTTCACCTTCGATCCGGCCGTCAAGACCCTGACCGTCGACGCCGACAAGATCCCGGCGGACATGGAGGGCTGCGACATCGGCCCGAAGACTGCCGAGCTCTATGCTGAGGCTGTCAAGAGCGCCAAGACCGTCATCTGGAACGGCCCGATGGGCGTGTTCGAGAACCCGACCCTTGCCGTGGGCACCCTGGCTGTTGCCAAGGCGCTGGCTGAGTCCGAGGCGATCACCATCATCGGCGGCGGCGACTCCGCGGCTGCTGTTGAGCAGATGGGCCTGGGCGACAAGATGACCCACATCTCCACCGGCGGTGGCGCCTCTCTCGAGTACCTCGAGGGCAAGACCCTGCCGGGCGTTGCCTGCCTCGACGAGAAGTAATCGGCATGCTGCCGATGGCGAATCCGACGATGCCGTGAAGGAATTTCCGCATGGTCGGGCGAGGCTGTCAGCCTGAGATTCTTAGCAATCCACATGCCCCGGGCGGCCTAGGGGCCGGCCCGGGGCATTACTATGACAAGAGATTATCTGATTGATGGAGGTAATTACTATGCGTAAGCCGATCATTGCCGGCAACTGGAAGATGAACAAGACCCCGTCCGAGGCCGCTCAGCTCGTCCGCGACCTGATCCCGCTGGTCAAGGACGCCTGCTGCGACGTCGTCGTCGGCGTTCCGGCTGTCAATTTCGCCGCCGTGTCCGAGGTCATCAAGGGCACCAACATCAAGCTCGGCGCTCAGAACATGCACTGGAAGGCTTCCGGCGCGTACACCGGCGAGCTCTCCGCTGCGATGCTCAAGGAGTGCGGCGTTGAGTACGTCATCCTCGGCCACAGCGAGCGCCGTCAGTACTTCGGCGAGACCGACGCGACCGTGAACCTGCGCACCCTCGCCGCCGTTGAGGCCGGCCTCACCCCGATCATCTGCGTGGGCGAGAAGAAGGAAGAGCGCGAGGCGGGCTACACCAACGCGCTGGTCGCCTATCAGACCCTCATCGCCCTGACCGGTCTGACCGCCGAGCAGGTCGCCAACGTCGTCGTCGCCTATGAGCCGGTCTGGGCCATCGGCACCGGCCTCACCGCCACCGACGAGCAGGCCAACGAGACCATCGGCGTCATCCGTGAAGCCATCCGCGGCGTCTACGGCGAGGCGGCTGACAAGGTCCGCATCCAGTACGGCGGCTCCATGAATCCGAAGAACTGCAAGGGCCTCATGGCTCAGCCGGAAATCGACGGCGGCCTCATCGGCGGCGCGTCCCTGAAGGCGGAGGACTTCTCCAAGGTCGTCGGCTTCGACAAGTAATCAAGCTGCTTTGCGTTGAGGGAGGGGCGGCGCCCCTCCCCCTACCATGCAGCCTTGCAGATAAAACGTAGGGGCGGGGCTCTGCTCCGCCCTGATTCCGTAACAGAAGGAGTTTATACCATGTCCAAGAAACCCGTTCTGCTCTGCATCATGGACGGCTACGGCATGCCCGGCACCGTCGAGGGCAACGCGATCGCCGCGGCGAAGAAGCCGAACCTCGACAAGCTCTTTGCCGAGTGCCCGTATACCACCATCGAAGCCTCCGGCATGGCTGTCGGCCTGCCGAACGGCCAGATGGGCAACAGCGAGGTCGGCCACACCAATATCGGCGCGGGCCGCATCGTCTATCAGCAGCTGACCCTGATCACCAAGTCCATCATGGACGGCACCATGAAGGAAAACGACGTGCTCGTGCGCAACATGAAGGCCGCCATCGACAACGGCAAGGCGATCCACTTCATGGGCCTGCAGGGCACCGGCGGCGTCCACAGCCACATCGAGCACCTCTTCGGCCTGCTGGATCTGGCGAAGCATCTGGGCGCGGAGAACGTGTTCATCCATGCCATCATGGATGGCCGCGACACCGACCCGAAGTCCGGCAAGGGCTTCCTGCAGGATGTGCAGAATAAGCTCGATGAGATCGGCGTCGGCAAGATCGCGACCGTCACCGGCCGCTACTACGCCATGGACCGCGACTCCAACTGGGATCGCGTTCAGAAGGCCTACGCCGCGTTTGTCTACGGCGAGGGCGAGAAGGCGGAGAACTGGGTCGAGTGCATGGACAAGACCTATGAGGCCGGCGTGACCGACGAGTTTGTCCTCCCGTGCGTCACCTGCGAGGGCGGCCGCGTGTCCGAGGGCGACACCGTCGTCTTCCTTAACTTCCGCCCGGACCGCGCGCGTGAGATCACCCGCACGTTCGTGGATGATGAATTCACCGGCTTTGAGCGCCGCTTCGGCCGCTTCCCGGTGCAGTACGTCTGCATGGCCGAGTATGACAAGACCATGCCCAACGTCGAGGTCGCCTATCCGCCCGTTCCGCTGACGAACGTGCTGGGCGAGTACCTCGCTGCCAACGGCAAGACCCAGCTGCGCATCGCGGAGACTGAGAAGTACGCGCACGTGACCTTCTTCTTCAACGGCGGCCGCGAGGCGCCGTGCGAGGGCGAGGACCGCAAGGTCATCCCGTCCCCGAAGGTCGCCACCTACGATCTCAAGCCCGAGATGAGCGCCTACGAGGTCGCCGAGGAGTGCGCCGCGCGCATCCGCTCCGGCAAGTACGACGTCGTCATCCTCAACTTCGCCAACTGCGACATGGTCGGCCACACCGGCGTGTTCGATGCGGCTGTTGCGGCTGTCGAGGCCGTCGACGCCTGCGTGGGCAAGGTCTGGGAGGCGACCGCCGAGATGGGCGGCTGCATGTTCCTGACCGCCGACCACGGCAACGCGGACAAGATGATGAACGAGGACGGCTCCCCCTTCACCGCGCACACCACCAACGTCGTGCCCTTCCTTGCGGCCGGCGTGGGCGATGTGAAGATGCGTGAGGGCGGCTGCCTGGCTGACATCGCGCCGACGATGCTGCCCTATATCGGGCTGCCCGTCCCGGCGGAGATGACCGGCAAGAGCATCATCGAGGCTTAATATGCAATGACGGACGGCCTTCTGGCCGTCCGTTTCCTGTTTTTCTTGGAATTCCAAAATACACGGGAACCTTTTCGGGTTCCGGTTCGTCTCTATATCAAAGAGAGGAGGCCTTGGCATGCAGAGCGAGTACCTGCGCGCCGCTCAGCGCGGAAGCGCGGCGGCGTTTGAATCGCTGATGGGCGAGTATGAAAAGAAGATATACGGCCTCTGCCTGCGGATGATGGGCAATGTGCACGACGGCGAGGACGCCGCGCAGGAGGCCATGATCCGCATCTGGCAGAAGATCGGCCAGTGCCGCGATGTACAGGCGCTGAGCACGTGGATCTACCGCGTGACGGCGAGCGCCTGCACGGACGCCATCCGTAAGCGGGCGAAGAAGAGCGCTTCTTCGCTGGAGATTATGCGCGAGGACGGCTTTGACCCGGCGGACAGCGCGCCCACCCCCGAGCAGGCGGCGCAGGACGCGGAGCGCAGCGAGGCGCTGACCCGCGCGATTGCCAAGGTGCCGCCGGAGATGCGCAGCGTCTTTCTCCTGCGCGATGTGCATGCGCTGAGCGTGGAGCAGACGGCGAAGGCGCTGGGGATCACGCAGGGGACGGTCAAGTCCCGCCTCTTCCGGGCAAGGGAGAGGATCGCCAGGGCGATGCGCGAGAGCGGGACGATGGATGGTTATGAGCGCCAAGAGGAGAAAAGGAGGCAGCCCGATGCGGTGTGAAGAATTTGAGGCGATCGTCTTTTCCGGCGAGACGCCGGACGAGGCGCAGCGCGCGGCGATGCAGGAGCACGCCAGGGACTGCGAGGCCTGCCGCGTGCTGATGGAGCAGGCGGATGTGCTTTCGGGCAGCCGCGAATTGGATGCGCAGGTGGAGCCGACGCAGCGCTTCAGCGACGCGTGGCGCAGGGCTGTGCGCATGACCCCGCAGGCGGTCGGGCTGAAGGAGCGCGCCTCGCAGTGGTTCAAGACCGCTGCCGGGGCGATGCAGTCAAGGCGCGTCGTGCGCGCGGCGGCTGCCGCATTCTGCGCGGTGGCGCTGATCGGCGTGGGCGCGCAAATGGGCGGCAGAAGCGCCGGACAAAGTGCAGCCAATACGATGAGCCTGAAGGGTGCATCCCGCAGCCGCTCGGTTTCTTACTATGCAGAGGAGGCGGAGATGGAGTCCGTCTCCGCGAGCTATGACGCCGCGCCGATGATGGCCAAAGCCGCCCCTGCGGATGCGGGCTACGGCGCTGCGGCCAATGGCGCGGAGCAGGGGACGGAGCGCAAGATCCTGCGCTCCGCGCAGCTGGAGCTGGCGAGCGAGGCCTTTGACGAGACGGTCGAGGCCGTGAAGGCCCGCGTGCTGGAATTGGGCGGGCAGATCACCTACTGCGACGTGCGCACCTCGGGCGATCGTCACTATGCCGACCTGCAGCTGAGCATTCCCGATGAGCATCTGGACGCCTTCCTTGAGGGCGCGCAGACGCTGGGCGAGGTCACCCGCCGCATGGACAGCATGGACGACATGACCGCCGTCTATATGGACAATGCCTCCCGGCTGGAGAGCGCCCGCGCGCAGAAGGCGCAGCTGGACGCGCTCTATGCCGAGGCGGAGGACATGGCTGACATCGTGGCGATCACCGACGCGCTCTTTGACGTACAGCAGGAGATTGATTCTCTTGAGGGCAGCAACCGCTGGATCGACGAGCGTGCGGACAATGCGCAGGTCAGCGTGGCGATTGAGGAGACGCTGCCCGGAGAGGACGGCTTCCTTGCCCGGCTGGGCAGCAGCTTTGTCGATGGATTCAAGACGATCGGCAGCTTCTTCAGCAGTCTCGTGCTCTTTGCCGCATGGGCGCTGCCGTGGCTGGCGCTGGTCGGCGTGCTCGCAGCGGGCGCGTATGGTCTGGGACGGCTGGCTGCGAAGAGGAGAAAGTAACGGATAAGAAGATGAATTCACTGGGTTTCATACGATGAAACCTCACCCGCCCCTTCGGGGCACCCTCCCCTCCCAGGGGAGGGCTTTTGGTTTTGGAAAAAAAGCCTTCCCCTGAGAGGGGAAGGTGGATCGCCGGAGGCGAGACGGATGAGGTTCCCGGCCGCAGCCCGGAGAAGTGAATGGCAGCTAAGCCGTCTCCTCGATCCGCTGCACCAGGCCGCCCACGGCGGCGAGCTTTTCTTCAATCCGGTCGTAGCCGCGGTCGATATGCCCCGTCTCGTCGGTGACGATCGTCTCGCCCTCCGCCGCCAATCCGGCCAGGATGAGCGCCGCGCCTGCGCGCAGGTCGGTGGCGGCAACCCTTGCGCCGGTCAATTCGCGCACGCCCTCCACGACGGCGACGCGGTTTTCCACCCGGATATGCGCGCCCAGACGCGAGAGCTCCGCCGCGTGCATGAATCGATTCTCAAAGATCGTCTCAAGGAATACGCTGGTGCCGGGCGTCCGGCAGGCGACAGCCATCATCGGGGCCTGCAGGTCGGTCGGAAAGCCGGGGTAGACCATCGTGCGGATTTCAAAGGGCTGCTTGGCGCGCCCGAGGATGAGCAGCCCGCCCGGGGTATCCTTGATATGTACGCCCGCCTCGCTGAGCTTGAAGAGCAGGGAGCGCAGGTGTTCCGCCCGCGCGCCGCGCAGCAGCAGTTCGCCGCCGGTAATCGCGCAGGCGCAGGCCATCGTGCCGGCCTCGACGCGGTCTGCGATGGGCTGCCATGACGCGCCGTGCAGCCGCTTTACGCCCTCGATGACGATGGTCGACGTGCCTGCGCCGGTGATGCGCGCGCCCATCGCGCTGAGGAAGGCGGCGAGGTCGACGATCTCCGGCTCCTTGGCGGCGTTTTCGATCCGGGTGACGCCCTCGGCCAGCGTCGCCGCCATGATGAGATTTTCCGTCGCGCCGACGGACGGCATGTCGAGGTAGATCACTGCGCCGCGCAGATGCCCGCGCAGCGTCACGCCGCCGTGCTCGCAGGTGACGCCCGCGCCGAGGGCGCTCATACCCTTGAGGTGCTGATCGATGGGGCGCTGGCCGATGGCGCAGCCGCCCGGCAGCGGGATGCGGGCCTCGCCGAGGCGCGCGAGCAGCGGGCCGAGCACCAGCACGGAGGCGCGCATCTTGCGCACGTCCTCCTCGTCCTGCGGCATGCGCAGCGCGTCGGCGCGCAGGATGAGCGCGCTGCCCTCCCGGCGGACGCGGCAGCCGCAGGATTCAAGAAGCGCGCACAGCGTCTTCACGTCGGTCAGCTCCGGCGCTTTTTCGATGCGCACGTCCTCGCTCGTCAGCAGCGCGCCGCACATGATGGGCAGCACTGCGTTCTTGGATGTGCTGATGGGTATTTCTCCCCGCAGAGGCGGGCTTTCGCGGACCGCATAATGCGCCATGAAAATCCCTCCGTGTCAGATCTTGCGGCGGCGGTCCCGCCTGATGGCAGAGTATGCCGCAGCGGGGCGATGTGTCCGTGCCGCCGCAGGAGGATTTTCTCCCGGGGACGGTCTGCGCATGCCGGGCTGAAAATCAAGGCGCGGCAGGCTTTTTCATTCTATGCTGGAAATGATCCGCCGTGCAGATGCGCGCCGCGGCCTGCCGCAGCAAGGGCGGCGCGGCCGCTTCCATGGGCGCAACTGGCGGCGGGGAATGGACGGCAGGCGCTCCATCGTCTTCCGCTGCGCCGCAGGATGCAAGGAAAAGAATGGAAAATGCGTAATTTCGGAACGGAATTTGGCTAAAAACCTTTTGCGATTGCATTTTGCCCCGCGTTGGTGTATTGTAATAATGGTATGATTTGTGCTCGGCCTTCGTGCGGGCAGGAAAGAGGTACATTCTCATGAGCGAGAATCTGAATATTCCCGGCATTTACGGCAGCGCTGTCTTCGGTGAGAAGGAGATGCGCGAACGCCTTCCCCGGGCGATTTATAAGAGCCTGAAAAAGAGCATGGCCACCGGTGAGGAGCTCGACTCCGTCGTCGCCGACGCCACCGCGCTTGCGATGAAGGAGTGGGCGATCGATCAGGGCGCGACGCATTTTACGCATTGGTTCCAGCCGCTCACCGGCACCACGGCGGAGAAGCATGACTCCTTCATCAGCCCGCAGGAGGGCGGCACGGTGATCATGGAGCTGCGCGGCAAGGAGCTCATTAAGGGCGAGCCGGACGCGTCCTCCTTCCCCTCGGGCGGCATCCGCGCCACGTTTGAGGCGCGCGGCTACACCGTCTGGGACATCACCAGCCCGGCCTTCCTCTATGAGAGCGGCACGACCAAGACGCTGTGCATCCCCACGGCGTTCTGCTCCTACACGGGCGAGGCGCTGGATAAGAAGACCCCGCTGCTGCGCTCGATGGAGGCCGTCAGCCGTCAGGCGCTGCGCATCTGCCGCCTCTTCGGCGATACGCAGACGCAGAAGGTCATCTCCTCCGTCGGCCCGGAGCAGGAATACTTTATCGTCGACCGCGAAACCTACCTCAAGCGCAAGGACCTCATCTTCACCGGCAGGACGCTCTTCGGCGCGATGCCGCCCAAGGGGCAGGAGATGGAGGATCATTACTTCGGCGCGATCAAGGAGCGCGTGAGCAGCTACATGCGCGATCTGGACGTGGAGCTTTGGAAGCTGGGCATCCCGGCCAAGACGGAGCACAACGAGACCGCGCCCGCGCAGCATGAGCTCGCGCCGATCTTCAATACGAGCAACGTCGCAGCGGACGAAAACATGATCATCATGAACGTCATGAAGAAGGTTGCCCTTCGTCATGGCCTTGTATGCCTGCTGCATGAAAAGCCCTTTGCCGGCGTAAACGGCAGCGGCAAGCACAACAACTGGTCTCTCGGCACGGACACCGGCAGGAATCTGCTCGATCCGGGCAAGGAGCCGCAGAATAACCGCCTCTTCCTGCTGATGCTGGCTGCGATTATGCGCGCTGTGGACGAGCATGCCGGCCTGCTGCGCATGAGCGCCGCCAACCCGGGCAACGATCATCGTCTCGGCGCGCATGAGGCGCCGCCCGCGATCATCTCGATGTTCCTTGGCGATCAGCTGACGGCGGTCGTCGAGCATATCATTGCCGACAACAACGAGGTTGTTCCCGCCGCGTCGAAGCTGAAGGTCGGTGTGGCGACGCTCCCGGCCATCCGCAGGGATGCGACCGACCGCAACCGTACCTCGCCGTTTGCCTTCACGGGCAATAAGTTTGAATTCCGCATGGTGCCTTCTTCCGGCTGCATTGCCGACGCGAACACCGTGCTCAATACCATTGCCGCCGACGTGCTTTCTGACTTTGCGGACGAGCTGGAGGCGGCGGAAGACTTTGACGCGGCGCTGGCCGCGCTCATCCGCCGGGAGATGAAGGCGCATCAGCGCATCATCTTCAATGGCAACGGCTATACGGACGAGTGGGTTGCCGAGGCAGCACGCCGCGGCCTGCCCAATATGCGCGGTATGGTCGACGCGATCCCTGAACTGACCCGCCGGGAGTCGGTCGAGCTCTTTGAGCGCCACGGCGTGTATACGGAAAAGGAGCTTGTCGCCCGGGCGGAGGTCTCCTACGAGCTCTATGCCAAGTCCATCAACATCGAGGCGCTGACCATGATCGACATGGCCGGCAAGGACATTCTGCCCGCGGTGATCCGCTATACGACAGATCTGGCGTCTTCCGTCGCTGCGGTGGAGGCCGTCGGCGGCGATGCGTCCGTCCAGCGCGAGCTGCTCACCCGCGTGAGCGTGCTCCTGCGGCAGGCGAATGCGGCGCTTGCGGAGCTGCGCGTCTGCCAGAGCGAGGCCGCGCGCCTGTCCGGCGAGGCGCAGGCGAGGGCCTATTACGAGCGCGTCTGCCCGGCGATGCAGGTGCTGCGTGCGCCGGTCGATCATCTGGAGATGATCGTGGACAGCCGCATCTGGCCGATGCCGACCTACGGCGATCTGCTGTTTAACGTCTGACGGGGCAATCCGGCCGCTGCGGGCTGCGCCTGCGGCGGCTTTTGCCATGGAGAAAGCTATGAAAAAGAAATGGACGGCGATCCTGCCGTATTTGGTGCTGGCGGCGGCGCTGGCGCTGGCCATCGGCCCGCTCGCGCTGTGGGGGTCGCATAATCTCGATGCGGACCAGAGCAGCGAAATGGTGCTCGCCAGCCTCTTAAACCGCGAGGGACGGCTCATCACGGACAGCTGGTATTACTCGACCGAGCTGCGTGTGATCAGCCCCGTGCCGCTGTATCAGCTGGGGCTTCTTCTCTCCGGCGGGGACTGGCACGCCGCGCGGGTGATCGGGCTTTCGCTTTCCTTCCTGCTCTGCGCGGCGGCGATGATCTATATGGCGCGCGGCGCGGGGCTCGGGGAGAGTGCTGTCTGCGCGGCGGCGGTCGTGCTGCTGCCCGTGTCCGAGGTGCATAAGTTCCTCTTCTCCCTCGGCGGGTTCTATACGATGTATATCGCCGCTGGCTGCTGGCTCGTTGGGCTCGTCCTGCGCGCCGGACGGGGGAGGGGGCAGATTCCGCAGCTGGTGCGCATTGCGCTGCTTGGCGTGCTGTGCGGGCTCTCCGGCGTGCGCATGCCGATGATCTGCGGCGCGCCGCTGCTGATCGCCTGCCTGCTGGAGGGCTTCCATCTCCTGCGGACGAGCAGCTCCCTCGGCGAGGTGTGGCAGAAGGAGCAGACGCCCATGCTGCTTGCGGGCTGTCTGGCTGTCGCGGCGATGCTGGTCGGCTATCTGATCAATTCGCGTGTGCTGGCCGGGATGATGCATTTTGAGCAGTTCGGCGACAGGACGCTCGGCGAACTCGATTTTGCCGGCTTCCTGACGCAGCTGCGCTACCTTGCGCAGTACTTTGGCTATAAGGCGGGCGTGCAGCTGCTGAGCCTGCGCGGCTTTGTGTCGGTGCTTGTGGTGCTGGCGGTCGGGTTTATGGCATACTCCCTTGTGTGCGGCGTCGCCCGGAGGGAGGCGCTGTCCCCGCGCCTTCGCGTGCTGCTGTACACGGCGGCGGCGGCGCTGGCGATGGGCATGTTCATCAATGTCGTCACCGGCGAGGGGCACAATGAGTACGCCGTGGGCTATTACCTGATGGGCGTGTTCATGCTTGTGCTTGCGGGCTTTGCGCATTTGGAGAAGATGCCCTTTGGCATGCCGTGGCTGCGCAGGCTCTGCATGCTGGGGCTCTGCGGCGTGCTCTTCCTGCAGGCGGCGCTCTTCACGCGCAATCACATGAGCACGCAGGAGAGCGAGTACGAGCATGCGGCCAAAGCGCTGACCGAGGCGGGCTATGAGGCGGGCTTTGCGACCTTCTGGCATGGCAATGTGCTGACAGAGGCGTCGGACGGCGCGCTGGAAATCTGGACGCTCGACAGCCTGCATGGCCCGCAGCGCGGCGCATGGCTGCAGGAGACGGCGCATATGGACACCCTCCCGGAGGGCCGGGTCTTCGTCTATGTGGGCGAGAGCGAGCGGTATGACAACCCGCCCGCCGCCGAAGCAGCGCATCTCATCTGGGAATCGCCGGTCAACGGCAGCTGTGCCTACGGGTATGAAAATGCTCAGGAGGTCATGGCGCTCCTTAAGGAAGAAAACTAAAGAATTACTCTCGATACAGAATCATCAATCAGACAGCTCTGTATGGCCGAAGGTTTCCAAAGGGACCGAAGTCTGCCGCCGCCGGTGGCGGAAACAGGCGGACGAAGCGTCGGGAATCGCAAGGAGCCGTCAGGCGACTATGCGAGATCCCCGGATCGAACGGAAAGCCCTTTGGCGGGGCGATGGGGCAGAGCCCCATTTCCAGACCGGGTGTTATGATAAAGAAATGTGATTCTGTTTTGAGAGTTTTTTGTTTGAGGGGCAATCAATTTGCCCATACTATCCCTCTGATGGGAGGGATGCCGATGTGCGGAATCGTGGGCTATGCGGGCGCGGCGCAGGCGGGGCCGCTGCTGCTTGAGGGCCTTGCCCGGCTGGAATACAGGGGATACGACGCGGCGGGCGTCGCCGTGCAGGGTGATGCGGGGCAGATTGCCATCGTCCGCGAGGCGGGCCGCCTTGAAAACCTTGCGAAGAAGACCGACTGCGGGCTGCTGCTTGATGGCTGCTGCGGCATCGGCCATACCCGCTGGGCGACGCACGGCGCGCCGGACAAGCGCAACGCCCATCCCCATGCCTCGCCGGGGAATCGCGTAGCCATTGTGCACAACGGTATCATCGCCAATCATCGTGCGCTGCGTGCGGAACTGGAGGCGGAGGGCTGCGTCTTTCTCTCGGAGACGGACACGGAGGCCGCTGTGCTGCTGCTGGACCGCTGCTATGCCCGCCTTGCGGGAAAGCCGCCGCGTGCGCGCGCCGTGCAGGCCCTGATGGAGATGGCGGCGCGGCTGGAGGGGAGCTATGCGATCTGCGCGCTCTTTGCCGATCAGCCGGGCGCGGTCTATGCCGTCCGGCGCGGTAGTCCGCTGGCTGCCGGGCGCTGCAGCGGTGCGCAGGCGGGATATATGATCGCCTCGGACGTCCATGCGCTGGCGGGGTATGCAGAGGCGGCGGTCTTTCTGGCGGATGGGGAGATCGCCGTCATGACCCGGGATGCACTGCGCCTGTATGACGCTGCGGGAAAGCCCGCCGCCCGGCCGCCGGAGCCGATTGACGCGGACGCGGGCTGCGCCAAGAAGGGCGGCTATGCGCATTTCATGCTCAAGGAGATGCACGAGCAGCCGCGCGCCGTGCGCGATACGCTCGCCCCGTTCATCCTCCGGGACGGAGATCTCCTGCACGCGGATCTGAGCGCAGCGGGGCTTGACGAGGCTGCGCTCCTGTCCGTGTGCCGGGTGCTGCTGACGGGCTGCGGTTCGGCGTTTCATGCGGGGCTGGCGGGCCGCGCGATGATCGAGCGGCTGGCCGGGATCCCCTGTGAGGCGGAGCTGGCCAGCGAATGGCCCTCGCGTCTGCCTCCGCCGGAGGGGACGCTTGCCGTCGTCATCAGCCAGAGCGGGGAGACGGCGGACAGCCTTGCCGCGCTCCGCCTGCTCAGGGCGCAGGGCGTGCGCACGCTGGCGCTGGTCAATGCGCCGCATTCCGCCATGGCGCGGGAGGCGGACAGGGTCCTGCTCACGCGCGCAGGGCAGGAGATCGCTGTGGCGACGACCAAGGCCTATGCCGCGCAGATGGCGGCGCTCGGCCTGCTGGCGGTGCGATTGGCCGCTGCGAAAGGGCGGCTTGCGCATGGACGGGAGCATGCGCTCCTTCGTGCGCTGCTCGATTTGCCGGAAACGCTCAAATGCCTGCTTGGCGAGGGGGAAAGCATGAAGCGCATCGCCCGGGAGATCGGGGATGCGCAGAGCGTATTCTTTATCGGGCGGGGGATCGACGCTGCCGCTGCGATGGAGGGCGCGCTCAAGCTCAAGGAGGTCAGCTACATCCACGCGCAGGCTTACCCGGCGGGGGAGCTCAAGCACGGGACGCTCAGCCTTATCGAACGCGGCACGCCGGTTATCGCCGTCTGCACGCAGCGGGAGCAGGCGGAGAGGATGCGCGCCTCCATGGCGGAGGCGGCAAGCCGGGGCGCGCGCTGCATCCTGATCGCGGGAGAGGGCTGCGCGGAGGAGGCGGAGGGAGAGGTGATCCGCCTGCCGGGGACGGAGCCGCTCTTTGCGCCGCTCCTGGCTGCCGTGCCGATGCAGCAGCTGGCGTATTACGCGGGCTGCGCGCGGGGGAATGATGTGGACAGGCCGAGGAATCTGGCCAAGTCTGTGACGGTAGAATAAAGCAGGGCCCCATGCCATACGGCGCGGGGCCCTGTGTAAAGTATTCAGGCGAGGTAGCGCTCGGAGACGATGCGCATAAAATAATCGGTCGGGTTATCCAGCATGCTGCGGGAGAAGCCGTCCATCGTGCCGGAGAGGCAGGTGACCGGCGTTGCTACAAGGCCGACACCATCGAGGGCCTAGCTGAGGCCGCCGGCATGCCGGTGGAGACCTTCGCCGCGACCGTCGCCCGTTACAACGAGCTCGGCGCGAAGGGCGTTGACGAGGACTTTGGCCGCGCCGGCATCGCGCCGCTCGCCGCTGAGGGCCCGTACTATGCGATCAAGGTCGTCCGTGCGACCGTCGCCGGCTTCGGCGGCTTCGAGATCAATACCGATGCCCAGGTGCTCGACGCCGAGGGCAAGGCGATCCCGGGCCTGTACGCTGCGGGCGAGTGCGCCAGCGGCCAGTTCTTCGACAAGGAGTATCCGTGCTCCGGCTCCATGCTGTGCATCAGCACGACCTTCGGCCGCATCGCCGGTCAGAACGCCGCTGCCAAGGCTGCGAAGTAATCCGCGCCATCGAAGAGCCTGACAGATACACAAAAAGGGCGGTCCGCCGAAGCGGATCGCCCTTTCCTTATGCCTTGAGTATTATTCCTTTACGCGGGAGATGTTCGCGCCGAGGCTGGAGAACTTGGCCTCCAGATTCTCATAGCCGCGGTCGATGAAGTGCGTGTTGAAAATCTCGGTCGTGCCCTGCGCCATCAGGCCCGCGACGACGAGCGCCGCGCCCGCGCGCAGGTCGGTTGCCTCAACGGCTGCGCCGTGCAGCTGCGGGACGCCCTCGATGACGGCGGTCTGCTCATAGACGCGGACGCGCGCGCCCATGCGCTCCATCTCCGCCAGATGCAGGAAGCGGGATTCAAAGATGTTTTCCACCACCGTCGACGTGCCGGTCGCCGTGCACAGCAGCGCGCTCATCGGCTGCTGCAGGTCGGTCGGGAAGCCGGGGTAGACCTGCGTCTTGAAGGAGACGGCCCTGTGGGAGCCGATGGACTTGACGCGGATGGAGTCGTCGCGCTCGTAGACCTTTGCGCCCATCTCCAGCAGCTTGGCGGTCAGCGCCTCCATATGCGTGGGGATGCAGCCGGTGATGGTCACGTCGCCATGGGTTGCAGCGGCGGCGATCATCAGCGTGCCGGTCTCGATCTGATCCGGGATGACGGCATACGGACGGCGCGCGCCCATATTCTGCGTGCCGCGCACGCGGATGGTGTCCGTGCCCGCGCCCTTGACGCGGCCGCCCATGGAGTTGAGGAAGTTCGCCAGGTCGACGATGTGCGGCTCCTTGGCGGCGTTGTAGATGGTGGTCGTGCCCTGCGCGCGCGAGGCGGCGAGCATGACGTTGATCGTGCCGCCGACGGTCGCCATGTCAAGGAAGACGTCGCCGCCGATGAGCGGCTCGGCCTCGGCGATGACGGTGCCGCGCGAGAGCTCGACCTGCGCGCCGAGGGCGCGCATGCCCTTGATGTGCTGATCGATGGGGCGGCGGCCGATATTGCAGCCGCCGGGCAGCGGCACACGCGCGCTGCCAAAGCGCGCGAGCAGCGCGCCGATATAGTAGGAGGAGGCGCGCATTCTGCGGCACAGATCCAGCGGCACGTCCGTGCGGTTGATGGAGCTGGAGTCGACCTCCATGATTCCTTCCTTCGGGTCCCAGGATACCTTGGCGCCGAGGTAGCGCAGCGTCTCCACAGAGACGTGAACGTCCTCGATATTGGGCAGATTCTCAATCACGCACGGGGTCTGGCTCAGGATAGCGGCCGGAATAATGGCCACGGCTGTATTTTTGCCGCCGCTGACGCGGACGGTGCCCTCCAGCCGCTGCCCACCGGTGATGAGCATTCTCTCTTCTGCCATGCGTGTCCTCCTCTTTTGCTTTGCCATGCGGCAAAATGGTAATCTTCAACTCATATATTATACACACGGGAGCGATGTTTGGCAAGCGCGCGTGTGCCATTTGGCGCAATCTGGCAGTGCAGGCGCATGGCGGAAGGCTTAAAATTGCCTTTCCGGCGCAATTTCGGCGGTTTTCAGGGATGAAGGAGCGCAGCGGATGCGTTTTTGTGATATAATGAACGGATAATGGGGGAATGTACCCGGGGAAGGAGGGGCAGATGTGAACGAGGCATGGTATTCCGTATTGTCGATGGTCTTTGGCTATCTGGCCTCGGGGATGCTGGCCGTCATTGTGCTGCTTGCCGCGCGGCGGATGCTGACGGACAGGGCGCTCTGGCGGCGTGTCAAGAAGGGCATTCCGACGGCGGGCGCGGCCGGCATGCTGCAGGTTCTCTCCGCCGGGAGCAGGCGGCTGCCTGCGGGCACGATGCTGCCCGTCCCCTACGAGGGCACGATGGGCGCGGCGCACAGCTGCGATGTGTGCATTCCCTACCGGAAGGTGCACCTGCGCTCGGCCTTCTTCTGGATGGAGAAGGGGGAGCTTCATATGGCCGCCCTGCACAGGGACGGCTTTCTGGTGGACGATGTGCCCGTTGAGCCGGGCGACGAGGCTGTGCTGCGCGACGGCGCTGTGCTGCGGGTGGGCGATCTGAAGATGGCGCTTCTTCTGAGCGAGAGCGGCGCGGACGGCGCGCGCGAGGCGGACATTGGCCCGTATGTCACCACGGCGCGGCGCTCGAAGGCGCAGCGCGGCCGGGGCGAGGGCATCGGCGCGCCGGGCCAGGGAGAGATCCGCCGGGAGCAGAAGCTGCAGAAGAAGCGGCAGGCGCCCCGGAAGCAGACGGCCCGGAAGCAAACAACCCGGAAGCAAACAACCCGGGAGACGGAAGAATGAGACAATCAGCCTGAGGAGGTGACGGCATGCCGGGAAAGCTGCCCGTATACAAGGCGCGCGTGAAGCGGGATGCCGACGGCGCGCTCAAGGCGTCCTATAAGAAGAAGCCGGAAGGCGCCGCAAAGACCGGCGGCGCGGCGAAGACGGCAAAAACAGCCAAAGAGGAGCGCGTGAATCCTCTTTTCCTCTGGGAGGAGGAGCCCGCTGCGCGGCGTGCGGCGGCGAGACGGACAAACGCCGCGAGGCTCAAACCGGATGACAGCAAAGAAAAGAAGCCGGCGAAACCGGCGGCCAAAACGGCAGCAAAGGCGCAGCCGAAGGCGAGCAAGCCAGAGGCCAGAAAAGAGCCGGCAAAGGCTGCAGCGGAAAAAAAGCCTGCGCAGAAGAAAGTTTCTCCCGCCAAATCCGTCTATAAGAGTGAGGACGGCAGGGCAAAGAGGAAAACAGCGCCCGCCGGGAAGCGGGAGATGGATAAAAAGCAGGAGACGGCACGCCGCACGGGGCGCATCCGCCCGGCGGAGGAAGCCGGCAGGGAGAAGCAGCGCCGCGATCGCCGCTCATTGAGAAACGAAAAGAAGAAGAAGGCCATGTTCCGCGACAGGAAGCTGGCTGTGAGCCGCAGCCCGGGCTTTGCGGTGACGGTCATCGCGCTGCTGACGGCGGCCTTTGAGGCGCTGGGTATGCTGCTGGCCGCCTCCGGCACGCCGGGCGTGCTGGACACGCGGGCGCTGACGATCCTCTGCGCCATCGTGCCGCTGGGGCTTGCGACCTCGGTGCTGCTGCCGCGCTTTCTGCCGGTGGAGCCGCTGCTGATGTCGCTGACCAATTTCCTCTGCGGGCTGGGCGTGGTGATCCTCTATACGGTATCGCCCGAGCGCGGCGCGCGGCAGGCGGCATTCTATGCGGTCGGTCTCGTGCTGATGCTGATCATCAGCGGGATTGTCTCGCGCATACGCCGGTGGAAGGGGCTGACGGTGCTTTCGATGCTCCTTGGCATCGGCGCGCTGGTGCTGCCGCTGGCCTTCGGCGAATGGCAGGGCGGCGCGAAGAATTGGGTGACGCTGCCGCTGCTGGGCTCCTTCCAGCCCAGCGAGCTGGTCAAGCTCTCCATCGTATTGACGCTCGCCTATTACTTCAGCGCGCACCGCACGGTGCTGCAGATGATGCCGGCGATCCTCTTTGCCGGGGCGTGCCTTGTGCTGCTGATGCTCCAGCGCGATCTGGGCACGGCGCTGATCTACTACCTGACCACGCTGGTGCTCTTCTATGCCGCCTGCGGCAATGTGCCGCTGACGGTGCTGGGCCTCGGCGGCGGCGCGGGCGCAGCGGTAATGGGCTATCGGATGTTCGCGCATGTGAAGGTGCGCGTGGCCATGTGGCGCAATCCGTGGAGCGATCCGCTGGACAAGGGCTATCAGATCATCCAGGCGCTGCTGGCTATCGGCTCGGGCGGCCTGTTCGGCGTGGGCCTCGGGCAGGGTACGCCCGACATGATCCCCGCCTATCACAACGACTTTATCTTCGCCGTCATCTGTGAGCAGATGGGCCTCGTCTTTGGTTTCCTGACGATTGCGGTGTATCTGCTGATCATCATGCGCGGGGTGACGATCATCTCGCGCACGCGCCGCTCGTTTGATATGCTGCTGGGCTGCGGCGTGCTGGCGATGCTGGCGATTCAGACGTTCATGATCGTCGGCGGCGTGGTCAAGATGATCCCGCTGACGGGCGTGACGATGCCTTTCCTCAGCTATGGCGGCTCGTCTCTGCTCTCGTGTCTGGCGATGATGGGCATCCTGCACGGCGTGAGCGCGCGTGTGCAGGAGGATCTGGAGGACGACGTGTTCGGCGCGTGAGCGCCTTTTCCCGGGAGGTGAATTGATATCAAAGTCATCAGACGCCGGATCCGGCTGCTGCTTCTGCTGTGCCTGGCGCTTTACGGCGTCATGACGGCCTACTGCTGCTATTCGGTGTATTTCTACGGCGGCCGCTGGGTGGCCAATCCGCATAACCCGCGCATCAGCAGCCAGAAGAGCCATGTGGTCATGGGCACGGTCACCGACCGGGACGGCACGGTGCTGGCCTATACGGACGAGAGCGGCGCGCGCCGCTACCATGGCAGCCGCGCCACGCGCATGGCGGTCTCTCAGGTCATCGGCGACAGCGGCGGCAAGGTCTCCACGGGCGTGGATACCTTCCACGCGCAGTACCTGCTGGGCTTCAAAGCCAGCATCTTTGAGCGGCTGGCGGATGCCTTCACCGGCACGCCTCAGCGCGGCGACGACCTGCAGCTGACGATCTCCGAGCGGCTCACGCGCTATATCACCGAGGAATTTCCCGACGGCAAGCGGGGCGCGGCGGTCGTGCTCAATTATAAGACCGGCGAGGTGCTTTCGATGGTCTCGCTGCCGCAGTTTGACCCGACGGACGTGGAGAGCGCCCTCGGCGACGATGTGGCCGGCGCGCTCATCAACCGCGCGACGCAGGGCCTCTATCCGCCGGGCTCGACCTTCAAGATCGTGACCATGGCCTCCGCGCTGGAGAATCTGCCGGACCTCAATGATTTCGCCTTTGACTGCACGGGCTACTACCCGGTGGGCCATTACTCCGTGACGGAAAACAGCGCGCACGGCGTGCAGACGCTCAGCGAGGCGTTTGTCCATTCGTGCAACACGACCTTTGCCGCGCTCTCGCAGGATCTGGGCTACACCATGCTCGGCGAGACGGCGCAGAAGATGGGCTTTAACGAGAATTTCATGTTCGGCGATATGATCGTCTACAATTCCAGCTATCCCATCGACGATCTGAGCCCGGAGGATCTGGCGTGGTCCTCCATCGGTCAGGGCCGCGTGCTGGCCTCGCCCATGCACATGGCGCTCATCGCCTCGACGATCGCCAACGGCGGCGTATTCAATGAGCCGCGGCTCATCGGGCGCATCACCACCGCGCAGGGCGGGCAGAGGCCCCTGCCTGCGGCGGAGACGGGGCGCAGGATGATCTCCTCCTCTGCTGCCGCGCAGATCGAGAAGGACATGATCCGCGTGGTCAAGTCCGGCACGGGCACGCGCGCCGCGCTGGGCAACGGCTACGTCGTCGCGGGCAAGACCGGCACCGCCGAGGCCAGCAACGACAAGAGCGTCGAGGCGCATGCGTGGTTCGTCGGCTACATCACCAATGACAATGCGCCCTATGCCATCTGCGTGCTGGTGGAGAACGGCGGATCCGGCGGATCCGTCGCTGCGCCGCTGGCGAGAAAGGCGCTGCAGAAGGCCATCAACCTCGGATTGTAATCGTCATAGTCATCAATTCAATCGGCATCGTGATCAACGGCCCGTCTTTGGGCAGAAACAGGAGGCTACTCATGCGCAATATCCGTACATGGATCGCTCTTTTCGCCGCGCTGCTGCTTGCCGCGCTCGCCGTGCCCGCCTCGGCGCAGACGATCAGCGTCTACTCGCCCTTCTCTCAGACGGACGCCTCGCACGAGGCCTATCTGCGCATGACGGCGCAGTGGCAGAGCGAGACGGGCCACAAGGTCGACGACTATACCAGCGACATGGACGACACGTGGCTTGCGCTCCTGCGCGAGGGCGTGGAGAGCGGCACGGCGGACGTGGTGATCATGGCCCCGGGCTCCGGCTTTGACGCGGAGGAGCTGGTCACCGTGGAGGAACTCATGCAGGCTGCGCCGCAGATGGGTGTGCGCCGCTTTGCCTCCATGCGCGAGGCGGACGGCAGCGTGCTGCTCACCCCGCTGCGCCTGAACTGGGAAGCGCTCTATGTCAATACGGACGTGCTGGCGCGCTATGGCCTTGCCGCGCCGAAGTCGTATGAGGATCTGGTCGTCGTCTGCACGGTGCTCAGCCAGAACGGCGTCACCCCGATCGCCAACGCGCTGTGCGAGTGGTCGGAGATCGTGCTGGACTGCACGGCGCTCATCGGCGCGCCGGAGGCACAGTACGGCCTGCAGTCCTCGCTTGAGGGCGCGAAGGCGGTGCTGACCGCGCTCACGCAGGTCGGCGCGTTCGGCGCGGACCCGTGGAATGCGACGGACTTTGACATGCAGAACAGCTTCCTCGCCGGTCAGGCGGCGATGCGCTTTGACTCGGACTGGCTGTCCATGATGATCCCGCAGGAGCGGCAGGAGAATGTGCAGGTCGCCTCCCTCGCCGGGATGGACGGTCAGGCGCGCGGCATGGTCGTGGGCGTGCCGAGCCTCGGTCTCGCTGTGACGAGGGATTGCTTCGAGGATCCGGCCCGGCGCGAGGCGGCGCTCAGCTTTGCCGCCATGCTGCTGGAGGAGCAGAATGCGGCGCAGATCGCGGCCTGCACGGGCGGCGCGCTGGGGCAGAGCATCGGTCTGCTGACGAGCGGCGCGCAGGACTGCACGGGCCTTCTGTATGATCTCATTCCCGATCAGTTTATTGCCTGGTCGGACAGCGTGATTGCCGCGCTGATGAGCCTGTAAATGAATCATGAAGGGCGCTGCCGGTGTTCCGGCGGCGCCCTTACTGCTTACACGATACGGCTTTCTGCTATATTGGGAAGCTGTCTGTTTGAGAACCTCATCCGTCATGCCTTCGGCATGCCACCTTCCCCTCCCAGGGGAAGGCTTTTGGATTTGTTAGGTTTCTTGGTCGAACAGCTCCATCGCGCATTCCATGGCGGTCAATTGGCGCTGCGCCTGCTGGCAGAAATCCTGCGCGCCGCGTGCGCGCTTTGCGTCGGGCAGGGCGATGTAATCGCGCAGGAGGGCGGCCATCCCGCCCGCCTCGGCGAGGAGCTGCTGCGCGCGGGTCTGCTCGTCGTCCAGCGCGATGCGCAGCATGTCGCACTGCGCGCCCAGCCGGTCTGCGCGGCGCTGGGCATCGCTCTCCTGCGGGACGGTGGGCTGCTGTGCGCCCCGGCCTGCCTCGGCGAGGTCGAGCAGGTGATCAAGCGCGCGCATGAGCGCGGCGATCTGCGCGTCGCCCGTGCGCTCCGCCCTGCTCCGCAGGGCCTCCATGTCCGGCGCGGGCGTCTCCTGCTCCTCGGGCGCATAGGGGCTGACATACGGCGTGCCGCTGGCGGCGAGCTGCTGCATGATCTGGCGCACGAGCTCCGGGCGCGTGCGTACGGTGGAGCGGTATTTGTTCTGATAGCGCAGCATCTTTGTGCGGTCGCCGCCGGCGAGCTGGCGCACGCAGGCGCGCACGCTCATGCCCTGCGCCCGGGCGATGAGCACGCTGCGCACGAGCTGCTCGACCTCCTGCCGGGTGAAGGTCTCAAACGGCAGGGCGCGCTCTGCCTCGGCCTCGCCGCCGGCGCGCAGCTGCGCATAGTAGAAATTGCGGATGCTGTTGGGTTTGCGCCCGAGCTCGTCGCTCAGCCGGTCAAAGACGCTGCGCAGCGATTCTCCTGCGCGTGCGGCCTCTTCCACGCCATGCTCCAGCGCGGCGATCTCCTGCGGCTTCCAGCCGCCGTGCGGGCCGCGGACAGGGCGCTGCGGGCGCGGGTTTTCCAAGGACATTTCCATACTGACTGTCCCTCCTATCATGATGATCCCGCGCAGAGCGCCGGGAAGAAAGCTGTCCCCGCGGGGGCGGGGCTGCCTTTGTATGACAGGTTGCGCACGATGCAGATGATTTATACAATCTGTTGCCGCTGCCGTGCTTACCGGTATCAGTCTATGTGCCCGCCGCCCGGCGCATGACCTGTGACGCATAGGGCATTGCCTGCCGGGCGAAGTTGCGCTATAATATAAAGAGCGGCTTTGTGCCGCAGTCATGATGTGATAACAGAGGAGGCGCATTCCCCATGAAATATGTGCTGATTATCGGCGACGGCATCGCAGACGAGCCCGTGGAGCAGCTGGGCGGCAAGACCCCGCTCGCGGCGATGGATCTGCCGCAGATTAACCGCGTGGCCGGCGGCAGGCTCGGCCTGTGCCAGACGGTGCCCGCGGGCGTCCCCGCCGGAAGCGATACGGCGATCCTCTCCATCTTTGGTTACGATCCGCGCACCTGCTATACCGGCCGCTCCGCGCTGGAGGCGGCGGGCATGGGCGTGATGCTCGAGCCGGGCGAGACGAGCCTGCGCGTCAATCTCTGCGCGCTGGAGGGCGAGTCCTTTGATACGGCGGTCATCCGCTCTCACAACGGCGGCAGCATCGAGGGCGATGAGGCCGTGGAGCTGATGGAGGATCTGCTGGCCGATCCGCGCTTTGCCTCTCTGGCGGCGGCGGTGGGCTTTAGCGTGCATGTCACCCCGACCTTCCGTCATATCGGCGTGATCGACGCGGCGCACAAGCCTGCGTCCTATCCCGTCTTCACCGAGCCGCACAATATTCTGGATTCCGCGATCGCGCGCTATATGCCCAAGGGCGAGATGGGCCCGGAGATCACCGCGCTCATGCGCGCCTCCTTTGAGATCCTGCGCGATCATCCGGTCAATCAGCGCCGCATCGCCGAGGGCAAGCTCCCGGCGAACTGCATCTGGCCGTGGGGCCCGGGCAGCGCGATGACGCTGACCTCCTTTGACGCGCTCTATCACAAGCGCGGCAGCGCCGTGTCGGCTGTGCCGCTGGTATGGGGCATCGCCAATCTCTGCGGGGTGGAGACCCCGCGCGTGGAGGGCGCGA
This sequence comes from Clostridia bacterium, assembly GCA_017936375.1. Taxonomy (GTDB): domain Bacteria; phylum Bacillota; class Clostridia; order Christensenellales; family Aristaeellaceae; genus Ventricola. The sequence continues at coordinate 28,789 of JAGBFR010000051.1, forward strand.
CGGCGGAGCTGGATACCAATTACGAGGGCAAGGTTGAGGCCGTGCTCGAGGCGCTGAGGGGCGGCGCGGATTTCTGCTGCGTGCACGTCGAAGCGCCGGACGAGTGCGCCCACGCGGGCGACGTCGAGGGCAAGTGCGAGGCGCTGCGCAGGCTGGATGCGCGTGTGGTCGGCCCGCTGCTTGACCGCCTTGGCGAGGTCGATCCGGAGTATCGCGTGCTGCTGCTCTCCGATCATCCGACGCTGCTGACCACCCGCGGCCATGACGGCAAGGCGATCCCCTTCGCCATCTATGACAGCCGTGAGCCGGGCGCGCCGCGCAAGTTTGACGAGGCGCACGCCGCCGCGACGGGCGATTTCCTCGCCGAGGGGCCAATGCTCCTGCGCGCGCTCTTCGCCTGACCGGACGGAAAAATCTGCCACAGACGGCGCGCGCCGGGGATAAAACCGGCCTGATGATCCGTCATATACCCAAAGAAAGCCGCCCACGGGCGGACCTGCAAGACATGCGGAGGACCTTATGCTGAAACGGTTATTTGCGATCCTGCTGACGGCGCTGCTCGTCTGCGGCTTTTCCGCCGCCTGCGCACAGGAGAATACGGGGATCAAGCACTATCTCCTGCTGGGCGAGGACGGCTATGCGGACGATATCGTTGACGACGCGAGGACGGATACCATCGTCATCGTGTCGCTGGATGAGACGTACAACCGCGTCATCATGACCTCCGTGCTGCGCGACAGCAAGATCACCAATCCCAAGGGCAATGCGACGAAGGCCAACCTGCTCTACAAGTATTACGGCTTTGAGGGCGTGGAGGCATGCCTGGAGCGCGAACTGGGCATTGAGATCGAGGGCTCCGTGCTGGTCAATTTTGAGAATGTGAAGCCCGTCATCGACGCGCTGGGCGGCGTGGATATCGTCATTGACGAGAATGAATTCATCGCCATCCGCAAGATTCTTCGCGGGCGCGACCCCAACATGCCCGAGGGGCCGGGGCTTGTGCATATGACCGGGCGCATTGCGCTGGCCTACATGCGCGACCGATCCTCCGGTCAGGGCGACTTCAGCCGAACGGAGCGCCAGCGCAAGGTGGTCAGCCAGCTGTTTGACAAGTGCCGCGATCTGTCGCTGATGGAGATCGTCGGCGTGTACAATCAGATTTCCGATGGGCTGAAGATGAATCTCGGCGCGATGGACATCCTCTCCGCGCTCAAGGCGGGCTATGGCCTCGTCGCGGGCGGCGCGGATTTTGTGGAATTCCATGTCCCGCAGAAGGGGACGTACTACTATGGCGAGGTTGCCGGTTCCTCCGCGCTCGACGTGCGCTGGGGGACGAACAAGACCCGCTTCCATGAGCTCATCAACAGCCCGACGGAGGAATGACCGGCGGCTGAGCACGACCGACATACGATAAGGACATGACCGATGAACAAACGATTGATTTGCCTGCTGCTCCTGCTGCTTATGCCGTGCATCGCCGCGGCGGAGCGGCTCGACCTGTCCATGCTCGAGGATCTTCCCGCCGCTGAGGAATGGGAGGACGCCGTCTTTGAGACGAGGCCGTGGTACGAGCGCGAGGACGGCAGCGACTGGCGGCTGCAGGAGGACGGCTCGGTGATCGTGACGATCTCCGCCACGGGCGACGTCACCATCGGCGGCGACACCCGCAAGAGCGGCAAGAGCGTCTTTGACAAGCAGCTGGACAAGGAGCCCGGCGGCCTGACCTTCCCGATGGAAAACGTGAAGGAGATCTTTGCTGAGGACGACATGACCCTCGTCAACTTTGAGGGCACCCTCACCAAGACGAAGAGCAAGACGAAGAACAGCTTCTCCTTTGCCGCGCCGCCGGAGTACATTCAGGTGCTGACCTCGGGCAATATCGAGGCCGTCTCGCTGGAAAACAACCACATCATGGATCACGGCGATCAGGGCTATGCGGATACCTGCGCGACGCTGGAGAATGCCGGCATCGTCTACAGCGGGCATCTGGGCTCCGGCGTGTACACGACCGACACGGGCGTGAAGATCGGCATGCTCTCCTACCAGACCTTCAATGGCAAGTATCCTGCGATCTATGAGGCCATCGAGGGCGATATCGCCGCGCTGCGCGCGCAGGGCTGCCCGATCGTGATCGTCTCCTACCACTGGGGCGAGGAGAAGGATTATGTGCCCAACGAGCGTCAGGTGCCGCTTGGGCGCGCGACGATCGACGCGGGCGCGGATCTGGTCATCGGCCATCACAGCCACAGGATCAATCCGATCGAGGAATACAACGGCAGGTACATCTGCTACTCGCTGGGCAATTTCTCCTTTGCGGGCAACACGAGGCCGGACGATATGGACACCTATATCTTCCAGCAGCGCTTCCGCGTCTGGCCGGACGGCACGGCGCAGAATGAGGGCTTCCGCATCATCCCGTGCTCCATCTCCTCGCAGGAGAAGGTCAACGACTTTAAGCCCACACCCTCCGGCGACGAGGCGGCCGCCGCCATCGTCGAGCGCCTGCTGGGGCTGAATGCGAAGCTGGAAAAGAACTTCAGATCCACCGGCGTCAAGGCCGTGGAGGATTACCCGACCGAGTGGACGACGACCTATTGATGAAGAACAAGAAAGCCCTCTGCACGGCTGTGCGGAGGGCTTTTTGTCTGAGAATTATTCGTACACCGCGCGGCTGCCGCCGATGAAGGGCAGGCGGGAGTAGGCGAGGACGAGATTGGCGCTGCCGATGGTCTTAAAGCCGATGCGCAGCGGCACGGCGACGGGGCGCAGATGCATGCCGATGAGCGTATCGCCCACGTCAATGCCCGCCTCCGCCTGCAGGGAAACGGCCAGCGCAGGCGTGCCAAGCAGCTTCCACGCGGCGGCGGGGACGCTGCCGCCGGCCTTGGGCTGGGGGACGGCGCTGACCTGCGTGAGGGCGCGCGCACGCAGCACACTGCGCTCCATGACGACAGCGCGGTTGAGGTGCTCGCAGCACTGGAAGGCCGGTTCCATCCCGCGCGCGCGGCAGGCGTCGATCATGGCCTTCGCAATGACCGCGCCCAGCTCCGGTACGCTGGCCTTGCCGATCTGCCCGCCGGCAACCTCGCTGGTCGAGCAGCCCAGCACGATGACGCTGCCCGCCTCAAGCCGGCCCTTGTCGCACAGGGCGGCGACGGCGGCGTCGATGCGTTCTGTGATTTCCTGATGCAGCTGTTCCATGGGGGATCCTCCTTATTCAAACTGCGCTCTGTACATGTTGTAGTAGAAGCCCTGCTTCTGCATGAGGGCGGTATGCGTGCCGCGCTCGACGATCTCGCCATGGTCGATGACGAGGATCTCGTCCGCGCTCTCGATGGTGGAGAGGCGGTGCGCGATGACGAAGCAGGTCTTGCCCGCCATCAGCTCGCGCATGGCCTTCTGGATGAGCTTTTCCACGCGGGTGTCGACGTTGCTGGTCGCCTCGTCGAGGATGACCATGCGGCTCTCAAGCAGCATGGCGCGCGCGATGGTCAGCAGCTGCTTTTGTCCCTTGGAGATATTCGCGCCGTCGTCGGTGAGCACGGTGTCATAGCCCTGCGGCAGGCGGCGGATGAAGCCGTCCGCGTGCGCGGCCTTCGCCGCGGCGATGACCTGCTCGCGCGTAGCGTGCTCGCTGCCGTAGCGCAGGTTCTCATAGACCGTGCCGTGGAAGAGCCATGTGTCCTGCAGCACCATCGCATAGGCGGCACGAAGGCTGTCGCGGGTGATGGCGTCAAGCGGCTTGCCGTCCACGGCGATGCTGCCCTCCTGCGCCTCGTAAAAGCGCATGAGCAGCGAGATGAGCGTGGTTTTGCCCGCGCCCGTCGGGCCGACGACGGCGATCATCTTTCCCGGCTGCGCCTCGGCGCTGAAGTTTTTGAGGATGGGCTTGCCTTCCTCGTAGCCGAAGGTCACGTCGCGCAGCGCGACATGGCCGACGACCTCGCCGATCTCCTGCGCGCCCTCGGCGTCTGCGGGCTCCGCCGGCTCGTCGATCAGCGCGAAGACGCGCTCCGCTGCCGCCAGCGCGCTCTGCATCTCGCCAAAGACGTTCGCTGCCTCGTTGATCGGGCCGGAGAAGCGGCGGGAGTAGAGCACAAAGGAGGAGATTGCGCCGATGCTCATCTGCCCCGCGCAGAAGAGGAGCGCGCCGAAGACGCTCACCAGCGCGAGGGAAAGGTTGTTGATGAAGTTGACCAGCGGGCCCACGACGCTGCCCTGATACTCGCTGTTGTAATAGGCGACGACGGCCTCCTCGTTGATCGCGTCGAATTTCTCGACGGCGGCCTCCTCGCGGGAGTAGGCGCGCAGCGTTGTCAGCCCCGAGAGCTGCTCCTCGACGAAGCCGTTAAGCTCGCCGAGCTTGCGGCTGCGCGCGCGGAAGAGGGGCTTTGTGACCGTCGCCCGTCGGCGCGCCGCGTAGAGGGAGAGCGGCACCGTGATGCAGAAGACGAGCAGAAGGCGCGGCGAGATGGCGATCATAAAGCCCAGAGAGCCAAAGACCGTCACCACCGTGGAGAGGATCTGCACGATGTCGTTGGAGAGAGAGGCGTTCACCGTGTCAATGTCGTAGGAGATCCGGCTGATGATGTCGCCGGAGGGGTGCGTGTCGTAGTAGGAGACCGGCAGGCGCATCAGCCTGTCAAACGCCTGCTCGCGCATCCTGTAGACGACGCCGCGGCTGATGTGGATCATCAGCAGGGCGAGCGCGTAGGAGAGCGCGGCGCTGGCCGCGTAGCAGGCGAGCATCAGGGCGCACTTGGCGAAAACGACGTCCCAGAGGACGGCACCGTTTTCGCCGATGGCGTCGATGGCCTCGCCTGCAAGGCGCGGGCCGAGCAGACCGAGGAGATTGCCGGAGACGGTCAGCACAAGCGCGAGGGCGAAGAGCGCACGGTCGCGCATCATCGTCCTGAGCAGGCGCAGGATGGTGTGGCCCGCGTCCTTGGGCTTTCGCTGGTTCTGCGCGTCGCGGATGCTCTTGTCCGCGCCCTGTCCGGGAGGATTCTTCATCATGCGTCAAGCCCTCCCATCTGCGAGTCGTAGAGTTCCTTGTAAATATCGCAGGAGGCGAGCAGCTCCTCATGCGTGCCGCGCGCCGCGATGCGCCCGCCGTGGAGCACGAGGATGAGGTCCGCGTGTGCGATGGAGGAGATGCGCTGGGCGACCATGACCTTCGTCGTATCCGCATAGCCCTCGCGCAGCGCCCTGCGCAGCGCGGCGTCCGTCCTGTAATCCAGCGCGCTGGAGGAGTCGTCCAGCACGAGGATATCCGGCTTGCCGCAGAGCGCGCGGGCGATCATGATGCGCTGCTTCTGCCCGCCGGAGAGGTTGTTGCCGCGGATATTGAGCGCGGAGTCAAAGCCCTCCTTGTCGCCGGTGACGAAGGCGTAGGCCTGCGCGTCCTGCGCGGCGAGGGCGACCTGCTCGTCCGAGAGCGCGCGCCCGAGGCGGATGTTTTCAAGAATGGTATCCTCAAAGAGCGTATCGGACTGGAAGGCGGCGCCGAAATGCGCGCGCAGCGTCTCTGTGCGGATGGTGCGCACGTCCCGCCCGAAGAGGCGGACCGTGCCCTTCGTGGGATCATAGAAGCGCATGAGCAGGCGGATGAGCGTGCTCTTGCCCGAGCCCGTCGCGCCGATGACGCCGAGCGTCTGCCCGCGCTCAAGGGAGAAGCTGACGTCCTCGAGGACGTCCTCCCCGCTGCCGCCGTAATGGAAGGACACGCCGTCAAACTCGATGGCCGGGGCGTTTTCCCGCACGGCCTCGCCGCTTTCCAGTACAAGCATGTCCTGCGGCAGGTCGATGATCGCCATCACGCGGTCCGCCGACGCCGCCGCGCGGGAGAAGACGATGAACATGCGCGAGATATTGACCACGGCGGTCAGGATGATGGTGAAATAGGTCATGAACGCGAGGATGCGGCCGACCTCGCACTGCCCGGCGGCCACGCGCGCAGCGCCAGCGAGGATGACGGCGACCTGCGCGCCATTGAGGATGAGGCTGGTGGCCGGGCCCACGCGCGCCATCAGGCCGCTGGCCTTCTTTTCGCAGCTGATGACCTCGCGGGAGACGTCGTCAAAGCGCGCGCGCTCCGCGTCCGTCGTGGAGAGCGCCTTGATGACGCGGATGCCCGCCGCATCCTCGCGCACGAGGCGCACAAGCCTGTCGCCCGCCTCCTGCACGCGGTGATAGAGCGGGATGCTCGCGCCGGAGGTCCTGATCGTCAGAAGGACGATGAAGGGCAGCGTCGCCACGAGGATGAGCGTGAGCACGGGGTCGAGCGTCAGGGTGACCATGATGCCGCCGAGGGCGAGGATCGGCGCGCGCACGCCGATGCGCTGCATGCGCCCAAGCATGTTGTTGATGTTGTAGGTGTCGCTGGTCAGGCGGGAGATGAGGGAGGGCTTGGTCTCCGCATCCGTCTGTGCGGCGGAGAGGGTCATCACCCGGGCAAAGAGATCATGACGGAGCGTGCGCGTCGTATCGCGCGAGACGGCGCTGGCCATGCGGTTGGCGACGACATTCATCGTTAGCGCGCCGATGGCGCAGAGCACCATCACAAGGCCGTAAAGGACGATCATCTTTGTGTCCTTCGTCGGCGCGACGGTGTCGATGATGTAGGCGAGGATCCACGGCAGGAACAGATCGAGAATCGTGCCGAAGAACTTGATGCCAAAGCCCAGCGCCATGCGCAGGTAATACGGGCGCAGGTAGACGAGGAGTACCTTTTTCATTGTGCTGCCTTTCGGGTCGTTTGTGTAGCTGTGTGCGCTATCTTTTATTATATCACAAAAGCGGGCTGTGCGCGCGGCATGTTTTGCGCCCGGGCGGCGTCCGGCGGGATTCTTGCGTCTTTCTTCCCTGCGCCGGATATGGTACAATAATATGAATACAAGGTTTGTCAGGAAGGGGAATCGGCGATGAACGCAATGCTCGAATCGGCGCTCGCGCGTGTTGTGGAGGAATGCGACAGCCGCGCGCTGGAGCGGGATGCGAAGGCGATCAGCGAAAACTACCGCCTGCGCACGGGCACGGGAAAGCGACTGCTCACGCGCGAGGGGGAGGCCGCAGCCTATGCCGCCGCGCGCATGCCGGCGACCTGCGCCGCTGCGGAGGCTGCGCTCGGGGCCGCGCTCATGGCGTACGGCGGGGAGATCCGATCCCTTCTGGACGTTGGCGCGGGCACGGGCGCGGTCAGCTGGGCGGCGGATGCGCTGCTGCCCCTTGAGCGCATCATCTGTCTTGAGCGCGAGGAGGCGATGCACAGCGTCGGCGCGCGGCTCATGCGGGACGCGGAGGGCGCGCTCGGCGGCGCGCAGTGGCAGGCGTTTGATATTACATCCTCCGATCCGCTGCCGCAGGCGGAGCTGGTTGCCGAGGGCTATATGCTCGGCGAATTGGAGGAGGGCATGCGTATCCCGGCGGCGAGGAAGCTCTTCGCCGCGGCGGGGAAGATGGCGCTCTTCATCGAGCCGGGCACGCCGCAGGGCTTTGCCAATCTGCGCGCCGTGCGCGAGGCGCTGACAAAGGAGGGCGCGCATGTCGCCGCGCCCTGTCCGCAGGGGACGGCGGCCTGTCCCATGGCGGGGGAGGACTGGTGTCACTTCGCCGTGCGCGTGCAGCGCACGAAGCTGCACAAGCAGCTCAAGGGCGGCGACGCGCCGTATGAAGATGAAAAATACGCCTACCTCGCCCTGACGAAGGAGCCGCCTGCATCGGCCTGCGGCGCGCGCGTGCTGCGCCACCCGATGATCGCGCCGGGGCGCATCACGCTGACGCTGTGCGAGGCGGGGGAAAAGCGCGTCCGCGCGGTCACAAAAAAAGACCCGCTGTGGAAGCGGGCCAGAAAGATCGGCGCGGGGGACGCGGTATAATCACATCTTGTCAAAGAGGCCGGCGCCCTTGAGCGCGGGGCGCAGGGCGGAGAAGAGCAGCGGCGCGGCGATCGCGGCGAAGGCGGCGTTCATCAGGCTGCCCGGCAGCTTGGAGGTCAGCTTGACCGCCAGCGCGTCCGTGGTCAGGCCGTCGATGAAGAGACCGGCGACGGTCGTCTTGAGCATATACAGGGCGACGTAGGTCAGCGCGCCCAGCGCGGAGCCGACGATGATCTTCACATGGTCGGCGCGGGTGAGCTGCCTGTCATGCGCGGCGCGCCCGGCGATCAGCCCGGCGACGACGGCGATCATGCCCTTGTTGATGAAGGTGATGATGCACTCCGCGCCGTAGCCGCCGACGATGTCGTACAGCCCGGAGCCGATGCCCGCGGCGAGGAAGCCGCCGCCCGGGCCAAAGAGCAGGCCGCAGAGCACGCACAGGGCGTTGGTCATGTGCAGCTGCGTGCCCATGAACGGGATGCGCAGGTAATTGACGACGAAGACGATGGCGCTCATCAGGCCGATGAAGCAGATGCGCAGGGTCTTCTGGTGATTCTGTGCGGCAGACATGCTCATTCCCTCTTTCTGTCCGGCTCTCTGGCCGGAATCATGATCGATGTAAGGCATTATAGCACAAACTGGCATGGTGTAAAGAGCCAGAATGTAAAAATCAGACCATGCCAGTTTGAAGCGGCATGGGTGGGATTTCCGGCGGCGATCCGTTGAGGATGCGCGGGAAATATGATATAATTAAATGATTGACAGATGACCATTTCAGTTTCCTATGGAGGCATTATGAACATTGGCAGATGGAAGAGCCCGGCTGCGCTCTGCGGCCTGATGACGGCGGCGCTGCTGCTCGTGCAGGCGGCGCTGATGGGCGCGGGGCTTTCGCATATTTCAGGCGCAGGGGAGGCGATGGCGCTCTCCGCGCTGTTTGCGCTGGTGTATGGCGGCGCGATGCTCGCCTATGCGCGCATGGCAAAGCCCGGAGCGGGGGAGATGCTCTTTGTCGGCGTGTTTGCCGCGGTGGCGATGCTCGCCCGCACGGCGATGCTCGATTTTGAGACGGCGGACTACGTCTCCTTCCTGAGCAAGTGGACGCAGATGTTCCGCGAGGGCGGCTTTGCCCTGCTTGCGCAGAATGTGGGCGATTACAACCTGCTCTATCAGTACATTCTTCTGCTGATTGCGAAGATCCCGCTCTTTGATCTCTATCTGATCAAGTGGGTGACGGTGATCTTTGATTATGTGCTGGCGGCGTCGATGCTGCTGGCGGCGCGGTACTACGCCGGGGACCGCGCGGGGAAGGCGGCGTTCCTGCTGGTGCTCGCGCTGCCTACGGTGCTGCTGGACGGCGCGTGCTGGGGCCAGTGCGACCCGGTCTATGTGTCGATGATCGTGCTGAGCCTGTATTTCCTTGAGACGGACCGCCCGATGCCATCGGCGGTGCTGCTCTCCTTCTCCTTTGCCTTTAAGCTGCAGACGATCTTCTTCTTCCCGGTCGTGCTGCTCGGGCTGCTGCAGCGGCGCTTTAAGCTGCGCCATGCGCTGGTCTTCTTCGCTGCGTATATCGTCACGATGATCCCGGCGCTCGCCGCGGGCCGCCCGTTTATCGATGCGCTCTCGGTCTACGCCAATCAGTCGATGGGCCAGTACTATGACCGCCTGAGCTACAACGCGCCCAACCTCTATCTCTTCTTCCCGATGCTCGAGTTCGCCTCGAGTCAGGAGTTCACGTGGATGCGCTACATCCCCGGCATTGATGCGAAGGGCACCAACGAATACCTGACCGAGGCGCTGATGCCCGCGCTGCAGCATGCCGCGCTCTATGCCTGCGTGATCCTGACGCTCATCGCCGTCATCTACTGGCTGATCCACTATCGCGAGATCACGCCGGATATGACGCTGGAACTGGCGCTGTTCTTTGCGATCTTCCTGCCGTTTGTCATGCCGAAGATCCACGAGCGCTATTTCTTCATGGCGGATATGCTCTCCGTGCTCTATGCGGCCAAGCGCAGCGACCGCCGCTTCATACCGCTGCTGGTGGTCGGCGCGTCGCTGATGAGCTACATTCCGTATCTGACGCGGCAGAGGCCGCTTGACGAGCGCTGGCTGGCGCTGATGATGTTTGCCGCGCTGGTGATCGTCACGCGCGATCTGCTTGCCGGCATGCGCAGAAACCGCGCCGCGCTGGCGGCAGAGGCGATGAAGGGAGGCGCGTGCTGATGAAGGCTGTCGGAAACAGGATTGCCGCGATGGCGTCTTCTCTTGATCGCGCGTGCACGCGGCTTCGCCTGCCGCTTGGCATGGCCTCGGCGCTGCTGCTCGCGGCGCTGATCGCGCTGCACAATATCTCGTCAGGCCCGCTCCACAACCTCAACGACATCGGCGGCTGGCATAACCGCGCGCTGTTCATCGCGATGACGGCGTGCGTGCATCTGGCGGCGATGGGCTGCGCGGCGGCGATGGGGAAGGTGCGCTTTTCCCGCGTGCTGCTGCGCCAGCTGATCCTGACGGCGGGCGTGTATATCCTGCTGCAGGGCATCAATCAAAAGACGTTCGCCTATGTGACGCAGGTGCAGCCCATCGTCCGCGCAATGGACGAGGGCGGGCTCGCCGCCGGGCTGGCGATGGGGAGCAGCCTCTCCGCGCCCGCGCTGACGCTGCTTTACCTGATCACGCGCGGCCCGGTTTATGATATGTATCTGGTCAAGCTCTTTGCCATCGCCTGCCTGCTGGGGCTCTCGCTGCTGGCGGCGTATGCGGCGGACAGAAATGAGCTTGGCATCCGCGCGGAGGCGCTGCTCGCGCTGTGCATGATCCTGCCGCAGGGCTTCCTCAATGCGGCCTGCACGGCGCATATCGAGATCGCCGCTGCGCTGCTGACGGCGGTTTCGCTGGCGCTTTCCCTTAGCGACCGTCCGCGTATGCGCGGGGCATGGCTTTGTCTCGGCGCGGCTGCGGCGCTGAGCGGCGCTGCGCTCTATGCGCTGCCGGTGCTCCTGTACAGGGCGCGCGGCGCGCAGGCGGAGTGGCGCTTTGCCGGCATTGCCGCGGCGATTCCGCTTGCAGCGTGCATCCCGGCTATTCTCTGCGGCATGGGCGCGGGTGAGGCGATCGCCAGCCTGTTTCATGCCCAGCTCGCCGTGCCGGATGTGGCCGGCGGCGCGCCGAATCTTCTGAGCATCCTGCCGCGCGCCAACCCGATGGAGACGACGGCGGCCTTCATGCTCGGGCGGCTGGAGGCGGTCGACCTTGTGACGAATGCGCAGCCCTTCTACACGCAGGCACACTTTGAGCAGATGGCGCTGGGGCTCTCCCTCGCCGGGCTTGCGCTGTATATGGGCGCGTGCGCGCTGGCGTGGCGCAGCGAAAAGCCTGCGCTGCACAGAGGGCTCATGCTGCTGCTTGCGGCGCTGATCTGCTGCCCGGCGGCGACGACCTCCTGCTGGCTGCTCGCGGATATCGCCTGCCTGTATGCGATCCTCGCCGCGCCGGCGCTTCGCCTGCCGGCCTGCCTTGTGCTCTTTGCGACGGCGGGCGGCAGCTGCTATCCTGCGCTGGGCGAGACGCTGCTGCCGCCGATGGCGGCGTTCCTGCTGTGCCTGATCGCGGCATGCATGCTGTTTGATGTGATTCCCATGGGCGTGAAGGCCCGGAAGGAGTAAGTGATGAATGATGAGATGAACGTCCGGGTGAAGATTGTCTCGCGCATGCGGGAGCCGGGCGGCGATGTGAATGAAATCAAGAATGCGCGGCGCGGCCTCCTGCGGCGCACGGCGCAGGGCGTGGAGATCACCTACGACGAGGAGCAGGACGGCGAGAAGGCGCGCATCACCCTGAGCACACAGGGGAAGGCGGCGCGCATGCTGCGCCGGGGCATGACGAGCGCGGAGCTCAGGTTCATCCCCGGAGAGCGCACGTCCAGCGCGTACGTGACGCTTTACGGCGATATCCCGGTGATGATCGACACGCGCAGCGTCAGCCTTGTGGACGAGGCACGCGGCGGCGTGCTGGCGCTTGACTATGACTGCTACGTCAGCGGAGAGATGACCTACAGCACGAGGTTCGAGCTGACATGGCGCGTGTGACGGGGAATCCTGCGCTGGCCCTGCGCACCCGTGCGCGGGAGGCGATCTTTGCCGCCGGAGGGCGCGGGTTTGTGCGCTTTCTGCCGGAAGGCGGGGCGCTGCTGGTGACGGATGCGGCCCGGCGGACGGACGCGGCGCAGATCGAGGCGGCGCTGATTCGGGCGGGCTTTGACTGCGCGCAGGAGAGGGAGGGGCTGATCGCCTTCTCCCCGTCGGACGCGGCGATCACAGCGCTGACGGACGGCCCTGCGCCGCAGCTTGAAATCGACTGGGATGGCCCGCTGCACCCTGCGCAGGCGCTGGCGGACAGATTCCTGCGGCGGGAACGCGCTGCGCTCACCGATGACGGGCGGCAGCTGATCCTTGAGACGCTTCGCGTGGGCTACCTGCCTGCGGAGCGGCTTGGCGAGGGAATGGACGTCCTCCGCGCGCGCGCGGCGGCAATGCTGCGCGGCGGCGATATCAGCGGGATGGCCGAGGCGGGCCGCCTGCTGGCGATGATGCTGATGACCCATGAAGAACAGACGGATGGGAGGGTTTCGGAATGAAAATCGAATGGATTGGACACGCATGCTTCAGGCTCACGGCCAAGGACGGCACGGCAGTCATCACCGACCCGTATGACCCGAGCGTGGGTGCGAAGATGGTGCCGCTTAAGGCGGACCTGATCACCATGAGCCATGAGCACCACGACCACAACGAGACGCAGATGATCGTGGGCAGCCCGATGATCCTGCACGGCACGGAGAATGGACAGGCGGGCGGCGTCCTGACGACGGCTTGCCCGTCGTATCACGACGATGTGCAGGGCGCCAAGCGCGGCCCGAACGCCATCCGCATCTTCCTCGCCGACGGGGCGAAGGTCGTGCACATGGGCGATCAGGGCTGCATGCCGGACGAGAAGGTGATGGAGGCGATCGCCGGGGCGGACGTGATGATGATCCCCGTCGGCGGCACGTACACCGTCGACGCACAGGGTGCGAAGGCGATCATCGAGGCGGCAAGGCCGCGCTGCGTGATCCCGATGCATGTGAAGACAAAGGGCTGCGGCTATCCCATCGCGCCGGTGGACGCCTTCCTTGAGGCGATGGGCGTGCCGGGGCTTGCGGCCGCGGCTGCGCTGGATACGGCGGACGATGCGCAGGGCGTCGTGCTGCTCGCGCCGCAGGCGGACGCGCTGTGATCGCGCTCAGCAAGGCGCAGGCGCGCCGGTTCATCCTGCTGCATCAGGGGCTGCTGGGCGAGCATCGCTTCATCGGGAAGGACGGCGCGTATGCGTATGTCCGGCAGGCGGGGTGCATCCAGTTTGACCCGGTGGACGCCTGCGGCAAAAACGCGGAATTGACGCTCTTTTCCCGCGTGAAGGGCTGCACGAAGAAGACGCTGCACGAGCTGCTTTATGCCGACAGGAAGCTGATCGACTACATGGACAAGCAGCTGGCCATCTTCCCCGCGGAGGACTGGCCGTACTTTGCGCGCTATCGCCGTAAGGCCATCGAGTGCGGGCGGCAGTTTGAGGGGCTTGCAGCGCTTGAAGAACAGGCGAAGGCGTATATGGCGGAGCATGGCCCCGTCGATTCGGACACGCTGCCCATCGAGGGCGAAATTGAGTGGCATTCTGCGATCCATTGGAGCGGAAACTGGCATGGCAAGAGCAACGCCGCCCGCTCCGTGCTCGAGCAGCTCTATTCTGCGGGCGAGCTGGTGATCCACCACAAGACGGGCTCGCGCAAGACATATGATCTGGCGCGCCGCCACCTGCCCGGAGCGCTGCTGGATGCGCCCGATCCGCTCCCGGACGAGCAGGATCACATCACATGGCGCGTGCTGCGGCGCATCGGCGCGGTCGGTCTCCTATGGAACAGGCCGTCGGATGCGTGGCTGGGCATCTGGGGCATGGACAACGAAAAGCGGAATACGGCCTTTGAGCAGCTGACGGCGCGGGGCGAGATCTTCCCCGTGCAGGTCGAGGGCGTCCGCGGGCCGCTCTACTGCCGCGAATGCGACAGGCAGACGCTGGAGATGGCGATGAGCGGCGAGGCGCTGAAGGCACGCTGCGAGGCGGTCGCCCCGCTGGATCCCATGATGTGGGACAGGAAGCTGATCCGCGCGCTGTTCGGCTTTGAGTATTCGTGGGAGATCTATACGCCTGCGGAAAAGCGGAAGTATGGCTACTATGTGCTGCCGCTCGTGTATGGCGAGGGATTCGCCGGGCGCGTGGAGGCCGTGCGGGATGAGAAGGCGGGCGCGCTGCGCGTGCGCCATGTCTGGCTGGAGGACGGCGTGCGCGGAACGAAGAAGCTGGGCGCCGCCGTGCGCAGCTGCATGAAGCGGCTGGCGAAATTCAACGGATGCAAAGCGATCATTTTTGAAGAGGAATAAAGAAGGAACTGTCAGGATAAGGGACCAACTATTCTAAGAAAACTAAGTATTTTGCGGCCGAAGGTTTCCAAAGGGACCGAAGCCAGACGCGCCCAGTGGGCGAAACAGGCTGGCGAAGCGTCGGGAATCGCAAGGAGCCATAGGCGACTATGCGAGTTCCCCGGATCGAGCGGAAAGCCCTTTGGCGGGGCGATGGGGCAGAGCCCCATTCCCTGGACGGCAGAGTATACTTAGAAGAAGTGCTTCTTAGAATGCCTGGTTCTATCCTGACAGTCCTTTTTGTTATGCAGGGTTATCGCTTTCGATACTCCGACGGGGACTGCAGAAAGCTCTTGCGGAACTGGCTGCTGAAGTGATAGGGGTCATAGCCCACGGCCTCGGCGACGTCGGAGATGGTCATCTCCGAATTGTGCAGCAGCAGGCGCGCGCGGACCATCTTGTGCCTGGTGATGACCTCCTGGGTGGAGCAGTTCATGACGCTGCGGCTGCAGCGGTAGAGATAGCTCTGGGAGACCTGCAGCGCGCGGCAGATTTCATCCACACGGACGGGCTCGGCGATGTGCTCGTCGATATAGGCGAGGAGGCGGTCGATGATCGCCTGCTCCTTGGCGCTCACGGCGGTGAGCGCGCTGGCCTGCGGCAGGGTGCGCGAGATGCGGACGATGAGCTCGGTGATGAGCGCGTGCAGGCGCGCATAGCCGCCGTCGCGCCCCTCGCGGATATCGGCATAGACGGCGCGCAGGAGATCAAAGTCGCTCTGTGTCAGCAGAGCGTCATATTGACAGATATTTGCCGCATTCAGGCGCGTGAGGAAGGCCTGCTCGTGCGTGACAGGAATGATATTGAAAAAAATCTCGAAGGAATTGACCTGCTCATAGGTCTTTGCGCTGTACACCGTATACGGCGGAATAAGCACGGCGGAGCCTGCGCCGATGTGCAGATGCGTGTCCCCGGCGGTGATTTCAGCCTCGCCGCTCTCCTGCAGGACGAGCTTGATGCAGGTGCTGACGATATTATTGAGCGATTTATTGTCCTGCTGCGGCCAGTTGGTGAAGTAGACGATGTCGTAACGGAAGCCGGAGAGGAACGAGGAGAGCGGATCCGGGCTGATTCTGAAGCGGTTGAGGCGGATGGATGGTTTCATAAATCCTCCGGTTCTGGACTGATTTTTATAAAAAGAAATGGAATGTTCATGTTAATCTTTTCTCAAACAGTATACCATATATTTACCTTAACGGAAAGGGGCATGGCGAAATCCGCTCCTTTCTGCATAAAATGAGGAGGAAAGAAACATGAAGAAATGGCTCAAGAAGTCCCTCGTCATGGCGCTCGTGTGCGTGATGATGATGGCGGCTGCGTGCCGGTGAGCGGCTTCCAGGCGTCCCTGCGCTGCAACATCAACTACAACGGCGCGATCTGGGTGAACACCGCCGGCGAGCGCGTCTTCAACGAGCCGAAGGCGTCCTCCATGGACAAGCGCACCATCTGGCGCACCGCCGATCAGAACACCATCTACGTCGTCCTGTCCGAGAGCATGCTCTCTGAGGAGGCCGCCCTGTTCTCCGGCATGATGAGCAACTCCGCGCCCTTCACCAACGAGGAGAAGATCGCCGAGCTGATCGAGCTGGGCTACATGTTCAAGGCTGACACCATCGAGGAGCTGGGCGAGAAGATCGGCGCTGCGAAGCTGGCCGAGACCGTCGCCATGTACAACGAGGACGTCAAGGCCGGCGCTGACAGCGTGTTTGGCCGCGTGGATAACCTCGTCTCCTTCGAGGAAGGCCCGTACTACGCCGTTTACACCTGGCCCTACCTGATGATGACCGCGGGCGGCCCGCGCATCAACGGCGATGGCGCCCTCGTCCGTGAGGACGGCTCCGTCATCGGCGGCGTCTACCTCGCCGGCGAAATCATCGGTTCCGCGAACGTTGCCGGCCACAACACCATCGGCGGCATCGGCCACGGCCTGTGCGCGACCTGGGGCCGCATCTCTGCGGAGAGCGCCGTCAAGAACGCCGGCAAGTAATCTTTGCTGAGCGATTCAGGTCCATAGTAAAAAAGAGCTGCCTCCTTCGGGAGGCAGCTTTTTCTGTTACCCAACCACCGTGCAGTACCTGTGCGTATCCACATGAATATCGGGATTCTTCGTGATGTATTCGATCATTGTGTCCGCGACGTCCACCTGAATGTCGCGCAGCACTTTCTGCCCGACGAGCATCTCGTATCCGCCTGCGCCGCTGGAGCGGTAGCTGTTGATGCAGACGGAGACGGTCTCGCCCTCCTCAAGCTCGCGGCCGTCCACGCGGATGCTGGTCACGCGCTGGCCGACGGGGCGCGTCGTATCAAACACATAGTCCACGCCGGAGAAGCGGTCGTAGTTGTAGTGCTCGATCTTCGGGCGGAGGAACGCATCGGAGATGACGAGCTTGCCCTGTGCGTCATGGTCAAAGTACTCCGCCGAGCGTTCCATGTAGCGGCGCAGCGTCTCGCGCGTGAGCTCGAGCACGACGAGCGTGTTGGAATAGATGTAGGTCGACACCACGTCGCGCACGGTGACGGCCGCCGGAATCCCCTTGAATTCATTGGGCAGGGAGCAGGCGGAGATCCGCGCGCCGGAGGCGGCGAGCTGCACGGTGTTGATGAAATTGGCGAGCGGGCTGCCATGAATCGCGCTGGCGAGGTGATCCTCGGCGGGCAGGGCGCGGTCGAGCTGGCCGGCGGGCTGATCGAGCCACGCCTGCACGCGCGCCTCGAGCGGGGCGAGCAGGTCCGCGGCGGCGGCAAGCGGCTTGCCGGAGGCGGGGAGGAGCTCGCTGGCAAAGGCCTTGCTGCCGTCCTCGCGGACGGTGACGGTCACGGCGCAGACATGCGGCGCGCGGTACGTGGGCTGGACGACATAGCTGTTTTGATACATGCGGCCTGCCAGCGGGATGTGCTGATGGCCGGTGAGGACGAGATCAAAGCCGAGCTCGCTGCAGATGCGGCAGGCCTCGTTCTCCGTCGATTCGGTCAGGCGCTTTCCGGTGTTAAGATCGCACTCAAAGCCGCCGTGATAGAGCAGCACGGTCAGGTCGCACTGCGGCCTGATCTCCTCGAGGATCTTCGCGAGGATCGGCACAGGCTCCTCGATGATGAGCTTTTCGACCGTCGCGGGGTTTTCCCAGCGGGTGACGTGGTGCGTGCACGCGCCGACGAGGCCGACGCGCAGCCCGTTGCCCAGCTGATGGATGGCGTAGGGCGCGATGGGCAGGCGGCCCTCACGGTCGTGGATATTGCAGCACAGGCAGATGGCGTCCAGCTGCGAAAGATAATCGTGCAGTGCGTCCACACCGTTGTTGAAGTCGTGATTGCCCAGCGTGACGTACTGATAGCCCGCCAGATTCATCATCGCGGCGAAGGGATTGGCGCCGTATTCGCCGGAGGCGAGGCACTGCGCCTGCTCCTCCTCCGTGAGGCGGTAGTACAGGTTGGTCATGGGCGAGCCCTGAATGGTGTCGCCGCCGTCGAGGATGAGCGTGTTCTCGTCGTGCGGGTATTCGGCGGCCAGCTTCATCAGGCCCATGGGGCGGTCTGCGCTGTCGGCATAATTGGTGGGATAGAGATAGCCGTGGGTGTCGGACGTAAAACGGATGGAAAGCGTTCTGTCCATGGTTGACTCCTTGAAATAAGTTTCAGTTTTCGAGCGCCTTCTGCGCGAAGAAAACGGGTTTGATTGAAAAAGGCCCGCCGGCTGCCGAAGCAGTTTCGGAGGGCCTTATGCCCGAACGAAACGGGTTAAGGATGCGCGAAGCGAAACGGGGGCAGGCTCTGCCTGCTTAGCCGCGGGTGAGCTTGTTGCGGATCTTCGTGGAGAAGAACTCGATGAAGAGCATCAGCACGATCATGCCGCACAGATACGCGCCGACCATGCTCCAGCGGCTGGAGTTGATGCACTGCACCAGCGCCGCGCCGATGCCGCCCGCGCCGACGATGCCCAGCGTGGTCGCATCCTTGACATTGATGTCAAAGCGGTAGATCACGGTGGAGATGAAGTTTGGGATGATCTGCGGGAGGATGCCATAGCGGATCTTCTGGAAGGCGTCGCAGCCAGCGGCGTCAAGGCTCTCCAGAATCTTGGTGTCCAGATCCTCGATGGCGGTGATGTACATCTTGGTGATCATGCCGATGGAGCAGACGGACTGGGTAACGACGCCGCAGAAGGCATTCGGGCCGGTCACGCGGATCCAGACCAGCGCCCAGACGATGCTGGGAATCGTGCGGATGAGCAGGATGACCGCCTGGAAGATGACGGCGACCCACTTGGGCACGATCTTGTCGCAGGCGAGGAAGCTGAACGGAACGGCCAGCAGGCCGCCGATGATCGTGCCGAGCACGGCGATGGCGACCGTCTGGAAGAGCTGATACGGCACGCCCTCGTTGGTGAGATTGAGCAGGAGGTTCATATCCGGGTGCGTCAGGCCGTAGCCCACGCCCTTGGCGACCTCGATGCCCTTGTTGGCGAAGCCCTTGAATTCGACCGTCGTGCCGGACCAGGCCAGCAGGGAGACGACGATCAGCACGATGAGCGTATAGAGCCACCACAGGCGGGGCCTGAGCTCATAGGCCTCCTCGACGGAGACGGGGCGCTCGGTGAGCATGCTGCGATTATTCTTTGCCATGATTCCGATCCCCTCCTTAGCTCAGCTTCCTGCGCAGGTACTGGCTGGTATTCTCGATGATGAAGACGACGATGAACAGCGCCAGCAGCACCATGCCAAGGCCCTGATAATCGCGCCAGCCGACGCGCTCGTTGATGAGCAGGCCGAGGCCGCCCGCGCCGACATAGCCCAGAATGGCGGCCGCGCGGATGTTCATTTCAAGGCTGTAGAGGCAGTAGGAAAGATAGGTCGGCAGGATCTGCGGGAAGCAAGCCGACCAGAAGGCCTGGAACTTGTCCGCGCCGGCGGACTCCATGGCCTCGAACGCGCCCATGTCGATCGTCTCGATGGCCTCGTACATCATCTTGGAGACGACGCCGAAGGTAAACACCGTGATGGCGACCGTGCCGGCGAAGGTGCCCAGACCGAAGATCAGCGCCGCGAACTTGGCAATGATCAGCGTGGGCAGCGTGCGGACGATGTTGAGGATAAAGCGGCAGACGGCGACGATCCAGCCGGTCTTGTTGATGTTTGTGGAGGCGACGACGGAGAAGGGCAGCGCCAGCGTCGCGCCGAGGACGGAGCCGAGGATGGACATCTTGATCGTATCCATCAGGGGATCGACGACTTTTACAAAATAGGAAAAGTCCGGCTGGAAGATCTGCTTGAGGATGACGGTGAACTGATGGCCGCGGCGGATGATGATGCCGATATCAAAGCCGGTGAGCTTGATGGAGGCGAAGACGACGGCAATCAGAATAGTGACGATCAGCGGCGTGCGGGAGCGCGGGCGCTCGACCGTGTGACCGTTTGGCAGCGTGATAAGCTCCGGCCTGAAGAGGCTGACGACGCGGTCAAACAGGGTGACACGGCTGCCGACGGCAAAAAAGCTGTTCTTTGCCATGTTACTCACCCGCCTGCGGAACGGCAGCGCCGTTGTAGATGGAGTCGAGCACGTCCTGCGTGACGGCGGAGGTCGGGCCGTCGTAGAC
>JAGBFR010000007.1 GCA_017936375.1 Clostridia bacterium
AGCTGCCGCACCACCCCAGCAAGGAGCGTCGCGCCGAGTATAGCTGTCTTATGACGGGCCAAGAAAATGAGCGCGGCGCTCCTTATTCTAACTTCGAGACAAATTGTCCCAATGTGGAGAAAGGCAAAAGGGCGACACCCAGCGCGGGTGCCGCCTTTTCGTGTTTCCCCAACAGACAACGGGGAAAGGTTAGCATTTGTTTGAAACTGCGAAAGGAGGACGCTATGGCCGATATTGCCTGTAAGGAAGAATACACCTACCAAGTCGGAAAAATCACATTCATTGTCACACCTGTCTATAAGGACGAAGGAGAGCCTATGCGTGACATTCTTTTGAAGTTGATGCTGGCTGATTTAGAGCCAGCCTGATGTTCCATCGACATCCTTAACATAGGCGGTCGGGCGAGGTATAATATAGGTAGAATAAAGTACCTTGCTTGACTGCTTGGGAAGGAGGATATTTTGAAACAGTCAAGCAAATACCAAACCGGAACAGCCGCCCTCTACTGCCGACTGAGCCGTGACGATAACATGGACAACGAGTCCAACAGCATCCAAAATCAGAAAAAAATTCTGCAAAAGGCCGCCAAGGATAAAGGCTACACGGACACGATCTTTTTCGTGGATGACGGTATCACAGGCACTACGATGAAGCGCAAGGATTTCCAGCGAATGATACAAGCTATCGAGGCTGGCTATATCTCGGCGGTATTCGTGAAAGACCTGTCCCGTCTGGGACGAAACTACATTGAGGTCGGCAAGCTGACCGAAGAGTTTTTCCCGCAGCACGATATACGGCTGGTGGCCGTGGCCGATGGTGTGGATAGTGACGAGGGCGAGGACGATTTTACCCCGTTCCGCAACATAATGAACGAATGGTACGCCAAGGATATTTCCAAGAAGCGTAAAATCGTAAACAAGATGAAAGGTAACGCGGGTATCCCGCTGTCCCAGCCGCCCTACGGATATATGAAAAACCCAGACGATCCCCGGTTTTGGGTGATTGACCCGGACGCTGCCGATGTAGTGCGGCGCATCTACCGTCTGGCGCTGGAAGGCAACGGCCCTATGCAGATCGCAACGGCGCTCTGTGAGGCCGGGATATTAAATCCCTCGGCCTACCGTACCAGCAAGGGGATCAGCAAGGGCGGCTCCAAAAGTACGCTGGAGCCTACCAAGTGGAACCACACCACCGTCAAGAAAATTCTTTCCTTGCAGGAATACTGCGGCGATGTTATCAACTTCAAGACTTATTCCAAGTCCTACAAGATGAAACGCCGCATTGAAAACCCGGAAGAAAACCGGGCGATCTTCCTCGATGTCCATGAGCCGATCATTGACCGTATCAGTTGGGAAAAGGTGCAGAGCCTGCATACCACACGCCGCAGACGCACAACCGTTACGCAGGAGCCCAGCGTGTTCTCCGGCATTATGAAATGTCCCGAGTGTGGCGGTAATCTGACTTTCCACTTTAACCAAAACAACCACGACATCAAGTTTTTCAGTTGCAACAACCATAATTCGGGACTTCGTAAATGTTCCTCTACACATTATATCCGACTTGACTTCTTGGAGCAGGTCGTTTTGTATGAGGTAAATCGGCTGGCCGCTTTTGCCAACGAATACGAAAACGACTTTATCAAGGCCATGATGGGCCGATCCGCAAGGGTCGCGGAAACTGACCGGGCGCGGAAACAGCGGGAGCTGGATGCGCTGCTGGCCCGTGACAAGGAATTGGATATGCTCTTTGAAAGACTGTACGAGGACAATGTGTCCGGCAAGATTGACGATGCCCGGTTTGCTAAAATGGCAAAACGGTATGAGCAGGAACAGGGCGAGGCCGCTGGAAAGATCAAGGCCCTGCGGCTGGAACTGAAAAAGGCTGACGGCAAGAAAATGGATATGGATTTCTTTCTTGAAACCATCCGGCGCTATACTGACGCGACCACGATTACACGGCGCATGGTCGGTGAGCTGATCGATCACATTGATGTGTACCACGCTGAAAAGCGGGATGGCGTTACCAATCAGCGCGTAGTCATCCATTACAACTGCATTGGCGCTTTCGATGTGCCGGATCGCCGGAAAATCCCGGAGGCCGACATTATCATGGAAACGCGAAAAGGCGTAGCATTAAGCTACGCCCCCGCACAGATCGCTGTATGATCTTTTCCGCAAAAAAAATGCGGAGTATCATCAAAAGACTTTCAGATCCTTTAATGATACTCCGCATGGTCGGAGTGGCGAGATTCGAACTCGCGGCCTCTTGAACCCCATTCAAGCACGCTACCAAACTGCGCTACACCCCGAACGAGAGCGGCGATTCGCTCTCAAACAAAGCTATTATACCACAGGAAAGGGATTTGTCAAGGGTTATTTTGTCGCCCCGGCGTATTGTGCGAGATTGACAATCGTCCTTTCGTTTCCTATAATATAAAGCGCGTGGCCTGCGTGCAGGAGAATTATCTGTCGATGCCCAGCACGATCTCGGAGACGGTCATCGTGTCCGGCTCGATGGTGTAGAGGCAGTAGACATGCTCATAACTGCCGTAGCTGTCCTTCGTTCCCGGGGGATAGGCTGCGGTCGGCGCGAGCAGGGTGACCACGATGTTGCCGCCCTGTACAGTGAGCAGTCCGCGCGGCGGGAGTGCGGTCATGAGACCGTTCTGGTTTTCAAAGTATTCCGCGCAGTAGAGGATGATTTCTTCATCGGACTGCATGCCGGTCTGATCCTCATCCTCGAGCTTGTCAAGGTTCTCCTCGCAGTACTGGAGCATCTCTTCATCGTCCATGGACACTGCCTGTGTGGAGGGCGTCTGCCCGCCGGAAGCCTGCGTGCTGTCGGATGAAGCGAGTTTTTCGGTAAATGTTGAGGGATACTTGTCAAGGACGTCTTCCAGCGCATCGCCGATAGAGACGCCGCGCGGCCCGTCGCTGACGCTCATGCGCCCCTGCTGGCGGATCTGTGTCAGCTGCGCGGGGGTCAGATCGCTGACGGAGAAGGGTGAGGCGGCGTCATAGGGGAGCACGGTGACGACGCTCGTCGTGCTTGCCTGCGTGGTCGGGCGGATATCAAATACGATCAGGCAGATGGCCAGACTGAGTGCAACAGCGCCGACGGCGCCTGCGATGCACAGCAGAAGGCTCTTTCTGTCCGCAGCTTTCTTTTGTTTTTCTTTTCTTCGTCTTTGGGCCATAATCGGGATCATCCTCCTTTGCCATATGTTTTGCCATACGGGCAGGATGATTATAACACATTTGCCTCCGGTGCGCTACTGTCTGCCGGGGCGGGATGGAGTGTGAAATGATGGAAACGGCAGTGAACGCCGCTGAGGGAAATATCATGAGCAGTTTGCTGGGCTATGTCAATCAGATGAGCGCGCAGCAGATGATGCTGGTCATCGCCGCGGTCTGCCTGCTGCTGGTTGCGCTGATGGCGATTGCGCTGCTGATTGTCAGCGGACGCGCCTCGCGCGCGGAAAAGCGCATGACAGAGATCACGGACGGCGTAGCCCGCCAGCTGGAGGCTGCGCAGGAGGCGACGCGCCAGTCCGGCAGAGAGGCGAGCCGGGAGATGACCGAGGCCATGCAGTCCGTCAATGACTCCATGCTGCGGATGATGGGTGAGATGACCCGCACGCAGCAGGGGCAGATGGATGCGCTGGGCGGTCAGCTCCGCGCGGCAGGCCGTCAGGAGGAGGAGCGCATGGAGCGCATCCGCCAGACGATGGATACGCGCCTTGGTTCCTACGAGGACAGGCTCACCGGCGTGACCAAGACGCTGGATGACAAGCTTTCGGGCAACGAGGCGCGCATGGAGCGCATGCGTGAGACGATCGAGGGCGGCCTCACCAGAATGAGCGAGGACAATCAGCGTCAGCTTGAGCAGATGCGTCAGACGGTCGACGAGAAGCTCAACGCCACGGTCGATCAGCGGCTGGAGGCGTCCTTTGCCGCTGTGACGCGCAGGCTGGAGCAGGTGTCCAGCAGCCTTGCGGCGATGCAGTCCCTCGCCGGCAGCGTCGATGAGCTCAGCCGCACGCTTGGCGGCGCGCAGCCGCTCGGCGCATGGGGTGAGATTCAGCTCGGCGCGCTGCTCTCGCAGATGCTTGCGCCGGAGCAGTATGCCCAGCGTGCATCTGTTCGCCCGGGCGGAGAGCCTGTGGCGGATTATGTCGTGGTGATGCCGGGGCAGGGACATGGACATACGGTGTTCCTCCCGATTGACGCCAGCCTGCCCATG
Organism: Clostridia bacterium; assembly: GCA_017936375.1. GTDB lineage: Bacteria > Bacillota > Clostridia > Christensenellales > Aristaeellaceae > Ventricola. The sequence goes on from JAGBFR010000007.1 coordinate 4,243, forward strand.
CGCGAGTATACCGAGCTGCGCGCCGCGCTTGAAAGCGGCACGCGCGAGCAGGTTGACGATGCGCGCGGGCTGCTTGAGTCCGCCGTGCGCATGCATGCGCGCCGCATGAGCGAAAAGCTGATCGCGCCGCCGTTTACGACGGATTACGCGGTGCTCTTCCTGCAGAGCGAGGGCCTGTTCTCCGAGGTGCTGCGCATCGGCGGCCTTGCCGAGCGCATCCAGCAGGAGAGCCGCATGGTCGTCGCGGGGCCGACGACGCTCTCTGCGCTGCTTTCCAGCCTGCAGATGGGCTTCAGATCGCTGGCCATCGAGCAGCGGACGGAGGAGATTGCTGCGCTGCTCGGCGCAGTGCGCACGGAGATCGGAGGCTTTGCCGGTATGCTCAGCCGCACGCAGAAGAAGCTGCAGCAGGCGAGCGAATCGCTGGAGAGTGCCCAGCGCCACAGCGAGACGATTGCGCGCAGGCTGTCCGATGTGAGCGAGCTGCCGCACGGCGAGGCGCAGCGGCTGATCGGCGAGGACGAGGGCGGTCAGGACGCCTTTGACGACGACAGCTGGGATTGAGTGAAATAAAAATACGGATTACCCCAAAGGCGGGCGGCGCTGGCCGTCCGCTTTTTGCATGCTGTCGAATGCTGTCTGTCGGTTGCCATTTTCTGCGCCGTCCGCCGACAGATGCAGCTTGTGCCTGCGCTATACAATGACCCTACACAGATTTGGCATGGATACGGAGGGTGGATATGGCACAGGGGATCATACGGCGCGGGGCGGGCTGCTTTCTTGACGGGATCGAGCAGACGCTCCGGCGGCGCGGCACGGCGCTGCAGCGCGTGCTCTGCGCGCTGATGATGGCGATACTGACGTTTGTGAGGCTGCCCGGCGGCGGATACTGCGCGCAGGCGGCGATGTTTGCGGTGCTGCTCCGGCTGGGGTTTGTGGCGGCGCCGGCGTTCGGCGGGCTGCTTGCGGGCTTTGCGCTATGCTTTGCTGCAGGGGATCTGGCGGGCTGCTGGCAGCTGCCCTGCGGCACGCTCCTCTGGCTGAGCGCTTGCCTCTGGGCTCGGCGGGACAGGGTTATGCCCATGGCGGCGGCGGTGTTTCTGTCGATCCTCGCAGGCGGCGCGGTGACGGGAGTGCGCGCGCCGCTGGACGCCATCGTCCTCCTGCTGACGGCGTCTGCCGGGGCGGGGCTGAGCGTCCTCTACGACGGCGCGGCGCTGAGCGTCTGCCATCGCGACGAGCTGGATGGGCAGACGCGGCCGCTGTGCATGATGGCGGTGTGCGCTTCGCTGCTGGCGGGGCTGCTTGCACTGCCGCATGGGCAGCTGCTTGCGCTCTCTGCGGCGGCCTATCTGACGGTGGAGCATGCCTTTATCGGGGGCGGCGCGCAGGCGGTGCTCTGCGGCGGCGTGTTGGGCGGTGTACTCGGGGCGGCGATGGGCTGCGCCAATCCTGCGGCGATGCTCCTTGCGGGCGGCTTTCTCTCGGCGCATCTTCGCACAAAGAGCCGGGCTGTTGCGGCGCTGATGATGATCCTCGGCGCGGCGGCGGCCTGCGCGCTGCTTGGAGGAGAAATCGGGGACATCCGGCTGTTTGTCTTCTGTCTGCCGGGCCTTCTGCCCTTCGTGCTGCTGCCCTCCGGCGTACGCGCCGCGGTGACCGGGCTGATCGAGCGGACGGAGGACGTCGAACTTACCCAGTCGGAGGCGGTAGCCGTGCGCTGCGCCTCGATGATCCACGCATGGGCGGGCCTGTACGAGCATACGGCGCGGATGATGGAAGGCCTCTGTGCGCAGGAAGAGGACGTCGGGCAGGCGGCGCGCTGCATGGCTCTGCTTAAGAAGACGGGCACGGCGGCGCATCAGGTCTGCGAGCGGACGCTCAGCGCCATCCGGCCTGACGATACTGCGTACAGGCGCATCCGCTATGCGCTCCTGCAGGAGGGGCTTGAGGAGGTGCGCGCGGCGTATGCACTGCGGATCGGCGAGAGAATGGAGGTTCTTCTGCTCAAGCCGGAGGCCGTCGCGCCCGCTGCGCTTGAGGGGCTTGTGAGCAAGGCCTGCGGCGTGCCGATGCACGCCTGCGCGCGGGACGGACTGCTCTGCACGCAGGCGCTCTTTGAGCAGACGGCAGAATTGGAATTGGAGATCGGCGCCGCGCTGCGCAGCCGCTCGGGCGAGGAGGTGGCGGGTGACAGCTATATTTCCCGCACGCTGCCGGGCGGAAGGCATGTGCTGGCGCTGTCGGACGGCATGGGCAGCGGCGCCGCCGCGCTGGAGGAGAGCCATGCCGCGCTTGCGCTGCTGGTGGAGGCGCTGCAGGCGGGCTACACCCGCGCGCAGGCGCTGGATGTGGTCAACGCGCTCATGCTCATGTGCACGGGACGGGAGATGTATGCGACGATGGACCTGTGCCTGTGCGACCTGCACAGCGGCGAAGCGGCGTTTGAGAAGCTGGGCGCGTGCGCGTCGTTTCTTGTGCGCGAGGGCGAGGTGAGGACCATCGGGGCGGAGAGCCTGCCCGTCGGCGTGCTGGAGGATGTGGAGGCGCAGTCCCTGCGCATGACGCTGCGCGAGGGCGACGTCGTGGTGATGATGACCGACGGCGTCTACGAGGCGTATCCCGGCGGGGAAGAGGCGCTCTGCGCTGCGCTGTCGCGGCTGTGCTGGCTGCATCCGCGCGCCGTCGGAGAGAAGCTGATTGCAGCGGCCCTTGACGGCGGTCCTGCGAGGGATGATATGTCCGTCCTCTGCGCGCGTGTCCGGCCAAGGATGATGGAATGACCGGCTCCCCTCTTCGGGGGAGCCTTTTTGCGTTTGGATACTTGCTATTTGCCGCCGGAGAGGGTACAATAGATGCTGTATGGACAGGAGTATGCGACATGACGGTTGATGATTTTTGCCTGCGCCTTGCAAAGGACTGCGGCGTTGCCTGCGGCGATCATGTGCTCGCGGCGGTGAGCGGCGGCGCGGACTCTGTGGCGCTGCTCGAGTTCCTCTGTGCGGCAAGGGAGCCGATGGGGCTCGCCGTGTCCTGCGCGCATGTGGAGCACGGCATCCGCGGGGAGGATTCTCTGGCGGATATGGATTTTGTGCGCCGCCTGTGCGAGGAGCGGGGCGTGCCGTTTTATGCCGCCCAGGTGGATGCACCCGCGCTTGCTGCGCAGTTGCATACCGGGCTGGAGGATGCGGCGCGCAGGCTGCGCTATGCCTTCCTTGAGGAGACTGCGGAGCGGATCGGCGCTGTGCACATCGCGCTGGCGCATCACCGGCAGGATCAGGCGGAGACAGTGCTTCTGCATGCGGCGAGGGGCTGCGATGTGCGCGGTCTGTGCGGCATGCGCGCCCGGTCGGGCAGGCTGATCCGCCCGCTGCTGGGCGAGACGCGCGAAATGCTTGTGCAGATGCTTGTCAAGCGCGGCATTTCCTGGCGCGAGGATGCAAGCAATGCCGATCCCGTCTATGTGAGGAATGTTGTCCGCATGGAGGCGATGCCTGCGCTGGAGCGGGCCTGCCCCGGGGCGTCCGGCGCGCTGGCGCGGTTGGCGCTGGCTGCGCAGCGGGACGAGGACTATTTCAGCAGCCAGATTGCCGCCCTTCAGCTTCATATCCAGCCGTTGGCCTGCGGTACGGCGCTGGAGCGCGCGGAGATTGAGCCGCTGCACGACGCGCTGCTTGGGCGGGTGATCGCCATGGCGCTGGAGCGCGCGGGCATTGCAAGGAGCGTACGCGCTGTCGACGCTGTGATGCGGCTGCTGCGCGGCGGCGGGGAGGCGGTCTCCCTCGAGGGTCCTGCGCTGGCGCGTCTGGGCGCGCGGTATCTCTGCCTGACCCGGGAGGAGCGGCCCTGTGATACGCCGCTTGCGCCTTTGGGAGATACAGACACGCCGTTTGGCCGGTTTTCCGTGCGTGCAGCGCTGCCCGGCGAGCGGGGCGACGGCGTACGCATGCAGACCATACCGGCGCATGTGCTGGCCGGCGCGCTGGTGACGGCGCGGCGGGAGGGCGATATGCTGACTCCCTTTGGCATGCATACGCCAAAGCGCCTTGGGCGGCTGATGATCGACGAAGGCATAGAGCGTGGGCTGCGGGGCAGTCTGCCCGTCATCCGCAGGGGAGAGGAGATCCTCTGGGCGGTCGGCGTCAGATGCGCCGAGGCATGCCGGGCGAAGGATGGCGAGGAACAAATGATGATCACGTTCCACGGGTTTCTGCCCGCTGCAGAGGCGGAGCGGGGCGCGGGGACGCGCTGATATACGCAACAGGATAAAGGCTTTAGGACTGATATGGAGGAAAGTGCAATGAGCGAAATGATCGAAAAGAGAAATATGTACAAGGATATTGAAGACGAGATGCTGCTGACCAAGGAGCAGATTGCCAAGCGTGTGCGCGAGATGGGCGCGCAGATCACGAAGGATTTCGCGGGCAAGGATCTGACGGTCATCTGCATCCTCAAGGGCGCCGTGGTGTTCTTTGTGGATCTGATCCGTGAGATTGATCTGCCGATGTCGCTGGATTTCATGGCGATCTCCAGCTATGGCAGCGCGACGAAGTCTTCCGGCGTTGTGCGCATCCTCAAGGACCTGGACAAGCCGATCAACGGCAGGCATGTGCTCGTCGTGGAGGATATCGTCGACTCCGGCATGACCCTCTCCTTCCTCAAGGAGAATCTGCTCAGCCGCGGCGCAGCCTCGCTGCACATCGTCACCCTGCTGGATAAGCCGGAGCGCCGCCGTGTGCCGCTGAAGGCCGACTACTACGGCTTCACGATTCCGGATGCGTTCGTCGTCGGCTACGGCCTTGACTATGACGAGCTCTACCGCAATCTGCCGGACATCGGCATCCTCAAGCCTGAGGTCTACGAGAAATAATCGCTATCATTTTGCTTCGCCGTAATCGGCGGAGGGTTGGAGGTTTCCATTGAAGAAGTCATATAAGGGCTTTCCGATGTACCTGATCGTGATTCTGGCGCTGATGCTGGTCACGCAGCTGTTCTTCGACAGCAGCGTGAGCAACAGGGGCCCGCAGATCGAGTACAGCGAAATGCTTGGCTATATCGAGCGCGGCGAGGTGGACCGCGTTGCGCTGCAGGAGGACGTCGCTTATATCCGTCTGGGCACAAGCAAAATCCCGGCGGAGCTGTTCTCCGACAGCGCGTATGATTACTCCGCGATTATCAGCAGGGATACCTTCGTGGATACCTGCCGCCGCCTGTCTGCGCGCCGCGCGGGCGTTGCCGCGGAGGAGATCACGGAGATCGATCTTGGTTTTGAATTGATCTATCTGGCGCCGAAGGAGGTGCCGTGGATCATCGATTTCCTGCCGTATATGCTCATGATGCTGGTCTTCATGTTCTTCTGGATGTTCATGATGCGCCAGCAGTCGGGCGGCGGCGGAAAGATGATGAACTTTGGCCATTCCACCGCGCGCGTCTTTGAGCCCGACGGCAATAAGATCACCTTTGCCGACGTGGCCGGCGCTGTGGAAGAGAAGGAAGAGATGCAGGAGCTCGTTGAGTTCCTGAAGAATCCGCGCAGGTTCACCGCCGTGGGCGCGCGCATCCCCAAGGGCGTGCTGCTCGTCGGCCCGCCCGGCACGGGCAAGACCCTGCTGGCCAAGGCTGTCGCCGGTGAGGCGGGCGTGCCGTTCATGTCCATCTCCGGTTCGGATTTTGTGGAAATGTTTGTCGGCGTGGGCGCAAGCCGCGTGCGCGACCTGTTTGACCAGGCGAAGAAGCATGCGCCGTGCATCGTCTTTATCGACGAGATCGACGCCGTCGG